>NZ_JBLGBE010000006.1:0-80512 GCF_047617445.1 Congregibacter sp.
CAGCGCGCTATCGAAGACGGCGAGAGCGGTGACTACGCCCTGTTCCATCGTTTAGTGGAGCGTCTGGCCCATTCTACAAGCTATGCCGGCGACGATAGCGATCTGGCATTGCCTGCGAAGCCTCAGGAGCGGGTGACGCGCACCTTCTGCGGGACCTGAGGCCACACGCGCCGTATAATCAGGGCTTAGGCATCCGCCCAACTCCCATTCTTGAAAGGCAGCTGCGTTGAGCATCGAATTTTTTGGCAAGACCCTATCCGGCCCCTTCACCATTCCCTCAGGAATCGTGACTACTGCACCGTCAATCATTCAGTACTTTTTTGACCGAGTGCCGCAGATAGGCGTCATCACCACCAAGAGCATTGGCCTGACGCCCCGCGCAGGCAACCGCGAGCCGGTTTATTCCCAGTACGCACCAGGCTGTTTTGTAAACGCCGTAGGTCTGACGAATCCCGGCGCAGAAGCCGCCCTGGCTGGCATTCGGGATCTAAAAATCCCAGCAGATCGCTTTCTCTTAACCTCAATATTCGGCGGCAGTGTCGAAGAGTTTGTAGAAGTCGCCAAACTGCTGGCTCCGTTTTCTGATGGGCTCGAGCTCAACCTGTCTTGCCCTCATGCCAGCGGCTACGGCATGGCCATGGGACAGGACCCGGTGGTGGTCGCAGAAATCGTCGCGGCGGTAAAAGCGGCGGTAGATGTGCCTGTGATTCCCAAATTGACACCCAACACGCCAAACATTGGCGCCATCGCCAAAGCGGCGGCGGATGCCGGTGCTGACGGTTTCTGCGCCATCAATACTGTGGGGCCAGGCTACACCTCGTCCCATGGCGAGCCGGTGTTGTCCAATGGCGTCGGCGGCATGTCCGGCAAAGGGGTACTGCCCATCGCGCTTAAGTGCATTCGCGAGATCCGGGAAGTCAGCGATCTGCCTATTATTGGTTGTGGCGGCTTCTCCAGCGCATCCGATATAGATGAAGCCTTCAAAGCGGGCGCTGACGTGATCGGTGTGGGCTCTGCACTCACCGGCATGAACAGCGAAGAGATCGGTGACTATTTTTCGCAGATTGAAAAGGACCTTGAGCGCAACACGGACTTCGCCGAAGCGATGATTCGCTACGACATCGACATGAAGTTTGAGCCCGTCACGCTGGTAGACAACAAACGCGTTTGCGAAGACATTGCGCTCCTCACCTTTAATCGACCCATCAACATTCAGGCCGGCGAATTCATCTACCTATGGATACCCGGGCTAGGCGAAAAGCCGTTTTCGGCACTCGTCGACAACCCCTTCACCCTTGTGGTGGTTGATGTAGGCCAGTTTACCCATGCCTTGATGGACTTACCGCTAGGCACCGAAGCCTATGTACGGGGCCCCCACGGCGTTCCCGTAGCGCCGCCAGAAGATGCACATATCATAGCGGTTGCTGGAGGCACCGGATTGGCGGCGGTGTATCAAATCGCTCGAGATTTTGGCAACTCAGAGTTTTTCGTAGGAGCACGCAGCGAAGACCGTCTGTACTTTTTGGACGAGTGCGCCGAAGTCGCCGAGCTGCACGTAGCCACTGACGATGGCAGCCGCGGCTATCACGGTCGGGTGACCGAGATGCTGCGCGAGCGCTTAGCCGACATGAGCGAAGCAGAGCTTGCCAAGCTTGTGTTTTACAACTGCGGGCCAGAGCCCATGGTCCGGGCCGCCATTGCCGTGCAGCGCGAATTTGTTAAGGAAGAACAAATACTTAGCGCCGTGGACTATTTGACCAAGTGCGGCGTGGGGATCTGTGGTGCCTGCGCAACGCCCGATGGGCGCCGCATCTGCGTTGATGGCCCCTTTTTGAGCGATTTGAACCCTTAACTAAGCCCTAGGGCTAAACCGCTAAAAACTTTACCTGGATCAAGGTAAAACCAATCTCCAAAGACTAGTCTCATAATGAGTTAGTTTTTGGAGACTTCCGTGCGTTACCTACTCGTCCTTGTTCTCTGGATTCCGACACTGTGTTTTGCGCAGGGCTCTGCACAGGAATCTGCCCGGGACATTGTCAAAGCAGCGGTGGTTTGGGGGCACGAGGAACTGACCGTCCGCGATGACTGGGTGTTCCTGCACCATGCCTTTTACGATCAGGAATGGACGGAAATGCGCGCACGTGAATTAGCCTTTGACGTCCCGCTCTCAGACACGCAGTTCACTCTTTCCAATCTTCGTAATCCTCGCCAATGCGCATTTCCTGGGTGCTTGCCTGGCGCAACCTGTGGCGACATCGCCGTCGCAACTGGCTCACTGTGGGTGCCATGGTGCTGTGCAACACCTTGCTGGTCGGGCTGATCTCGCTGCAATTTGGGGTCTACTCCATGATGATCGACAACATGATCGGCTCGGTCACCGGGCATCTGCAGATACAGCATCCGAAGTATCTCGAAGACGAACGCATGCGACAGACCGTGCCAAATGCAACGGACTGGACAGCCAAGCTCGCGGCGTCACCGTACGTGCCACGGGCTTTGCGCTGGCTGCCGGCACAGAACGCTCCTTTGGCATCCGAGTGGTGGGCGTCCAACCGTCCCGGGAATCGGTGGTGTCATCTTTGCCGGGGCTCGTAAAACAGGGTCCTACCTTAAGGATGGCTCCGCCGCCGAGGCTGTCATTGGCGCCCGTTTGGCAGAAAACCTAAAAGTTACCCTGGGTGACGAGTTGGTACTTCTGGGTAGTGGTCGCGATGGCTCAGTGGCAGCCGCCATCGCCACGATCGTGGGCATCATCGAGAGTGGATTCCCCGAGGTTGATCAAACGCTGGCGCAAGTACCTTTGCCATTTTTCGATGATACTTTTTCCATGCGCGGTGAAGCACACAAGGTGGTGATTCGTCTCGACGCGCTAAATGATCTAGCTGGCGTCGCCGCAAACATCCAAACACTACCACCACACGATAAGTCACTTTCTCTGCAGTCCTGGGAAGAGCTGCAGCCCGGACTAAAGCAAGCAATCAAATCAGATATGGTGAGTGCCTGGTTCATGTACGCGGTACTGATCGTGCTCGTTGCGCTGTCCGTGTTGAACACGCAACTGATGTCTGTACTGGAACGCACTCGCGAGTTTGGCGTCATGCTGACTCTCGAACTAAGTCCCGGACGGCTGGCGTGCTTGGTGGGCATGGAAACCTGTTTGTTGGGTCTGGTGCTTGGCTTACCGCTGGGGCTAGTACGCACGTTTTATCTTAGCGTCCACGGCTTCACTTACCCGGGCATGGAGGAGCTGGCCGCGCGCTTCAATCTCTCCGGTCGCATGTACCCACAGATCAGTCTGATATCCGCTTTTTGGGGTCCGCTCACCGTTTTTGCAGGTGTATTACTAGCCGCGGTGTATCCCACAATGCAGATTTTTAGTATGCGCCCGGTCGAAGCGATGCAGGCGGTATGAGTAATCTACCGCTGCTATTTGCGTTGGCATGGCGCAATTTATGGCGCCGGCCCCGACGCACGGGCGTGATGCTTGCCGCCATCATCATGGGCGTGTGGGCGATGATTTTCATGAACGCACTCATGCGTGGCATGACCGATCAAATGGTCAGTAATGGTCTTAACACCCTTCCCGGACAGGCGCAGCTGCAACACCCGGACTACCGCCGAGACCCCAGCGTGGTCAATAGTATTGCCAAGCCCAGCGAGCAGTTAGCCAGTTGGCTGAAAGCCGAACCCCATATCCTGGCCTGGACCACACGAGTGCGGGTTCTGGCCGTTATTGCCAGCGCCAGAGAGACTAGGGGCGTACTGCTAATCGGCGTCGACCCGGCGGGGGAGCTGGCAATGGGTGCCGACCCCAAAGACGCCATCGAAGGCCGTTTACTCCAGAGTCCCGACGATCGCGGTGTCGTGATTGGCCGTCGCCTCGCCCAGCGACTGGAGACCGATCTTGGCAAACGCATCGTCTTGTCCTCTCAGGATCCGAATAACGAACTGCTAGAACGCGGCGCGCAAATTGTAGGTATTTACACGGCACGACTGGAAGCCAGCGAAGAAGCCTATGTCTACACCGAGCGCAGTCCCTGCTAAATATGAGCGACAGGATTTCTCAGCTGGCGGTAACGGGAGACAACTATCGCAGCGTGAGTGTCTGGCTTGGGGGACTACGCGCCGCAGCTGGCGACGTAGTGACTTTGCCCTGGAACGAGCTGGACAGCTTTTTGGGCACCATGCTCGGGGTACAGGACGGCTTCGCGTTAATTTTTACTCTCGTGATATTTGCTGTGCTGTCTTTTGGACTGGTCAATACGCTGGTCATGGCGGTATTTGAACGTACCCGGGAAATCGGCCTGATGCAGGCACTGGGTATGAGTCCGCGTCTCATTATTGCTCAGGTCATGCTGGAGAGCGCGTTTTTGCTGTTTGTCGGGCTGTGCATCGGGTGCCTCATCGGCGTGGGCACACTCCTGTTGTTGCGCGATGGCATCGGTGGCCTCGATCGTCCGGATGAGGGCCAAATCACCGTCGAAGGCCAGCGCCTGGATCAGCTTTCAAGCAACGCCCTCGCCAAGGCGTCTGCACTCCATTGGCTTTCTCTACGGACAACGGCTACTGAACTCCGGCAGTGATTGGCAGGCCGTTGCAGTGCAGCGCCGGGACCCCCCAGGGAAACGCCAGCGCCCGGGCACGCTCCTACGCGCTTAAGTATCACGGCTTCACGGGAGTTCGATCTGCTCCTAGCCGAACACTTTGAGCAGTCGATGCTCGGCGTCGGCGGATCCACTAACTTGGGCGATGCCATCCTGCGCGGGGACCTTATGCTTACCGACGGGATTGATGGCTGGACGGCCAGCGGAGTACTCAATAGCTCATGGTCCTGGGTAACGCGAGGTCGCAATATGAGCGGGCCCATTGAGTACTTTTTTAACGGATTTGGTCTGCGCGAATCAGATTACGGCGAAGCGGGGTTTTTAGGCTCGCCGGACCTTGTGGCTCGTATTCGGCGCGGGGAACTGTTCACGGTAGGACGACACTATCTAGCGGCGTCCGTAGGCATTGAGATGCACCCCCTGATACAGCTCACACCCAGCCTGTTCTATAAGCTTGGGGGCAGCTCTGCCTTGGGCCAGCTGAGCATCAACTGGGACCTTGCGGACAACTGGCAGCTCATCGGGGCCGTCAATATTCCGGTCGGGCCCACCGGCACCGAGTTTGGAGGGCTGTCTCTTCCTTTGGGAGAAGAACCTCGAACTCTGGGAACCGGTGCTTCGGTGCTCCTTCAACTAGCCTGGTACTTTTAAGGTCCGCTTAAGCCAGCGCCTGATCCTTCACGGGCAGGTTACGGATTCGAACCCCGGTTGCAGCGTAAACAGCATTGAGCACGGCCGGTGCGGCTACCGCGATAGTAGGCTCACCTACACCCCCCCAAAATCCACCGGATGGCATGACGGTCACTTCAACCTCGGGCATCTGGGCAAGTTTTAATGAGGGATAGCTGTCGAAGTTCTCTTCAACAATGCGACCATTCTCGACAGTACATTCCCCATAGAGCGCGGCGCTGAGTCCATAGACAAAGGACCCACCCACCTGCGCCTCGATCTGCTGGGGATTCACCGCGAAACCCGGATCGGTAGCCGCCCAGATCTTCTTCATCTGCAGCTTGCCATCAACCACTGCGACTTCGGCACACCCAGCGACATAGCTACCAAAGGCCTTGCACACGGCAAGACCCAATCCGTGACCCTCGGGCATTTTTCGGCCCCAGCCGGCTTTTTTCGCGACTTCTTCGAGTACCGCCAAAGCGAGAGGACTCTCTTTTAGTAACTCGCGTCGGTAATCCAGCGGATCTGTGTTGGCTTGCCGCGCAAGCTCATCCACAAAACTCTCCATGTAGAAGACGTTCTGATTGATGTTCACGCCACGCCAGAATCCAGGCCGCAGGTGCGTATTGCGCATCGCGTGATCGGCGAGCAGATGTGGCACGGCGTAGATCATCGAGTGATCGCCCTCGGGTGCCATAGACTGGAACACCACTGGGTCTTTTTCTGGCTCACCCAGTGCTGGCCTAAAGAAAGCTAGTATCGATTGCCCGGAGATGCGCACATGCAGTGCATCAAGCTTGCCATTGCTATCGATTCCCGCTGTCATACGACTCTGGGTGATCGGGTGGTAATAGCCACGCCGCTGATCTTCCTCACGGCTCCACAACAACTTCACCGGTGTCCCCGGCATCTGTTTGGCGATCTGCACGGCTTGTTCGGCAAAGTCATGGGCGCCACGGCGACCAAAGCCACCACCAAGAATCATTCTGTGTACTTCGCATTGCTCGGGGAACAAACCCGCCGCATTGGCGACTGCCTCAAGGGCGGCTTCGCCGTTCTGCGTGGGTACCCAGGCCTCGCAGGACTCCTCGGTCCATAGCGCAGTGGTATTCATAGGCTCCATGGGCGCATGGTTCTGATACGGGTAGCTGTAATCAGCGGTCAGCGTATTGCTGGACTTAGCTAGAGCAGCTTTAACATCGCCATGTTCATTTCCCACAAATGCATCATCTGCAGTCAGACCTTCTTCGAGCATCTTGCGAATGCTCTCGCTGTTGACCTTGCCAACTTCGCCGGTCTCCCACTCGATCTCAACAGCATCCAGTGCAGTCTTAGCTTGCCACCAGCTGTCGGCCACCACGGCGACGGCGTCATCGCTAACCTCTAGCACAGCGCGTACGCCGGGCATGCTTTTAGCTTTGCTGGCGTCATAGCTTTTGCGCTTGCCAGTGTGTACCGGGCAGGCATGAATGGCGGCGTGCAACATGCCCGGAAGCATAACGTCGGCACCGTATTGCAGTTTGCCGCTGACCTTGTCGATAGTATCCAGACGTGCCACAGGCTGACCCACGAGCGTCCAATCCTTGGGGTCTTTAAGGGTTACAGAATCTGGTGCGCTAAGCGTCGCAGCCGTCGCAGCAAGTTCACCGTAGGTCATGGTCGCGCCACTAGCCGTATGCGTCACGACGCTCTCTTTCGCAGCACACTCTGCCGCAGGTACGCCCCATTCCTTGCTCGCGGCCATAATCAATAGCTCACGCGCCAGTGCACCACCTTCTCGGACATACTGATGACTACCGCGAATCCCGCGGCTGCCACCGGTAGCAAAACTGCCCCACACCCGTTTGCGAGCGAGGCTTTCAGCAGGTGAGGCGAACTCCCAAGTTACCTTGTCCCAATCACACTCGAGCTCTTCGGCCACAAGTTGTGCAAGACCGGTGAGTGTCCCCTGCCCCATCTCTGCGCGAGCAATACGAATGGTCACCGTATCGTCGGGGTCGATTAAGACCCAGGCGTTTACCTCCGTCGCGCCATCTTGAGCAACCGCGCTCACACTGCCCAGGGGCAACTGCATGGCCACCATGAGGCCGGCGCCGGCCGCAGCGGAACCCACCACAAAGCGTCGCCGACTAATATCCACAACACCTGACTTCTCAGTCTGACCGTCTTGAGCTGAGCCCATCAACTTACTGATATTCATGATTGTGCTCCTTCATCACCGGCGGCGATCGCGGCAGCTCGATGGATCCCCTCACGCACCCGAGGCAGGGTGCCACAGCGACAGATATTGGTGATCCGCTGGTTGATGTCTTCATCGCTGGGATTCGGGTTCTCAGACAGTAAGGCAGCCGCCGCCATGATCATGCCGGGCTGACAGTAACCGCACTGCGGCGTGTCGATCTCTACCCAGGCTTGTTGCACTGGATGACTCGCGTCCTCAGACAGGCCTTCGATAGTAGTGATGGATTTACCTTCGGCGGCGCTCGCCGGGTATACGCAGGAACGCATAGCTCTGCCATCAATATGTACGGTACAGGAACCACATTGAGCGATGCCACAGCCATATTTAGTCCCGGTGAGACCCAGATGATCTCTCAGGACCCACAAAAGAGGCGTGCTTGGATCGGCTTCCGTCTCCATGGACTTACCATTGACCTTAAGTTTGAGCATGTTGAACCCTTATTTGGCGACTCGCTGAGAACACCAGACTATAGCGCTCCGAGCAAAAAATACAGCTGGCACAGCATACCGGCTTGCCCGTTCACGGCCGCATGTTAGCCTGCAATTCCTTCCAGGACCCGAGGTCTGCGGTATGCGCTGGCTTTTAAGGTTACTCATCGCCATGCTTTTACTAAGCGTCCTTGGGCTAGGCATCTTCCTGGGCCCAGCACACCTGCAAATCCGCAACATCGCACCACCGCTGCCCACGGAAGCAGATCTACGGGCCCTCGCAACAGTACCGGGTGGGCCGATCTCTATACGCGTCGTCCAATCATCTTCACAGATTGGACCTAGCAGAACGCTCGGTCATACCGCCGTAGTCATTCAGTGGCCTGACGGTCGTAGCTTCATGATTGATGCAGCAATGGACCGCCAAGCCAGTGAAGATTTCGGCGAACTCGTCGCGAAGTTATCACCCAACATGGAGCCGGTGGCATTTCATGGCACGACTCCCGAACTACTGGGAGAAACAATAAACTCCATCGAGGGCGTCGGCTTTACCCACTTGCACATCGATCACGTACAGGGAGTCGATGCCTTTTGCGACGCGCGGGGTCAAGGGGCCCGCGTCTATCAGACACCATGGCAGGCCGAGGAGCATAATCTGCATACCAAAGACAGCGCTCGGCAGCTCGAGTCCTCCTGTCTTGAACAGCTTGTACTCGAAGGGGAAGGCGGTCTCATCACTATGAGCAAATTCCCGGGCCTGGGGATCGTGGCGCTAGGCGGTCACACTCCCGGATCGACACTTTTTGCCGTGCATGTCGATGGAACCCTGTGGCTAATGAGCGGTGACATTTCTAATGTTAAGAGCAATCTTTTGACGAACACCGATAAGGGGTGGCTGTACAGCAATATCATGGTTCCCGAGAATACCGCGCGCACCGAAGAGCTGCGCCTGTGGCTGGCCGCATTGGATCGCCAGCAGAACACCGAGGTGATAGTTGCACATGATTTTGCTGCAGCGCTGGCCAGCGGTATGCTTCGGCTGCAAACAGGGTATCAATAGCAAGCCCGCAGGAGATCGCTCGAGCGGTAATTGTTATGACCAACGTCATTTATCCAACCACCAATTTTAAAGCCACCGAACAGATCGTGGTGGAGCGTGGTGAAGGCGTTTACGTCTACGATAATAAGGGCAAGCAGTACCTCGAAGGCTTGGCCGGGCTGTGGTGTACATCGCTGGGCTATGGCAACCAGGAACTGATTGACGCGGCGACCGCGCAGATGGGCCAGCTGTCCTTCTACCACGCCTTTGGCGGCAAGACGCACCCCACCATGATGGCACTGGCCGACAAGATTCGAGAGATGATGCCTGTAGAGAATGCCAAAATATTTTTTGGTAACTCAGGCAGCGATGCCAACGACACCTTTATCAAAATTCTGCGTTACTACGCTAACGCTACGGGCAGGCCCGAGAAGCGCAAGATCATTACGCGAGAGCGCGGCTATCACGGCGTTACCGTTACATCAGGGGCGCTCACCAGCCTCCCCGCCAACCTCACGCATTTTGATGCGCCCGTCGAAGCCCTAGGAATTTTGCGCACGGACCATCCTCACTACTACAAAGGACGTCACCCGGGCGAAACCGAAGACGCTTTTGTCGATCGTATTGTTGGCAATCTCGAAAAGCTCATCCTTGCCGAAGGAGCCGACACTATCGCTGCCTTCCTTGCAGAGCCCATCACCCGTGCCAGCGGCGTTATCGTGCCGCCTGCCGGATACTACGAAAAAGTACAGGCGCTGCTGAATCAGCACGATATCCTTTTCTGGGCTGATGAGGTCATCTGTGGATTCGGGCGCACGGGCAACGACTTTGGCTGCACGACCATGAACATCGAAAAGCCCGCACTCATGACCCTCGCCAAACAGCTATCCTCGGCTTACGTACCTATTAGTACATCCGTGGTTCGCGGCATATCTACGAAGCACTGGTAGAGCCTGTGTCCGAGGTAGGCGTGTTTGGTCACGGCTACACGTACTCAGGGCACCCTTTGGGCTGCGCCGTGGCTTTAAAGACCCTCGAAATTTATGAGCGGGACAATATCTTTGCTAAAGCCGCCGAGACCGGAACGTATCTTCACGACAAGCTGGCGCCCTTTAGAAATCACCCCCTAGTGGGCGAGGTTCGAGGCAGAGGCTTAATCGCCGCTCTTGAACTTGTGAGCGATAAATCAACGGGAGAAGGGTTTCCGCCGTCGGTTGCTGGATTCCTTACTAATGCCTGCGCAGACGCGGGACTCATCGGCAGACCGGTTGCGGGTACGGCCTTTGCACTGTGCCCACCGCTCATCATCACCAAAGCACAAATCGACGCATTGGTAGAAAAGCTGGGTATCGGACTTGATGCCACGCTGGAACACGTTCACAGCGAAGGGCTGATTAAAGCGGCGAGCTAGGCGCTCGCCTTAGCTTCCAGCTTATTCAGAACCCGTACGAAAGTGTCGGCTTCCTGTGCGCCCAGCACAGAGTATTTATCGTTAAAAATAAAGGCCGGTACCGCGTGAATCTCACGATCAAGCCACCAGCGCTGATCCTCGCGGACTTCCTCAGCGAGGCTCCCCGTTGCAAGCACTTGCTCGGCCTCGGTCCTGGGTAGACCCACACTCTCGGCGACAGACAACAGCACCGCATCGTCACTGACATCTTGTCGTTGACTGAAGAATGCAGAAAACAAAGCAAGCTTTAGCTCGGTTTGTTTTCCCTGGGCCTCTGCCCAGTGCAGCAACTGATGCGCCCGAAAGGTATTCACGACGCGCATGCCATCAAAGTAGTCAAAGTGAAATCCGAGAGAGTCGCCGATGCTCGATAGTCGCGCTCGGGCCTGCTGGCTCTGCTCGGCAGATGAACCGTACTTCTGGGCGATGTGCTCTCGAAGATCCTGCCCTTCTGGCGGCATTTGCGGATTCAACTCAAAGGGGCGCCAATGCACACTCACATCAAAACGACCGGATAAGGTCGCTAAGGCTTTTTCGAACTGCTTGTAGCCGATGACACACCAGGGACACACGACGTCCGACACAATATCGACTTTCAGGGCTAGGGATGTGATAGAGAACTCCTCTATTTAGAAGGTGAACAGCTCCCGGAACTTGACCAAATCTTCGGTCATGGTGGAGCCGCCGGGCAGCATCTCTTGCAGGCGCTCATCGCAGCGCATCGTCAGATCATAAAGGGGAATATGCTGATCCACAAAGATCGTCTCGAGATCCGGATAAAGCTCTTTGAGTGAATCGACCAGATCCATGGAAGAAAAATCCCGATGCGATAGATTGTACACATCCGAATCCATCTCTCGCTTGATCATTCGCGCAAGCAACTCCACTAGCCGGTAGACGCTGATATGGCTCAGCGTGTGGCTGGGGTCACCGTGTACCGCCACACGATTGGTGAAGTGTGCGTCAAAGACGAACTGATTCACTGTCGTCTCAAAACGCAGATTCTTGGAGTATCCGTACACGTTGGCGCAACGCAGTAGCTGTACCGGGATCTTCTCCATGAGGCGCATGACGTGCTCTTCACCACGCATTTTAGAAATGCTGTAATAGCTGCTGGGCACGCGGGGATGATCGGTATCGGTGATTTCGCCTTGTCCGTAAACCGATTGGCTGCTTAAGTAGATTAAACGGCCAATGCCCACTTCCTCAGCGGTGTAGATGACCTCGGCAGTGCCCCAGTGATTGGTCTGCTCAAAATCATGGGCGTTTTGATCGGCAAAGGGCGTCTCCACTTTTGCCGCCAAATGAATAACCACGTCCATGCCCTCCATGCAGCTGCGCAAGCTGCGGGAATCCAGAATGTCGGCCTGAATAAAGCGCACATTGTTGTCCGGCACTTTGCGCAAACCCGTAAACAGGTTGTAGTTGCCCTTGCACAAATTGTCGTAGACCAAGATGTCTTTAATGCTGGGCTCGGCAGAAAGCCTGTATACCAGTTCGTTGCCGATATAGCCGGCGCCACCTGTCACCATTACTTTCATCAGTTGCCGCCTGATACCAAAGTTGTATTAAGACCACACTCGGTTTTGTTCATACCGAACCAGCGTGCGTTACGCGAGTTACCTTCGCCAAAGGCCTTCATGGTGCAGGGCTCACAGCCGATACTGAGGTAGCCCTGCGCTTCCATTGGGTGCTCGGGAAGATCGTGATTCTTGCGGTAGAAGTGCACCATGCGCGAGTCCCAATCGAGCATGGGATGGAAGCGCGTGCAGCCGTGCTGAGCGGGCTCTTCTACCTGCATCGCCGCACGCACGGAGCTTTGATCCGAGCGCACGCCGTTAACCCAGATGTCATGCTCGCGAAGCACCGGCTCCAGCGGCTGCACCTTGTTCAAATAGCAGCAGTGATCAGGGTCCGACGCATAGAGAAACCGCTTCTGTCGATCCAGTTGCTTGATCTTGGGTACCTCCGGACGAAGAGGAATCACCTTGAGACCGAGTTGATCGGCAAGCCGATCGGCAAAGCGAATAGTCTGCGCAAAGAGAAACCCCGTGTTGGTGTAGTACACAGGAATATCGCGATCTACCCGGCTGATCATATGCAGCAGGGGAAGACTCTGGGATTGAAAGGAGCTGGTGGTGAAAACTTTTTTACCGGCATCCAGATAGGCGTGAAGTTGCTCAACCACCTTATCGGCTCGCGCTTCCAGATCTTTTTTGTCGAGAATATCCACTAGCTGCCTGCTGATATTTGTGAGACGGGGAGTCTACTGGTATTCAGCGCAGGAGTATTAGACGGCTTTGTTTCTTGCTAATGCTTGGACGGAATATCAACCCATCAACAAGCGGTAGTAGTGAGGCGCTTTATCTACGGCCAGTACGATGGAGACCGCAAGGCCAATGAACAAGATGACGTTACGCCACCACTGTGCTTTGAACTCACGCATCACGCTGTCATTGTTAGCCAGAAGAATCACAATCACAAAAGCTAGGGGGATAACCACGACGTTAATGCCCATGAGCAGAATGACCTTAAGTAGGGCCGGAAAATCCCAAAACGGTGCCAGCGCAGCTGCCGCCAATACAAACACGGTGAGCACGCGGTGATACAGCTTGTTGTCTGCAGAAAACCGCCATTCCTGACCGGCCATGTCCAGCATGAAGTAAATGGTGACCTGTGCCGCCACCACAAGCGTGGTCATAGCCGCTGTGAACAACCCAAGGGAGAAAATCGCTGGCCCGAGCTTGGCAAAAACACCGGGTAGCGCATTTCGAAACACCGCCGATGCCTGACCAACATCGGCAAAACTCGCATGATCCGCCAAAGAGTGCAGTGCATAGCCTCCGGCGACGACCACAAACACCGCATAAGCGCCAAAGATGAAGCCCATGTTAATGATGGCTTGTCTAAACGCCTGAGCTAATTGCTCTCGGTTGCCCCCATCATCCGCGCAGAGATACGGCATCCCTAACAAAGCAGCCGGCGCTACCGCCGCGCCCACCATAGCGATGATCGAGCTGGTAGCAATGCGCGGTGTCTCACTGCCCGGCGCAGGAAGGTCCGCCGGTAGCGACGGTATAAAGCCGGCAAGGATCGCTGGCAGCTCTACCAATCCGCGCAGCGCGACCACAAAAAAGCACACGAGCATCAAGACCATGAGGAGGGTCATGATGCGCTGCATACGTTCGTAACCGCGGGAGAACACCAGCCACAGAACTGCAGCGGACAGCAGCACTGACAGTAATACCTCAAGCCTAAGTCCGAGCGATCCACCGGCTGCATCGGCAGGCACACCCAGCAAGGTCATAAACGCCGATGACATTACCGAGATCTGTCCCATGGTCACCAAAAAGTGTACCGGCACAATGAGCAGCAAAATAATCCATGCCAGGCTGGCGCTGATGCGAGTTCGAACGAGCGCAAACATGCCCTCATCGGGGTTCAGCGCACCAATACGAGATGCTGTGTCAACCGACACCACAAACACCGGCAGCATTGCCAGAATCACCCACAGAAGATCGTAGCGAAACCAGGCCCCGGCCAGTAAAAAAGAGGCTACCGCACCAGCACCCATGGTGCCCGCGGCCATCACCGCGGCGGGGCCCACAAGGTTGCTAAACAAACGCAGAATCATGGATGTATCACTATTGGTTTCTTATCGATAGACCCGACATCGTGCCGGCCGACAGAGGCTTAGGGTGCGATCAGTCTGTTGATCTCTGGCCCGAGCAGAGTCATGGGTAGCGGACCCGCGCGCAAAACCGCGTCTACCCAAACCCTGGTGGGCTCCTCATCCGCGGTCGCAAGATATTCACCATACAAACGTTTGAATGCCCAAAAGCCGGTAAAGTAATCGGTAAGCTGCAGCGGTGAGTTCACCACGCGCTGCCATAAGTTAGTCGCAAACTGGGGCGCTAACAGACCCTCTTCCCGGGCAAAACGCAGAACCTGCTCCTCACCCCAACCGGCAGTATTGACCTGCACACTCACATAGGCGCGGGTGGCATTCTCTAAGCGCTTGCGAAGATGTGCAAGCCGGGTCAAAGGCGCATTGTCGGCCCATCCAGCGTCCAGCATAAGTTCTTCCACAAAGCTCCCCCAACCCTCGACGTAGGACCCGTTGGAAAACAACGAACGCAGCATCGGTGCCTCAGTCACCGCAACCTTATATTGCAGATAGTGCCCGGGAAACATCTCGTGAGACAGAATCATGGTGTTGAAGTGCGTATTAAAGGAGCGGTAAAACCCGTCCTTTGCTAGCTGGGGAGCATCGTCAGCGATGGAGGGTATATAGAACAACGTGTCTGCCTGCGTATCAAAGGGGCCGCTGGGGTAAACCCCGCCTACAGCAGCACCGCTAAAATGCGCAGGCGATAAGGCAATCAACAGTGTTGTGGGTTTTGGGATAGTCGCTATGCGATTCGCTGCGACAAAGCTTTCGGCCGCGAAGGTCAATCGCGTAAAGCTCGCCAAAAAATCCAAACTATTACTTTGGCGATCGCTTTCCATCGCTACGAGGGAGGCATCAAGGCGTTCGTCGTCAGTAAGCTCCAGTAGACGATACTGTGTTGCGCGGTCGGTCTGAGCTTGAGCCCAGCGAGATGCCTCGTAGTACATCAAGCCCCGGACGCTGCGCAGCTCCTCTCCCACAGCCGCCACCAGGCTCTCCGGCGTATAAAGCCCCGAGGTGCGTCTTTGCAGCTTCGCGGTGTAGGCTGCGACTCCGATAGACGTCGGAATTTTTGTCACCGGCAGAACATCGTCCTGCAGATGACTTTGCAGATCCGCCATGGCACCAAGCGCAGCATCGATCGCATCATCAAAGCTTGGCCCCTCGGGCACTGCCGGCCAGTCGGCAACCAACTCACGCAAACCGTCATCATAAAACTGCTGGCTACTCTCGAGCACATTTAAGGCTCTGCGCGTGCGCATGGCGTTCCCGGACTGCAACGACAGCGTCCCGAGCCGACAAAGTCGCTCCACGCCGTCTAAACGGCTGATCAATGCCTCACTGCGCGATTGTGCAGAAAGCTGATCGCGAACCAACAAATGTGTAAGCGCCTGGGACACCTGCTCGGCGTACCATTGGGGCTGGTTAGTGAGCGGCGCGTCTTCCTCCCAATTAGCCAGTTCGTCTTCGACCTGAGCCCTGAGCACCAACGCATCAGTTTGCAGTAATTCATTCACGGCCTCAGTGGGACCCGAAAGCGCAACATCCAGGGCACCCATCACCGCGGCATTCAACGCCAACCAGTTGCCAACGCGCTCCTCGCTAAAGTCTTCAAAGGCTGCAGCGCTCTCAACGTCGCCGTAGGCAAAGGCCTGCGATGGGTAAAAGTCTTTCCAGGACTGAATGTAACTGAAAACTAGCTCGTCAATCACAGGCGGAGAACTGTTCGCGCTGGCAAACGTGCCGCTAACGTTGGCTAACAGAGCGAGACAGAACCACTGACACACCTGTCTCGCCCGCTTTACTGGTCCTCCCAGGACCTGTCGAGGACTAAGCGCTGGCATGGCTACAGATTCTGGTCTGCGATTTTTGAGTAATTGCCGTCCGCAATCTGTCATCACAGCGACCTTGTTTGCGCTTGCGCTCTCCATTTTACTTAACCTGTTGTTTGTCAAAGATATGCTGAATTTGTGGCTCTACGCGCAACGCCCGTGGGCGATGCCTGTTGGTCTCGGGCGCGTGCCTTAGATAGTATGCCTTTGATCCGGCCAATAACAGGCGCATCATTGCGGGACAAATTTTCTCGCTCTTCACTAATACGCTGCAAAAAAAGCCGAGTAAGCACCATGACAGAACCTCAGTTCAGCTTATACGACCTGCGGGTCGAAACGATTGAAGGCGATAAGCCTTTTGTCTGTGGCCATGAAATTGGCAGCGCTTTTGAAGTACGGGGAGAAAATCTCTTCTTCGAGACCGACAAACCTTTTTCGCTCTATGCCCTGTCCGCCCTGCTTCCCCTTTTGCCCACTAAACAACGTCCACTTAATGAATACGACTGGATGGCAACCGATCATGTCATCGCCTGCCCGGATCCCCACTGCGGCGCCAGATTTCGCATTAGCCGCATTGGAAAGCAGGTGTTCACGCGCTCCGATACCACCATCGAACCACTTCTTGAGAACAATCCATGGAAGGAATGATTGCGCGCTATCCGCTCACGCAGGACTATCAAATATCCCGTGTAATCAAAGGTGGTTGGCAACTATCCGATGGTCATAGCCAGGAGATATCCAATAACCCTGTCGCTGATATGTTCGCGTTTGCAGAGCGTGGCATAGATACCTTTGACTGTGCAGATATCTACACCGGCGTCGAAGCGATGATCGGAGACTTTGTGACCGCCAATGAGGCGCGGAGCAATCCCGCATCGATCAGAGTCCACACCAAGTACGTACCCGACTACGACCAGCTGGGTCGACTCAAGAAAAGCGATGTAGAAACGGTCATCGACCGCTCCCTTGCACGACTCAATCTCGAAAGACTCGACATGGTGCAGTTCCACTGGTGGAACTATGCGGCGCCGGGGGCGGTAGAGGCCGCCGGCTGGCTCAAGGATCTACAACAAACAGGAAAAATCGAGCTGCTATCGACGACCAACTTCAATACCGAAAACACCCGGGAAATACTCGACGCCGGGATTAAGCTTGCCACGACGCAGGTCCAGTACTCGTTACTGGACCCCAGGCCGGAGAAGGCACTGCTGGGACTCTGCGCAGAGCACGATATGCACCTACTGTGCTACGGCACGCTAGCCGGCGGGTTTTTGAGCGAGCGCTGGCTGGGCGCAACAGAGCCGCACTCGTTTAGCAATCGCTCGCTGATTAAGTACAAGCTCATGATCGACGAGATTGGTGGCTGGGATCTGTTCCAGTCGCTGCTGCAAACGCTGGATCGTATTGCCAAGAAGCACGGCGTTACCATTGCCAGCGTGGCTTCGAACTGGGTGCTCGCCCAGGCGCAGGTAGCCGCCGTGATCATCGGCTCGCGTAACGCCGCGCACGTAGATCGTTATAAAGAGGTTTTTGATTTGCAAATGGATGATGAGGACCGTGCGGCGGTACAGGCTATCAAGACACAGATGAGCATTCCCCCGGACGACGTCTTTGATCTGGAGCGGGACAAGACCGGTCCCCACGGAAGCATCATGAAATACAACCTCAACGCGCAATAGAGGACGAGGTTATGAGCGTCAACGCAGAACGCTACGATGACTGGATACGCTCCAGCTTTATCGAGATTAACAGTGAGCTCGAAGAGCTTTACTTTGCCCAGGGCGATCCAGCGGATGTGAGCTTGGGCGGAAAGAACCGGCGAAAGCTTTTGCACGACGAAGGCCGCGAGCACATCACCGGCCTGCATAACGAAGGCAATACCGACGAAGGCTTCGAGGCGGCTTTTGCTCTGCTGGGTAACGTCGGTCTTTATATGGGCGCCTGCAGACGCCACGAAATTACGGAACCCTCCCGGGAGCAAAGCTCCCCACTTATCGAGGCATCAGGACTGGCCTTGCACATTGGCGCCTCGCTGGGAGTAGCACCCCGCTTTGCTACCAGCCATCTCTCGACACACAATCTGGCCCGCGACGGCGTGTACCGCAGTTTCACTACGCTCAAAGACGAGTTCCTGTTTTTGGACTTCAATACCCGAGGAATATTTGCCTACAAGCGTGCCGCAGATGCGCTAGCGCGAACCGTACCCTTAGGCATCACACACCCGGTTACTGGCGATTTACTATTGGCCGCACGCCATGCTCTGGAAGATGTTGCCCGTTACAACGAACAGTTGTTTGAGCAGCTTGATCCAGCGCGGTTCTTTTACTCTGTGCGGCCTTACTACAAGCCCTATCGCGTTGGGAAAAGCGAATATCGCGGCGCCAACGCCGGGGACTTTGCTGGCATTAACGAGATCGATCTGCTGCTGGGCTTATGCCAAGCAGAGGACCCCTCTTACTCGCAGTTACTCGTGGATAAATTTCTGTACATGATGCCCGAGGACCAGGCGCGCTTGCGAGATTGCATGCGCCGCGAAAGCCTCATGGACCAAATACTTCTGGGCTTGCAGTCGCCCCAATCATGCGGCGTCTATTTTGAGCAAAATGCCCAGCTGTTTTTAGAGGTCTGCGAAGCCCACGGTCACGCCGCGTCCCAGCATCACAATCAGCTTGTGCAGCGCTTTATTGAGCAGCCTTCTTCTGCTCTCGATCAAAAGCACCTGGCGCATATCACCGCCAGTGGACCACCTTTGGAAGTGTTGATGGCCGCCTTGCAAAAACTTCGGGATTTACGTACCGCCGCACCCCGGGACGATATTCGAAGCCGACACAAAGACATCGCGAGTATTCGCGCGGCAGTCGGTGAGGCCAACTGATGACAACACACTTGGACCTGGCTCAAGGATGGCCGGATGGTAAAGGCTACCTGCTGAATCACTCCGCGGGGCTGCCGCCGCTCAGTGCAGCCGATGCACTCAATCAAGGATTGTTTGGACCGTGGGTTGCCAGCGACGATCAGGTTTGGACTCACTGGATGACTGCCTTCGATCGTTTTCGTGCTGCTTTGGCGCAAGTCATTAATCACGAGCCTGCAATGATCTGCCCCCAAGCTAGTGTGACCTCTGGCTTGAGTCAGGTGCTCAACTCACTCCCTGCCAAACCCGGTCGGAATCGGCTGGTCATTGCCGAGCGCGCATTCCCCTCTCTCGGCTTTGTCTTATCCGTTGCTCAGCGCCATGGATTCGAGCTGGTGATTATTCCCCGATCAGAAAATACGCTCGACCCCGCTGTTTGGTCACGCTACCTGAACAAGCACGTGTACTGTGTAGTGTTTACACATGTGCACTCCAATACCAGCGAGTGCCATGACATAGCGCCGCTATGTGCTCTGGCCCGCGATAGCGGTGCCATCAGCGTGGTCGACGTAGCCCAATCCATCGGTGTTCGCCCGGTGGATGCCCGAGCCTGGAATGCAGACTTTATTGTGGGCTCCTGCCTCAAGTGGCTGTGTGGCGGTCCCGGGGCTGGATTCATGTGGGTGAACCCCGAGCGACTTGCTAACTGTGAACCCTCAGAGGTGGGATGGTTTTCTCACAGCAACCCCTTTGAATTTGATATCCATCACTTTGAATACGCGGGTGATGCATTGCGATTTTGGGGAGGCACCCCCAGCGTCGCGCCAGCGCTAATTGCCGCGCATGCCATCGAGTCACTTCTGGAGATCGGACTTGAGCGTCTAGAAGCCCACAACCGAACGCTCATCGACCAAGTCTGCCGAGAAATTGCACCGCAGTATTTGGTATCGCCCCCCGAGGCGTTTCAGCGAGGCGGCACCGTAGTGCTGGATCTCAAGTCAGCTCAGGATCAGTTTGCGCAGCAACTGCGCGACGCCAAGCTGCAGTTCGATGTTCGTAAAGAGGGCATCCGTTTATCACCGCATTTTTACAACGGTGACGAAGATATGGCTCAGGTGCTCAGCTGCTTACCCAGAGACTAAGGGCTCACTCGCGCTGCTCAGCCCGTCGCATAGGCATTGCATCAATCATCGCGTAGAGCGCCTCAAGGTCGAGTCGATTTCCCCGGGCTTTTACACCGCCATCTAAACCGATAAGCAGTGCTTCGTTGAGGCCAGCATTGAGCTGACTTCGAATATTCGTCGATAGCTCATCGCCTGGCGTCTCGGGATAGTTTGTCTGCACAGTCCCGCCGTGAAGTACAAACCAAATCAATCGACGCTCGTCGAAGGCCGCTGCATTAGTAGACAGCCGTTCAAACAAGGCCTCGGGATTGTGCGGTTCGTTAAGGACCAAAATACGATGTTGCCATTGAAGGTCGCGAAGATCAGAAATCATCGTGGGCTCCTGAGCCAAAGCACGCATACAAAGCCCTGCACACAACACACTGAACAACAATTTCTTCACAGGATGTGGGCTCTCAAACAGGCATTCCAAGGTAGCATCCACGGCGCAAAATCTGCCGACAATTCCCACTCCAGGGAGCCTGGCGAGGGCTGAAAAATCACTTACCCGGCGTCAGGAAGTTTTTATAACACAGTAAAAAAGGGGTTTAGGTGAAAAACCCAGTAAATGTTTGAGAAAGAATTTGTGGCCATGGGTTATTAGGAACCGGAGACGATATGAACGCAAAACGGGCTTAAGCTTCTCGCGCTCACTGAGCGCGTTGTGCTTCCTTCAATTGCCCTATGACAGCCATGAGGTTGTTCACGTCCGGCTCGATCTCATTGATCGCCTGATAGTACTGCAGGAGCCCGGCATCCGAGCTGGGTAGCGGTACAGGCTGACCCCGCTGAACGGTGAAGGCCTGAGCCCTCACTATTAGCACGCTGGCTAGATGCCCCCCGTAATACTCCGAGATGCCACTGTCCGCCGCGAGCACTCTCGCATCGTAACGAGGCACAATCGTCCCAAAGCCGGGCGTGTGCCCAACTACGACCCGGTCTACCTCAAACTGTTGCTGCAAATTAGCAACATGTGCAGCTATCTCAGGCGACTGCGCACCCATTGATAGCCCGCGGTACCAAAGTGGCCCGTTCTCATCATCGATGATGCTTACGTCTCCGGCGGTCGGTGTCGTAAGCGCGACTCTCACCGCATCGTTCATGCTCTCGAGGGACTTATCCAGATATTCCGGACTGATACCACCATGTAAAAACAGGCTGCGATTAATGCGGATCACCGTATTGTGATTTGCTACCCAGGCACCAAATTCGCCATTGGGGTGCCAGTGTTGGCGGTGCTCCACAAAGCCTACGGGGTGCTCAGCCAACCACTTTTCTTCGAAGGCCTGATCCAGCGCTGGCCCGCCTTCCTGTTTAGAAAGGTAATCCACTACCTGCTGGTAATACCCTTCTTGCAGGTTTCGAGACTTGCGAGTCTTAAGCGCTGCGTACTCTCCCGGGTCCACGTAGCGAAGATCACCCGTCATGTTCATCACTTCGTGGTTGCCAATCAGGGCATGCACACGCCCGCCAGCTTTCTTAGCTTCAGTTTCAAGCTTCATCAAATGCCGGATAATTTTTGCCGTGTCCGGCCCGCGATCAGGCACGTCGCCAAGCTGCACCAAGTGCGTAGCCCCGCCAATCCAGCGGCCCCGCCGGTTAACCAACTCGGCCTGCTCCAGAACCTTCATATAGTTATCGTAGTCACCGTGAACATCAGCGACGGCAACCACGCGATCGACACCCTGCCAGTCCCACTGCTCTCCCAACGCGGACGCAATTGAGAACGCGCTAAGGACAAGAGCGAGACAAAAACCCTTGAGGGGCCTTACCGACAAACGGGAGGAGAAATTAAAAACCATGCTTAGCGACACTCCTCAACAATCTCCCGACGCACTTTCTTGGGGTCATCAAGTACCGAGTAGAACTTGTCCAAATACTTGGCGGTACGCTTCACAGACTTTTCGGATACATAGGTCGTATCTGCAGCGATGGCATAAATCGCCTCGCGATTGGACTGCAAAAGTGCGATCGCATTTGCAGTCGTATCTTCGGGCGCGCAATAGCCTCGATACATCCGCTGCTTTACATTGCTCTGCCCAATACCTCCTGCAGGCTCTGCGTAGGAGGTATTCACGAACCCCGTAGAATCGTAGTCGTAAGGCAAGGGATACAAAGCGCCACCCTCCTCAGCCTCAAGAAGCTTGATGTTGTGACAGCAGGTCTCGCCAGGCGCCGCAGCGATGAACGAATAGTCGGTATTGGAGACAAGGTACATAAAGAGCGCGACAAGCGCGCTTCGGTCTGGATCAAGACGGCTTTTATTCGCCGTAATCTCTTTATACACCAGCATGTCATTTTGTTTAGCCAGGCGATCCTGATGCTGGATAAAAAACCCAATCTGCTCACGGGTCTCGCCACCCTCAGAGTCTTCATAGGCAACATTGAGCATGCGGGTGTCCAGACTCAGGTCGGATAGCGTCCGGAAAATCTCGTAGGCCTGATGCTCCCGACCAATGTATTCGGCGTAACGATCAGAGTCCTTACATTGCACAACGAGCTTGAGCTTGTTCTGCTTAGCGAACAACGTCCCCTTAAGTTGGCTCTTTTTTAAATTCACCCACAGTTGGGCGTGACTGCAGATATCTTTGCGAAGGCGGAAGTTACCGCGTACCGACAGTTTCGCGTCGAGCGTAGTGGGGCCAAGCTCAGGGTCTTCGTAGCTGAGACTACCGGTGTATTCTTTCTCTTTATCACGCTCTTTATCGATCAGCTCAAAAGGCGCAGCCAGTCTTAGCTCCAGTAATTCATCGCTATCAAATAGGGGCGCGGCAAAACCGCTGGATGTGAACAGCAACCCAATGGCAGCCAGGCGTCTTAGCATCACTTCAAATCCCCTCAGACAAAATTGTTCCTACAAACGACAGCACTCATGTAAGCCAACGGCACTCAAGCAGGTGGCAACGCACGAAAACGAAACTCATCTAATTGAATGTCATCCAGGCCGATCTGATCAAATGGGTTCTCCATTTGCACCTGAACGTTGTATAGCGCAATAAGAATGAAACCGTGAAGCACGCTCAAACCATAGGTCAAAAGCAACGGAGCATCCGGCAAGTGGTAAACGATCGTGGGCGCAAAGACGAAAGGAAAAAGGAACACAAACACCAGGCAGTACGCTCGCATGCTAATGGGCGTGCCATGCATTTTTAAGCAGATGGTGTTTTCCATCCCGTCATTCACATCCTGTACAAAGCGAATAATCTTCAGCGCCAGGCTGTTGGAAATCGCCGAATCATTCCTCTTGATGAAGTGAATAATCTCGTTGACTGAGTCTTCTGCCGGACGGATATCCGCCTCTTCAGATCGCAAAGCATCAAAAAACTGCGAAGACGCTCTGTCGAGTAGCTGAGATACCTCGGTACGCTGCTCTTGACTCAGCTTCTTGCACTGCTCAAAACAGTAATGCACGGAACACAGTGACGACTTGAACTGGCTCAAAAACTTAAGCGCGTTGTCGCGACGCTTAAAGGCTTCGCGAATGGTGAAGACCAAGGGAAAAATAACCGCGATACTGAAAAGCGTGATATTCAAGTCGTAAGCAATGTTGTAACGAAAACAGACGTAGGTGACTGCGATACACACCACGCTGAGCAAAAGCGTTTTGGAATCAATGATTGCAAGGTATTTATTCATAGCGCTCATAAGCTCATAGACTCCATTGGCGTATCACTAATTGCATGGTACCGAACGAGCTGTCTTTCAAGGTCCGTTTTGAGCGTCGCAAACAACGCGAATCTGCTCGCTGGGCTTACTACAGTGAGCGAACCGGCATGGGTGCTAATCTTAAACCTCCAGGCAACACTATCAGTGTTGTCGAACAATACCCAAAACAGCATAGTGACGCCAAGTAAATCGGTATAACTGGCAATCATGATGCATTGCACTCAAACCCTTGAATCGACGCCAAGAAAACCTGCAATATCGGCCTGCTGCCACATCGCATCGCGATAGCCAAGTGCAATAAGCGTCTCGACAAAGGGCCTTGCAAACAGTAAGTACGATGCTGCCGTAGAGCCCGCACCGCTTTCGGTTCCGCCGGTGGCGCGAAGCAAAAACCGCACGCTTGGCGGCAAGGATGCGGTGTTATCCGCCGCAATCATGTCCAGCTCTTCTGATGGCGAAATCACCTGTCGGTCGATGTAACGAAGGCTCGAACCTTGCTCCAAACTCTCTTTGGGTACCAGCTCCACCAGCTTATTGATACGATCCAAGCGCTCGATATCGCTCTCGAGACTATCGATAAACGCGCTGTTAAGCAGGTGTCCAATAATCTGCGCCATGGACGGCGAATGGCTAGGCCTCGCCGGTACTGCGGACTGAGGACGCTCGCGGTTAGCACTGACACCAACGATAAAGAGTCGATCTGCGCCCAGATGCAGCGCCGGACTTAAGGGCGCCAACTGCCTGACTGCGCCATCACCAAAATATTCAAATTCGATTCGCGTAGCGGGGAACATCGTGGGAATGGCGGACGATGCCATGAGGTGGTCGGTATTGAGCAATGCTCGCCGACCGCTGCGTCTATAACGGGTCCATTCTTCGATACCGGCCTTTGCCTGATAAAAACACATGGACCGGCCGGAGTGATAACCCGTAGCTGTCACGCAAACAGCATCCAAATCACCACGTGCAATGCCGCGATCTATTTTCTCAAAATTAATAGTGCGCTTAATGAGACCCCTCAGCGGCGAGTTATCCAGCAATGCCACGGGCTTGCCAACACCCACGCCACGATTCACCAAAGAGAGCATCAAGCGACCAGCACTTCGGGCAATTGCCCCCCAGCCGCAGCGATACACCTGCTCCGGCGTCAGGTCCATCCACACAGATTCTAGCGTCTCCACAGCGTGGGCAAAGCTGCCATCGTAGGCCGCGAGAGTGACCGCATTAATTGCTCCGGCAGACGTGCCGCAGATAATCGGAAAAGGATTCGTGGCGCCCTCAGGGAGCAGCTCTGCCACAGCCTTGAGCACACCAACCTGATAAGCAGCTCGAGCACCACCGCCGGAGAGGATCAAGGCGTTTTTCATAGACTTCCTGGTAGTATTAAGGGGCCGCTAGAAAAATACGGTTTTCGTAGCTGACTCAAGATCATCGAAGGCAGGAACATACATAGGAGGTCACGCTGCCATTCTACACTCAAGTATTGACGAAACACTGAGAGTGTCGGTGCAAGCCCACATAGGCCCATAGTAAACGCTATTCTCAATACTCCGGCAGCATCGCGTCCTCGAGGCCTTGGCGCTCTAACTTGCCTTGCTGCGCGGGCCAGCGAAGAACCAAATGATGAGTCCAAGAACCGGCAACACCAAAACCAGGACCGACCAAAGAACTTTCGAGCCGGTGCCCGCACTTGACTGCACAATGCTGATGATTGCCCAAACGTTCGCAACCAATAGCAAAAGCCCGACAATCCCATTAACTTCAACACCCATTTTTATTTCCTCTTGTTTAAAGTCATACAAATCCTAAGCCGCTCAACGTTTCAGGTGAACCGACTTGCATCGCACAAGACCGACAGTTGTTCGATAAGCATTGGAGCCATTCGAGTGATGACCGTGTCAGCCGGACACTAGGTGGCGTCAGGCCTTCTTAACAAACTCCGACTTAAGCCCCATGGCGCCTACACCGGGGATCTTACAATCTATGTCATGGTCACCTTCAACCAAGCGAATATTTTTTACCTTGGTCCCCACCTTCACAACCGCCGACGAGCCCTTCACTTTTAGATCCTTGATGACCACGACGGAGTCGCCATTAGCAAGTGGGTTGCCGTTGGCGTCTATTATCACCGGCCCCACTTCTAGAGACTCGCCGTCAGCCTCTGTCGACCACTCTTCGCCACATTCGGGACAGACCCACAGGTCTCGGTCTTCGTAGGCATAGGGTGACTGACACCCGGGGCAGTTCGGTGGCATGTTTTTAATTTGACTCTTCGGTGGAGTTTCTCAAGATAACCCGCAAGGGACTACCGGGGCCAGATGGATTGATCACAGCATGCCGGGCCTGTTGTGCCTCCTCGCGCTGGACACATCACTTTGTGCCAACCAAAACATCGGGGCAGAACCCTTCAATCCATCAATAGCCGATGTCCTTGCCATCCGCTTTTGCCAAACCACTCTCATAGGCAAAGACCACCGCCTGAGCCCGATCGCGCAGGCCTAGTTTCGAAAGCATCCTCGCTGACGGTCACCAAATTCATGCCAGTGAAACAGAAAACCCGGATCTGTTCTGGGCAGCCCGGGGCGCTGGTCCTGGATTTTTTCCCGTGGTCTTGCGCTATCACCTCAATCTCCATCCCCGGCACGCGTACTCGGCCATAAAAATGCAGATCTTCCGTCAGAAGCACCTTGAGGCGGTTTATCGCCGGGCCGCAGAGATGGGTCCGGATGTCGCGCGGTCGGTGGAACTGCAGATGCTCATCACCCCCAAGGCCATGGGTATCTTTAAACCGGGCATAGAAGTCATCGCCCCGGTGCTCTCCACTAGCCGTAAAGAGGCAAAGGAGGCGGTGCGGTTTATTGATGACAGTCCCATCCGTCACCTGGCGAGTATTACCACGCCGCTAATACCGATGCGCACAAGCCACATGTCCCTGGTGGCCAACGTGACGCATTTTCCGCCCGATGTACGTTGGTGCACTGACAATATCTGGATTGATGCGCCGGTCAATAATGTGCTTCCCGGCTTAAAGCACATCGCCGACACCATGCCGCCCGCGCCCAATCATTCTCTGAGGCTTAACTGGCAGCCTGCTGCAAGTCGGCCGGATATGGCCTTCTCTTTAGAGTCCAACAACTATCTTGCCGTTTATGGCGCATGGACGCGTCCGAAGTATGATCACAAGTACGAAAACTGGGCGACCTAGTGCATAAAAAATATAGAAGAGCAGGCTTTGGGCATCCAGTTGGCGGACGAAAATCGAGGCCGCAGACCTGCGTGCTTTATGGCTGATGCAAACCTGTGAAAATTAGACGCCATGCGAGAGAAATACGATTCCCAAGGATTGTTTCGAGATCGGATGGGGCGCCACGATCGGTGCGCAGAATGAGGCTTAGCCCTCAGCGTGATAAACAGTCTCTTAGTCGCAGATAACACAAAGGACGGCTCTATTCATGCTTTCAAAAACTCTACGGTATAGCGGTTTCATTATTCTCGGCCTAGGCATTCTGACTTTCCTTGCCTGGCTGACATCAGTAGACCCCAAGTTCAACGTGGCGAGTTTCGAGAGCGAGTCCCTTACGCTAGAGCTCGCCGACCTCGACACAGCGCTAACGCTTGCGCAGTACACTGCTGCCAATGGCAACAGGGTCACCTTACTCGTGGAGGCCGTTGACGGCCCTCAAGTGACCGGCGTCAGCCTTAGGGATCTTGGCGCTGCGCAAGTCAGTGATCCATTTTCCGCGCTAGCTTCCATTGAGGAGGAACAATTAAAGACCGCATTCTCCACGGAGAAAAAACGCCATTTGATCGATATCGCAAGCCTTCTGCCTACCGGCCCCAAGGGCAAGCGGCATTTAGGTATCGGAACCAACTTTCCGGAACACGCGGCGGAGGCATCCAGTACTTCTGTTTTCAATTTTCCAAAATTCGGAGCCGCCACACCCGCCCGCACGACGGTGCCTGCGTCCCAAGACAGCCTTTTAGACTATGAGGTCGAGCTATGCATGCGCTTTGATCGGCCCATTGAGTCTTTGGCGGATTTTGATGCGGCTGTAAAAGGGGTTTTTCTCTGCGCAGACTTTACCGATCGGATTGCTCTTCTGGAACTCGCCGACGCGGACAATCTCAACTCGGGATATGGCTTTAGCGATGCAAAAAGCGGCCCCGGATTCTTTCCTACCGGCCCATTCCTTGTTATCCCAAAAGACTGGAGCACATTTGTTGCGAACATCCGCATGATGACATTCGTCAACGGTGAGGCGCGTCAGGACGCGCGGGGAAGCGAAATGATTCTTGATTTTCGCGGGCTCACAGAGAAAGTGCTCGACGACATGACGGCACGACGTTTTTACTACGATGACACCTTTTACAAGCTCGCACCCAATGAGCGTATCGACAGCGACATGACCTTGATGTCCGGCACCTCCGAAGGCGTCATCTTTACCCCCCCTGCACGGCACGATTACATCGAAATACTGCTCGCCTACCTGCTCAAGGGTGGCCCCTTAAGCCACCACAGTCTTATGGATATCGCGATCCCCGTCTTCATTGACAATGAACAGGCCTCGGGGCACTTTTTAAAACCGGGCGACACCGTGAACTATCGGGCCAGCCAGCTTGGCGACATCGTGGTGGACGTAAAGCTATAGGCTTTCGACGACTAGCATAGACGGTCGCGCCGGGCTTTTTGACTCTCAGGCGGGCACCACCGTGACAATAAAAATCCTATGGTCACGCGTCGCGCTGATTTTTCTGGGCTTGGTCATGCTGACTGCGGCCAAGGCAGTGGCACCTTCATCGTCTACTGGAAACGAAGCCTAGCCCCTAAGCGCATTCAACAGATGATTACCGTTCAGGACCTGTTCTCTACGCTACTCTCAGCCACAGATATAAACCTGACGGAGTCATCAGCAGCGCCAGCCATGGAGTTTGCCGGAGTGGACCAATGGCAGAGCGAGAGAGCTCCTCAGGGTTATAGTCGACGCCATCCCTGATCACGAGCCGAATATTTCGAGCTGTCTTGATATCGTCCAGTCGGTTGGCGCGCACCACGAAAAGATCCGTCAGCGTCCCCTTCTCGATCGAAGTCAGACGATCCTCGACGCCCAGGGCTCTGGCGCCGTTACTCGTAGCCGCCCTTCCGCGGCGGCTACCATCCGTAACTAATCGTTCATTGCCGTCGGTCAGCGAGAACACCAGAATGTGGGCATCCCTATAAAAATTCGCTCCGAGTGCATTGGGCAAGAACTCATGCCCGTGTATGCTGCGATTCGTCTGGTAAAACCAACCCATAACAGCCAAGAGATCTGATGACTGATAAACCAGCTCCGAGTACAACCGTGGAACGCGCGGGCAATGCGATCACGAGTGCAGACGCAGTGAACGCGGCAACGCCTGCAGCAGCTTCCGAGAGTGTCCCGGACAGCGCTGACTTCACAGCCAGTGAAGGCTACAAGCGTTACGTCATTTGGCTGTTGTTTGCGGTTTATGTCTTCAACTTTCTGGATCGCCAGATCTTCACCACCTTGCTCCAGCCCATAAAGCAGGAGTTTCAGTTTTCCGACACACAGATGGGACTGCTGGGTGGCCTTGCTTTCGCACTCTTCTATTCGACGCTGGGAATACCCATTGCCCGCCTGGCCGACCAGCGTAACCGCGTGAACATCATCGCCTTTTCCATTGCAGTCTGGAGCGTGGCTACGGCTGCTACGGGGTTTGCTAAATCTTTCTCTCATCTGCTCATTGCCCGGATCTGCGTGGGTATCGGTGAAGCGGGATGCAGTCCTCCCGCCTACTCCCTAATCAGCGACTACTTCGCGCCCGAGAAACGCGCCCGGGCCATGTCGATCTATTCTATGGGGATCGGCGGCGGTATTTTCCTGGGTTATCTTGTATCAGGCGTCGTCGCCGAGCAGTACGGATGGCGCGCTGCTTTTTTTGTTGTAGGAATACCGGGCGTTTTGCTGGCGCTGCTATTGAAGCTGACGCTACGGGAGCCGCCCCGCGGTTTCTCCGACAACATCAGTGTTGCGTCACAGCCGCCGCCTCTTGCAGAGGCTTTAGAGGCACTCTGGCGCCGACGCTCCTTCCGTCATCTTTCTCTCGCCGCGGCGCTGCACGCCTTTGCCGGCTACGGCGTAGGCTCGTTCGTGCCAGCGTTCCTAATCCGCTCCCACGGCATGACTGTCTCCGAAGTTGGGTTCGCGCTTTCTATGATCTCTGCCGTGGGTATCATGGGCGGTATATATCTTGGTGGCTACTTGTCTGACCGTACCGCAAGTAAACGCAATGATCAGCGTTACTACATGCTGGTCCCTGGCATTGCGACACTTCTGGCCGTACCGATTGCACTGTGTATTTACCTGCTTCCGGACAAGTTTCTCATCCTGGCTTTAATGCTGCCTTCAGGGTTGCTGGGCTACATGTATCTGGGCCCCACCTTCACCATGACCCAGAGTCTGGCCGGCATTCGTGAACGCGCCCTCGCAGGTGCTGTACTACTACTAATCATCAATCTGATTGGCCTGGGCCTGGGACCTACTTTGGCGGGCTGGCTAAGCGATATGTTCCGCATGTCCCTCACGGCAGGCGGTATGGAGGAGAGTTTCGCCACGGCTCAGGGGCTCCGCTATGCCCTTTGCGCGGTCACGCTGGTTAACGTCTGGTCCGCTTTCCATTACCTGACGGCAGCGCGCTTCCTGCGGGGTGATCTGGCCGACGTAAAAAGTGAACAAGAAGCATCCGCCGCGGCGCGGGCCATGGCCTGACCTTATCGCTTGGGACAATTTAGAACCATCTCAATAAGCGACTCTCACGCTAAGCTATTCCCCGACCAGCCTCGACGCGGCCTTCCAACACGTTTTGTCCTGTGTTCATTTCATTTGCTCCACGTGCCTTGGTAAACCCTGGCCTCTCACTTGAGCCCATGCAAAACGCTTAACAAGACAAAGCTGTTTGATACAAGTAAAATTTCGAACCAACGAAGGCCCTAATGCGGCACAATCGCTGTGAACCCCCCGGCAAAGCGCATTAGCGTTGCAGGACTATCATGAGCACTGATTACTCGAGTGACGGCTTATTACTATTTCTCAGGGACGCGACTCTCGCTGGACGGTTAACTCCTTCTGCAGCCAAAAGCCGTCGGGCCGCTGCACAAACCCTGTTTGCAGAACTCTCAGACAGCGAGTCGGCGGATTTACGCACCCTGGACATTGATGCCCTGAAATCACGGTTTCTGGATACCCAGGGGGGCCGCCTGCGTGCTGAAGTTGTCGAGTTGTACGCTGAACGTCTTCGCTGGGCGCTCGAGGACTATTTTCGTTTTGTAGCATCACCCAACCAGTTTGTGTCCTCCTCTGCTGCCGCTAGTCAGGATACCGCGCTACGCCGGGATGAACTGCTTCCAAAGACGTCGCAGGAGCGGGCGCTAGAGGCGGTGCGTCTGACTGCGCCCAGGCAGCGGTCGGATGTCATACCGATTCCGCTGAAGGCTGACCGTGTTGTCTACCTGCATGGTCTACCGGTGGACCTTACGCCGCAGGAGGCGCGTAAGATTGCACGGGTTGTTGAGGCGCTTGCCACCGAAGCGGAGGATGCGCAGTGAACCGCTGGTTGCTTGCGGCACCGCTTGTGGTATTTGGGATTGGGGGCATAGGGCTCTATGCACTTTTTATGTCCCAGGCGGATGACAATGCTTTTCGGGAGAACCTGCTACCGGAGTTGATTGGCTTCTGCCTTGAGGGATTCTTCCTCGTAGGACTCTTTACCTTTGTGCAGCAGTTGCGGGATTACTACCGCCGTCGCGAGCTGTGGCTGAGTCTGCGCAGCGCCTTAAGAGACTTTTTATCCCATCTCGATCTGGCCTTTCTGGGTCCAGAGAGGGAGCCAGCGACCTCGCGGGATCTCGAATCGCAGCCTCTAGTGGTGCGCCGCTTAACAAGCTTGCTCGACAAGGCTGAGCTCGGCATCGGGACGCTCGTTTCATTGAAACATGTCGCGATTTCCACCCTGCCACTTGCCCGTGACCTCATTAACATTGCGGCGCAGCTCAGTACACGGCACATGCGCTGCTGGATTGCCATTGTCGAGTCGATCGATCAGCTTACGGAAGCGGATACGCGGGAACAGGTCGAACGGCCATTGAACGAATTGCTGATGCGACTTACCGAGTTCGATAATCTGAAGCTGTGATGGCGTGGATGACTGGTCAGCGCATCCGCAGCTTATAGCGATATACATGGCCACTCACGGGGCGATCAATTCCAGTCAATAAAAAAACGGCCGCCCCGAGGCGACCGTTCAGCTGCCTAGCTAGTTTAGCAGCGCTACTTGCGTAGCTGTGCCTCCCTAATGCTTCGGGCTACATAAACGCGTGCATCGTCGCACTCATCGAGGTCGCCGAAGATGTCGTCGGATTTTGCCCGGCCGCCACCGTTAGCGATCATTTCCCAGTCGGATCCCAGCTCTTTAAAGTTGGGGTAGGCGTAAACGATTTTGTAGTCCAAGTCCTGATCACCACCGCCGAAGCTTGGATACCAGTGCCACATTCCCGCCTTTGACCCGTTGTCCTTTCGATAAGCGGCCCATTCGACTTCTGCCGCCCGGACGTCAGAATAACGCGTGCCTTCTTCCATCTTACAGTCACTCATCGTCATGACGGATGAACCCGGCGTTGAGTTCTTCGGCGGTGCCTGGTACATCGCAGAGCTCAGGCCAATATGTGCCCCGCACTGAATAACTTCATCGAATCCCGCAGCGATTTCGCCGCCATTCAACACATACTCGTGCGTAGAATTACCCATGGCGTTACCGTCTGAAGACGCGCCCATCCAGATCATGTCGAAATTTTGCTCACCACCGTAGTAGTAGGGCGTGAGTTGCCAGGCGGCGTAGTTACGGATTTTTTTGTCGTCCATAAAGTCGGACCATTGCGCGATAACAGCGTCCAGGTCGACCTGACTTTTACCTTCGACAAAGTTACAAACAAACATTTCAACTGGAACGATCTTGCCCATTCCTTCTTCCGTGACCTGTGCAAATGCAGCTTGTACAGCAAAAACTGAAACGGCGGCGGTAAGTACCGCTCCTTTATGCAATTTATTCATTTTCTACCCCTCGAGATCTATTATTATAAATTCGGTTTTTCGGCGTATTTTTAGGCCAACTGAATGAGTGTAATAGACGAATGGGATTTCTGCCGTTGGCAATAACGTAAGCTTGTTGAGGCTCTAACAGCGAACTTGAGTCAGGCATTTTTGGGGTGCTCGGTACGGCCCACTCCATCACGGTCAATAGCAATCACAGCGTTGATAGTGGGTCCGATTCATCTGGGGCGTGGTAGCTGCGCTCCCGCGTCTAAACAACGGCGCAGTTTGTGAAACCGCAGGCCAGGTGCAAAGTGCTGGACGCGGGAAATCAAGCGGGCGCACACTCGCGATTTCCCCCAGGTCTAAATCTGAAAATGAACAACCGCAACCGCTTCATAAAAATCGCACTGCTTGCCATCGCCCTCCTTGCGATGGCGGGCTGTAAACCTTCACAAGAGGGTATTGAAACCACCGCGAACTTCGGCGCCGCAACACCCGCGGCCATTCAGGCCGATATCGTCGCCCGCAATGGCGGCATCTATACCCTCGACCAAGAGAGGCCCTGGGTGGAGGCGCTGGCCGTCAGCGACGGCAGTATCGTCGCTTTGGGAAGCAACGAGGACATCGGACAGTGGATCGGGCCAGAGACCCGGGTCATAGACCTAAGAGATCACATGCTACTGCCCGGATTCCACGATGCGCACCTACACGCTCTGCTGGCCGGACGTACTCTGCTCGGTTGTGCGCTCAACGAGGAGAACACCGTGGAGGACCTCCTCGATACCTTCGCCGACTGCGTTAGAAACACCAAGGAAACCTGGATACAAGGTCTGGACTTTAACCTGGGCCTCTTTCCCGATGGCAATCCGCACAAAGCGCTGCTGGACGCGCTCGTGCCCGACCGGCCGGCCTACTTAATTGCCGCAGACGGGCACTCAGCCTGGGTAAATTCCCGGGCGCTGGAACTGGCCGGCATAAGCGCCGCCACACCAGACCCCCCGGGTGGCGTTATAGAGCGCGACGTTTCCAGCGGCGCACCCACCGGCACCCTCCGCGAGAGTGCGCAGTACCTGGTCAGCGCGCTATTACCTACGCCGACTCTCCAGGACGACGTGGCGGCCCTACGCGCAGCTATTGCGCACCTGAGCACCATGGGTATCACCTCCTTTATCGAGGCGCGGGTTGGCGAGAGCGCTTGGCAAGCGTTTCACGCACTGGACGACTTGGGCGAGCTGAATGCGCGGGTTACCGCCTCCCTTGGCTACGGTGCCTTTAGCGATCACCCCGACGCAGCGGACTTCGATGCGGTGCTAGCGCGGCGCAAAGACTACGCCAGCGAGTACCTGCACACCGACTCAATAAAGCTCTTCCTCGACGGGGTTCTGGAAGGAGAAACAGCCGCACTACTGAGCCCCTACCTCGGTGAAAAAGGCCAGAGCGGCACGCTGAATTTCACGCCTGAGGAGATTGAGCGTGCCGTGTCAAAATTTATCGGGATGGGTCTGCAGATTCACATGCATGCGATCGGTGATCGCGCCGTTCGCAGCGGCCTCGACGCCATCGAGGCGGCGCAGGCACTGCACGGGGACACGGATAACCGCCCGCATATCGCTCACCTGCAGCTGGTGCATCCCAACGATATCGGACGTTTTCAGGAACTGGGGGTGAGCGCAAATATCCAGGCCCTGTGGGCCTACCCCGATGTATACATTACCGAGATCAACCTGCCGGCAGTGGGACCCGAGCGAGTGCAACGCATGTACCCCTTTGGCAGCCTTGCGCGCGCCGGTGCGCGCATCGTCGGCGGGAGCGACTGGAGCGTCTCCTCTGCAAACCCACTGCTGGCCATCGAGACCGCGGTGCGACGTCAGGATGCTCTGGGCAACGAGCCCGGGGTATTGAACGCAGACGAGAGGCTTGATCTGGCAACCATGATCGCGGCCTATACCAGCAACGCTGCCTGGCTGATGCGTCAGGAAGAAAGCACAGGGCGCATTGCCGTTGGCATGCGCGCGGACCTGGTGGTGCTGGATCGGAATCTTTTCGAAATTCCCAGCGAGGACATCAGCGAGGTCCGGGTGCTGCTGACGCTGTTTGACGGCAAAGCGGTGTATGAGGCACCCGCAGCCGGAGAAGACAAGGCACCTTAAACTCCAGGCCGGGGCTGCCCTCCTAACGAGCAGGCAATGTGGTTCCCATACGCAGCGCGGCTTCTCCGTCCTCGTAGTAAGCCTCGATGCGACTGAGTTCACGAAACCCAAAGCGCTGGTAAAGAGCCTGTGTACGCCGGTCGCCGACGCGCACTTCCAGTCGCAGGCGACGATAACCCCGCTCGCAAAGATCGTCGACCAGTCGCTCCAGCAGAGCAAAGGCTAAGCCGCGCCTGCGAAAGTCGGGCGCCACAGCTAGGGAATAGAGCCGCGCCGGCCGGTCCGTGCGCACCGGAGTGAGACAGCTTAGGTAAGCAACCGCACGAGCGTCACTGTCTGCGACGAGATTCAGCGCTCTGGCCCGAGTAAGGAGATAGCGCATCTGCCGCGGTTTAATGCGGTCTGTCACAAAGCACTGCTCTTCGATGCGCAGGAGAGCGGGAGCGTCAGCGGGAACCGCCTCGCGCAGCTGCACGGCTTTCATGCTAGCGCCCGCGCGCCTCCAGGCGCCTGAGAAACTCGGCCATGATCTGCCGGTACAGTTCATCACCCAGATAGCCGTCCTCGACATCATGCTCGATACTCGGGTTATCGTTGACCTCTATTACAAAGGCAATATTGTCCTTCTGCTTGATATCTACACCGTAAAGACCGTCGCCCACCACCGCCGCCGCGGCACAGGCTGCATCGAGCACCGCTTTGGGAGTCTCAAAGGTCGGCAGCGTATCCCAACGGCCATCAACCACCTTCTGCGCACTGTGGTTATAGATCTGCCAGTGATCGCGGGCCATGTAATAGCGGCAGCTGTACAGCGGCTTGCCATTGAGTACGCCCACACGCCAGTCGTACTCCGTGTAAAGATACTCCTGGACCAGTACCAGGGCCGTTTCCCGAAGCAGACTCTCAAGGCGTTGCTGCAGAGCTAACCGGGACTCGGCTTTGAACACACCGGTGGAAAACGAGCCCTCCGGCGTCTTGATAACCACCGGGTAGGTAAACAACTCCTCCAGACGGTCCAGAGTCTCCGCCGAGCTATCCATTACCACCTCGGTTTGCAGCGAAGGCACGCCCTGGTAGTCGAAAGCGTCATGCAGGAACACCTTGTTGCAGCAACGCAGGATCGAAGTAGGATCATCCATCACCACGAGACCAGCTTTCTCTGCACGCAGCGACAAACGGTAGGTGTGGTGGTCTATCGCTGTGCCTTCCCGAATGAACAGCGCGTCGTAATTAGCTATGTTTTCCAGCTCCGCCGCCGTTACCGCTTCGGCGCGAATACCCAGAGCCGACGCCGCCCGAATAAATCGCCCTATCGCCGCCTTGTCGCTGGGTGGCAGTGCCTCCTGAGGGTTTACCAGTATGGCCATATCCCAGCGCAGATTGGCGCTCGGCACAGTCTTGCGCCAGTCTTTGCCGATAAACGCTTTCATCGCCTCTACAAAGCGCGCGTGCTGCTCCCCGTGCAGATCGGCGTAGCCGGCGCGCGCGACTTTCAGCGCGTATCTACCCTCCTCGCGCAGCAGCGTAAAACGCAGTATAGGTGCGGGATAATGACGAAACAGGCGCGACGCCAGCTTCTGCAGCGCCGGCGTAGTACTTTGGCCAAAGAATGCGAAATGGTCCTCGTTGACGACGCTCTCGTGGACGCCCTTGTAATCAGATTCCAGGAGTGGAAAGTCGTCGCTCTTCCACACCCCCGAGCGCAACTCATTCACCGTCTTGAGCGCCGGCATCGCCCGATGCCGCCGAGCCTCTGCCAGCAGCGAACAGTAGTAGCCCCGACTCAGATAATGCTCGGTGTCACAAAGGTTGATAATTCGCGCACGCGGCTCATTTTTCTTTGGGTAGTCCCGCAGATAGACGGTAAAACTGATGACATCGCTAAAGAAGTCATCGAGTGACGATGTGTCATCGTCAACAACAATCAGTGTTTGCAGCACGAAAGCACTCTCTAAGCAGGAAAGTCGGTATCACCGAGTCGTCCGAGCACGCGCAGGAAGGCGCTCACCGACGCCATGGTCGCGGTCTCGTTCATCGTATGATAGCCAGAAGTCGGTATTTGTAGGGTAGTGCCCGTAACCAGTCCATTGGACGCGGCAATGATCCGCCCCATCTCCGTAGACCCCAGTGACATGGGTGCTTGCCCCGTAGCCATGAGTTGGACGTTGCGCTCTTCAACGTAACGGTCCTTGTACTGAATCGGCAGCCCCAACTCCTCGCACACCGCCTGCAGACGAGCGGTGAGCTCGCCGTGAAACGCGGCATTCGCATCTTTGTCGCGCAGCACCAGCAGCTGCCGGGCAGCAGCCTCGTCATCGGGGAACGGACTGGTATCCACCACGATCAGCTGGTTGGTGGAGCTGCCGAAACGCCGAAACCACTGGAGGAGATAACGCCAGCTCTTGCCGATCTCTTCCTCGGCGGTGAAAAATGCGGTGCCCTGGTAGCCGCTCTCAAACAGGTACACCAGCGCGGCCGCACTTAATACGTTGTCCAGCTGTCCCGAGATCGTCGCGACATCGACGTGCAGGCGATCCAGAAACGCCACCGGCGTGCCCGCCACCAGGTGATCGAGCCCTTTGACCGAAAAAATGAGGTTGTTGCGCCGCTCACAGATCGTCGCCTTTTCGATTTGTCCGCGGCCGCGGTACACCCCGGACCAAGGTTCGTAGGCATACACCTCCTCGCCCTGAAAGCGATCAACGACCTTCCACATGAATTGCTCATCGACGGAGTTGCCCAACAGATCTGAGCGGGCGCCAGCCACGAACGCGGCATACTGGAATTCGTTCGGGCCAGTGCACACCAGCCCGTGGCGATCCACATGGGCGGAGAGAAACAGGCTGTCAGGCCGCGTGCCCTGAGCTACCAGCAGACCCTCATACCACGTGACGGTCACTCCGCGTTCCTCAAGCTCCCGCTGCAGCACACGAAAGAACGCGTGCTCGGCGCCTACCACCGATGGACTGCGCAGCAGCGTAGATAGCAGATTCAGAAACGACGGCGGTAACGTCGGGGCGAGCACGGGGACGCTCGCGGGGCGTGAAACTCTGACACTCATGGACATCGGCTTCAGTGAGATAACTTAGCGCAGTATATGGACTATCGCCGAGCGCCAGCGATAGTCTGTAATTGGTAAAAAGTCGGGCAAATGCACGATGCATCTGACAGATCAGAGATGATCAAAAAGCGTGGAGCGTCCTACGTATTAACCCGGACGTTGCCTTCGCAGCTGGTCGCTCGCATTTGCCAAAGTATCGTCTTCGAGACGCCGTGCCGCTTTTTGAATCGGGTCAAGAAAAAACACCAAAGCAGAAGTACAAAGAAGGCCAAACAGGTTTCCTAGCGCCGCTGAGAGAATCAGCTCTGCCAGACCCGAGATAAGAAAAAAGACCGCGACAAATAAGGCTACGACGATGGTCCGCTTGAGCGTGCGCTTGATTCTCAGATCTATATAAAAGCGCTGCGTGCGCAACATGTCGTAGGCAACCAATGGCTCGTAGATAATTACTGCAGACACATAAAGTCGGGGCTTTAGATACTCCACAGCGACGTTACGCTCGTCTAGATAGCCGCGCATGTAAAGAATCATGACGAGAAAAGTGGGCATCCAGATGGTGTCACGTATACCGAAGGCGATCGTGAATGCGCGCGCTCGACATCTTGATGCAGTAGCTGTGGCGATTATCCATGCGTGCACAGTCGCTGCGCATGACGCGGTCAAACATCTCAGTCTCCGCCCAGCACGCGCTCGGCCTGCGTCTCGGCCAGTTCCCGGGCCTCTGCCAGTCGGCGCCGTGCGTCCGCCGCAGCCTGCTGTGCCCGCCGCGCCGAGGATGCATCGCTGGCAAGCTGGAAACGAGCCAGCTCGTCATCGAGCTTAAGGAGCACGTCGCCGCGTTCAACGCGGTCGCCGGCATCGACCAGCAGGTGTGAGACAAATCCGGCGGTGGCGGGAGACAAGGAAGACACGCGGAGGGCCGATACGCTACCTACGAATTCGAGCTCCCGCCGTATAAGCATCTCCTGCACGATGGCTACCCGTGCGGGTGCACTTCGACGGTCCTGGGCAAGGCCTGCAGGCGCATGAATCAGGACCGCGAGCAACAACAGCGCCCCTGCCCGTCTTCGCGAGCAGTAATAAAGAAGAGTCAGCATGACGTGCAGTCATGCCCCCAATGGCGTCGCCGTGAATCACGCCACCCGACCATCCGTCTTGTTCCTTCCGGCCAGGCATGTAAAGTCGACCCCCCCGGCGCCGCTTAGGGTTGTTCATGAACGCGATCGAAACCACCATGCAGGTCCCCCAGGGCTGCTTCACATTGCAACGGCGCCCACGACGGCGCCACGAATTGCTGCGTGCCTGGGACTCGGCGGACGAGTATCTACTGCGCGAAGTGGCGGAGCGGATACAAGCGGACACGGACATGCGAGTGCTGGTGGTCAACGACAGCTTTGGTGCCCTGGCGGTTGCCCTGGCGCCCTTGGCGCCGCAGATGTGGTCGGACTCCTTTCTCAGCCAACTGGCGACGCGCGACAACCTTCTGGCCAATGGCATCGATCCGGCCGGAGTGACCCTACTGAATAGCTTGGAGCAGCCGGCCGGTCCCGTGGACCTGGTGCTGATCAGAGTGCCCAAAACTCTGGCTTTGCTAGAGGATCAGCTTATGCGGCTGCGGCCGCTGCTCACTGCGGATACCCAAGTGCTGGTGGCCAGCATGGTCAAAGCACTGCCGCGTAGCGTGTGGGCGATGCTGGAAAAACTGCTGGGGTCCACCGACACGGGCCTGGCGTGGAAGAAGGCCAAGCTGATCCAGGTGACCCCGGATCTGACGCTGACCGTGCCGGACAACCCATACCCGGTGCAGTACCGACTGGAGGGTACGGACTGGCTTATCAGCAACCATGCCAACGTGTTCTCGCGCGACAGTCTGGATATCGGAACGCGTTTCTTCCTGCAGCACCTGCCCTTGATGCAGCAGGCACATGACATCATCGACCTCGGATGTGGCAATGGCGTGGTGGGGCTGCAGGTGGCGGCGCAGCATCCACAAGCGACTGTGCATTTTGTCGATGAATCTTTCATGGCGGTGGCCTCAGCGCGGGAGAACTTCAGCCGGGCGTTCGGTCCAGAACGGGCTGCGTTTCATGTAGGCGACAGCCTGGAGGACTTCTCACCCGCGTCGGCGGACCTCGTGCTGTGCAATCCGCCTTTTCACCAGCAGCAAGCGGTAGGTGATCAGATTGCGCAGCGCATGTTCAGGCAGGCGCGAGAGGTGCTGCGGCCGGGTGGCGAGCTGTGGGTCATCGGAAACCGGCACCTGGGTTATCACCTGGCGCTAAAGCGCTTGTTCGGCAAAGTCGAGTTGATAGCCTCGAACGCCAAGTTCGTGATCCTGCGCGTCGGGCGTGATGGCGAGGATTAATCACAACAGCTAGGGCCATCGCTCAAAGTGGAATGCTCGGTCCCAAGCAGTTTCGCGACTCCAGGAAGGGTTGGACGGGCCTATGAAGCGCATGCTCAACACCGCAAACAGGATTTTCGGGTCACTCGGCGGGAACTTCGACAGATCAGTGAGCCCCGTCAACAGAATCAGCGAGAGCGTCTTCCTTTAATAGGCCGTTATCCCGGGTCACCGAGAAATCTCTGTGTTTGACTCAATGTGTTAACTAAACCATGACCCAAAACGAGTGGCAGAATGTTTTTACGCCCAAACCAGAGATATAAGAACGATAAACCCAAGCCAATCGATCCTGTAATAATTGCGCCCTTAATACCTCGATAATAATAAAACTGACCGTTAGCCAAAGCCCAGATTAGGAGAGCCTGTCCCCCTACGGAAATGACAAAGGTGGCAGCCAACAAAAAGGCAATGGCGGTACTCGTAATCGCAACATCTTCGTATTCATGGATCTGCCGTAGCCAATAAGTCGTAAGACTTAATCATACCAACGGCCTGCATCTTGCGACGACGCGTATCCAGCTTTTGTCGAGTTACCGGCGCGTCGGCGGGCGTATCAGCAAATCTTTAGGGAGAGAACTTACTGTGCAATTCACGGATTTATTTCGGCCAAAGCAGCAAGCAACGACCGCCAGGGTGCGAAGCAGCGCCTGCCGGGGTTACGTGGTGGAGTTGGATCCTGGGAAAGGAAAGTCTTCACGCATGGTCGAAAGCCCGGCAGGGCGCACGATACATTTTCGATCGCTTGATCATGTGCGGGATGCACTGCGGCGGCGGGGCGTTGAGCGCGCCACCCTGGTTCAGCATCATGCCTGCGAGGAACTCAGCGCTTTGGGTGTCTCCAGGCCAGAAGAATCAGGCGTACCTCTTTTTTAGACCCACAACTTTCTATGAGCTAGCGATTTTCAAACGCCCGCCTGTCGTACCCCGCTACCCTCGGGTGCTGCTTGCGGGGTTTGTGGATTGCGCCCAAACACTTATTGACGCCTGTCTGACTCGCGCACTTCGGTAGCTTGCATTTTTAGCTTGCCGAGCTCGCGAAAACCAAAAACAAAACCGCGTCCTCACAATCACGGCTTGTCAAGAACAATGCATCAGACAAAACCTGCACGCCTGAAAATCGGTCGCCATTGACGGTCGCCACTGGAAAGCGGAATGCAAACAATTCTCATACGCACCAATGTGGTGCACATGACCGCGACGAAAGCTGAACAACGGTGAGCCGATCATTCAGCGCCCCACGTATCATTTGCGAAACACACTCAACTGGAGAGTTCATGATGAACAACATCAATCGTCGCAAATTTTTACAGTCATCGGCCGTTGCCGGCGCGGGCCTTGTCATTGCCCGGTTCAGTCATGCGCAGGAAGTGGTGGGCGAAGAAGAGGGCATCGCGGTGGCCATGGGCTATAAGGCGGATCACACCGCCGTTGACATCACAAAGTGGCCGAAAAAAGCAGGAGCAGACGGTGCACAGCAGCAATGTACCAACTGTTCTTTGTATCAAGTTATCGATGATGAATACGGTCTGTGCCCGATTTTTGCCGGTAAGCGCGTACATGCACGTGGCTGGTGTAACGGCTGGGTAGCGTGATCCGGAGAGCGTCGTTATGAAAGCTTGTTTGCTGGGTTCCACGGGCGTCGTTGTAGAAACATCGCGCCTGCAACGATTGGCCTACAACGCGGCCTTTGAAGAACTGGGCCTTGATCTCTACTGGAATGTAGCGGCGTACTGCTCACTCCTGAAGACCCCCGGAGAAATTCGCCGTCTGGAACTCGCCTTGGGCGACGAGGCGCCAGTGGGCCTTGCAGATGAGGCTCTGGCTATGCAACGCAAGCACTTCACCCGGATTGCCGAGGGGGGGCTGCAGTTGCGGCCCGGTGTTGCGGATGTCATTGGTTTTTGCAAACGCAACGACATCCGGCTCGGCTGGGTCACTACAGAAGATTCCGCGCTCGTCGATCTTTTGTTGGAACGCACCGTGGGTATCGGCGAAGGCACTTTTGATATGGTCTTGAGCGAAGGTGACGTGAGGGCAGAAAAACCCGACCCGGCTATCTATCACCACGCCCTGAGCCGACTCGGAGAAAGACCCGCCAACGTCATTGCGGTGGAGGACACTGCGTTGGGTCAGGCAGCGGCTCTGGAAGCCGAGCTGCAGTGTTACCTGTACGGGGGAGAGTATGCGATGTTGGAAAACAACGTGTTAGCAACGCGCGATATCCATCAGACAATCACCCGGGCGCACTCGCTGTGGGGCCGCAGCGATGATCTTCCAAACGCGATGGCAATGCTCAGCAATGCCAACCTCTGATCGACTGCATGGCCGCTGCGTCTGCCGGATAAGGGCTAAGCCATGATCGTCAATGCTGTAGCCAGGATTAGAGCCAGGACGTCGGAGCAATGAGCGTGCTGTCCTGGCAGCTCGCGGCGTCGCAGCTTATGGTGGCGTTCCTGTTCGGTGGGTCGCTGCTCTACTCATCGGCCGTCGCTGCGTTTCTTTTTAAAACCCTGCCTCCCAGCGAGGCGGGGGTTTTGCTGCGCAAAGCGTTTACGCTGTTTTATCGATGGCTCATTGCCACATCTCTGATCTCAGCACTGCTGCTAGTGAGCATCGACCTTGGCAGCAGCGTTATCCTTGCGGTCATCGCTCTGATAACCGTGCCCTTACGACAACAGCTTTTGGCGCACCCAGTGTTATTGGTGAACTGGTCGCCGGCATTATCCTGGGACCCAGCCTGCTGGGCTGGCTTGAGCCCACAGAGCTGATCCGTTTACTGGCCGAGCTTGGCATCATCCTTTTGCTATTTGAGGTGGGCGTAGACACCGATCTCTCTCGCCTAGCGCAGTCGGGATGGCGCTCGGTAACTGTCGCGCTTGGTGGTTTTTTATACCCTTTGCGCTGGGCTTTGGCGTCAGCCGCTATGTGTTTGGACAGGAGTTGCTGCTCGCGCTGTTCATTGGCGGAACACTGACCGCGACAAGCATCGGGGTGACGGTACGTATCCTGCGCGATGTCGGCCGGCAGGACGGCCGGGAAGGCCAGCTTGTTCTTGGTGCCGCGGTGATAGACGACGTTCTGGGCGCACTGTTGCTGGCCTTCTTGTACGAATTTGCACAAACGGGCGACCTCAGCATTACCAATATAGGGCGGCTGGCGTTGCTCGTGGGTTTGTTTTTTGTGCTTGCACCGGTCTTGGCAAAGATACTTTCTGCATTGATCAGCCGTTTTGCCTCCAATGATGAGAGCACCGGCGTGGTCGCCACGCTTGTAGTCGCCCTGGTGATGCTCTTCGCCTGGGCAGCGCACGCGTCGGGAGCGCCCGAACTGCTTGGTGGCTTTGCCGCCGGATGAGCTCTTTCGCGTCGATTCTTTCTTCCCTTTAGCGCCGCTCTGGGTCGAGACCCTAACTTTGTCTGGTTGTTTTCCCTCAGTCTCGCCATCGTGGCCATCGCAGAAAAAATTGCCGGCGGCTTCGTATTAAAGGGACAACACTGGTTGATGAAAACAGCCGTGGGAATGGCGATGGTGCCCCGGGGTGAGGTCGGTCTTATCTTCGCCGAGCTTGGGCGTGTCGCCGGGATCTTTGATGGCCCGACCTATGCCGCTATCGTGTTGGTCATTGCCTACACGACGCTGTCTTCACCCTTTTGGATAAAAATAGTTTATCGACTTTACGGCGATCGAAAAGAGCTTGCTTAAGTCACTACCAGCGAAAAGCTTATGGAGCACACAAGATCAAAACTTTCTTAACGGTCCTGTTACCGCTCCTTTCTGCGTGCACGGGGATTGCCCAAACGGGTGTGACGCTCCCTGTCATCCCGGCTGACGCGCAAATTATCATTTTGGGCGAGGTGCACGACAACCCGCAGCACCACCTGACGCAGGCGGCCTATATTCGCGCGTTGCAGCCCTCTGCAGTGGCTTTTGAGATGCTGACACCCAAGCAGGCGGCAGTCGCCAACGGTATGTCGGCTCGGGATACGGATTTGCGTGACGCTCTGGAATGGTCGGAGAGTGGCTGGCCCGAGTGGCGCCTCTATCAACCTGTTTTTGAGGCCCTGGGTGATGCTCGAATCTACGGGATGGCTCTGTCGAATGAGCGTGTAAGGCGTGCAGTTACCGAAGGCGCCGCCGCGCTCTTTGAGGGTGATGCGACAGCGTTTGACCTGCTTGCGCCCCTGCCGGAGCAACAGCAAGCGGCCCGGGAAGCTCATCAACAGGACGCGCACTGCAACATGCTGCCGCCGGGCTTGCTGGGAGGTATGATCGAAGCCCAGCGCCTGCGCGATGCGGCTTTTGCCCGGACAAGCCTTGATGCGCTTGCCCAAACCGGCGGACCGGTCGTGGTAATCACCGGTACCGGCCATGCCCGCAAGGACTGGGGCATGCCAGCGGCCATCAGCCAGGCATCGGCAGCCACGGTTGTGGTCAGCGTTGGCCAGCTTGAAACAAGTGCTCAGGGCGAGAGTTTTGCCGACACACCTCCCTACGACATCAGGCTATTCGCTGACCCCGTGCCACGGGAAGACCCCTGTGCGGGGTTCAAGATGATGGACAGGAGCCCAGGCAGTTAGCTCAAGTCAGCACCCTGGGTTTTCATTTGCGCAGCACCGATGCTCTGCGCCGCCTCCGCAGCAGCCGTCTACAGGCGATGAAACAGCCTGCCACCATGGGCGCAGGCCGATAAAGAGAAGGTAAGGATAGGGTAATTCAGGGCTGAGTAATGGCACGCTGCGCGGTAATCGAATTCAGAACAATTTCACTGCCATGCTTTCGTGGTCGATACACTATTGGGGAAGCTGTCGAGTTGATCGTCGTGCAAAAAAACCACTAATAAGGAGCATCACTGAATGAAAGCCATCTGGAACGACACGGTACTGGCCGAATCTGACAGCACCGTTGTCGTAGAGAACAACCACTATTTTCCGCGCGAGTCGCTAAACGCTGAGTTCTTTACACAAAGCAGCAAAACCACCCACTGCCCCTGGAAAGGTGATGCAGCGTATCTGTCTGTTTTGGTGGACGGGCAGACAAACGCGGATGCGGCCTGGTACTACGCATCGCCTTCGGCAGCTGCAGCAGAGATCAAAGACAGAGTTGCCTTTTGGCGCGGCGTCAAGGTTGTAAATTAAAGTGGGCACACTGCGTCTCTTCCTGCTTGCCCTCACTCTCAGTGTTTATACCAGCCCCGTATTCCCGGATGAAACCCTTTCGCTTAGGGGGCTTCAGGCACCCGTGGAGATTCTGAAGGATAAATGGGGTGTCTCGCATATTTATGCGCAAAACCAAAAAGACCTGTTCTTTGCCCAGGGTTACAACGCTGCCCGGGACAGGCTGTTTCAGTTTGAGATCTGGAGACGACGTGCTCTGGGTACGCTGGCTGAAATACAGGGCGTTAAAGCAGTTGCACACGACGAGGGTGCACGGCTACTTCGATACCGCGGTGACCTTGAAAAGGAACTCAATCACTATCATCCCGATGGAGCCGAAATCGTTAATGCGTTTGTCGAGGGCGTAAACGCCTACATCGATCAGGCGAATGAAGATCCGGAAAGTCTCCCGATTGAATTTGGCGCCCTCGGCATCACCCCCGGGCGATGGACGGCTGAGGTCGTCATCTCTCGTCACAATGCCTTAACCGGCGGTTTGTCTACCGAGGTCATGCTGGCAGAAACCATAACCGCCCTCGGTGAGCAAATGACCGCAAGGGTCCTGCCCTTTGCGCGCGAGGCGACGCTGGTGAGCAAGCCGGGCATTGACCTTTCTCTTATCACCAAAGACGTCATGGCAAAGTACCGTGCTTCGAGAACGCCACCACCTTTTGACGCCACTACTGACCCCACTACCCGGCTTGCGGCCCTGAACAATCAGGATGATCACCCGCTCCTGCGTGCCGAGTCGGTCGGCAGCAACAACTGGGTCATCGCCGGATCACGGACGGCATCCGGAAAACCCTTGATGGCAAACGACCCCCACCGGCAAATTCAGACACCGTCGCTACGCTATATGGTGCATCTTTATGCACCCGGGCCCAAGGGCGAGAGCGGGGGCGAAGGCTGGAACGTTATCGGTGCCGGCGAGCCAACGTTGCCTGGAGTATCCATCGGTCACAACGAATACGGAGCCTGGGGCCTGACCATCTTCGCGATTGATCAGGAGGATCTATATGTACATGAGATCAATCCCGACAATCCCGATCAGTATCGCTACCAGGGGAAATGGCGCGATATGGACATTGAGGAAACCGTTATACCGGTTCGGGATGCCGCCCCTGTCCAGGCAAAGCTGCGCTACACCGTGTTCGGCCCGGTGATCCACGAAGACACAGACAAAGCGCTGGCTTATGCACTAAAGGCCGTGTGGCTTGAGCAGGGGGCGGCGCCCTATCTCGCGAGTCTGCGCATGGATCAGGCTAGCTCCTGGGAGTCCTTTCGAGCTGCCTGCGAATACTCCGGCCTGCCCGGAGAGAATATGGTCTGGGCCGACGCAGCGGGCAACATCGGCTGGCAGTCCGTTGGCTATACCCCGATTCGCTTCGGCTGGGATGGACGCCTGCCGGTTCCCGGGGATGGCGAATTCGAGTGGCAAGGTCTGGTGCCCATTCGATCAATGCCGCATATTCTGAACCCCGATTCGGGCTGGTACGGTACAGCCAACCACAACAACGTGCCCGAGCACTATCCGAATATCTTTGCTGACTTCTACTCGGATCCCGCCAGGTCCTATCGTCTCAAAGAGGTTCTTTCGCAAACATCAGGACATACCGTTACCGACTCGAGCCGGCTGCAATACGACACCAAATCCATGACCGCCGAGCAGATCACTCCGCTCATCCTTGACCTGCAACGACCACAGGCCCTGGAGAAAGCGTTCTTCCTGTTGGAGACCTGGGATTACCGCATGGACAGGGAAAGCGTAGGGGCGCTGATCTATGACAAGTGGGAACTGATCATGCTGAGGAAGCTGAACGAGAAGGTGCTGCCGGGCCAGGAAGAACTTGTGGGCAGACCCAAATTACTGGAGTGGCTCGCCCATCCACCAGAATTTTTGTTTGGCGAGAACGCCGCCGTCATACGCGACAAAATGATGCTGGCTAGTCTCGCTGAGGCCGTCAGTCAGTTAAGTAAAGAACTCGGCGCCGACGAGAGCCAATGGCAGTATGGACGGGTCCACGTGGCCGAAATTGAGCACCCTCTCAGCCATACGATTGCTGAAGTTGCGCAGCTCAAGCATGGCCCTCTACCGCGAGGCGGGGCATCCAACACGCTAAACGCCAATCGCGGCAACGATCGGCAAACCGCCGGCGCCAGCTTCCGCATTATCGTTGACACCGCAGATTGGGATAAAACAGTTGCGACCAATACTCCTGGCCAGTCCGGTAATCCCGCCAGCTCACATTACGGCGATCTATTCGAAGCCTGGAATGAGGGACGCTACTTTCCGCTATTTTATTCCAGAGAGAAAATCGAGTCGGTCACAACGGAACGGCTGCTGCTTGAGGGCATGGCGCCCTCAGCTTCGGCTCCATGATCGGGGGGCTGGGTGGTAATGACGGGCAACTAGCTGCCGCACAAACCTTCCTATAATAGCTGTGGCACATTCGTGCGACTTCTTGAATTTTTTGCTCAGTGCCAGACCGCGTCCGAGGCTATTCCTATGTGTAAGCTATTTTTTGCGAACCTCCTGAGCCATCTGCTGATGCTACTCCTGCTGCTAGCGGGACAGGTCTCTGCTGCGGGTGCCCCGGATATTCTTCTGCAGGTGGACGAGTTCACTCTGGACAGCGGTCTGCGGGTGCTGGTGCACGAGGACCGCAAAGCCCCGATCGTGGCGGTGAGCATCTGGTACCACGTGGGTGCCAGGAACGAACCCCCGGGCAAGTCTGGTTTTGCTCACCTGTTTGAGCATCTGATGTTCAACGGTTCTCAAAACTAGGATGGCGAGTGGTTTGAGCCCATGCAGCAGATCGGTGCAACCGGTTTAAACGGCACCACATCACTCGATCGAACGAACTATTTCCAGACCGTGCCCACGCCGGCGCTCGATCTGGTGTTGTGGCTGGAATCCGACCGCATGGGCCATCTGCTTGGCGCGCTGACGCAGGAGAAACTCGATAACCAGCGCGGTGTGGTGCAGAACGAAAAGCGCCAGGGCGATAATCGTCCTTACGGCCGTGTTAACTACGCGCTGTATCAGGGACTGTTCCCTGCGGGCCATCCCTATCGGGAATTGACCATTGGCTCCATGGAAGACCTCAATACCGCATCCCTTGAGGACGTTAAGGCCTGGTTTCGTGGCTACTACGGCCCGAACAATGCCATTCTTGCGCTGGCGGGCGATATCGACCTTGCGACAGCTCGCGAGCAGGTAGCAAAGGCCTTTGGCGATATCCCCCCCCCCAGTCCCGAGGTCGACAGCTTTACAGCCTGGGTCCCGGCGCCCAGGCAGGATACCCGGGAGACCCAGTACGACGAGGTTCCGGCGGTCCTTGCGAATCACGCCTGGGTGCTTCCGGGTCGTTCGACCCGGGAACGCGCGCTTCTGGATCTTGCTGCAGCGGTGCTCGGTCAGGGCAAGTTGAGCCGGCTGTATCTCGACCTTATTTACGAATTGCAACTCGCGAGCCAGGTCGCTGTATCAGTAGTCCCCTACGAACTCGCCAGCTTGCTGGATATGGCTATCACACTGAATCCTGGCGTCGAGGCTGCCGTTGCCACAGCGGCGATGGATCGACTGGTGGCAGCGTTTATCGAGAGTGGCCCCAGCTCTCGCGAGCTCGAGCGCGTGGTCACAAGTTTGAACGCCGGGATCATTCGTGGCCTGGAACAGGTCGGCGGCTTTGGTGGCAAAGCGGTTACCCTGGCGGAAGGAGCACTTTATGCTGATGATCCGCTCTTCATTGCGCAATATCTGGAGTGGATCAACGGCGCGACACCCGAAGACGTGCGCATGGCAGCGTCGACCTGGCTCACGCGAGGCTCCCATCAGGTCGACGTTGTGCCCGCTCGGCAATACCAGGCCAGCAGCAGCGGGATAGACCGCTCCGCCGGCCTCCCGGCGATACCGGGAGCCACTCCGTCTCTGCGCTTTCCCGACATTCGCAGCGCAAGGCTGTCGAACGGCATGGAAGTCGCCGTCGCCGAACGGCGCACAATCCCCTTTGTTGAATTTGCTCTGGAGTTTAACGCCGGGTATGCGGCGGATGCCGGCAGCACACTGGGCCTGGCATCGTTCACCATGCAGATGCTCGAAACAGGCACCGTGGGTCGGGATGCACTGGACATTGCCGAGGCCGAAGAGCGTCTGGGCGCACAGATTGCTGCGCGCTCAAGTCTCGACGCCCCATCGGTAACCCTGTCGGCGCTGCGCAGTGAATTGCAGGCCTCCGTCGAGCTTTGGGCGGACCTGATACGCAACCCGCAATTTTCCCAGGCGGAGATAGAACGTCTTCGCGGACGCTGGATGGCGGACATCGCCCAGGAGAAGGCGCAGCCCCGCTCCCTGGCACTACGCCTCCTGCCCGCGGCGCTCTGCGGCGAAGGGCATGCCTACGCGGTACCGCTGACCGGCTCTGGGACCGAAGCCTCTATCGAATCGATTACCCGGGACGACCTGCTGCTTCAAGAAGTCCTGGTTGCGCCCGGACAACGCGCGCCTGTTTATCGTGGGCGACACTTCACTGGAGGAGATTATCCCGGTTCTTGAATGTGCCTTTCGCGGCTGGAAGGCGCCCCCGGAGCCTTTGCTAAAAAAGGATATCAGTGCAATCGCGCGCCGGGATACGCCACGCATGATCCTCATCGACAAACCCGGCTCTGAACAATCCATGATTCTGGCGGGCTCGGTGGTTCCGGGGTCTGGTGGCAATGAGGATCTGGCGTTGGACGCCTTGAATGACCTACTCGGGGGCAGCTTCAACTCGCGTCTCAATATGAATCTGCGCGAAGACAAGGGCTGGTCATACGGCACCCGGACGACCATCGTAAGCGCCGAGGGGCCGCGTCCACTGCTCTTGATAGCGCCAGGACCACACGGGTGATTCCCTGAGAGAATTGCTGCGTGAACTCAACGATATCAACGGCGACCGACCGGTGCGGGACAGCGAATTAAAGCGCGTCATTGCAGGCGCTACCCGCGAGCTACCGGGGCGCTTTGAAACAGCCCGGGCAATGCTGGACAGCATGGTGAGATCGGCCCGTTACCATCGACCGCTTGACGATGCTTCAACCCTGGAAAGGCGCTACACAAGCCTTAAGCTTGACGATCTCCAGCGCGCTGCGGCGACCAGCGTGAATCCGAACGCCCTCGTGTGGGTCATCGTTGGCGACCTGACCAGGATTCGGTCGCAGATCGAAGATCTGGGAATCGCCCCCATCGAAATCCGGGACGACACAGGTAATGCGCGCACCACCGGGGGCACGCCCGCGGGAGGCGACGGCCGAGATCGGGTCCGCGACTGAGGCAAAGGTACCGGCCAGAGGCTTGCGCTTGTTTGCGCTCTCACCGCTGTACGGAGGGGTGGTGCCGCGGTTCGTTCGCCAGCGCCGCCTGCGCATTGAGACCGCAATCAAAGACCACGTCAGACCCCAACGAGAACGCCCGCATCTCAGGTCTGATGGCATCGGACAGCCGCTCACTGGCCCCCGGCAACGTCAAGCCCTGGGGCCCGTCGCCGATCAACAGCGGCGCGATCGCTATCTGCAAGCGGGTCAGCTGCTGCGCCTGAAGAAAACGCGCAATGGTGGTGCCGCCTCCTTCTACGAGCAGGCTCTGCATGCCCTCCCCGTGCAGCGTCGATGCGATGTCCGCGGGATCGAGCTGCCCCTGCCGTAGTTTCAGCCGGATCACCGTCACATCGGCGCGCCGGGGGCAGTCTACCGCCTGAATCACGATCCTGCGCGTGGCACCCTCCGCCAGCAGCGGCGCATCATCCGGAAGCCGGCCCTGGGGGTCGATAACCACCCGCGTGGGGTCCTTGCCCTCGCAAAGGCGGACAGTCAGGCGCGGGATATCCTGAAGCGCGGTGTTAACGCCGATAACAACGGCATCGGCGAGAGCGCGCATCCGGTGTAGGTGGGCCAGGCCATCGGGGCCAGACACATCGCGCGCATCCCCGGTAACCGTTGCTACACGGCCATCCAGCGATTGGCCAATTTGCGCAACGACGAAGGGTCCCAGATCACGCCGCGCCAGCGGCCCATAGAGGTCCAGGGCGGCGCGCTCGCCGGGCGTCCACTGGCCGCAGCAGGTGCACGCTCGACCCTCGCGTACAGCCAGTAGACGACTCCAGACCTTTGGGGTGACGTTAACTGAGAGCATGCTGGGAACCGCGGGAAGTCGACGGGGGCACGGCGAGAATATCGATATGGCCTATGTCGCAGTGGGAATGGTCCGCCATCGCATTGCGGTGCCGGCCCCAGGCGGATGCGTCGGTCATGCCGGCTTCGCCGGCGGCGACGGCAATACCATCGGTGAGGGCGCGTTGCAGCGGGGCCGAAGCAGGCCCAAGGTGCCAGGGGCTGTCAGCGCTATGCACTTTAAAGCCGGTACGGGCAAAAATACTGGCGGCACGCTTCCCCGCCTCCGCCCCCAATGCCGGGCCGAGGCCCTTGTCGCCGCGCTGATGACGGTTAAAAGCGTCAGTAACGGCGGCGTCGTGGGCACTTTCGGGGACCCATCGCATGGTTCCCGAATAGCTCAAGGCGGCATAAAAGGGGACCTTCAGCCGCTGGGCCAAATCACAAATCCAGCTTTCCGGCACCAGGTCAAGCAAGGCCGAGGCCGTGACCAGAGTGGCGCGCTCCAGAGGCAGCGCTGCGAGATCAGCGATGTCGGCCTCGACGGTTTCCGCGCCGCCGGCGACGGCAGCAGCGGCCGCCAGCAGTGCTGGATCATTGTCCACAAAACACCAGCGCGCGCCCGCAGGCAGGTGTGGCGCCAGGGCCCGCCAGGTGGCCCCGGTGCCACAACCCAGATCCACAATCAGCGGCTCGGGGCCGGCAGCTTCGACGGCCATGCGTACCAGCGATTCATCGCGTGCCGCCCGATCAGCAGATTCGCGCAACGCCAACCACTCTGCAGAAAAACCCACGCGTCAGAGATCTCCTTCGAACCAGGCACGGGCCACGTGGCTCTCGTGCAGGGTAATGCGCAGCCGTTTCACCCGTCCATCGTCGCCGAGCCGACCGGCGCGAACGCGCTGCGCCATCGCCGTAAAAATATGGCCGCAGAGGAACTCTGTAGTGGTGAATTTGTGCTCAAACTCGGGCACTTCGTCGAGGTTCTTGTAGCGCAGGGGTGCGAGAGTTTCTGCCAGTGCCTCGGTGGCCAGCCCGATATCCACCACTAGCCCATGGGCATCAATATCTTCGGTAAAAAAAGCCACATCGACGGTGAACGTCGCCCCGTGCATGCCCTGGGCGGGACCAAAAACGGGCGAAGGCAAGGAGTGGCCGATCATAATGTGATCGCGAACTTCGACGGCGTACATAAGAATTCCTTGTCAGCAGCTTATTGTTAATGGTGATGGTAGATCGTTAATTATCGTAATAAATACGGTGACACAGCGTTTTCGGGTCGCCAAGGATTGCACCGTAGGCGGCGGGCAGATCGGCAAACGCCGTTGCGCCGCTGATCAGGGCATCCAGCACGGGGTCGCACAGCAGATCGAGTGCCAGCGCGATCCGTCGTGCATGATTCCAGCGGGGCACCCGGTCTGCAGGCAGGCGGCCGACCTGCGAACTGATGAGGCGCAGGCGCCGACTATGAAAGCTGCCGCCCAGAGGCACGGGTGTAGAGCCACTCCCGTACCAGCTGCCCTCGACCACAGTCGCCTCCAAACCCGCACAGTCGATGGCGCTGGCCAGGCCGCTCGCCGTTGCGGACAGGTGCAGGACAACGTCGCACTCCCGGGGCGGCGCTTCTGCGGAGGCAAAACGGCACCCGAGGCGATCCGCCAGCGCCGCGCGATCCGCCAGCGTATCGACCAGCGTCACCTCGGCACCCGGTAAGCGCGCGGCAAGATAGCCCACCAGTGCGCCGACTACCCCGGCGCCGATCACCGCGATGCGGTCCCCGGCTCCCGCGCCACTGTCCCAGAGTAGATTGAGAGCCGTCTCCATGTTCGCCGCCAGCACCGCGCGCTCGGGAGGCAGTGCGTCGGGTAACGGAGTCAGCGACGCCTCGGGTAGGCGAAAACGCGCCTGATGCGGATGCAGGGCAAAGACCGGACGTCCCGCCAGAGCGCCCTCGCAGGCGCGACCGACGGCGCAATAGCCGTACTTCACGGGAAAGGAAAAAGCACCCTCCTGCGCCGGGCTGCGCATGCGGTCCCCCTCGCTGTCGGGAACCTGACCGCGAAACACCAGGCGCTCAGTGCCCCGGCTGATGCCCGAGTGCAGCGTTTCTACCAGCACCCCCTCACCGAGAGCCCCTTCGCGCAGCTCGGCCTGCTGAGGACCAACACACCACAGAGCCGGCGCAGTGCTCACAGCACACCCCCCGAACGTTTTACCCCGCACAGTGCCGCCGCCCGGTGTGTCCCGGGGCGCCCGTGGTAGTCTGTCATGATATTGATTCTTGCGCCGGAGTGGTGAGCGATTGCACTGTCAGGAACATTGAGCAGTCTTTTGGGCATGTATGGCGTCCCTAGCGGTGTCGAGAGCGCACTATACGGCCTTTGCGGTACAAATCCCGCCCCGGGCGCTGCCGGAGACTTTACCCGGTGTTGACGGCATGAAGCGCTGGCTGGGCTTTGCAAGATCACTGCTGATTTACCACAATCCGGCAACGCTGCGGGCCTGGCGACGATTTTATCGTGAGATCCTGCGCCCCGGCGATGTCGTTATCGACGTCGGAGCCCACGTCGGGACGCGGGCGCGGGCCATGCGCGCCGCCGGAGCACAGGTAGTCGCACTGGAGCCCCAGGCGCTGTTTGCGCGCTTCCTTCGGCTCACCCTGCCCTCGGACATTGTGCTCATCCAGGCGGCCGCCGGCTCTGCCGAGGCGCTGGCTGACATGGCCGTCTCGTCGCGCCATCCCACCGTGTCTTCGCTGCAGACCAGCTTTGTAGATGACGCCGCAATGGCGCCAGGTTTTGAGCATGTGCGCTGGGATCGCCGCGAGCGCGTGCAGGTGACCACGCTGGATTTGCTCATCGCGCAGCACGGCCGACCCGCCTATATCAAGATCGACGTTGAGGGTTTCGAGCTCGAGGTGCTGTCGGGGCTGTCGCAGCCGGTACCCCTGGTCTCGGTCGAATATCTGCCAGCTTTTGCCGCGCTCACGCATCAGGTAATTACACGACTGGAGGCCCTGGGCACCTACCGCTTCAATCCCGTGGTCGGCGAGCGGTCGGGGTTTTTGTGGCTCGATTGGCGCAGCGGCGCTGCGGCTCGGCAATGGCTGGACGGGCTGGATACGACGGCGTCATCGGGCGATCTCTTCGCACGTCTTTCCAACGACGATTAGGAGCCGCGAAGGCAGGTGGCAAAGTCACAGAACAGCGCGGGGGTCGCAGCGATGACGGTGCCGCTTGCCGCGGGACTCTCGTCCGGGGTCCCTCCCTCCACCAGTGCCCCGGCCTCGCGCAACAGAACAAGACCTGCGGCAATATCCCAGGGCTGCAGCCTCCGCTCCCAGAATCCGTCAAGCCGACCGGCAGCCACGTAGGCGAGGTCCAGCGCGGCGGCCCCCATGCGTCGCACACCGGCGCAGCGCGGCATGAGCCGGGCGATGTCGGCGGCGTGCTCGTCGATGTACGGCATATCCCCGAACGGAATACCGGTGCCAAACAGCGCATCGCTCATGCTGCGGGCACCTGAGATCGCAATGGGTCGTCCGTTCAGGGTGCTACCGCCGCCGCGTATGGCACTGAAAGTCTCGCCCTTTAGGGGATCGTGGACCACACCCACGGTCAGCGTTCCCCGGTCTTCAAGCGCCACGGATACGGCCCAGTGCCCGATCCCGTGCAGAAAATTTGTGGTGCCATCAAGCGGGTCGACGATCCAGCGCCGCGGTCCGCCCTTACCGGCTCCCGTTTCCTCACCCAGCCACCCATCGCCTGGACGCGCGCGCAGCAATGCGCGCCGAATATGCGCTTCGGCCAAGCGATCAGCATCCGAGACAAAGTCGCCCGCACGCTTGCTTGTCACGGTCAAGCGGTCGCGATCGCCCCAGTGAGCCAGCAAAATGTCACCTGCCTCCTGTGCCAGGGTCACGGCCAGCTCCAGATCCTGTGCCAGCGTCGGCTCAGACACCTGCCACCACCCGGTCGAGAACCGCTGCCACCACGCCCGCAGTGCCGTCCCAACCCGGCAGTTCGGAGCCCGCCGCAGCGGCCGCCGCCGCCATGGCGGACCGCGCCCCGGCGTCTTTCAACACTCGAGCCAGCGCCGCGGCAAAAGCCCGGGGATCGTCGGGAGGGACCAGTTGCCCCGCGCCGGGTGCGACCGTCAAGGGCACCGCGCCAACCGCGCAGCTCACAATGGGCAGACCGTGGGTCATCGCCTCATCAAAAACGATACCGTAGCCCTCGTAGCGCGTGGCGAGGGCAAACAGGGTCGCCTGTCCATACAGCTGCGCCAGCTCCTCCGGCGTCACCTCACCGGCCAGGCGGACACGCCGCGACAGGCCGAGCCGGGTCAGCAGATTCCCAAGCAGTTCGGCATGCGCAGCATCCCGGGCGGAGCCCACAATAATCGCCTGCCAGGCGTCGTCGGCGATGTTGGCCAGCGCGCGCAGAAGCACGTCGTGGCCCTTGCGCGGAATCTGGATACCCACCGACAGGATCAGCGGTGGATCGGCGGGCGCAGCCGGGGCTTTTGGACCGTCGCTTCCGGGTCGGGCAACGGTGATACGCGCCGGCGCTACTCCGTAGTCCGAGGTCAGCAGTGCTGCGGTGTGTGTGCTGGTGACGATGACGTGAGCAGCCAGGGCCAGGTTGTCGCGCTCGGATCGCAGTAAGCGCGCGCGCAACGCGGCGTCGAGCCCACTCTCCTGGGCGAGGGGATGATGAACCAGCGCCACAATCGGCGCCGACAGCTTGGCCAGCACGCTGTGATCCATGGCACCCATGGCCAGTCCGTCAATGATGACCGGGCAGTCCGCCGACACCGCTGCCAGGCGTTTGCCGGCGTCAAGCATGTCCGCCGGCGACGGCCGCGGAAAGGAGTCCCCGAGGGCGACGTGAGTGACATCGCGTCCCAGCGCCCGGAGTTCTTCAAGCAGGCGGCGGTCATAGCGGTAGCCCCCGGTGAGGGTTGCCAGGTCACCCGGAACGGCCAGCGCGGCGGTCTTGCAGCGGCGCATCAGGATTTCACCGGATGCGGCACTGCGGCAAGGGCAAAAGCGATGAGACCCGGCAGAGTCGACACCAGCAGGGCGAGACCAAAAGCAACGCTCGCGGCCAGCCCCTCGGCACTCGTGGCGCCGGCAAGCGGCAACAACGCGGCCGCCGCTCCCTCGCGCAGACCCCAGCCAGCGGGAGTCAGGGGTATAAGCATGGTTACCAGAATGAGCGGTATCAGCACCAGTGTCGCGGGCACCGGGAGGGGCGCCCCGATGGCCGCCGCGCAGCAGGCAAACGCCGCAATGTTGCACAGCGCCGTGCCCAGGCTCATAAAGCCCTGAGGCACCCGGACCTCGGGGGCGGCCACCGAGTGCGCAAACGCGGCCACGAGTCCCTTTGCGGCGCGCACAATCCGCGCCGGGAGCCACTCCAGCATAAAGACCCGCATCCGCCCCCCTGCGCAGTACAGGGCGAAAACCGTGGCACCCGCTACCGGCAAACTCAGCGTGACCCCAAGGAGCCAGTCGGGGCCCCGGAAGCCACCGGGCACTGCCCAGGTGCCGGCCACAGCGGCGCTAAACACCACAAGGAGTCCGATCTGCCCCGCCAGTCGCTCAAACACCACGGCCTGGCCCGAGGCCAGCAGACCCGCCTGGCCCCGCGCCCGGAGTGCGCGACCCGCATCGCCGAGCACCCCTCCGGGCAGGACCTGATTCACAATCTGAGATAAATAGTACTCCCGCACCGCCGGTCCACGATCGAGTTCAATACCCAGCTGCCGCGCCGTCAGGCGCCAGCGCATGGCCGACAGCAGCGCCTGCACCGTCAACAGCACGAGCGCGGCGGCCATCCAGGCGATATCCGCAGCGGCCAGATACCCAAGAGCCGCCGCGCCGTCGGCGACCCGCCAGAGCAAAGCCAGGCACCCCGCCCCGACGGCTACCCGCAGTACCCCGGGCAGTACCCTAAGAAAAATCCGGTGCACGACCTCAGTCGCTCCCGCCGGCGGTGGCGCTGGTGAAGGTCTTCAAAATCCGGTCGCGCATTCGATCCATGGAAACCACCGACCCCGTCGCACAGGGCAGCAGACCTGGCGACAAACCCCAGTCCCTGGCCGCAAGCTCGACCAGATGCGGCGGGCCAATAAGGTGTAGTGGCACATCGGGACGCTCGTCAAGCGCCACAAAGCCCGCCGCCTGATGATCGCCAAGGACGATCATGAGCGGCGGATCGTCAGCATGGCGCAGTGCGTAGTCAAGAACGGTGCGCAGCGCGTAGTCAATGGCCAGCCGGTACTGCCTGCGCACCCGGTCGCTGTCGCGCCAGACGACGTCCGGTGGATCGCCCGATACTGCGACCGCATCAAAAACACGCCCCTCATCCATGGCATCCCAGGCAACCAGATCGGGGACCGGCACCCAGGGCGCATGGGAAGAGCCGGTGGCCAGCTGGATGAACAACGGCCGGTCATCGGGCCGGTCACTGCGCAGCAGGCGATCCAGCGCAAGGAAAGTGAACTGGTCGGGCATGGTTACCCAGTTAAAGCTGCGGCCGGCGTAACCCAGGTCAGCCGCCGCGAGGATGGTCTCGAAACCCATGACCTCGCTCTCCGGCCACTTCAAGGTGATCTGGGGCATGACAGCGGCCGTGTGAAAACCGGCATCCGCTGCCAGGTGGTAGAGGGTGCGGCGCCCCGAGGCGAGTACCGCTCCGTAGCGTGTCTGTCCATCTACCCACAGCCCATTGGCAAGTGTGGCGTGCGCAAGCCAACTCTGTCCGCCGCGCGTGGGGGATGCCAGCAGCCCCGAGGCCATGGCGAGGCCACTGCGCGCCAGTGCCGCTTCCCCGTCCTGGAGGGTCGCCCGGTGAAGATCGGCAAAAAACGGGGTCTCGATGCTGGTGCGCCCATAGCTTTCCACAAAGACCACGATAACGTCCCGGTCGATGACATCAAGTAAGCCCACGGCACCCGCGAAGGGATCCTGGGCGGCCGCCAGCTCGAAAGCGCGCAGATCGGCGAGGGTCGCGCGGATCGCTAGCAGTCGCTCTACGCCGACCCGGGCCGTGAACGCCGCACCGGGGAATGCGACCGGAGCATCCCAGCGGCCCATGGCATCGCCGACCTCCGCCACGGCGACGCCAATTGTCAGCAGCACCACGCCGGCGGCCAAGCCACGCAGGCTGCGACCGGCTGCAACTGCGGCCCAGACGCCGGACGCCCACCAGAGCGCTGCGGCAAGCCCGGTGACGACAATCAAGGTGCCAATGACTGCAAGGAGCGTCTGCAACGGACCAATGGTGCCCATCAGCAGCCGCACCCCGGCACCGACCAGCGCAAGATCCGAAACGGGATTGAAGCCCCGGGCCAGTGCGGTGAACATCGCGTAATCGGCAGCCTTGAGGACTGCGACGACAAACAGGAGCACAACGACGACAATTCTGAAGACGAGCCCGGCCCGACCCGCTCCCAAGGCGACCAGGCCGAGCAATATCGCGGGCCATTCCAGAGGAAAGGCGGCCAGGGCGCCCCAACTCATGGCCGCCGGGTGGTTTGGCTGCACGAGTATGAGATAGAGCACAAAGGCGGCGAGGGCCAGAGACAAACGGTTCATGATCGGTTCTGCCACAGCCATAGCAGGTCCCGCCCGAAGGACCAGGCCAGGGCGACCAGCGCCGCAACGAGAATGGCAACGGCAGGCAACCCGGCCATCGTCGGCAGCATGGCCGGCAGCTGAAGCGCAATGAGCGCAACGATCTGCAGGACACAGACGACCTTGCGGCCGAAGCGTTCGGGCAAAGCGCAAGCGATCCATGGCCAGCGCCAGGCTGCTGCGGCAAAACCGTAGCGAGGTAAACCCAGCAGGAGCACCACAGGACCCACGGCGCCCGCCACCCAGGCATTCAGGGCCAAGATCATCCCCAATGCGGCATCCACCTCCATGTCGAAGCGCGCCCCAAATTCGGACTCGCATCCCTGCCTGCGCGCCAGCCACCCATCAAGCCCGTCAAGAATCAGGGCCACACTGGCCAGGGCGATGATCGCTCTCACCGATCCCGGCGCGATAAGCGGGGCCAGGAGGGCGCAGACCATGACCAGCCGCCCGAGAGTTACAAGGTTGCAAAAACCCAAGCTGGCATGAGGGTAGTCCCGGCGCAAGGAGACCGTAGCCAGGGTGACCCCGACCAGATAGCCCGCCATCGCCATACCCAGCGCTCCGGGCGCGGGGCCAATCAGCAGGTGAGCCAGGGCCACAAGCATGACCGCGCCACCTGCCGCCGCGACGACAAAATGTGCGACCGGTCCGGACAGGAACCATCGAACAGCTAAGCCCTGGCGCCGCGGGGCGTGGGGCTTATGTGAGTTAACATTGTTTATGCTTGGATCCTAGCGTAGGAGTGATCAAGGAAAGGCGTTGCGAAAATGAGAACAGAGGAATAGAAGTAGCAACAGAAGAGTAAAGAATAAAGGATCAGAGGCATGAATACATCTCGATATGGCAACGCCGCGCGAGTACTGCACTGGCTCATGGCGGGACTTATTTTGCTGACAGTGCCAGCGGGACTGATCATGGTGCAAGCTGGCATCGACCGGGATCTGCAGAATGCGCTGTTCATCTATCACAAGAATGTCGGCGTATGTCTTCTTATATTGATGATGTTTCGCCTTGTGGTACGTTGGCGCAATCCACCACCGGCCGGTCCGTCAGAACCGCCTTTGTGGCAGCGACGGATCGCACAGGTGACGCACTGGGTGTTGTATGCGCTTCTTGTTATCGTGCCTGTGGCGGGCCTGGTGCGGGTCCGTGCCGGCGGCTTTCCTATTGAGGCTCTCGATGCGCTGGGTGTTCCGTTGTTCGTGCCGCGCTCGGATACGCTTGCAGAGCAGGCAAAGGCAGTGCATCACCTGGCAGGCCTGGCGATCATGGCGTTTATAGCGCTGCACATCACAGCGGCACTGTTTCACGGACTGGTGAAGCGCGATGGGGTGCTCTCTCGTATGTGGCCGCCCTTTGGCGGCTCGACCCGGGACCCGCGATAAAGGTCAGCAACAGGTGGCAGGCAGAAAGCCACTACAATTCTCCTTGTTGTTGTCTGGATGATCTCTGGATAGTCTCCCTGCGGCCACGGGGTAGCAAAAATAGCAATTCGGATTGGCCCCAAGGAGGGGTCTACGCAGTATGTCTTTTGCAGAAATCACGTCACGCCCGCTTGGGACGCAGGCCGGCGCGCGCACTAGCGAGGCCCCATCGGGAGTCACTTTGTGGCTCTTTGGGTATTTAGCCTTGACCACCCTGGGTGGCACAGTTGTGGTCGCGGTCGTAGCGGCCTCCGTCGCCCAATGGTCACCGGCAGCGTGGCTGGCTCTGGTGCTGGTGGCTCTGGGTGCCATCTGGATTGCCGGGGGCGCCGCAACGGCAATCCTCGGACTACTCCAGCCGCGAACAGTCGCGGCCGCCGTTCCCGACAACTGGCACCCGGCGCAGCGCTCGGCCATCCTGATGCTGCTATGCGGCGAACCGGCCGAGCCCCTGGCAGACTATCTCCAGACGTTGCGACGTCGCGCCGACGCGTTGGGCCTCGATAAAACCACGCCTATTTTTGTACTATCCGACACCTCTAATCCGCAGCGGGTGGCCGCGGAGCAGGCCGCCTTCACCCCCCTCGTCGAGGCCGGCACGGTAAGCTACCGCCGCCGCATCGAAAACACCGGCCGCAAGCCCGGCAACATCGCCAACTGGCTGGCGACCCACGGTGACGACTTCAGCTTTATGGTGGTGCTGGACGCGGACAGCCGAATGCAGTCCGACCGTATCCGCGCACTGATGCACCGCATGGAGCAGTCGCCGGACCTCGGCCTTCTGCAAGCGGGCATATCCCTGGTCCGCGGACGCAGCCTGTTCGGACGGCACCAGCGCCTGTCCGGGCATCTTTTGGCACCGAACTTTGGTCGCGGTCTTGCGGCCTGGTCCGGCGACGCCGGCAACTACTGGGGCCACAACGCCATCATTCGCATTGCCGCCTTTCGCAGTGCCGTTGATTTGCCGGTCCTCTCAGGTAAAGCTCCCTTTGGCGGACCGCCGCTGAGCCATGATTTTGTGGAGGCCGCCTGGATCCGGCGTGCAGGCTGGAGCGTGGCGCTGGATCCGGATACCCGGGGCAGCGCCGAGGACGGTCCGCAAACCCTGGCCGAGTTCCATCACCGGGACCGCCGCTGGTGCCAGGGCAACCTGCAGCACCTCCGCCTCATCACCGAACCGGGGCTTCATCCGGTGAGTCGGGTGCATCTGGCCGCGGGCATTGCGGGCTATCTCGCGGCGCCGGTGTGGCTGGCGCTTATGGTGCTGGTCGCCACAGATCTCGTCGCAATCGACGGCGCGCTTCCGCTGGTCGCGGTTGCCACTGTTCTGCTGCTGCCCAAAGTTTGCGCGTTTATCTACTGGGCTGCCCGGGCGCGCACAGCGCTGCGTAGACGCGTGATCTTTCGCGTCTGTGCGAACGAGCTGCTGCTGTCTACACTGATTGCGCCCCTCGTCATGCTGCGGCAGAGCGGCGCGGTGCTATCGGTGCTACTGGGGCGGGATTGCGGCTGGAAGTCCAACCGGGCGCCTCGTTCCACTGTACCAACCTATGTTCCCGAGGTCGCGGTCGGGGCCAGCCTCGTGCTGCTGGGCGCTGCCACGGGGCAGCTGTCAGCGGTCGTCTGGCTCCTCCCGGTCGCCCTGCCGCTGCTCTTCGCGCCACGCCTGCATCGCTGGCTGGACCGCGACGCCTGACGTGCGAAGCCCGATGCGCAGGCGCGCATATTTGACTGCGGCGACAACTGTGCTGGCGATCTCAGCGCTTTGTTCCCTTGCATTGGCGGCGCACGGGGCTCAACCGGCATCGCTGCTTGACGCCGCCCGGGTCCTGGCAGCCGCCCCCTACCAACCGCCCGGGGCCGACCTGCCTCCTCCATTTGCCGGCCTGAGCTACGATGCATATCGGGCCATCCGTCCGGCCGCCGGGCGCGCGGCGATGCTGCCTGTGGGGCCTGCTTTTGCCGCCGACCTGTTACCTCCCGGCCTTTACTTCCCAAACCCCGTGGTCATCGAACTTCCCAAAAAAGACGGCGGTTTTAGCCAAAAGATCTTCGCGGCAAGCCTCTTTGAGTATTCGCCACAGTACTTCTCGCCGCAGGACCCAGGCAGCATTCCCGATAAAGTAAGGAGCGCCGGATTTTCTGGCCTGCGCCTGCGTCATCCTCTCAACGCAAGCGGATTGATGGACGAGGTGCTGGTCGTTCAGGGCGCGAGTTACTTTCGCGCCATCGGCCAAGCCATGGCTTACGGTCTGTCGGCCCGGGCCGTGGCTATTGGCACCGGCGGCCCCAAAGCCGAAGAGTTTCCGCGCTTTACGCAGCTGCGTGTTTATGCCGCGACGGGCGATGCTATTCGTCTGGAGGCCGTTATTGACAGTCCTTCCCTGGCCGGGCATCTCGACATGACGCTGCGCCCGGGACTGGACACAGAGACCGACATCGCGGTGACACTGATGCCGCGGCAGGACATTCGCACTATCGGAGTAGCGCCCCTGACCTCGATGTTTTTCAAAGGTCCCATGCGATCGGCTGTAGCCGACGATTATCGGCCCCGGGTCCACGATAGCAATGTGCTGGTCATCGAGAACGGCGCGGGAGAGCAACTGTGGCGGCCCCTGGCCAACCCGGCCTCGCTTCAAACGTCGGCCTTTCTGGACGATAGCCCAAGCGCCTTTGGTTTATGGCAGACGCCGCGCAGCTTCGCAGATTATCAGGACAGCGAAGCGCGCTATCACGACCGTCCGTCGGCGCGGGTGGTGCCTTCCCACGACTGGGGGCCTGGCGCAGTAATGCTGGTCGAGATACCCACAGCTGATGAGTTCATGGACAACATCGTGGCGTTCTGGCGCCCGGCTCGGTCGCTGGCGGCAGGCAGCGAACACCGCTTTGCCTACCGCATAAGTTGGAGTCGCGGCGCGCCGCTACCCGGCCTCCCGGCGCCGGTCCGACAGAGCCTCAGCGGGCGTGAACACGATCAACCCGGCACGCGACGCTTCGTCGTGGATTTTGCCGGCGATCACGCGGGGCTGACGCCGGACCTGTCGGCGTCCGGCGACGTCACGCTCAGCGGACCGAGTATGTTTCCCCTGCCCGATGGGCAGGGAACGCGAGTGACGTTTTTGCTATCGCCTGGCATGCGGGACAGCGTGGAATTGCGCCTGCTGCTACGCGACGGCAGCGGCGCAGCGGCAAGCCCGGTGTGGCTCTACCGGTGGACGCAGCCGCGGGACGATGGGGTCTAGATGCCCCGCTAACAGCGGCGGAGTCCGAGCCCCTGGGGCCACGGTTCTGCTAGACATCCGCGCTTTTCTGCCAGGGAAACCACCCTTTGACTGTACATTTTGTAGCATCATCGCGCCTGCCCACCGCCTGGGGCGTCTTTACTATGCACGGCTTTGAGGATCCAAAGGCCAACAAGGAGCATGTAGTGCTCACCCTTGGCGATCTCAGCGAAGACAAGCCAGTGCTAGCGCGAGTGCATTCGGAATGTTTGACGGGTGACGCGTTGTTCAGTCTGCGCTGTGACGGCGGTACGCAGTTGCAGGCGGCGCTTCGGGAAATCGCTCGGGAGGGTCGTGGCGTGCTCTTCTACCTGCGTCAGGAAGGACGCGGTATCGGCCTGATGAACAAGGTGAAGGCCTACCGCCTACAGGACGAGGGGGCCGATACGGTGCAGGCCAACGAGCAGCTCGGCTTCGGTGCTGACATGCGCGACTACAGCATTCTAAAACCCATGCTCGATCACCTGGCGATCCGCCGGGTTCGCCTCATGACCAATAATCCCCGCAAGATGGCGGCCCTCGAGAAGCTAGGCATCAACGTCGTGGAGCGGCTTCCGCTGCGCAGTGACAGCAATCCCCACAACGCAAAATACCTGCTCACCAAAGGCTCAAAGCTGGGACATCTGTTCAGCGACGGGGATTAAATCAACCGTTTTTCACAGCCGTCCCCATATTGCTTTAAGGGAGCGCCTCACCCACGCCGACGTCGTAACTGGTGCTGCGGTCGTCGTTGCGCAATCCGTTATGCTAGAGACGGTAAGAAATGGAGTTGCATCCGTGCTAAGAGCCACCGGACTGGGTTACCGCTATCGCGAGGGCGGTCGCGACCAGCTGCTATTTGAAAACGTGGATCTGACGCTCGCGTCCGGCGAGTGCGTGGCCTTGCTGGGCGCAAGCGGTTGTGGAAAGTCAACGCTCCTGAATTTGCTGGGCACCATTGATAGCCCGGATCAAGGCACGATTCACATCGGAGATCAGGAAGTCACGGCGCTTGCTGAGCCGGCGCGCACGCTGTTTCGCCGGCAATATCTCGGCTTTATTTACCAGCGGTTTTTTCTTGTGCCCACCCTGAACGTGGCGGAGAACGTGCGCCTGCCCCTGGATCTGATGGGAGCAGCCTCGGCCGGCGCAGACCAGCGCGTCCAGGAGGGACTTGCGGCGGTGGGCCTGGCAGATCGGGCTAACACCTTTCCGGACCGACTCTCCGGTGGCGAGCAGCAGCGGGTGGCGATTGCCCGGGCACTGATTCACGACCCGCTGCTGGTCCTGGCCGACGAACCCACCGGCAGTCTGGATCCAGATACCGCTGAGGGCGTTTTGGCGTTACTCCTCGCGCAGGCGGCCCGGAACAAGGGTGCGCTGCTTCTGGTAACCCATAGCGAGGCAGTCGCGGCGCGGGCAGATCGGGTACTGCGTTTTGAGCACGGCCGCGTGGTTTCCCAATGAGCTTTAGTCACCTGCCGCTGCGGGCAAGTGCACGCTTTTATCTGCAGCACCCGCTCCAGCTGATGCTCACCCTTCTTGGCATTGCCCTCGGCGCAGCGGTGATCATAGCGGTCGCGTTGGCAACCCGGGCGGCCACGGTGTCCTTTGATCGCTCCCTTACCGCCCTTGCGGGTCCCATGAGTCACGAACTTCGAGCCCTGGAAGGCCCTCTCGACGAAGGTATCTACACGGAGCTAAGGCTGAAGAGCGGACTCCACCAGATCATGCCGGTTATCTCGGTGCCATTGACCTTTGGCGACGCAGTCATTGATCTGGTGGGACTGGATCCTCTGGCCATGACCGGAAACGCCGCTGCCCCTGGGGCCTTACCTGCAGCCGCAGGCGTCAATATCGCCGCACTCATGACAAGCCCTGACGCGGTTATTGCGTCGGCGTCCATTGCTGAACGTGCAGGCCTTGAAGAAGGCACCGCGTCTTTGGCGTCTATAGAGGGCAGGCCGGTGTCCATCCGCCCCGTGAGCATTTTTCCGGCGGCGCCGGGTGACTGGTTTGGCGACGTGCTGCTCGCCGACATCGCGATGGTGCAGGACATTTCCGGACGCAGCGGTGAACTGGACCGTATCCAGCTGCAACTCTCCCCGGAGGCGGCAACGTTACTGCGCGATAACCTGCCCGCCGGCACAGAGCTGCGCGCATTCGACGATCAAAGGCAGACCTTCGACGACATGACCCTGGCGTTTCGGACCAACCTTGCTGCCATGAGCCTGCTGGCGATTCTAGTCGGCGCGTTTCTTGTTTATAACGCGATGGCCTTTGCCGTGGTGCAGCGCACGCCCACTTTCGCCATTCTGCGCATGCTTGGCGCCACGCCTAGTCAGCTTTTTCGTCGACTGCTACTGGAGGCAACGGTGCTGGGATTGCTCGGCGGTGTTTTGGGCATTCTCCTTGGAATAATGCTCGGGCAGTCGCTACTGGTCCTGGTGACCAGGACCGTGTCGGATCTCTACGTGAGGATTAATGCGACCGCGCCGGACATCACGGTGACGCAGCTCGCCGCGGTACTCGCAATCACACTCGCAGCCGTGCTCATTGCCACCCTGGCGCCGGCCCGGGCCGCAGCCAAAACAGCTCCGGCGACACTCGAACGGGAATCCGCATCCCAGGATGACCGCGCAGGTCCGGGTCTTTTGCTCACTGCGCTTGTGCTGGTACTCAGTTGTCCAGTGCTTATCGCCCTGTCGGGTCAGTCGCTGATTACCGGCTTCGTTGCATTGTTTTTGCTGATCGCAGGTTACAGCCTGCTCTGCGCGGCAGTGCTGCGCCTGCTCCTTGGTGCCATGGTTCATGCCGTGGCGGGGAGCGGCGGTGTGTCACTCCAGCTCGCCCTGCGCGGCCTGCAAAGTGCCCTGCCGCGCACGGCCCCGGCGATCGTCGCGCTGACCGTTGCCGTGTCGGCCACCGTAGGCGTATCCATCATGATTGGCTCTTTCCGCACCAGCGTCGAAAGCTGGCTGGACGCAACGCTGCAGGGCGATCTGTACATCTATGACGCGCGCGAGGGAAAAGGTCTGGACCCCGCGTTGGCGGATCTGCTGGCAGATGTGCCCGGCGTGCAGCGGATGTCCGCCGCTCGACAAAAAAGCCTGCGCTTGGACGGCGAGATGTTGTCTGTGCTGGTCCTGGACGCGGGTATGGCACAGAGCCGACATTTCGAGTTGCTCGCCGGTGCTGAGGATGCTGCGGCCAGGCTGCTGCGCGAAGGTGGAGGACTGCTCGTCTCCGAGCCTTTGGCCAATCGTCGAGGCTTATCCCTGGGTGACACGCTGGCGCTGACGACGCCTCAGGGTATTCGCAACTATCCCATCAAGGGGATTTACCGCGATTTCGCCAGCTCTTATGGCGCCGCCGTGCTGCCGTTTTCTGACTACGCAAAGCACTGGCAGGATCGCGAGATCTCGACCCTGGCCGTTATCCTGGACCCTGAAGCCGATGCGGATACGGTGCAACAGCATATTCTGGCCCTGGCCGCGGCGCAAAAACTGGATCTGCAGGTGATCTTCAATAACCAGATCAGTGAGCGCTCCCTGGCGATATTCGACCGCACCTTTGTCATCACCGACGTGCTGCGCGCACTGGTGGTCCTTGTGGCCTTCGTGGGCATAGTCAGCGCACTGATGGCGCTGTTTCTTGAGCGACGGCGCGAGTTCGCGATTTTGCGCGCTACGGGAGTAACACCGGGGCAGCTGCAGGCCCTGGTGCTCGCCCAGGCAGCGCTAAGCGGTGCGCTGGCGGGGCTGCTGGCACTGCCCCTGGGTGGGGCGATGTCGCTACTGCTCATCGATGTCATCAACCAACGCTCTTTCGGCTGGACCATGGCTACGGTCATCGATGGCAGCGTGGTGCTCAATGCCCTGTTGCTGGCAGTGTTTGCTGCCGCTCTCGCAGCCATCTGGCCGGCCAGGCGCCTTGCCGGTGGCGACCTGCGCGAGGCACTGTACGCTCCGTGAAACGTCTGCTGCTGCCACTGCTGGCTCTGTGCTGTGTCGGGTGTGAGCGTCAGCCGGCGGCGGATCCCGGCATCGACGTGGCCAGTGCGCTGGGGGGAGAAGCGGCGGCGGGGTTCGCGCGGGCGCTGGAGCCCCGTCACTTTGTCTTCCCGGGCGATCACAATGCACATCCGGATTTTCGCAATGAGTGGTGGTACGTCACGGGACAGTTGCAGTCCCCGGAGGGTGAGCACTTCGGCTATCAGGTGACGTTTTTTCGCATAGCGCTTGCAGCAAAGGACGCTGAGCGCCCTTCGGCCTGGGCGACGCGACAGGTCTGGATGGCTCACACCGCCCTTACAGATTTGGATGGCGCTACGCATGAGCATGCATCGCGACTCTCCCGCGGTGCGTTGAACCTTGCGGGGCAGACGTCGAACCCTTTTCGACTGTGGCTGGAAGACTGGTCCATTCAGGGCGCAGAAGATGGCGCCTTTCCCTGGCAGCTGCGGCTTGCCACTGAGGGCTTTGCACTGGACCTGACCCTGAAGCCCGAGCGCGCTCCGCTGTTGCAGGGAGCAGAGGGTTTAAGTCAGAAAAGCGCCGATGCGGGTAACGCGTCCTACTACTATTCGATCACGCGCCTGGCAACGCAAGGCACGCTTGTCCGCGCGGGAAAAACGGTCAGTGTATCGGGCCTCTCCTGGCTTGATCGCGAATGGAGCACCAGCGCCCTTGGCAAAGACCAGGTGGGCTGGGACTGGTTCTCCCTGCAACTGGATAATGGAGATGATCTGATGCTCTACCGCCTCCGCGACCAATCGGGCAGCACTGACCCGTACAGTGCCGGCACACTGCTGAGTAGCAAGGGTGTTCGTCAGCCCCTCGCCGCCAAGGACTTTGGTCTTGAACCGCTTCGCTGGTGGGAGTCTCCCGCGGGCGCGCGGTATCCGGTGGAGTGGCGGCTCACCATTCCCGGATCAGCCATCGAGCTTCGCGTAGAGGCACTCCTTGACGACCAGGAAATGGACACCGGAATACGCTACTGGGAGGGTGCGGTGAGTGTCCGGTCTGCGGATTCGACACGGCGCCTGGGCCAGGGATACCTGGAGATGAGCGGTTATGGAAGGAACTGAGTGGCGATTACCCGCGGTTTCTTAAGCAAAATGCAAGGGTATGTTCAATGAGCGCAGTGGGTCATTGCAGTGGCAACGCCGCTTGCGAAAGCTTCTTTGGCCTTCTGAAACGGCAGCGTACGCACCACACAAAATACCGGACTCTGGATGTCGCTAAAGCCGATATGTGACTACATCGAGCGGTTCCATTCAGATAAGGTGTCTTCCGGTTGTAAACCACTTTGCCCGTGGAACTCAGTGAAAGTCAGGGGACTACTACGGCGTTACGTTCCCTGTCGGCAATTGGAGCAGGCTTCCTGGCGAAGCGGACCTACTGTGGATGCTTTGGATACAGGTGGCAGCAGTAGCCACAGTTTCGGAGCCGCGACGGGCTACCAAAGTTCAAATCGAAAGCCAAGGTACAAAGTACGATCCAGCGCCGGCTCGATGCCGTCGTTACGCACCCGACTGAAATAATCCTGATCTAGGAGGTTATTGATGCCGCCGTGTATGGCCCATTGACTACCGATGCGGTACTCCGCGCTTAGGTCGACCACTTCGTAGGCGGGTATCTCCGCATCTATAACGCCTGCGCCGGCACCCCGGGGTAGGTTGGCGTCCTGCCAAAATTGCTCTCCCACCAGCGTCGCTGTCAGCGAGACGGTCAAGTCCCGGCTGTCAAACAGTACGCCAGTGCGAATTAGGTAGTCAGGCGAAAACGCCGTGTTGTTGCCCTCAAGGCTGGTATTCAGACTGCTTGTAATTTCGGCATCCAGCAAAGAGCCATTGGCAAAGAATTTTAGTGAGTACGATTCACTGAGTAGCACGTCGTACTCTGCGCTGAACTCGATGCCCTGATGTCGCGAGTCGCCACTGTTTACGCGCTCGACGTCGGTGATGTTGACCTGAATCTGTTCGATCTTATCGTCAAAATCGATGCGAAAGACGCTGATGTCAAACACCAGATTATCTATAGGCTGACTGCGGAAGCCAACTTCATAGTTCATGGCCCGGGACGCGTTAGGACCATTGTCGCCAGCGAGTTCCGACGCAGGGTTGATCAAATCGTCAAAGCGTTGCGGGCGATAGGATTCTGAGAACTTGGCGTAGAGTTCTGATTGCTCGCTGGTCTGGTACATCAGGCCCAGTCCAAAGAGCGTTTCGTTAAATGTCTCGTCGAAATCGATAGCGTCTCGACTGAGGCTCTCGTTCTTCACCAGTTCCTCCAGATTGTAGTTCACCCGCTCGTAGCGCAGCGTGGGCACGACACTGAGATTGCCAAAGCGGAACAGATTTTCTACGAACAGTGCGTTGTAAGTCATGAGGCGATCCTGCTCAAAGGCCAGATCCTGGGGGTCCTGTGCGCTGGAACGAATGTTGTCGCTAACGTGTCGAGTGCGGGGGCTGTCGCCAAGGTATCCCGTGGTTCCCAGGGTCAGTGCATGGTCCGTACCCCAGGACAACGCATAGCGAACGTCGAAGCCAAGGTTTTGGAACTGCTGCTCGTCGATGGCTATTGTTTCAGGCTCATTGGCTGGATCGGTAAACATGCCGGAGCGGCGGCTCAGGCGATCCATGGAGGAGTACCACAGACTGGCATCCAGCGTAGAGTCCTGGGGGATCTGCTGCTCATACTTAATAGTGGCGATCAATTGATCGATCTCAACGCGGTTAAACGGTGTTTTAACCAGGTTGCGGTTGTCTGCGTACTCTTGAGAGGTGAAGCGAGTAGCCCTCAAAAGTGTCATAAAGTAACAGATTAAAGCGCTATATTGGTGCGCGGGAGCACCATGGTGGTGCTTTATTTGAAAAAAAACCTCATATAAAACAAATATTTACAAACTATTATTCGTAATATGGGCTTGTTTTTAAATTGCAGAGTGATACATACTGGCGTTGCAAGCGTTACTTAAAGTAACAATACTTGCAATGTTCGATACACATACACACGTAATCAGGAGATTACCCATGAAACTTACTGCGTTATTGCTTACTTCCATGCTGGCGTCGGGCTCAGCCTTTGCCGCCTGCGAGCGTGCTGACCTGTCCCCGCGCCCAGAGATTCCCAGCGGAGAGAGTGCCAGTTTTGAGGAAATGCAGCAGGCACGAGACGAGGTTGTTGCCTACATCAAGGATCGGGAAGCATTTTTGGAATGTGCTACGCCGTCGTCAACCGTGAATGACCGGATGGTCGGAAATCTAGAGCGTGTTGCTGGCGTGTTTAATCGCGAGCTTGGAAGCTTTCTCAAGCAGCAAGTGGCTGTAGCGTCCAGCTGATTTTTCCTAGGCGTATCAGCCGGCAGAAAAACTCTTACATAGCCGGCTTCTTTCTTTCCCAATTACCATTGCCATCAATCAATATATTTCCAGGTATCCGCACCATCAAAGGTTCTTACTTGCAGGCCTTTGATGTCTTCCCTGGGTAGCATTCGAGCATTGACGGCCAGGACGAGCGACTCTGACGAGTCAGCGTGTCAGGCATTGTCGATATCTGGATCACAACCGCCCCACAGTGGCAGCTTGTCTTAATCATTCTCTATATATAGCTCCAGGATTCGACGCTAGGGGCCGCTATCTGATCCATTCATTCCGCGTAAAAGGTCTCGAGAGACTGACGCCAGAGACCCGGGTTACGAAAGTCGGACCACAAGCTTTAGGTAAGGTTATTGCTCATTGTCGGTTATCCAGTTAGGCCGTATTACAGCGATGAAATAAATGTATGAAGCTCCTGCAGATAAGCCTCACGCTCCTCGATAAAGGGCGCGTGGCCGCTCTCAGGGAAGATGACGCCCCTCGCCCTTGGATGATTGTCTGCTACCCAGCGAGATATCCCCGGTGCCACAAAACCATCCTGCTCGCAGATAAACGACAGAACCGGCAAATCAAGCGCAAGCAGTATGTCGCGCTGATCAAGATGCGCCAGCTCTCCAAGCGTCGATGATGCCCGGGCAGCCGACTCAATGAAGCAGTCTGCCATCCAGTCTGTCAGCTTTTCTGTGACCGGCTTGGCGCAGACCGCATGAGACAAGCCGGATAAAAAATTGATGCGGTCAGCGTCGATAGCGGCAACGGTGGCCACCACATCGTCGGCGGTACCACCCAAGTTAAGATCCGGCTTTTGCGTATAAATCGGACTTGCGCCCGCCGTGAGAATCAATCCCGCACAGCTTGAGCCAAGATCGTGCGCTGCCTGGGTGGCCACTGCACCGCCTAGAGACCAGCCATTGAGCACCACTTTTTTCAAGCCCAGCGAGGTAGCCAGCTTTACCACATCAGAGGCGATAGCCTCGATACCCAGATCTTCAAAATCGTGGTCTGACCTACCGCAGCCCCGATGATCCATCGTAACAACGCGATAACCCGCATCTAGCAGCGGGATAAGTACGCCATCCCAAACCCGGCTACTCATTCCCCAGCCGTGAATCAACAGCAACGCCATATCGCCATGACCGTGATCTTCGTAGTACACGCGATAGTTTCCATCGACCGTAAGATATGCCATGGCTATTGATCCCCTCTCACCAGATTAAATAAAGTACTTTCTTCGTAGTGGGCAAGCAATGCGTCGAGATCGATTGCATCCGGTGCCACCACCCACTGATAAATAGTGCCGAACATAAAAGAGCAGTAGCCGATGGCGAACTGCTGCGCATCAATCGTTGAAGAGACTTCCTTCAAATCTTGCGCCGCCTCGACCCACCGCCGCACATCTCGCCGATAAATGCGGTGGTGATCAGCAAGCTTGGCCCGTATATCGGATTCCTTGCCCAGAGACTCATACCAGAGGATGTACATGGCACGCAGATACTCGGGTTCCCGCCGAAAAAAGTCTCGCTGAGCGTGGATTGCCGAACGAATAGCTTCGAGGCCCGTTTTGCCCTCCAAATACTCTCGCAGATGTGACTTCCATCGCTCATCAAAGCGTGCGAACAACTCCATCCACAAACCATCTTTGGATCCAAACCGATAACTCGCAAGACCGCGGCTATAGCCTGCCAGTTCACCGATATCTTTCAGTGTGGTTTTCGACGTTCCACGCTCGTTGACAAGTGCTACGGCGGCCTCAAGCATCTTTTTATCTGACAGTGCGCTGCGCTCGGTCTGCTTGTTTACCGTGCTCTCGCTCTTCGCTTCGTCGTGCCGTGTTTGCATACTTGCCCCCTCGAAAAACCGCTACCAGTTATTGGATAGTTTGGACATTCAGTGCGCCCGATTCGTTCTGGTCTCGCAATGCTTTCTTGTCGATCTTGCCGATACTCGTTTTCAAAATATGATCTGTAAAACACCAGTATTCGGGAATCCAGAATTTTGCCACCCTGCCTTTGAGGAAGTCTCGAAGATCCTCGGGCGTTAATTGAGTACCACTATCGGAAACCACAATGGCAAGAGGCCGCTCCTGCCAGCGCTCATCCGGCGTGGCAATCACGGCTACCTCACTCACACCGGGATGCTGGAGAAGCCGGTCTTCAAGGTCCACCGAGGAAATCCATTCTCCCCCCGACTTAATCACATCCTTCGTCCGGTCGGTGAGTTGCACATATCCCCGCTCGTCGATGTGCCCCATATCACCGGTACGCAACCAGCCATCCTCGCTAAACGCATCACTATCTGTATGCAGGTAGCCGCCGGTAACCCAGGTACCTCTTAGCTGCAGTTCACCGACCGTCCTCCCATCCTGGGGCGCAGCCACACCATCGTCTGCCACCACACGCACTTCGATGCCGGGAACCGGACGACCACTCTTCATACGCCAGCTGGTCTCACTGGTGTCTCCAAGGTCTTTAGGAGGGTGCGAAAGCACGCACATGGGGCTCGTCTCGGTCATACCCCAGCCCTGAATCACCGGTACACCCCAGCGATCCCTGGCGGCCTCTATCATAATAGAAGGCACCGCCGAGCCACCACATACGATAGCGCGAAAGCAGCTCAAGTCGAGTCCATCCTCATCATCTGCGCGAAGCAAATCACCGAGGATCGTGGGCACCATTGCGGTTAGCGTCGGCCTCGCGCGCTCGATCATCCTGCGCAGGTGCTGTATCTGCGTATGCGGTCCGGGCATAACCATATCGGCACCGGACAGCCATCCACTATAGGGAAACCCCCAGGCATTGGCATGAAACATCGATGGCAACATCAGAATGGTATCGCGCTCACATACACCAAAGCTGTCTACAGATCGAGACGCAAGCGCGTGCAGATAGGTCGTTTTCTGGCTGTAGACCACGCCCTTTGGATTACCCGTGGTGCCACTGGTATAGCAAATACCTGCAGCCTGAAGCTCATCAACATCCGGCCAGTCAAACACTGGCGGATGGCCTTCTATAAGAGCAGCGAAGTCGACAACCCGCGGATCCGCAGAGAGCTTGCCCTTCGGATTCACGACTAGAATCCGCTCAACGGTCGTCAGCTGAGGAAGGACAGGCGCAAGAATTTCTTCCAGGCGGCCATCGACGATAAGAAACCGGTCTTCAGCATGGTTGATTATGTAGCTGATATGTTCTGGCGACAGCCTGCAGTTGACGGTGTGCATAACGCCGCCCACGCTCGGGACAGCAAGGTAGGCCTGCAAGTGCTCGGCGCTGTTCCACATAAACGTGCCAACGCGATCGCCATTTTTTAAGCCCAGTGCAAGCAAGCCGTGGGCAAGACGAGCCGCATCCCCTGCCACCGCGTCATAGCTCTTCCAGTGGATTCGTGCTCCGTCATACTCACCTATGCGACTGCTGGCGAAATGCCGGGCACCAAATTGAGTGATCGTTCTAACGCACAGCGGTAAATGCATCATCGTGCTTAACATGCTGCTCTCCTACCAATCACCGCTCGCCGCCCGCTTCGCTTCAGCCAGTAGCGCAGGCACGTTGTACTTCAGATCCTGAGCGTATTGGGAATCAACCTTGCCTTGTTGAAAGAGACAATAGGCGCCCTCGACAATCGCAGCGAGGCGCCAGAAAGAAAAGGCCATGTAGTAATCAAGATGATCAAGACCTCGACCTGTCGCCAGAGCCCATCGCTCAGCCAGACCGCGGCGATCAATGACACCGGGCCGCCGCGAGATAGCCTGCAAATGGCTGAACGCCGGCGGATCAACGCTGCGTTTCTCGCCCCACAGCATCAGGACCAACCCCAAATCCGTATATGGATCCCCAACGGTAGCCATTTCCCAATCTATGACTGCGAGAATCTCCGGCAGCTCACGCGACGCCAGGGTGTTATCAAGGTGATAGTCGCCGTGTATGAGACAGGGCTCGCAGGGAGGCGGAATATTGTCGAGGAGCCATTGTCCCAGGGAAAACAGAGCCGGCAAATCCCGTACGGCCGTGTCTTCGCGAACCTTTATCCAGCGCGCCAACTGCCGCTCCAAAAAGTTCTCGGGGCGGCCGATTTTCTCCAGCGCAGGAGACGGAAATGGCACCTTGTGAATAGCCGCCAACTGATCGATCAGGTCCCTGCCCAGTTTGTCAGGCGCGTTTTCATCGCTGGCATACGCTGACGGCAGCGTATCGGTAATAGCCGTACCGTTGATGCGCTCAACCACCAGAAATGGACGACCCAACACGCTGCTGTCATCACACCAGCCGAGCACCCTCGGCGCCTTTACATGACCCTCAACGGCGCGCAGGACTCTCTCTTCACGCTCAATACCTCGATGAGCGGTAGGCGAAATAGTCTCTGCGGGAAACGTTCGGACAACACAGGCCTCAGAATCCGACTCAAAGGACCAGGTCAGGTTGGAGTTGCCACCGCTCAGCGCGCCGGCAAAGACCGGAGCCTCCCACCCCAGCTCTCGGGCGAGCCATGGACGCACCTTTTCCGCTTCATGGGCCATTAGCCCGTGATTCCAAAGCTCGACATAAGCCCACCCTCTACCGGCACCACCGCGCCCGTCATGTAACGGCTATTGCTCACCCAATACACAACGTCAGCTATCTCTTCGGGCTCGGCGAATCGGCCAACGGGAATCTGCTTGCGCATGGCCTCCAGGGCAGTCTCCGTCAATCCCTGGGTCATTTCAGTCAAAACCAGACCGGGAATCACCAGGTTGACGGTGATTCCTTTGGGGGCCAGCTCGATCGCAAGAGCCTTGGTCATGCCCGCAAGGCCAGCCTTGGACGACGCGTAGGCCACATCACCGGGAAAACCGCGAAAGCCCACTACCGCGCCAATATTGATGAGGCTGTCGCCCTTTTCAAAATAGGGGGCCGCTGCCTGGGCAACAGTCAAAGCCCCGCTGAGATTCACGTCAATTACCTCTTGCCAGTGCTCTCGACTGAGGCGCTTCAAACGACCACCGCGGTGCACGCCCGCATTGTTAACAACCACATTCACAGTGCCGAAACGGTCGATTATCTGCGCGAATGCATCCGCGACAGAAGTCGGATCTGACACATCGGTCCGGATAGCGATGGCTTGATCTCCCAGAGAATCGGCGACCGCGCTAACTTCGTTCCCGCGCGCCAGCAATGCCACGCGAGCGCCTTCCTGCGCAGCGCGGCGCGCAATGGCAGCACCGATACCGCGCGATGCACCGGTAATGACCCAGACTTTAGAATCTTCCATGAGGTAACCTGACAGGTTAAATATTATTGGTTTTTGTTGCTTGTTTGTATTCAGCAAGTTTAAACTAGAAGCCAGCGAAAGCAAGTCTGACGCGACCTATTAATTAAGGCTAATAATCCTAACAAGGTCGCTCATGGATATAAGCATGCACAACCACGGCGGGTTCGTACGCCTGCGGCAAGCTCAATACGCGAGAACTGCCCTGCGCAAAACCTCGGCCCCATGCGCGAGCTCAATACCCCAGACTCAGCTGTTCCCACTAATACAATTAGGAGTGTACAAGTGTCCTGGTCCTTCGAAACTGATCCTGAATTTCAGGCTTCCCTAGCCTGGGTAGACGAATTTACCCGAACCGAAATCGAACCCCTCGATCTCGTGTTTCGTGGCCCGGGCGATCCCTTCGATCCGAATTCGCCGGCCGCAAAAGCAATGGCGCCGCTCAAAGCAATCGTTAAGGAGCGTGGGCTGTGGGCCTGCCACCTGGAGCACGAACTGGGTGGACAGGGCTATGGTCAGGTTAACCTCGGTTTGATGAACGAGATCCTGGGACGCAGTCGCTTTGGACCCAGTGTGTTTGGCTGTCAGGCCCCGGATTCCGGTAACGCTGAGATTCTCGCCAAGTTCGGTACTGCAGACCAGAAAGCGCGCTTTCTTACACCGCTGCTCAATGGTGATATCGCGTCATGCTATTCCATGACCGAGCCCCAGGCCGGCGCTGATCCGGCTGAATTCACCTGCACAGCCACCCGCGAAGGTGATGAGTGGGTGATCAACGGCGAAAAATGGTTTGCATCACATGCACGCTTTTCGGAATTCCTACTGGTGATGGTCGTCACCAGCCCGGAAAAGCCCATTCACCAGGGGGCCTCGATCATTCTCGTAGAAAAGGATACTCCCGGGATGGAGATACTGCGCAATTCAGCGGTGGGCCCTTACGTCGAGCAGGGTGACGGTGTCCACGCCTATATCCGCTTCAGCGATTGCCGCGTTCCGGCGGACAATCTTCTCGGCGAGGAGGGCCAGGGGTTTCTGGTCGCCCAGACCCGACTCGGCGGAGGGCGCGTGCACCACGCAATGCGCAGCGTTGGCAAACTCAAAAAAGCCATGGATATGATGTGCGAGCGCGCCGTAAGTCGCACCACCAAAGGCGGTTTGCTGGGCGACAAACAGTTCACTCAGGAGAAGATTGCCGACAGCTACACTCAGATACTGCAATATCGACTGCATGTGCTATATACCGCGTGGCTGATCGATAAACACAAGGAATACAATCGCGAAGTGCGCAAGGAAATTGCCGCCATTAAGGCGGCGACCCCGAAGGTGCTTCAGGACGTCGTTTACCGTGCCATGCACCTGCATGGAAGCCTCGGCATGTCTGATGAAATCCCACTCATGTATATGTGGGGAGACATTCCTGAACTGGGTGTTGTAGACGGCCCTACCGAGGTTCACAAGATCACCGTTGCGCGAACCGTTCTGCGTGATTATGAAGCTGCGCCCGGGCTATTCCCGAGCTACCACACGCCCACACTGCGCGAACATGCAATGAAGAAATACGGTCATTACCTTGATGCAGATGATTGAAACCTAAAACACCCTACAGATTAATCGCTGGAACGAATAAAACATAAGACAGGGAGAACAATTATGGCCTCTGGGGAAAAAGTAGATTACGACGTAATCGCTATTGGCGCAGGCTTCGCCGGCCTGGCTCTTATCCACCATCTGCGTGAAGCGGGGCAGTCTATTAAGGTCTTTGACAGGGCCTCGGATATCGGCGGCACCTGGACCTGGAACCGTTATCCGGGGGCGATGACCGACAGCGAGAGCTATTACTACTGCCTGACTTTTTCCAAGGAATTGCTTCAGAAATGGTCCTGGACGCTTCGCTACCCGGATTGGTCTGAGGCCCTGTCCTACTTCCACTTCGTCGCCGACGAGTGCGACATGTGGAAAGACATTCAACTGAATACCGAGATAGTCAGCGCCGACTATCAGGCCGATAGCGGCCACTGGATGGTAAAGACCGGTGGTGGCGAGAGCTTCACCTGCAAGTACCTGGTGAGCGCCATGGGCATGATCTCCGAGCCGGTGATCCCCAAGACTCCAGGCATGGATACCTTTAAGGGTCCGCTGTTCCATTCCTCTCGCTGGCCCGAAGGCCTGGAATGGAAAGGCAAGCGTATCGGCATTATTGGTTCCGGCGCGACGACCGTGCAGATGGTCCCGGCGATGGCAGAAGACGCAGAGAGTGTCACGGTATTCCAGCGCACTCCGAACTTTATTCTACCGGCCATGCAGCGTCCCATGACCCCCGAGTGGGAGAAGGAGATCAAGGAAAACTACGACCAGATTGTCGCTACCTGCCGAAACCACAGCTTCGGCATGGCCTTCAACAGCCCGGCCGGACGCAACCTCATGGATACGCCTGCGGATGAAGTAGAAAAGATCTTCGAAGAGAACTGGACCGGGAGTTTCCGCTGGTTCTTCGAAACCTTCGATGACCTGCTGGTCAGTGAAGAAGCCAACGCCACTGCCTCACGCTTCATTGCGCGCAAGATGCGCGAGCGCATCGAAGACCCGGAAATAGCCGACCTGCTGGTACCAAAGATCGGCGAGTACCCGCTCTTCGCCAAGCGCCCACCCCTGGATCACGGTTACCTCGAAGCGTTCGCCCGCGACAACGTGAACCTGGTCGATATCCGCGACAGGGAACCCCTGGTGGAGATCACAGAAACCGGCGTGCGCACGACCGAGAGCCACTACGAGTTCGACATTATCGTTATCGCCACCGGGTTCAGCGCCTACACCGGCGCTCTGGAGGCGTTCCCGATACGCGGCCTGAGCGGTCAGTCCCTGCGCGAGAAATGGAAGGAAACCTCGAACGCCATTATGGGCATGTGCGTTGCGGACTTCCCCAACCTGTTCACCATCACCGGGCCCCAGGCACCGTTTGCCAACCTCCCCACATCCATTGAACAAAACGCGATGTACGTGTCCGACTGCATCAAGAAAATGGAGGCCGAAGGTTATGACGTAATGGCGCCGAAGATCGAAGCCGAGGAAGAATGGTCTGCTCACGTCACCGAGGTTCACAAGATGACCCTTATGGATAAAGGCGACTCGGTCCATTCGTGGATGATGGGCGCCAATATGGAAGGTCACAAGCCGCGGGTTCTCATCTACTTCGGCGGCGCCAATGTTTACTACGACAAGCTCCGGGAGTCAGTAGACAACGGCTTCCCGGAAATGGAATTCCAGCGGCTGGCTGATTAGTAGCGCCAGGCGAACTGTGATCAGAGCGTCTGTTGGCGATGGCGATGGCGATGGCGATGGCGATGGCGATGATGGAGACTACTCCGTATGAAGATCTCACTCAGACGTTCCCGGGCAATCGCGGCGATTATGCTATGCGGCAGCGGCGTTGCTCTGGCGCAGAGTCCGGCTGAAATAGTCTATGCTGATCAGTGTGCCAGTTGCCACAGCGCCAGCCTTCGCGGGTCAGCCCACGGCTCCCCGCTGACGGGCGTTGCTTTCGTCAGCAAGTGGAAGGACCGCTCAGCCCAGGAGTTGTTTGACTACGTGCGCACGCAAATGCCCCCGGGGCAAACGGCTTCACTGAGCCTACATCAACATCGCCAACTCACCGAGTTTCTTATCGCCAGCAACGCTCAGGACCTTGGTGACTCTCAGCTTGTGTCAACGTCGGTAGAACTGCCGGAGCAGGAAGAGGGCCAGGTGGAATGGTCAGGGTCAGACGCTATTGATCAACTGGCCAAGTCAGCCGGTAACTTCACGAATCAGACGCTGGAAGACTACCAAGCTGTTAGCAGCAAAATGCTGGCCACTCCGCCTAAAGGAGACTGGCTCAGCTGGCGTCGCACTTTAGATGGCCATGCGCACAGCCCGCTCAAGCAGATCAATCGCAGCAACGTCG
>NZ_JBLGBE010000007.1:0-76795 GCF_047617445.1 Congregibacter sp.
TGCCCGAGGCCTGACAGAAACTTCAATAGCGCGCCTGGCCGCTCTGGAAACTCCACCCGATACACGCGTTCCTGGCCAACGCTTTCTGGTGCAAGCCCACCCACCATATAACGAACATGCAGCTTGGCCATTTCGTTGTCAGTAAGATCCTCGCACTCATAGCCCTTCTCGGTGAGCTGGGTCAAAAGCGCATGTAGATCATCACCGCCTGGCTCCACCGACATCCCCACAAACACCCGCGCACCCTGAGCACTGCTATAGCGGTAATTAAACTCAGTGATGCTGCGGCGCCCGAGGTTACTGCAAAATTTTCGGAATGCGCCTGGCTCTTCCGGAATAGTGACGCTAACCACAGCCTCACGCTTCTCACCGATCTCGGTACGCTCTGAGATATATCGCAGCCGATCAAAGTTGGTATTCGCGCCGCTAAGCACCGCCAACAGCTGCTGCCCCTGAACACCTTCCCGCTCGACATACTTTTTGAGCCCCGCCAAGGCCAGCGCCCCAGCCGGCTCGGCAATGCCCCGGGTGTCCTCAAAGATGTCCTTGATCGCCGCGCACATTTCATCGGTGCTCGCGGTAATCACCTCATCAACTGTTTCGCGAATAATTCGAAAGGTTTCCTTGCCGACCTGAGCTACCGCGCAGCCATCCGCAAACAGCCCCACCTCTGGCAAAGTTACTCGCCGACCCTTTTCCAGAGCCGCTTTAAGGCAGGCCGCGTCTTCAGGCTCCACGCCGATAATTTTGGTTGTTGGCCAAACGTAACGAATATAAGCCGCCATTCCAGCTAATAGGCCGCCCCCGCCAACGGGGATAAATACCGCATCCAGAGGCTCCTGATGCTGGCGAACAATCTCCATGCCTACAGTGCCCTGCCCCGCAATGACATCAGGGTCGTCAAAGGGGTGCACATAAGTGAGGTCTTTCTCCTTTTGCAGCTTTTGCGCGTGAACGGAGGCCTCGTCAAAGTTATCTCCATACAGAACTACATGGGCACCGCGGTTTCGCACAGCATCAATCTTAATACTCGGCGTTGTTCGCGGCATCACAATCGTTGCTGAAACGCCTAGATGCTGCGCTGCCATGGCCAGACCCTGGGCGTGGTTTCCCGCAGAGGCCGCAATGACGCCACGCTCCCGCTGCGCCGCGCTCAGGCGCGTCATTTTGTTGTACGCACCACGGATCTTAAAAGAGAACACGGGCTGCAGATCTTCGCGCTTCAGCCAAATACTGTTATTGAATCTTTTGGATAACAGCATTGCTTGATCCACAGGAGTCTCCCGCGCCACGTCATAAACGCGCGCTTCGAGAATCCGCTTGATGTAGGACTCAGGCATAACAAGGGTCAACTGGTAAAACATGCATATTAATGCAGTGGCAAGCAGCTTGCAGCCAGCGTTTTGGGGACTCCTACACCAAGACGGTAAAAGTTTATGGAACGCGGCCTCCCAGCTCCATCCCCGCACGGGTACACTGGGCCAAACTCAGGCTCACCACGAGAGACGGATGAATCAGGACAGCCTCAAGCTGAGCGTTGCGCAGGCCGCGCTCGACATCATCAAGCCGCAGCTCGAGTCCGACACGGTATTGGGCATCGGAACCGGCTCTACCGCGAATATGTTTATCGATCTACTGGCCGATGTGGCTCACTGCTTCGATGGCGCAGTAGCTAGCTCACAAGCCAGTACCGAACGACTTAAAAGTCACAACATTCCGGTCTATGACCTGAACGCTGTGGACCAGGTGGCGGTGTACATCGATGGCGCCGACGAATGTAATGAGGCATTGGAGCTCATCAAAGGAGGCGGTGCAGCACTCACGCGGGAAAAAATTGTCGCCGCGGTGGCCAAGGAATTTATCTGCATCGCCGATGCTAGCAAGTGGGTCCCGGTGTTGGGAGAGTTCCCCCTACCGATAGAGGTCATCCCCATGGCCCGCAGTCACGTTGCCCGGGAAATCGTCAAACTCGGCGGCGATCCTGTTCTTCGCGAAGGCGTGATCACAGACAACGGCAATGTGATTATCGATGTCTACAATTTCCCCATAGCGCAGCCCCTGGCCACCGAGGCAAAAATAAACGGGATTGTCGGTGTAGTCTGCAATGGCCTGTTCGCATTGCGCCCGGCCGACCGATTGCTCTTGGGTACCGCGGAAGGTGTACGGGATATTAAGCGTCCAAAATCTTTCCTGGATTCATAATCCCCGCCGGGTCAAATACCCGCTTGAGTTGCGCCATAAGGGCAATCTCAGCCTCAGAACGGCTGTACCCCAAATACGGTTTTTTCAATAAGCCCACACCGTGCTCCGCCGAAATGCTACCTCCATGACGAGCCACAGACTCGAACACACCCTGGCTCACCGACCCACAGCGCGCCTGAAACTCTTCCATGGGCATGGCATCAGGCTTGAGAATATTCAGGTGCACATTGCCGTCGCCGATGTGTCCAAACCAAATGATTTCAAAATCTGGATAGTTAGCACTTACTAACGCCTCAACCTCCTCAAGTAGAGACGGCACTCGAGACACGATCGTCGAAATGTCATTTTTGTAAGGCGTCCATCGCGAGATAGTCTCAGAGATATCCTCGCGCAATCTCCAGAGCGCACTGGCCTGGGCGAGACTCTGACTCATGACCCCGTCTTCAACCCAGCCGGCCTCCACACAGTGCTCAAAGCAGTTCATGGCGGCAACCTCAGCACGCTCATCCTGCTTCTCAAATTCTAGTAATGCGTAGTAGCGGCTCGCGGTCTCGAAGGGCCGCAGTAAACCTTGATGCTCAATGACCTTGGAGAGCGCTTCTTCAGAGAAAAACTCAAACGCCTCTAAACGCACTCGGTCCCGAAACGTTCGCAGCACCTGCATGATCGACACCATATCGGGAGTGCCCAACACCATGACAGCACGCTCGGCAGGCTGCGCCTCTAAACGCATTGTGGCCTGGACGATAATACCCAAGGTCCCTTCAGACCCAATCATGAGATGCCTAAAATCATAGCCGGCGTTGTTTTTTACCAAGCCTCGGTTCAAGTCTAAAAGCTCTCCAGTACCCGTTACCACTTTTAGGCCCGCGACCCAGTCTCGGGTCATACCGTAGCGAATAACTTTGATGCCGCCGGCATTTGTGGCGATGTTGCCACCAATCTGACTGGAGCCACTGGAGGCAAAGTCCACGGGATAAAACAGCCCCTGTTCTTCGGCAAACTCCTGAAGCTGTGCGGTAACAACGCCGGCGCCACAGCTCACGGTACGATCCGTGGCATCAAAACCGCTCATTTCATTCATGCGATCCAGGGCGACCACCAGTTCGCCATTGGCGGCGACCGCGCCTGCGGATAAACCACTACGACCACCCGAGGGCACCAGCGCGACATTTTCTTTGCAGGCCCAGCGCACAATAGCCTGCACCTGCTCTATAGACGATGGTAAAACGACAGCCGCCGGATTGGGCTTATGTACCCGCGTCCAGTCTCGTCCGTACTGGAGGCAGGATTCCTCGTCAGTACGCAGGCCTTTTTCATCGACCAGCGACGCCAGTGATTCGAGTTGTTGAGGACTTAGCACGGGGCTCTCCGAGAAAATACCGAGGTCAGGTAGCGGGATCCAGACGCCGCGGCGGCGTATGCTACCATGCGCCGCCGCGGCGCTCAGGCTGCGTGAATATCATTCAGAAGCACCCTGCAGAGTTACCCAAAAATGGCGCAGAAATCCCTCGAAAAAACCAAAATTCGTATCCTGTTGCTCGAGGGCGTGCACCCCTCGGCGATTGAAATTCTTAATCGCGCCGGGTACTTCAATATTGAGCATCACAGCAAGTCCTTGCCCCCAGAGGAACTTAAGCTGGCGATCGCCAAAGCGCATTTTGTGGGTATCCGCTCGCGCACTCAACTGAGCGAAGAAATACTCGCCGCCGCACCCAAACTCATTGCCATTGGCTGCTTCTGTATTGGCACTAACCAGGTGGACCTGGACGCAGCCACACGTCGCGGAATCGTAGTGTTTAACGCGCCGTTTTCCAACACACGAAGCGTCGCAGAGTTGGTCATCGCCGAAGCCATTCTTCTCTTGCGTGGCTTGCCTGCCAAGAACGCCGCCGCGCACCGCGGCGAGTGGCAGAAGTCAGCCGCCCACTCCTATGAGATTCGCGGCAAGCGCCTGGGCATCATCGGCTACGGCAACATCGGCATGCAGTTGGGCGTTATTGCTGAGGGCCTGGGTATGCGCGTGCAGTTTCACGATGTGATCAATCGCCTGCCCATCGGCAATGTCCAACAAGTCATTGGTCTGGATACGCTGCTGTCCAACTCCGATGTTGTCAGCCTCCACGTCCCCGAAACTGCCGCGACCCACAACATGATCGGCGAGCGAGAGCTCGCCTTGATGCCTGCAGGCAGCATATTGATCAACGCCTCCCGGGGCACGGTGGTGGACATTGACGCCCTCGCCACGGCACTGGAGAGTGGACACATTCGAGGTACGGCGATTGATGTGTTCCCGGTGGAGCCTCGCTCCAACGACGACGAATTCATATCGCCGCTGCGGGCCTTCGACAATGCCTTCCTGACGCCACATGTAGGTGGCAGCACCATGGAGGCTCAGGCCAACATTGGGGCTGAAGTTGCCGAGAAGCTGTCACGATATTCAGACAACGGCACGACCATAAGTTCGGTTAATATGCCTGAGGTAGCGCTGCCCGAGCATGATGGCTGTCACCGTTTACTTCACATACACAGGAATGTTCCTGGCGTGATGGGTGCAATTAACAACATTTTTTCAGAAATTGGCGTCAACATTGCTGCGCAGTACCTACAAACCAATGAGCATGTAGGTTACGTGGTCATCGATATTGACGCTGAATACTCAGAAGTCGCCCTCGAAAAACTGACGGCGCTGGAAACTACGTTGCGGTGTCGAGTATTGTTTTAAAGACGCACAAGGTCACAAAATGCAGCACGACGCTAATCGCGCTGGCTGCAATGGCGTTCGCGCCTTTTTGCTCGGCACAATTTGTTGATGGTGACCACACAGAGTGCTGCTCCTCGATAACGCCCCAGGCTTCTGCGCCAACCTACTATGGCGCCAGCATGTTCCGAGAGGACGACCCTAGAGCGGCCGCAAAATTTCTCATTGCCGAACCTCTCGATCCTCCCGCTTCCTCAAAAGTTCTACTAGAAACCCTTGAAGACCAAGAGCTGGAGGAAGGCCCGATGTCTCCGGGCCTTGCAACAACCCTGGGGTATTTGGGCGCGGCTTATTTGGCAGAAGACCGCATAAATCTGGCAATTCGGGCCTTCAGCCGAGGCATTCATCTTGCCCGCGTAAACGGCGGCCTGAATACACCCACTCAAATTTCCATGCTGGAGCAACTCATTGCCACCCATGTTCGTCGCGGTGACTACGCCGCCGCGGACAAGCAGCAGGCCTATCTCTACCGCATCAAGAGCCGCGGCCAACAGCATGCGGGCAACGACGAGCTGCGCGAAGCAACGCTGCGCTACGCTGATTGGATGCGTGGCGTTTACCTGGGTGACATCGACTACCAGCGATTTCCGCGACTCGTGGGCATCAGCGACCTTTATGACCAGGCCATAGACGATGTCATCACAGCGCAGGGGGATAAGAGCCTCGAATTACTGCCCTACTTACAGGGCAAAATTGAACTGTCCTATCTGGTATCGGTATACCCCGGCGAACAGGAGACCGGTTTCCGTGCGGGCATGGGTCAGATGGCGGGCTTTGATGTGGCAAGCGAAGCACAATTGAGATTCTGGAGACTGCAGGAGCATAACTTCCGGTATGGCCTGCAGGCACTCGCCCACAAGGAAAAAGTCGTCACGGCACAACCCAACGCCACGGCCGATGATCGAGCCAGCGCACGCCTGGCCATCGCCGATTGGCACCAATGGCATCGACGTTACGCGCCTGCCGTGCGCATCTATAAAGAAACCTGGGCTATGCGAACGGCAGAAGGCGGCGCTGAGGCGTGGTTGACCAAGACCTTCGAGGAACCTCTGGAGCTGCCCGTAGAAACCGTATTTAATCCCGGTGCTGTTCCGCTTGGGACGACAAACCTTGCAGAAGTCGATATTGATTTCGCAGTATCCCGTCACGGCGAAGCCGTCGATATCAGCATTGCGACAGATGCGACGGGCGAAAACGCGAAGTCCGCAATCAATCGTGGCTATCGATACCTGCGCAGCGTGCGCTTTCGACCAAGGCTCGAAGAAGGACGGGTTGTGGCGGCAAGCGATATGCATCGCACTTACAAGATAAGGTACTGAATCATGTCCGTTGGGGCTGAACCGAAAAAAATATTCGTCGAATCGCAAGCCATGGTTCGCCAAGGTGACGCCCGCGGCGCACTGAGCTTTTTGCAAAACGCGGCGCCGCAACTAAGCGGTCACGTGGACTTCCACATGAATGTGGCGATTGCCCAGCGTGCCTTGGGAGACTTGCCTGCCGCCATTAAGGCACTCAACAGTGCACTGGCTATCGACCCCTATGCCTTCATGGCTATGCTGTCCAAAGGCGCAATCCTTGAGCAAATGGGCGAACTGCGGAAGGCTGCCGAGGTTTACAAAGATGTGCTACGCATCGCACCGCCAGAGTCAGAAAGACCCGCGTCGCTGGCCCCCCCGATGCAGCGCGCGCAGGAAGTCGTTGATCAACAGTCCGCTGCAATGGCAGAGCACTTTCGCGCTGCTCTCGGACCGCTGATGAAAGAGTATGGCGGCGAATCGCTGACACGCTTTGAAGAATGCATGGACGTGGTAGCCGGGGTAAAGCGGGTTTACAACGCCGAGCCCGTGCAGGTGCACTACCCGCGCCTGCCGGCAATCCCGTTTTTCGATCGCAGCTATTTTCCCTGGTTTGAAACACTCGAAGCTGCGACTGAGACTATTCAGGGAGAGCTTCAGACGCTCATGAACGAAGGCCTGCCGGGCTTCAAACCTTATATACAGTACGCTCCGGGGACTCCCGAAAATCAGTTCAAGCCCCTAAACCACTCCGACAACTGGAGCTCATTGTGGCTCTGGAAAGACGGCAAACCACAACAGGAGGCCATGGCCCGCTGCCCTAAAACCACTGCGATACTGGCACAGCTTCCGCTGGCCGATCAACCGGATTTCGCACCTACCGCATTGTTTTCCGCGCTGGCGCCACACATGAAAATTCCGCCCCACACGGGCTCCACCAACACACGTCTACTCGTGCATCTGCCCTTGGTGCTGCCGGGACCCGCTGGGTTTCGTGTGGGCAATGAGGTGCGTGAGTGGCGCATCGGCGAGGCCTGGGCCTTTGATGACACGATCGAGCACGAAGCCTGGAATGACGCCGACCAGACACGCGTGATCATGATCTTTGATATCTGGAACCCGCTGCTGAGCGCCGCCGAGCGCAGCATGATCTCGGCGCTGCTGGGCACGCACCGGGACTGGCTGGCGGAGTCTGGGAAATAGCGGTGGCTCGATGCAACGGGAGTCCTATTACTCCTCAGTGAGCCTTTATCCCTAGTTTTAGCCTTAGCCTTAGCCGAGCATGCCCGCACCCTGCAAGCGCGACCGCAAGGCATCAAGGCCTGAGCCGGCACGCGTCGCTGCACCAATGGACCGGGTGTGCAGCAGTGGCAACACCTTCGAGGCGCTGATCACCGTGTTGACCGCGATCGTCGCGTCGGTATCCAGCATGCCTTCCTCAAACTCCAGATCGCAAAAGCTCAGCATCCGTCGCGCTTCGGTATCGGGATCCCGCACAAGCGCCTCATAGCTGACATCAAGAATCTGCTGCGGATATAGGTCTTGCCAATGCTTCATCTGCGCACGATAGCTCAGGTAGTAATCCGCCAGCTCCTCCAGATTGTAGGAGTAACTGTGGGCGCCAAAAATCAACGATTTGAACACTGAATAGCAGGTATCGAGGGGACCTCGATGCATATGAATGATGCGCGCACCGGGCATAGCAGCCAGGATGTGCCCGCAGTACAAAAAGTTATAGGACGTACAGTCCACAAAGCGGGCGCCATCACCTGCTCGTTCTCGAGCAGCGGCGGTATAGCGCGGACCGAGCTCTGCAAAATCTACTGCAAGAGTAGCCTCGGCATCGGACACGTCCGCCGGGGCCGCGTCGCGTGCCATAAGCCCCAGCACTCGTCGGAACTCACCCAGCTCACCAGCCCCCGTGACGGCACTGTGGCTTGCGAGCACTCGCTCTGCTAAACGAATCCCTGATCGCGGCATACCCACTATAAATATTGGCCCGGGCAGGTCTTCGCCGCGCGCCAGCTCAGCCACGCGCGCTAGCGTAAAGGTCTCGCGAATATCCTGCTGAGCACCAAGCTCTGTGGCGGGATCGTAGTTGATCAGCTTTCTGTAGGCTTCGGCTCCGGCGCTGTAGGCAGTGTAGGATTCCTCATAAGAAGCTAGGTCTTCGAGCTCTTTTCCTAAAGAATAACTGGCTATCGCAGTAAGTTGGGGCTCACTATTTTTTGCCAGAACATCGCGCAGCTCCGCTACATGGTTATCTTTGGCCGACCAGCTGCGCAGCTGCGCTCGCAGGTGCAGGGATCCGGCGTCAGTAGGAGACAACTCTAGCACTTGGGCCAAATGCTTCTCGGCGTCGTCGATCAAGTCCAGCTGCGCCTCTGACACGGCGAGAAGATAGAGGAGCTGCACGCTCTCGGGATTCTTGTCTCGCGCAATCAACAGGCAGTTACGCGCTTCCTTTAACTGAGCAAGCTCGATAAATACTTGTGATAAAGCGGCTAGTTCTTGCTCCTTAGCCGCCAGTAAATCGACCTCTCGCGCACAGCTAAGTGCGCGCTTCCACTGGCCATCAAAAAGGCATAGCTGCGCTTTGCGAAGCAGTAGGCGGGGGGTGTTGCCGAGGGACTCCTCGAGGGCATCGAGATGCTGCAAGGCGGCGGGTGCGTCGCCTCGCAAACTCTCGACATCCGAAGCGAAAAAGCGGACCTCCAAGCTGTCAGCAAACTCGCTCAGTAACGCATTGGCCAAAGTCTCGGCATCCTGCAGACGTCGAGCCTGTATCAGCTGGGATCCCTCGTTGAGCAAATCTTGCAAAGTTGGCTTGCTGGAATCGATAGGGGTCGTGCCAGGGGTGCTGCTCATGAAATTCCTCAACTATGGGGCTCAACGAGCTCCAGGAAGTAAGTCAAACGCGACAGTGATTCGCGGCTGATCAGAATGGAAGGGTAGTGTGCCGTGCCACATGTACGATGGAAACAAAACCAGAGTGCCAACAACGGGTTTCACGGTTCGACGCGGCTCCAGATCGAGACCCAGTTCCTTCATAGGTCTGCCAAACTGAATATGTCCCTGCGTACCCTGCCCCTGCTGGACTTCATCGGGGAGCGAGATATACAGCGCCGAACTCACCCATCCTTCAGGATGAATGTGGTTTGCATGGTAGCCCTGATCTCTCAGGCGCACAGACCAGGCGCCAGACATACGTAAATCGCTCGCTACCTTAGGCCGCGTATTTCGCCCCCAGAAGGGGTGATCCGCGTCCGTAGGCATCTCTTGCACAGCCCCGGCAATGGCGAGCTGGAGTTGCTGCTCCAAACCCAGCAATAGCGGCTCTTTTAAGCGGAACAAAAAACCATTGGTCTGAGTGCCACCGCGTACGCTTTGCTCGATAGGCTGGGCATTGCTGTGATGCAGGCCCTCAAGAATCTGCGTCAATTCAGCGAAGTACTCCGCGCGCGTGGAGAACTCCGGGGGCGCTGGAACCTCTACGGGCATCACCATCCGCGCATAATCCACAAGTTCGCTTTCCCTGGGGTCGCCTAGTAATTGCAGCGCGGTCCCGCGATAAGCGAGCATAGTCTGATCATAGGGTGCTGTTTTAAGCCAACGCCCGGACAACTCTTCGGCGCGCTCTGCTTCTGTGGCGCACAACAACTGCATTGCAAAATTGTGGCTCACATAACTACTATCCGGGCTTTCATCACTGAGCCGCTGCAGCTGCTCCAGCGCCTGCGCCTCCTGCCCCCGCTGCGCGAGATCCAAAGCGGCCAAGACCTGCATATTCGGCGTTGCCGGACAGCCTAGGCGCAGGGATTCCAGCAAAACCTGCTCTACACCCTCTTCCTCACCCAGTCGCTTCATCAGTTCAATCAAGGTTTGCCACAGCGCAGGGTTGCTTGGTCGCTCACGCACGGCTAAACGCAATTTCTCCAAATGATCACGCTTGGCGCCGGAGCTATAGCTCATCTGAGCTGCTGTTTGCTGAAGCAGAGGGTGCTCAGGAAAGCGCTCTACTCCGGCATTCGCGCAGACCACGGCGGCCTCGATGTCACCCGAGTCCAATAAGGCTTCGGCACGGTTTCGATAGAGATCAGGCTGCTCAAACCCCAATTGCCGGGCCCGCTCATAGGCCTCCGCGGACTCTGCAAAATCGCATTCCTGACGCAACAACTGCGCCAAAGAATACTGCAGGCGAGGCGCCTCGGGATTGTGTTTCAGACCGCGCCGACACAGCTCCAAAGCATGCGGTACATCGTTCTGTTTCTGCGCAATAGCGGCGGCCAACTCCCACAGAGGTGGCGCAGCCGGCGCCAAATCCGCCGCCTTGAGCACGTAGCGCATAGCCTGTGGCCAATGCTCTTGCTGATAATGCAGTCGCGCCAGAGCATTCGAGACGTCGACCAGCTCCGGTGCCAGTTTGAGAGCCTCGAGCAGCGTCTCTTGCGCTTCAACAAAACGTTCGCGCTGTCGCAAAAATGCAGCATAGGCAAGTAAAGGTTGAGGGATCTTAGGCGCAGCATGCAGCGCTGCTCTAAAGCTGTCCTCGGCGGCTTCAAAGTCTCCTGCCTGTTGTTGGCCCAGTGCCAACAGTTGCAGGGCGTTGGCCTCACCCGGCATTTGCTGCAGCAGCTGCTGACATAAACGGGCGCAATCAGCGCCTCGCCCTGAGCGCAGCAACTGATTCGCCGTTTGCAGTGACTGGCGATAATTTGGATTCACTTGGGTTCCTACAACTCCTGATGCGTGTGAACGCTGGTCGTGATTAGACCTTACTGATGGACCAGAAAAAAGGGCAGACCTGAAAAAAGCGCTCATTGAGTCTTGAAGGCGGCGAGACAGACGGCAATCCTTTGAGCTGCTCGCGCATCTCGAGCAACGCATCGGCATTGTTGGACGCGCTCGACGGACGCTCAAAGGACCGCCGTCTGCCTCACCTCCGTCAGTGCTACATCGAGGCGTTGTCACGGCTGTGCAAGCGCTGACGGCGGATGGCGGACGGCGCCGCTTTGCTCGAGCGTACGTCGAGCGTGCTGTTTAATACGTAAGTGCCGATAGAGGTGCGCGAGCAGCTCGAGTAAAGCGGGGACGGGCTGCCTACGCCGGCTAGAAAGTCCACTGCTGGAAAAGGCGACCCCTGAAATCCTCGATGAACCAACAAAAGGCAGGCCAAAAAAAGGGCCGACATAGTCGGCCCTTTGCATTCTGTTGGGCGGGGTAACCCCCGCCCAAGTAATCAGAACTGCAGTGTTCCACCAAGGAACCAGTACTGGCCCAGGGGATCATAGATTCCCGGGTAAGTGTTACCGTTCTCACGAGCGGTTACACCCTGGTACACAAAGGGAGGATCTTCGTCCAAGACGTTGTTGATACCGAAACGCAGTGTCGCGCTATCAGTAACAGCCCAAGTCGCCGCAATATCGAAGTAGTTGACATCGTCGATATCGTTCGGAGCGTCTGTGAACTCTTGCGTAGAACCAGCTACGTGACGCCAGATAAGGTTCGCGTTAACGTTCCAAGGTGTCGCCCAGGTAGCCTGGAAACGGTTCTTCAGGTCCGGTGTAGGAATCTGACAAGAACCACCGTAAGTACCTTCACAGTTGACCACGCCCGCACCAGGATACTCTTCCTGATCGAAAGCCAACACAAAACCAGCGATGTTAGCGATACTAACCGTACCCATATCACCAATATCGAAGTTGTAGTTGATCTCAACGTCGACACCCTCTACCCGGAGGAAGCCAATGTTGGTGCTTGCAGCGTTAATGCCGTTAGTAGGACTTGACTGACCCAACCACAAGGTGTCGAGCTGACCACGATTGATTTGATCACAGAACGTAGCATCACCCGTTTCGATACACTGCAGCAGGGTTGTTTCTTCCTGAATACCCTGGATAGCCCCAGTGATTTCGATCTCGTAGTAATCCACGCTCAGCTGCAAACCTTCTACGAAGCTAGGCTGCCAGATCGCTCCAAAGCTGTAAGTATCAGCCTCTTCCGGGTCCAGCGTGGTTGAGCCACCACCGGTTGAGTTGTACTGTGCTGCGGGGCTGTTCTCGGGACCACCACGATCCCAGATAGCCTGAGACACACCAGAACGCGCGCACTGCTCAAAGCTATAACCGCTCAAGCTGACGTTCGCACCATCGCTGGCCTTCAGACAGGGGTCACGATCCATTGCGAACAGGCCTGCGCTTTCTGGCTCAAACAGGTCAACAATGTTTGGTGCACGAACAGCACGCTGATAGCTACCGCGAACTTTTATATCGTCATTGATATCCCAGCTGGCAGCAATCTTGTACGTGTTTGTAGTGGTACCCGTGCTGTAGTCAGAATAGCGGTAACCAAGATCCAGAACCAAAGCTTGCACAAACGGCGCATCTTCAAGAACAGGCACGCTGGCCTCGAAGTAGATCTCGCTCACGTCATAGCGACCATCAACCGGTACAGGAACACCGAAACCACCAGCATCACCGCGAGCAGCGTTGTCAGACAGGTTGTAGGTCAGACTCTCTTCGCGGTACTCAGCACCAGCAACAACCTCGATGCCATTCTCAGCAAACGGTGACACGATACCGTAGTCGCCCAGGCTACCCTGAACGTAACCCATCATGACTTCCTGAGTGGTACGGCCGTTCTCGTAGACTGACTGGCTGAAGTAAGCCGTCGCCTCGTCAGTCACACCACCGGTCTGAAATACGTTGTAAGGCACACATGCACCGTTACCAGACTCACAGCCGATTGAGCCGTCATCCAGCTGAACAGCATTAAGAGCCTCTTCAATACGAATCAGGTCAACGTAGTTGGTGTTGCGGTTAGTCATGTTCACTTCAGCGTACTGATAAGACACGTCATAGCGCCACGTGTCATTGATGTCGCCACGCAGACCGAATACACCGCGGTAAGTGGTGTGGCGCAGAGAACCCTTACGTGGGCCACCCTCTACGTTACGACGACCCAGTGTCGCGCTGTATCGATCGTCAGGCGATGTACAGCCGGTTACACCCAGTTGCTGAGCAGACAGCAGTGGGTTGTTACAGTTGAGGTCGTCAAAGGTTTGGAAGAACACACCAGAAGGACCAAACTGCGTATCGGACTTGGTGTCCATGAACATCAGTTCTGTATAGGCTTCTACGTGCTCGTTGACGTCATAGTGAGCAAATGTGCCCATGGTAGTACGACGATCTGGACGCTGGAAGAACGAGGGTGCGGCAAAGTTAAAGCCAGGACCACGACCTTCAAGCCATTCAGTGCCTTCGGTACGGTAGTTTTCGCCACCAACGATCCATGAACCGGATTGGTTAGTACCCGAACCCAGGCACTCGCCGCTGTTTCGTACGGGACAAGCAGATGTATCACGGTTGAGCTGTGTTACGCCTTCGATGTCACGATAGGTAAGGAACGCAGTAGCATTACCACGACCGTTGTCGAAGTTGCCGCCCATAATAGCGGTGATGTCGTACTGGTCACCGTCAGTAGCAGTACCGGTCGCGAAGGGCTGGCCTGCACGCTCTGCTGCTCCAGCAACAAGACCGCCATCGTTGTCGGCGCGGTACTGGCCACCTTGGAAGTCAATCCTGACGCCTTCGAAGTCGTCCATCATGATGAAGTTAACAACACCTGCCACGGCGTCTGCACCGTAGGTCGATGATGCACCACCGGTCAGTACTTCAACGCGCTCAATCAACTGACCTGGGATCAGGTTGATGTCGGCAGCGTTTGAAGGGCTGTTCGGTGAGTTAGCTGGCAAACGGCGACCATTCATCAGCACCAGCGTACGCTGAGAGCCGAGGTTACGAAGCTGAAGGGTAGCAGTACCCGTTGCTTCAATAGCCTGACCTGATGACTGGTCCAGTGAGATAGCTGGAATCGCGGCGAGTGCGTCCTCGACACGAGTCAGGCCAGTAAAGCGAAGCTGTTCGGCGTCAAGCTGAGTAACTGGGCTTGAAGAGACGAGGTTGGCGCGCTGAATACGCGAACCGGTTACGACTACTTCTTCTACCAACTGCTCTTCCTGGGCATTGGCAGGAGCCATTCCCATCGCGAACGCTGCGCCGACGGCGGCGCTGACCGCCATCGTTAGCGGTTTTTTATCAAACATATGTAATTCCCCTGTGAAGTGAGATGTTGGCCATGCCCGTGCAACTGACGGCGCGGCTTTACCAACTGCGCCAGATACTACACACTCTGAAAGGCGGTGAACTGTGAAAAATTCACACGAATGGGGCAAAGAGCCGACAACATTCCTGCACTTAGCGCGCTTAACTCATGCCTTTGGCTACGTTAAAAATAGGCATTCGTCGCATCAGCGAACGCGACTCACCCCAATACTGCGATCAACATCAACCAGCGTCATCTTGTAAAAGCCCATAAAGTTTTTACTGATGACCACCTTGGGGTTGGCTGGCCCGCGATAGGGGTAGCGCCCCGAAAGACGCTGTTCCCATACCTGCCCATTCTCGAGACGAAACACCGTTTTACCGGTCCATCCACTAAATTCGCCCGTGATGCTACTTTCGACCTCGTAGCTCTTTTCTGCTTCGCGTACCGCTTCATTGGTCGCCTGCAGAACGACGGCGTCGCCGGCGGTGTAACGGATCAGCCACTGATTCAAAGCTTCCAGCTCCTTGGCGTTGAGCTTGCCCAGGCCAGTCTCGACAAACTCTTGATCACTCATGAGCTTTTCGAAGCCTGGAAAGTCGTCATTAGCGGCCCCGACGAAGGACGCAGACATAAGAAGGAAGACGCCGAAAAGGGCGCCCGCGGTGGTAGGGTGGGTAAAAGACATAGCGAGCCTGCTGGTTATCTGTGCATGGAAGAAGCGAGTCTAGCAAAAGCAGGCCTACGCCGGAGACTCGCCGGTAGCGACTATTACCACCGATCTTTATACTCCCGCGCCCGCAGTCATGCGTCGTAAGTTACGGCTCCCGCTTTTTTGTCGCCAACCTTTTGTCACCAACCTGGAAACACCGCCGTGGACACCGTTTTAAGCGCCTTTATTACTCTTGTGCTGGTCATGGACCCACTGGGCAATGTGCCGATCTTTCTCTCGGTACTCAAGGACGTGGAGGGGCGACGACGTTACTGGGTGATTTTTCGGGAGCTACTCATTGCGCTGGGGGTGTTGCTCTTATTCCTCTACGGCGGCAGCGCGGCCTTGGAAGCCATGGGGCTGCGCCAGGAGTCGATCAGCATTGGTGGTGCCATTATTCTCTTCTTGATCGCCATCCGTATGATATTCCCGTCCCCCTACGGCCTCCTGGGGGACACACCCGATGGCGAGCCCTTCATTGTGCCCCTGGCGATACCGGCCGTTGCCGGCCCCTCATCGCTGGCTATCGCGATGCTCATGGTCAACACCGATCCCACACGCATGCTGGATTGGACCATTGCCCTGGTGGGAGCCTGGGCGGTGTCTGCCTGTATTTTGATGACCTCGCCCTTACTGCTCAAAGCGCTGGGCAGCCGTGGATTGATGGCCATGGAGCGTTTAATGGGGATGATTCTGGTGATTATCGCCGTGCAGATGTTTTTTGAGGGCGTATCGACCTCACTACATCTATAGGCGCATCGCACAAGCGCGCGGATGTACCACTGTATATAGATACTGAACTGCAGCGCCCAGGATCAGCCGCCGAAGCACTTGCACACCGGCCGACGACCCAAAGGGCGCTAGTTGACCTGAGGCACCAGTTCCCGCGCGTCATAGCGCTGCTGCATGGCATCCAGAGACAGGACCTTGATCTTGCTGGCCTTACCCGCGGTGCCAAAAGCCTCGTAACGCGCGATGCAGATGTCCCGCATCGCGACCTGAGTTTCTTTAAGGTACTTACGTGGATCAAACTCCGCAGGGTTGTGAGCGAGAAACCGACGAATCGCACCGGTAGACGCAAGGCGGAGGTCGGTATCAACGTTTATTTTACGCACCCCGTGGCGGATACCCTCTTGTATCTGCTCGACAGGCACGCCGTAGGTCTCCGGAATTTCGCCACCATACTCATTAATGATCTTCAGCCACTCCTGAGGTACAGATGACGAGCCATGCATCACCAGATGCGTACCCGGAATACGAGCATTGATTTCTTTAATCCGATCAATGGCCAGAATATCGCCGGTGGGTGGACGGCTAAACTTGTAAGCCCCGTGGCTTGTGCCACAGGCAATCGCCAGTGCGTCCACCTCCGTGGCCTTTACAAAGGCAGCGGCTTCTTCAGGGTCGGTAAGCATCTGGTCGTGAGTGAGCTTTCCGGCCGCGCCGGAACCATCCTCTTCGCCTGCCTCACCGGTTTCAAGAGACCCCAAACAACCGAGCTCTCCTTCGACCGATACGCCACAGGCATGTGCCATAGCAACCGAGGTGCGCGTCACATTAACGTTGTAATCGAAATCCATGGGCGTCTTTCCGTCCTCGCCCAAAGAGCCATCCATCATCACCGAGCTGAAGCCCAGGGCAATGGAGCGCTGACAAATAGCGGGAGACATGCCGTGGTCCTGATGCACCACCACGGGAATATGCGGAAACTCGCGCATTGCGGCCTCCATGAGCGCTCGCAGGAATGGCGCACCTGCGTATTTACGGGCTCCGGCACTGGCCTGCATGATCACGGGAGAGTCCGTGGCATCGGCAGCCTCCATGATGGCCCGGGTCTGCTCAAGATTATTCACGTTAAAGGCCGGTACGCCGTAATCGTGCTCGGCGGCGTGATCCAGCAGTTGGCGCAGACTGATCAAAGCCATATGTGCTCTCCCTGATTATTCAAAACGTTAGTAACACTAGGTGCCAGGCTCGACAGTGGCCTTAAATCGCCTTCGTCGCCATTCATCCTTCTCTAGCGCGCTCTTCGAGCACTGCCACCGCCGGAAGTACCTTCCCCTCAACATACTCAAGAAAGGCGCCACCACCGGTAGATATATAGGAAACCTTATCGGTAATAGCAAACTTATCAATGGCTGCAAGGGTATCGCCACCACCAGCGAGAGAAAATGCGACGCTGTCCGCAATTGCCTGAGCCAAAGCCTCGGTGCCCCCGGCAAAGCTATCGAATTCAAACACACCCACGGGACCGTTCCAGAGAATCGTTCCCGCGTCTTTGAGCAAAGCTGCCATCGCTGCAGCAGACTCAGGGCCGATATCCAGAATCATATCCTCATCACCCACATCATCCACAGCGCAGGTCCGCGCGGGAGCATCTTCAGCAAACTCAGTGGCGGTAACTACATCGCTTGGAAGGGGAATGTGAGTCTTGGCGCTGATACGGCGAGCTTCATCAAGGAGCTCGTGCTCGCACAGTGACTTGCCTACCGGATAACCGGCAGCAGCAAGAAAAGTGTTGGCAATACCGCCGCCGACAATCAGCTGATCCACCTTGTCTGACAAAGAATCCAACACCTCGAGTTTGGTAGAGACTTTGGAGCCTCCCACAATGGCGACCATGGGTCGCGCAGGATTAGCGAGGGCAAGCTCCAGCGCCTCCAGTTCGCCGGCCAGGAGTGGGCCCGCGCAGGCTTGCTTAGCGAAGCGTGCAACGCCATGGGTTGAGGCCTGTGCCCGGTGCGCAGTGCCAAAGGCATCCATGACAAACACGTCGCACAGGGATGCGTACGCCTGGGCCAGAGCATCGGCGTTTTTCTTCTCGCCGACGTTAAACCGAACATTCTCAAGCAGCACCACCTCGCCATCATTGACCGTGACACCGCTGTGCCAGTCGGCCACCAGGCGCACAGGCAACTCGAGCAGTGTGCTTAGGTGCCGGGCAACCGGCTCAAGAGAGAACTGCGCATCAAACTCGCCCTCTTCGGGTCGCCCGAGGTGCGACATGAGTATCACGCGTCCACCGGCCGCCAAAGCTTGTCGAATAGTCGGCAGGGCCGCACGGATACGGGCGTCCGAGGCCACTACACCATTCTTTAATGGAACGTTCAGGTCTTCGCGAATAAGAACGCGCTTTCCCTCAAGCGCGAGATCAGCCATACGCTGGACTGAAAGACTCATGTGTTTGTCTCCTCGGCAGAAAGGTCCGACCAGTAATGGGCCACATCCAACATACGATTGGCGTAACCCCATTCGTTGTCAAACCAGGTAAGTACCTTAATCAGTCGTTTACCGCTAACGCGGGTCTGGCAGGCATCGATAATACTGGAGCGACTGTCACGGTTAAAATCACAGGAAGCGAGCGGCTCTTCAGTGTAACCCAACACACCTTCAAAACTGCTGGCAGCAGCCGCAGATAAAGCGCGGTTAACATCGCTAACGGTCACGTCCTGTCGGGTCACCAGCGTAAGATCCATAGCCGATACGTTGAGCGTGGGCACGCGCAGTGCCTGAGCGGTAAAGCGTCCCGCTAAAGCAGGCAAAATGCGCTCAACACCCCGTGCAAGACCGGTATCCACAGGAATGATGGACTGCCCCGCAGCGCGAGTCTTTCTCAGATCCGTGTTGTGGTAAGCATCCAGCACGGGCTGATCGTTCATGGCAGAGTGAATCGTCGTGATCGTGCCGTAATCGATGCCAAAAGCGGCGTCCAAGGCGGCAATAACCGGGACGATCCCGTTGGTGGTGCACGAAGCCGCCGAAACAATGCGGTGCTCAGCGCGCAAACTGTCATGGTTTACGCCGTAAACAACGGTCGCATCCACATCCGGCTCCGCAGGCTGAGAAAACAGCACCCGCCGGGCACCGGCACTCAGATGCTTTTCGGCGGTAAGGCGGTCCGAGAAAGTACCCGAACATTCAAGAAGCATGTCCACGCCAATATCGGCCCAGTCAATACGGGCAACATCTGGCTCACGCAGCAGGATCTTTCTGTGACCGTTAACAAGCAGCTTGTCGTCTTGTAACTCTACCGTCCCGGGAAACCGTCCGTGGGTCGAGTCGTAGCGCGTAAGGTGAGCAACGGTTGTGGCATCCGCCAGTTCATTGATTGCCACGACCTGCACGGCATCGCGATGCGGACTCTCTTGCAGCGCGCGCAACAAGGTTCGACCGATACGTCCATAGCCATTGATAGCGACTCGCAGCATGGGCTTATATGGCTTCCATAACCTCAGAAACCACGGCGACGACGTTATCTACCGTAAACCCGAACTGCTCAAACAGCGCATTGGCCGGCGCCGACTCACCGAAGGTGCTCATGCCAACAATGCGTCCATCGAGTCCGACGTATTTGTGCCAGTAATCAACATGTGCAGCTTCTACGGCGACTCGGGCCAAGCAATCACTGGGAAGCACCGACTCGCGATATCCCGCATCCTGTTGCTCGAAAATCTCGGGGCAGGGCATAGATACCACCCGGATAGCGCGATCAGATAACGCCTCGGCGGCCTGCATCGCCAAACCAACCTCGGAACCTGTGGCAATAATAATCGCGTCCGGAGCACCGGCGCAGTCAAGCAATACATAGGCTCCGCGTGCCACATTAGCGAGCTGCTCTGAGCTTCGCTCCTGGTGAGGCAAGCCCTGCCGTGAGAACACCAGCGCAGAGGGCCCGTCGGATCGCTCGATAGCCGATTTCCAACACACCGCTGACTCCACCGCATCGCAAGGCCGCCAAGTGTGGAGACCCGGGGTCGCACGCAGCGCGGTCAATTGCTCCACCGGCTGATGGGTGGGGCCATCTTCGCCAAGACCGATAGAATCGTGGGTGTACACAAAGATGCAGCGCTGGCGCATAAGCGCCGCCATGCGTACCGCATTTCGAGCGTACTCCATGAAGATGAGGAAAGTCGCGCCATAGGGTATGAAGCCCCCATGCAAAGCGATGCCGTTCATGATCGCAGACATGCCAAATTCACGAACGCCGTAATAAATGTAGTTGCCTGTCGCATCATCGGCACTCAAACCTTTAGATCCAGACCAAAGAGTCAAATTGGAACCCGCCAGGTCTGCCGAGCCGCCCATGAACTCCGGCAGCATGGGGCCCAGAGCATTGATGGCATTTTGAGAGGCTTTGCGGGACGCGATACTCTCGCCGGCGGCCTGACACTGCTCAACATAAGCCTGGGCATTGGCCGCAAAGTCATCGGGCAACTCGCCGGATAAACGACGAGTCAATTCAGACGCCAGCTCCGGGAAAGATTCACGATAAGCGTCCATCATCACGCTCCAAGCGGCCTCGTGCTCAGAACCTGTTGCCTTGGCATCCCATCCCGCGTAAATATCCTCGGGAACAACGAAGGCAGGATGCGCCCAGCCAATGGCAGCCCGGGTTGCCGCGATTTCGTCCGCACCCAAAGGCGCGCCGTGCGTAGCGGCCGTGCCCTGCTTATTGGGTGAGCCCTTGCCAATCACGGTGCGACAGCAAATAAGCGTGGGACGGGAGCTATCGGCTCGCGCAGCTTCTGTGGCAGCCTTGATCGCCGCCGAATCGTGGCCATCTACACCCGAAATCACCTGCCAGCCATAGGCTTCGAAACGCTTGGGAGTGTCATCGCTAAACCAGCCCGCCACGTCGCCGTCGATAGAAATCCCGTTGTCATCGTAGTAGGCGACCAGCTTGCCAAGACCCAAAGTGCCTGCAAGAGAGCAAACTTCATGAGAAATCCCCTCCATCAGGCAGCCATCTCCGACGAAAGTGTAGGTAAAGTGATCAATTACCTCATGCTCTCCGCGGTTGAACTGTGCGGCGAGTGCTTTTTCGGCAATCGCCATCCCTACCGCATTGCTGATGCCCTGGCCCAGGGGACCCGTGGTCGTTTCTATGCCTGGCGCGTAACCATACTCCGGGTGCCCCGGCGTTTTGCTGTGTAGCTGACGAAAGTTCTTTAGCTCCGCCATAGGCAGGTCATAACCTGTGAGATGCAGCAGAGAATAGATAAGCATGGAGCCATGCCCATTAGAGAGCACGAAGCGATCGCGATTCGGCCAGTCCGGGTTCTGCGGGTTGTGGCGCATAAAACCGTTCCACAGCACTTCGGCGATATCCGCCATGCCCATGGGCGCACCGGGGTGGCCGCTATTGGCTTGCTGTACGGCGTCCATGGAAAGGGCGCGAATGGCGTTCGCGAGATCTGTTTGGCTAGGCATGCTGCGTCCTGAAGAGTTATCGCGGGGCGCGCATTATCGGGCAAGCAGCGCTGGGGGTAAACAATCACAAATACACGATCCTAAATACGACCTCAATATCTATATCAAAATTCCTTGATATAGATATTAATGCTGCTACAATCCGTCGCCTATGAACTCTGTCGCCCCTACAGATCTGTCGCTGGACGCAGCGCCTGATGCCGAAGTCGTGCTCGCCGGCCTTTGCAAGGCTGCTGCAGACACGCTGCGTCTGCGCATTCTGAGGATCCTGCGACACGATGCAATGGATGTATCGGAGCTGTGCTCAGTACTCGACGTGCGCCAGCCCGCACTGAGCCATCACCTGAAGCTCATGAGCGCTGCGGGCCTCCTAAGCAGTCAACGCGACGGCAACCACATTTTTTATCGTCGTCGAGAGCTCGCCGGCGACGAACCCTTCGCCGCACTGCAGCAAGCGCTGCTGGCGGCGGCTGACACCCTGGACCTTGATGATGCCGAAGAGACACGCCGGCGCGACCTGCAGCGCCAGCGAGAACAAAACTCTCTCGATTTCTTTACCAACAATGCGTCGCGTTTTCGCGAACAACAGGACCTTATTGCGGCTCCCGAACGCTATGCGGCGGCGGTGAACGGCCTACTCGACACGCTCCCCATCGCCGCCCAATCCACGGCACTGGAAGTTGGGCCAGGCGAGGGTTGGCTCCTGCCACGGCTAAGCGAGCAGTTTGAACGCGTCATTGCTCTGGACAACGCCCCGGCAATGCTGGAGAGCGCGCAGGCAGCGGCAGCGGCAGCGGAACTAAGCAACGTCGAATTCCTACTTGGCGACACTCGCCACAACGCACTGAAGTCAGTGCAAGCCGATTTAATCGTCATCAATATGGTGCTACACCATACCCCGGACCCAGCTAATACGCTGCGCGAAGCCGCTGGTGCTCTGGCACCCGGTGGCGCCCTGCTGGTCACGGAGCTTTGTGAGCATAGCCAGGGCTGGACCCGGGAAAACTGCGGTGACCTCTGGCTGGGCTTTGCGCCAGAAATGATTCAAGACTGGGCTGCATCTGCGGGCCTTGTGGAGTTGACCAGCAGTTATCTGGGTCAACGCAATGGATTCAAACTTCAGCTGCGCCTCTTCGGTGCAGCAAAAATGACATCTTAGATTGGTATAAGGAATAACTATGAGCGAATACGGCATCTTTACCTCGGAGTCAGTCTCTGAGGGGCACCCGGACAAAATGGCGGACCAGATATCCGACGCGGTCCTGGACCACATCCTGGGCGATGATCCTGATGCGCGCGTAGCCGTCGAAACTCTGGTCAAGACCGGCATGGTTATTGTGGCCGGCGAAGTCACCACAAGCACCTACGTCGACCTTGAAGAAATCGTCCGCGACGTTGTCCTGGACATCGGCTACAACAGCTCGGACGTTGGCTTTGACGGCGCTTCTTGCGCGGTACTGAATGCCATTGGCAAGCAATCCCACGATATCGCCATGGGCGTGGATGAAGATGAGAGCAAAGAGCAGGGCGCCGGTGACCAGGGCCTGATGTTTGGTTATGCGAGCAACGAAACCGACGTTCTCATGCCGGCACCGATTTATTACTCGCATCGCTTGGTTCAACGACAGGCCGAGTTGCGCAAGAACGGCACGCTGCCATGGCTGCGTCCGGACGCCAAAAGCCAGGTCACGCTTCGCTACGACAATGGCAAGCCGGTCGCCATTGATGCTGTCGTCTTATCAACCCAGCACGATGCAGGAGTCTCGCAGTCCGACATTCGTGAAGCGGTCATGGAAATGATCATTAAGGAAGTCTTACCAACGGACTGGCTGCATGCAGGCACTCAATACCACATTAATCCCACGGGCCAGTTCATTATCGGCGGACCGGTGGGTGATTGCGGACTCACAGGACGCAAGATCATTGTAGACACCTACGGCGGTATGGCCCGTCACGGCGGCGGTGCTTTCTCTGGTAAAGACCCCTCCAAGGTGGATCGTTCGGCGGCCTACGCCGGACGCTACGTTGCCAAAAATATCGTTGCTGCGGGTCTCGCGGACCGCTGTGAAATTCAGATCTCCTACGCCATCGGTGTTGCTGAGCCCACCTCAATCTCCGTGAACAGCTTTGGTACCGGCCGTATCAGTGACACACAGATTGTTGAGCTGGTACGTGAGCACTTTGATCTGCGGCCCAAAGGCCTCATCGACATGCTGGACCTTAAACGGCCCATCTATCTTGCTACAGCGGCCTATGGGCACTTTGGCCGAGAAGAGCCGAACTTTACCTGGGAGCGTACTGATAAGGCCGACACCTTAAGAGCTGCTGTCTAAGCAGGCCCCAACGAACCGTATTCACGAATTCATACATATTTTTAGTCGCTGTTAAGAGAAACAACTGGGAGCACCACATGAGCACCGTAACCAAGCTAGACAACACCCCCGACTATCGCGTGGCCGACATCAGCCTCGCTGACTGGGGTCGCCGGGAACTGGAAATCGCCGAAGGCGAAATGCCCGCTTTGATGGCTCTGCGTGAGCAATACGGCGACAGCAAGCCACTGGCGGGCGCCAAAATTCTGGGCTGTATCCACATGACCATCCAGACGGGCGTGTTGATCGAAACCCTCAACCACCTCGGCGCTGAAGTTCGCTGGTCTTCATGTAACATCTTCTCTACTCAGGATCACGCTGCAGCAGCGATTGCTGCCTCAGGCGTACCGGTGTTTGCTTGGAAGGGCGAGACCGAAGAAGAGTATGAGTGGTGCATCGAGCAGACCATCCTGAAAGACGGTCAGCCTTGGGACGCCAACATGGTATTGGACGATGGCGGTGACCTCACCGCGATCCTGCATGACAAGTACCCCAAGATGCTCGCAAACATCAACGGCATCACCGAAGAAACCACCACTGGCGTGCATCGCCTTTACGAGATGCTCGAAGCTGGCACGCTCAAAGTACCTTGCGTTAACGTTAACGACTCGGTCACCAAATCCAAGAATGACAACAAGTACGGCTGTCGCCACAGCCTGAATGACGCCATCAAGCGCGCTACAGACCATTTGTTGGCGGGCAAGCGTGCACTGGTTATCGGCTATGGCGATGTAGGCAAAGGCTCTGCACAATCGCTGCGTCAAGAAGGCATGATCGTACGCGTTACCGAAATCGACCCTATCTGCGCCATGCAGGCCTGCATGGATGGCTACGAAGTGGTATCGCCTTACATCGACGGTATCGACGATGGCACGGATGCCTGCATCGATCGCGATCTTCTCCAGAGGACTGATCTGCTGGTGACCACCACCGGTAACTACAACGTCTGCAATGCACGTATGTTGGGTGCTCTAAAGAGCGCGGCGCTGGTTTGTAACATCGGCCACTTCGACAACGAGATCGACACCGCGTATATGCGTCGCGAGTGGCACTGGGAAGAGATCAAGCCACAGGTGCACAAGGTTTACCGCGATCAGGCTGCGAACGATCACCTGATCCTCCTCTCGGAAGGTCGACTGGTTAACCTAGGTAATGCCACCGGTCACCCCTCGCGCATCATGGATGGCTCTTTTGCCAACCAGGTACTGGCTCAGATCTATCTCTTCGAACGTCGTTTTGCCGATCTTGAAGACAATATGAAGCCCGGAGCAATCACCGTTGAAGTACTGCCCAAGAAGCTTGACGAAGAAGTTGCAGCACACATGGTGGCGGGATTCGGCGGCGTAGTTACCCAACTCACCAAAGAGCAGGCTGACTACATCCATGTAGCAGTAGAAGGACCGTTCAAAGGTCAAGACTACAAGTACTGAGGTCAGCATGAGCAAGTCCGCTGCAATCAGCTTTGAATACTTCCCGACCAAGACCGATGCGGGACGCGAAAAGCTGTTAAACGTCACCACCCCGGAGTTACAGGCCATAGGTCCCGAGTTTTTCTCGGTGACCTATGGGGCCGGGGGCTCAACCCGGGATAACACCCGGGGTATCGTTGAAGGCCTTAACGCACAGGGCTTGTCGGTAGCGCCACACCTTAGCTTTGGCCTCGATGACGAGGCCACTATCGCAGCGCTGCTTGAGGGCTACAAAGCTGCCGGGATCAATCGTCTGGTCGCTTTGCGGGGTGACTTACCATCGGGAGCCGGAGGCGGCGCTCGTTTGGTTTATGCCAATGAATTAGTCGCGTTTATTCGAGAGCGCAGCGGAGATCACTTTCATATCGAGGTTGCTGCCTATCCGGAGATTCATCCCCAGGCAGAGAGCTACGAAAGTGACATTCAATACCTCAAGGGCAAGTTCGATGCCGGAGCAGATAGCGCCATCACCCAGTACTTCTATAATGTAGAGGCATACTTTTACTTTCTCGATCGCTGCGCAGCGCTAGGCATCGATAAGCCCATTTACGCCGGCATCATGCCCATAACCAACTACGCCAATCTGGCAAGGTTTTCACGCAACTGCGGTGCAGAGATTCCCCGCTGGATCAGCAAGCGTCTGGAAGGATTTGCAGACGATCAGGAGAGTATTAGGGCATTCGGTATTGATGTGGTTACACAGTTGTGTCAAACCCTTCTCGAAAGCGGAGCACCGGGCATTCATTTTTACACCATGAACCAAACTCAGCCGACTCTGCAGATCTGCAGAAATCTCGGCCTTTAAGCGGTTTCGACGATGCTGCGTCCGCGTTTTTTTACCGCGCAAGCGCTGAACGAGGGCGCCAGCATCGTGCTGGAAAAAGAGCCCTCACGGCATATCGCAAAAGCACTGCGAATGCGCGTAGAGGACTCCTTGTGCCTGTTTGACGGAAGCGGAGTTGAAGCCCATGCCCGAATTACAGCCATCGACAAAGACCGTGTGTCGGTGGACGTGCGAGATGTATCCGAACCGCCCCGGGAGTCCCCTCTGTACACCGTTCTTGTTATTGCCCTGTCCCGGGGCGATCGCATGGACACCATAGTGCAAAAAGCCACGGAGCTTGGCGTCCGTGAAATTTGGCCCATGATCAGCGAGCGCACGGGCGTCCGCCTTGACGCAGACCGGTTGGCAAAAAAACGTGATCACTGGGAACGAGTCGCCATCAGCGCCTGTGAGCAGTGCGGTCGAAACCGGCTACCATTAATTGCAGCACCAGCAGCTTATGCGGACACCCTGAATAAAGCCGCGCAACACGATGCGGCACTGCGCCTGATTTTGCACCCTATGGGCAACAACAGCCCACTACCAGAACAGTGTCTGTCGCTAATACTGCTGGTGGGGCCTGAAGGCGGATTCAGCGACGCAGAAGTTACGAGCGCGAGCGATGCCGGGTTTATGGCTTTTCAGCTCGGGCCGCGAATTCTTCGCACCGAAACCGCTCCTTTGGCTGGGCTGGCCGTAGCGCAGGCCCGCTGGGGTGATTTGAGCACGTGATGCTTGCGGCCATCGAAGGCATTTCGTAGGGTGGCCCTTTAAATATAGAGACAAGTGCATGAGCTTTAAACTAGGTGTGGTGATGGATCCCATCTCCGCGATCAGCTACAAGAAAGACAGCACCATGGCCATGCTTTGGGCCGCCGCCGACCGTGGGTGGTCCCTGTTTTACATGGAACCCGGGGATCTCTCCCTCGACCAGGGTGCGCCTCTGGGTCGTATGGCCGAGTTGCAGGTGTTTCGAGACCCTGAACAGTGGTATAGCCTTGGCGAGGCTAGTCATCGCTCCTTGGCGGATTTGGATGTGATCCTGATGCGTAAGGATCCGCCTTTCGACAATGAGTACGTATACGCCACATACATCCTTGAGGCTGCCGAGCGACTCGGCACACTCATTGTCAATCGATGTCAGTCATTGCGGGACTGTAATGAAAAGGTGTTCGCCACTCAATTTCCCGACTGCTGCCCCCCAGTATTGGTAAGCGGCGATACCGCCCAACTAAAGGCTTTCCACAAAACCCATGGTGACGTCATTTTTAAGCCCTTGGATGGCATGGGTGGCACTTCGATCTTTCGCGTGAAGGAGGACGACCCTAATCTCAGTGTGATTCTCGAAACACTCACGGAGTTCGGGAAACAAACCATCATGGCCCAGCGCTACTTGCCCGAGATCAGCGAGGGAGACAAGCGTATCCTGATGATCGAAGGCAAGCCCATTCCCTATGGTCTGGCGCGACTTCCCTCGCAGGGTGAAACCCGAGGCAACCTAGCCGCGGGGGGCACGGGCCGTGCGCAGCCGCTATCAGAACGCGATCATTGGATTGCCGCACAAGTGGGTCCTTCTCTTTTGGAGCGAGGTCTAATGTTTGTAGGCCTGGATGTGATCGGCGATTACCTTACAGAGATCAACGTCACCAGCCCGACCTGCATTCGAGAGATTGACGCCGCCTACGACACAGACATTGCCGGCCAGCTGATGACGGCCATCGATTCTCGTCTTTCAAGTCGCTCCTAGGGAATGACCGCTGCGGTAGCCGACAGCAACGATCGATTAATGCTGGCTGTATTGATCGCCAGCACGCTGCATGTGCTACTCATTTTTGGTGTGAGCTTTGACGTTTGGCGAGGCCAAAAAGCGCGTCATCAGGTCGAAGTGACCTTGGTGCAAACGCCCGGGCGAAGGCCCGTTACCGCAGACCACATAGCGCAGGCAGATCAAAGCGGCAGTGGTAGTGAAGCACTGCGGGATCGAGCATCCGGAGCCCAGAGCGCATTGCCCGAGCCCATGGCCGAAAGCGCCCAAGGTCAAACCACAGCAAACTCCGGGCGTGAGCGATTGGCAGCACCGGCTGTGACCGCTACCAATGCTCAACGTAAGATCGTCGATCGCAGTGGGGAACAAGAGAATCTTGAAGATCTGCCCGAAGCCGAGCAAGAGCTGGCGCGGCTGAGCCAAAAACTCGCACAGCTTCAGGCTGACCTTAATGCGCAGCGCCAGCAGTACTCCAATCAGCCTCGAGTAAGGCGCTTAACCGCCGTGTCGGCGCGCGCAGCTGTGGACGCCGCCTATCTTGCGGATTGGCGGTCTCGTGTAGAAAGTGTGGGCAATCAATACTATCCGGAGGCGTCCTTACGCTACGGCATCTACGGGAGTCTTGAGATGCTGGTTACGGTACGCAGCGATGGGAGCCTTGAGGACATTCAGATTCTTCAATCATCGGGGTACGCCGTGCTGGACGAGGCGGCAATGCGTATCGTACGCCTGGCCGCGCCGTATTCGCCCTTTCCAGAAGAGCTGCGGGTCACGACCGACAAACTCGAAATTGTGCGCACATGGCAATTCGAACAAAACCCGCTAAGCTCAAATTAGGCTTATGTTGCGTTCATTACTTGATGAGCCAGGTCAGCTTGGCACCACGGACACCTCGGGAGACAACACGTTGAAAGTATCGAGTAGCGACTGCCTACGAGACCACTTTCTACTGGCCATGCCCGGGCTGAACTCAGGCCTTTTCAGCGGCAGCATCACCTATATTTGTGAACACGGCGAAGCCGGTGCCATGGGCATCATCATCAATCAGCCACTGGATTTGTCCCTCGGTGAGATCTTCGATCATCTGGATATTTCTGCCGATGAAAAATTTAGCGACCAAGCGGTGCTCGCCGGCGGACCCGTGCAAATTGATCATGGATTCGTACTCCATCCTCGCGGCGAAAAGCGCTGGGATTCTTCCCTGCGGGTGACAGCCGAGATACAGATGACGACGTCTCGGGATGTGCTCAAGGCCATAGCCTGCGGAAAAGGCCCAGAAGAATACGCCATTGCTCTGGGTTACGCCGGATGGTCTGCAGGACAGCTCGAAGAAGAAATCGCCAATAATAGCTGGCTCACCTTACCCGCAGAAAAGCACATTATTTTTCATACTGCGATCGAGGACCGGGTAGCCGCAGCCGCCGCAGCCCTGGGTATCGACATGAACCTCATGAGCACGCAGGCCGGTCACGCCTGAGGTGACACTTAATGCTTCGTCAAAGCGAGTACTCGCCTTCGACTATGGCCTGAGCCAAATTGGTGTGGCCGTGGGCAATTCAGGCCTGGGTACTACCCAGCCACTGTCTATCCTTCGGGCCAGGGACGGCCAGCCAAACTGGGACGAGGTAGGCGCACTGTGTAAGGAGTGGCAACCCGACCTTCTCCTGGTGGGTGATCCTCTGAACATGGACGGGACAGTGAGCGAGTTTGCGCTACGGGCGCGTAAATTCGCGCGCCGTCTGGAAGGTCGTTTTGGTGTTGCCATCGAAATGGTTGATGAGCGCCTAAGCAGCTTCGAAGTAAAGCAGCAGCAAAAAGAAGCCGGGCACCGAGGTGATTACCGGGAGCAGCCCGTCGATGACCTCGCCGCAGAGCTTATTTTGCAGGACTGGTTACGGCAACAATAACGTAGCTTAGCGATCTACCTGCAGGTTAACGCCACCTGAATAGCTGCTATTGCGCTTATCAAACATCTTGATACCCAGGCGTACTTCGTTTGCAGAGTCAGCACAGCGTATCGCTTCGTCGGCCGTGATCTCACCGTCACAATATTTGGCTAGCAAGGACTGGTCGAGAGTTTGCATGCCCAGTTCCGTCGACCTGGCCATGACTTCTTTAACCAAATGCACCTGACCATTGCGGATGTGATCGGCGATGAGGGGTGAATTGAGTAGCACCTCCAGCACCGGCACACGCCCCCCGCCCTCGGCTCTGGGCAGCAGCTGCTGCGCGATCATGGCGTTCATATTCAAAGACAGGTCCATCAGTACCCGGTCGTGCAGCGCCACAGGAAAGAAGCTCAAAATTCTATCGATGGCCTGGTTGGCATTGTTAGCATGCAAGGTGCACAAACAAAGATGCCCGGTTTCAGCAAAGGTCATCGCCTGGGCCATGGTCTCTGCCGAGCGCACCTCGCCGATGAGAATGACATCCGGAGCCTGGCGCAGGGCATTTTGCAGACCCGTTTCAAAGGAATCGGTGTCAATGCCCACCTCGCGCTGGGTAACCAGGCAACCGGCGTGATCATGAACAAACTCGATGGGATCCTCAATCGACAGAATATGGCCGCGGCTATTACGATTACGATGCCCTACCATCGCCGCAAGCGAGGTGGACTTGCCGGTTCCCGTACCGCCAACAAAAATCACCAGCCCGCGCTTGGCCATAGCAAGCTCGGCGACAATCGGCGGCAAGCCCAGCTCAGCAAACTTCGGAATTTCGTTTTTTATGCGCCGTAAAACGATGCCGAACTGTCCGCGCTGCACAAATGCACTGGCCCGAAAACGTCCGTGATTCTCAGAGTACACGGCATAGTTACATTCCTGGTGACGCAAAAAGTCAGTCTGCTGCGAGGGAGACATTGTCTCCAACACCAGTGCCCGGGCCTGCTCTTCGCTGAGGCTCTCTTTGCTAAGCGCATGAATTTCTCCATCAACCTTGATGGAAGGAGCGGCTCGAGCCGTTACAAAGCCATCAGAGGCGCCGGCCTCCACAATCTTGCCCAACAGTTCTTCAATTTTCACGAGCAACGCTCCAAAGCTTGGTAAGGGGAAAGGCCATTGGGGCTCGCCGCTTTTTAGAAATTTTCCGGCATACGAGCTTTCTCGCGTGCCACGTCTCGGGAGATAATTCGCTTGTCGACCATCTCCTTGAGACATTGATCCATGGTCTGCATTCCCACAGCCTGACCTGTCTGGATGGCGGAATACATCTGCGCCACCTTATCCTCACGAATGAGGTTTCTAATCGCGGAGGTCGCTCGCATAATCTCGTGCGCTGCCACACGGCCGCCGGAGGTGCGTTTCATCAATGTCTGCGAAACCACAGCCTGCAAGGACTCAGATAGCATCGAGCGGACCATGGATTTTTCTGCGGCGGGAAATACATCAATCACACGGTCGATAGTCTTGGCCGCTGATGTGGTGTGTAGGGTTCCAAATACAAGGTGTCCGGTTTCTGCGGCGGTGAGTGCGAGGCGGATGGTCTCCAGGTCCCGCATTTCTCCCACCAGAATAATATCCGGGTCTTCTCGAAGTGCACTACGCAGTGCTTCAGCAAATCCCAGAGTGTCTCGATGAACCTCTCGTTGGTTCACGAGACACTTGCGGCTCTCGTGGACAAATTCGATGGGGTCCTCAATAGTAAGAATGTGCTCGTACTTGTTATCGTTAATAAAGTCGACCATTGCGGCAAGTGTCGTGGACTTTCCTGAACCCGTCGGACCAGTCACCAACACCAGGCCGCGCGGCATCATGCTGATATCCCGAAACACCTGCCCCATACCCAGGTCTTCCATGCTGAGCACCTTGGAAGGAATCGTCCGGAATACGCCACCGGCGCCGCGGTTCTGATTGAATGCGTTTACCCGAAAGCGCGCGACACCAGGCACTTCAAAAGAAAAGTCCGTCTCCAGAAATTCCTCGAAGTCCTTGCGCTGCTTATCGTTCATGATGTCGTAGATCAGATCATGCACCTGCTTGTGCTCAAGCGGGGGCAGGTTAATACGGCGTACATCGCCATCAACACGAATCATTGGCGGCAGGCCCGCGGAGAGGTGTAAATCCGACGCCCCCTGTTTGGCGCTAAACGCCAGCAGTTCAGTAATATCCATAAGCCGCCCGTACACTCCTTGGTTGATCTTTCAGGCACGTTGTCCAAAAAAACGCCAAACGTTTCGTTGTTTGCCCGTTACGATAGTGCCGCTTCAGGCTAGCTCGGCTAACATAGCATCATGAACAACGATTCTATTCCCGCCAATATAGCAAAGGTGCTCCAACAGGTAAGTAGTGCGGTGGAAAAATACCATCGCCACCCTGAGAGTGTTCGTGTCATGGCTGTGAGTAAGACCCAGCCCGCCGAAGCCGTTCGGGCTGCCGCAAATGCGGGGCTTAGGGACTTTGGTGAGAATTACCTCCAGGATGCATTGGATAAAATTACCGCCTGCTCAGACCTCGGACTTACCTGGCATTTTATTGGGCCGATCCAATCCAACAAGACTCGCCCCATAGCCGCGAGCTTTGATTGGGTGCATAGCGTCGACCGGGAGAAAGTTCTGCGCAGGCTCAGCGAGCAACGCGATCCGAGCCTGGCACCGTTGAATGTCTGTATTCAGGTGAACGTATCGCACGAAACCAGTAAATCAGGCGTCGCACCCAAGGACCTGGCCCCGCTACTGACCCTTGCCGCAGAGCTACCTAATCTTAGCCTGCGAGGCTTGATGGCGATTCCGGCGCCGTCTGACGATTTTGCCACCCAAAAGCAGGCCTGTGACCTTATGGCAGAACTGTTTCGCAACGTGCAGTCCGCCTATCCCTCGATGGATACCTTATCGATGGGGATGTCCGCGGACCTGGAGGCGGCGGTGGCTGCTGGCAGCAATATGCTGCGCATCGGCACGGCAATCTTCGGTGCGCGACAAAGGTGAAGCGCCTGGTAACGACGATGTATACTAGCGCGCCTTAATTCACAGTAGTCAGGGCGATCCCGTGAGCGAATTTACTACGGCATTTGTCGGCGCCGGCAATATGTCACGGAGCATTATTAGCGGCTTGATAGCGAACGGCTTTGACGCCGGCTCCATCCGTGCCAGCAATCCCAGCGAAGGCCCCCTCGATGAGCTTCGAAAACTGGGTCTCGTGCACCTATCGCAAAGCAATCTCAGCGTCGCCGAAACAGCTGACGTGCTAGTCCTTGCGGTAAAGCCAAAACTCATGCAAAGCGTCTGCGAAGAACTCGCTCCGGTGATCAACGAGGAGCAACTCGTGGTTTCCGTCGCAGCCGGGGTCGCCGCGGACAGCCTGCATCACTGGATTGGAGCTCGAGCCGAGGTCGTTCGCTGCATACCCAACACGCCCTCGCAATTGGGCGCCGGCGCTAGCGGTCTATTTGCACGAGACTCGGTCAGCGCGGCAAATCGTCAGCGCGCAGACGACGTCATGCGCGCCGTGGGACTGGTCCGCTGGGTAGAAGACGAGGCCTTACTGCATGCAGTCACTGCCGTGGCAGGGTCGGCACCCGCCTACTTCTTCCAGTTCATGGAAGCAATGATTGCCGAGGCGCAGCGTATGGGTCTGGACGAAGAAACCGCGCGTACACTATGCGCTCAAACCTGCATCGGCGCCGGCCGCATGGTCGCAAAAGGGGATGTTGATGCTAGCGAACTTCGCCGGCGAGTATGCAGCCCGAATGGCACAACAGAACGGGCGGTAGCCGCTTTCAGCGCTGCAGGTCTGGAAAAAATAGTGAGCAAAGCGATGCAGGACTGTTATGCACGCTCCGTAGAAATGGGCCGGGAATTATCCTAAGTCCAGAAATCCATAAGCAACTGCAGCACAACAGCGGAGAACCATGAACGCAATTAACGAAATCATCGTATACCTGATTCAGACTGTTCTCGGTCTTTATCTGCTGATCATGCTTATGCGCTTTATTCTGCAGCTATCACTTGCGGACTTTTACAATCCGATCTGCCAATTCCTGGTGCGCGCAACAAACCCGATAGTAATACCTGCGCGGCGTCTCATCCCTGCCCGGGGCCGACTTGATTTCGCATCGCTACTGCTTGCGGTCGTGATACAGCTACTGGGAATTGTCGCAATGCTCCTGCTAAATGGCGTGGGCTTGCCGCCGATAGGCTTGCTCTTGGCATGGTCGGTAATCGGCGTAATCGGTCTTCTGGTAAAAATCTATTTTTTCGCGCTCTTGGGCATGATCATCCTGAGCTGGATAGCGCCGGGCACCTCAAATCCAGCTGCGTATCTTATGTTTCAAATTACCGAGCCGGCCATGGCACCGTTCCGGCGAATGCTCCCCTCCATGGGGGGCATGGATTTTTCACCTATCCTGGTTTTCATCATTATTAATATTGTGCAAATCGCGCTGCGGAATTTTGCCGCAGGCCTGGGCCTTCATCCGGCTCTGGTGATGGGTATCTAAGGCCAGGGATGCCCCGTGCAAGAACACTCCGTTGGCATTGTTAGTCCCCGCATTGAGCACTTTGATGAGCCGCTCATGTTCGTCTGTGGACGCAGCTTGCCGGCCTATGACCTGGTTTTTGAAACCTACGGCGAGCTTAACCCTGATGCCAGCAACGCCATCCTGATCTGTCACGCACTGTCAGGGCATCATCATGCGGCCGGCTATCACAGTGAAGACGAGCGTAAGCCAGGTTGGTGGGACTCCTGTATCGGACCCGGCAAGCCCATCGATACACAGCGCTTTTTTGTCGTATCTTTAAACAACCTCGGTGGCTGTCACGGCTCCACCGGTCCCACAACAGAGAACCCGGAGACCGGCCAAGCTTTTGGGCCGGGTTTCCCGCAGCCACAAGTTGATGATTGGGTAGATGCTCAGGCACGTCTGGCGGATCGACTCGGTATTGTCTGCTGGGCAGCAGTCGTGGGCGGCAGTCTCGGTGGTATGCAGGCCATGGCCTGGTCCTTACGTTACCCCGATCGTTTGCGTCATTGCGTCGTGATCGCGGCAGCCATGAAACTCAGTGCCCAGAACATCGCCTTTAACGAGATCGCACGTCGAGCCATTATGTCTGATCCAGGTTTTGCGGACGGACACTATCTCCGGGACGGAACGCAGCCCACACAGGGTCTCGCTCTGGCAAGAATGGTGGGCCACATCACCTATCTCTCAGACGATGCCATGGCCTCAAGATTTGGTAGGGAACTCCAGCCGAGTAACCCGGATGACGAAGACTCCGATGCGCCGCAGTTTCAGATTGAGAGTTATCTGCGCTATCAGGGCGACCAGTTCTCATCGGTATTCGACGCTAATACCTATGTGCTCATGACCCGCGCGCTGGACCACTTCGACTTGGCTGTAGCCTACCGTGGCGATGCGATTGCGGCATTTTCGCAATCGAGCTGTGGCTATCTCGTGCTGTCGTTTTCCACGGACTGGCGATTCTCGCCAACCCGGTCTCGGGAAATCGTCGATGCATTACTGGCTGCGGAATGCCCCGTGAGTTATGCAGAAATTGAGGCTGATGAAGGTCACGATGCCTTTTTGCTGCCCATCCCTCGCTATCTGGCCGTGCTGGATGCTTACCTGAAAAGGGTAGACATCTGATGCGCCAAGACCTGACCCACATCCTCCGTTGGATAAAATCTGGCGCCAGCGTTCTGGACCTGGGTTGTGGCGACGGTGAGTTCTTGGCGCTCATTCAGAAAGAGTGTCATGCGCGGGTAATGGGTATCGAAATCGATCCCGAGGCGATCACTGCTGCCTTGGGTAGGGGCCTCAATATCATCGAACAAAACCTCGATGATAGCCTCAGCAATTTCCCCGACCAAAGCTTTGACATGGTAGTCATGGCGCATGCACTTCAGGCAGTGCAGTACCCGGATCAAGTGCTGGAAGAAATGCTTAGAGTAGGCCGGGAGTGTGTTGTTACCTTTCCAAACTTCGGTCAGTGGCGAAGTCGTGTGTATCTTGCAACACGGGGACGCATGCCCGTCTCAAGGTTTATGCCTTACAACTGGTACGACACGCCAAACATCCACTTCTGTACGGTACGCGACTTCGAAACGCTATGCCATCAACGCGGGATACGCATCCTCGGTCGAGACATGATCGGCGGGGATAACGGCTCTACCAGCTTGGCGCGTCGCTGGCCCAACCTTTTTGCAACAACAGCGATCTACCACATCAGCCGGTGAATACGATGACTGTTACAAAGATTAATAAAGCCCCGTCCCCGGACCTTTTTTGGCCGAGAAGGTGGCTGGGGCCATTGATGCTGCTTTCGTTATTGTTCTGTGGATCGGCGCAAGCGCAACGATCAGAAGTTTTTGGTGAGTACGAACTGCACTACAGCATAGTAAATACGACGTTTTTAGAACCTGCGGTAGCTGCGCAGTACGGACTCGCCAGGGGTAGCCGCCGAGCCATCATCAACCTGTCTTTGCGAGAGCATCTGGATGATGGCAGTACCGTCGCACGGGAAATGTCACTAAAAGGCCGCAGCTGGGATCTCACTCAGTCGCAAGTGAACTTTGATTTTATTGAAGTACGCGAAGGGCCCGCCATTTACTACATCGGCGAATTCAAGTTCATCAACAGGGAATGGCGCTTTTTTGAGTTTAACTTTTCTCCGGAGGGTTCCGAAGAAACACTAAGCTTTGAGTTCAAGCAGCAGATGTACATCAATGACTGACGCTATCGTAGTGCCGCCCTCGTTAAACCTGTCCGGTGACATCGTTGTCGCCACAGGCAATCAGGGGAAAGTCGCAGAGCTGGCACGCTTGCTGGCGCAACTTCCTGTGAATCTGCGCCCTCAGTCGGAATTCAACGTTATAGCCGCAGAAGAGACCGGACTGACTTTCGTGGAGAATGCGATTCTCAAAGCTCGGGCGGTTGCAGCACAAACAGGACTCCCCGCGCTTGCAGATGATTCAGGGCTGGAAGTGGATGCCTTGCTCGGGGCACCCGGAGTGCGATCTGCGCGATATGCCCAGGGCAGTGATGGTGACGATGAAGCCAATAAAGACAAACTGCTGGAGACCATGGCAAACGTCCCCGACGGCGCTCGTCAGGCGCGGTTTCATTGCGTGCTTGTACTTCTGAGACACCCCAACGACCCGGTGCCGCTCATCGCCCAGGGACGCTGGGAAGGAATCATTCTCAGAGAGCCGCAGGGCAATGGCGGTTTTGGCTACGACCCGCTCTTTTTTGTACCCAGTCATGGCCTGAGTGCCGCTGAACTTGATCCTGCTCAGAAGAATGCCATCAGCCATCGCGGTCTTGCCGCCGCTGACATGCTCGCACTGCTCGGCCAGCGCCGAGAATAGCTAGCTCAATGGAAGCACCTCAGCTCGGACTCTACATTCATATTCCCTGGTGTGAGCGTAAGTGTCCCTATTGCGATTTCAATTCTCACGAGGCCCTGGAAATTCCCGAGGTCGCTTACACACAAGCGCTCATTGACGACTTACTGCAGGAAACGCAGGCCCAGCGCCGCAAGATAGAGACCGTTTTTATTGGTGGAGGCACGCCCAGCCTGTTCAGCGTGGACGCCATCAGCAGGCTCATGGATGCCGTGCGCAGCTCTGGATTAGCCGAAGGCGCAGAAGTAACCATGGAAGCCAATCCCGGCAGTGTCGAAACCGAGCGCCTACAGGGATACGCGCGGGCTGGAGTCACACGATTCTCTTTGGGAATACAGAGCTTCAATGACGGCTGCCTGCAATCTTTGGGACGCATTCACGATAGCCAGATGGCGCACCGCGCTGCTGCCGCGGCCAAGACATCCGGAGCGCTCAGCTGCAACATTGATCTAATGCACGGCTTACCTCAGCAAAGCTTGGAACTGGGACTCGACGACATACGCACTGCCCTCGCCCTGAGCCCTCCGCATATTTCCTGGTACCAACTGACTATCGAGCCGAACACGCGCTTCTATTCCAATCCACCGCGACTTCCGGCGGAGTCTATTCTTGGCAATCTCGAGGACGAAGGTGCGCGCTTGCTCAGCGCGGCAGGCTATCAGCGCTATGAAGTATCGGCCTGGGCCCTGCCAGGGCAGGAGTGTCAGCACAACCTCAACTACTGGCGCTTCGGTGATTATCTGGCCATCGGTGCCGGAGCCCACGGCAAGCTTAGTACTGAAAACGGTGAAGTCTTTCGGTACAGCAAGACCCGACAGCCTGAAGACTATCTCTCGGCCGGAGGCATTGATCGCCGAGGATTGCGCTTGCTCGATGAGACGGACCGACAGGGGGAGTTCATGCTCAATGCCCTGCGACTTTCAGAGGGCTTTAGTCTGGATCTATTCGAGGCACGCACGGGACTGGATGTTCGACGAATAAGCCTCACAGTTACCAAGCTCATAGATCAGGGGCTGCTCAATCAAAATCAAGACCGGATAAGCACCACTGATCTTGGACGCCGCTTTTTGGACGACGTTGTAGCGGCGTTTTTCGCTGAGTCTTAAGGTGCAGACGATCTGCGATAGAGCAGGTCCCAAACGCCATGCCCCAAACGCTGCCCTCGAAGCTCGAATTTGGTGAGCGGGCGTTCTTCGGGCCGCGGTACATAGCGGCCATCACTCGCGCAATTCTGAAGAGACGGGCAGTCATTGAGTACCTCAAGCATTTGCTCGGCATAAGGCTCCCAGTCTGTCGCAAGGTGTATTAGGCCACCGGGGCTCAGACGCGACACTAGTAGCTCGGTAAATTCTGGCCGAATCAAACGTCGCTTGTTATGGCGCTTCTTATGCCAGGGGTCTGGGAAAAAAATCTGTACCCGCTGTAAAGACGCAGCTGCAATACAGTTCTCGAGCACCTCCACCGCATCGTGGCACATCACCCTGATGTTGCTCAGTTCGCGATCCAGAGCACCATGAAGCAGCCTCCCTACCCCCGGACGATGCACTTCAACACCAAGATACTGCGTCGCAGGTCGTGCTGCGGCCATATCGACCAAGGACTGGCCCATGCCAAAGCCAATCTCCAGAACGCGCTCTCCGACTTCGCCAAACAACTCGTCAAAATCGAGTAACTCCGGCCGATAGTCTATGCCCCAGAGAGGCCAGCCCTCGTCAAAGCCGCGCTGCTGAGCGTCAGTCATCCGTCCAGCACGTAATACAAAGCTCTTGATGCGCCACTCAGGACCCTGCGAAATATCAGTCACAGAATCAGTGGCCCAGTAGCTGCCAGCCTGCGGCGGCAAGACATGCCCAGCCAGCAATGAAGGCCAATCCGCCAAGCGGGGTAACCGCGCCCAGCCAACGGAGACCGGAAAAACTCAATATATAGAGGCTGCCAGAAAACAACAGAATGCCCAGGACAAACAGAAATACGCTGGACTTAAGGAGCATCGAGGAAGGGAACTGCAGCAGCAACAGCCCGGCCACGAGCAGCGCGAAGCTGTGGTAAAACTGGTACTGGACTGCCGTCTCGTAAACGCCAAGAGAGTAAGTGTCGAAACGATCACGAAGTGCGTGGGCACCAAAGGCGCCAAAGGCTACCGCCAGTAAACCGCCGAGCGCCCCCAAGAAAAATCCAAGCTGTGCCATCTGTAGTCCGGGCGCCTAAGCGTTGTAGGAGGCGATTAGGCGACCAATACCTGACGAATTTTTTTCATCGCAGCTTGCTCGAGCTGACGAATGCGCTCCGCTGACACGCCGTACTCTGCAGCCAATTCATGCAGCGTCGCCTTATCATCGGTGAGCCATCGCTGCGCAAGAATGTTGCGACTACGCTCATCAAGATCTGCAATCGCAGCATGCAACTGAGCCTGACTGCCTGCCTTCCACTCGCTGTCTTCAACATCAATAGCGGGATCTGCCGTACGATCTTCGAGAAAGTACTGCGGCGCTTGCCAGCCTTCGTCATCGTCAGTGCCAGCGGGAGCATCAAAGGCCACGTCATGACTACTCAGACGACCCTCCATACGGTGAACTTCCTGGACATCAACGCCAAGGTCATTCGCCACCGCTTTTGCTTCGTCGGCGCTCAGCCACGCAAGGGACTTCTTCGCGCCGCGAAGATTAAAAAACAATTTGCGCTGCGCTTTGGTAGTCGCGACTTTAACAATGCGCCAGTTGCGCAAGATGTATTCGTGGATTTCCGCCTTGATCCAGTGCACGGCAAAGGACACGAGACGTACACCCTTGGTCGGATCAAAGCGCTTAACCGCTTTCATCAAACCCACATTACCTTCCTGAATAAGATCCGCTTCCGCGAGCCCGTAACCGCGGTAACTGCGGGCAATATGGGCGACAAAGCGTAAGTGCGACATGACCAGCTCTCGCGCTGCCTGCACGTCGCCATCGTAAAAGAGTTTCTCCGCAAGCATGTGCTCCCGCTCTGCGCTGAGCACAGGAACGCGGCCGACCGCCTGCACATAAGCAGCGAGGTTCGCACCGGGGACCATTTGGTCAACGGCCAACATTTGTGTGCCGGGCACCGACGCGGATGAAAGGTCCTCAGCACCGAAGGCATTGTCAAAAGCTGTAGCTGTCATTGGTGTGGTCATTAGTCCTGTCACGGCCTACTCCAAAACGGGGAACGGATTCTAGCACTCCCAGTATTAGAGTGCTAAATCCATAAAAGTTCCCATTATTGCACCTCTTATTCTGTTTTGTTATATCACCGGGGTTCTATAGCTTTAAGGTGTCGTGTCACAGCAAGCCATGCGCCGATAAGACCCAGCGACGCCCCAAGCAATACTAATTGCAGACTGTTCACGAGCCCCAGACCCTGAAGTACAAAGCTACTCTGGTAGGCAGCAGCCAGAGCATTCACCGGCGACGCAAGTATCAGCGTACCCAAAGTGACTAGAATAGCGGCTACCACCCCGCCTCCCAGGCCAAACCATAGTCCTGTGTACAGCAGCGGACGACGCACAAAAGCATCGGTGCCACCCACTAATTTGACGATCACAATCTCGTCACGACGGCTCTCAATAGCCAGCCGTATGGTATTTCCCAGCACCAAAACCACGGCTGCCAGCAGCAAGGCGGCGAGCAACTGAACGGCGCGCCGTCCAAGCGTCATCAAGGACTGCAAACGTTGCAGCCAAAGCGTGTCCAAAAGCGCTTCCTGTACCGCCGGAAGTGACTCCAATTCGGCGCGTAAAACGCCCAGAGCTTCCGGCGATGCAACTACCGGATCTATGAGGAGCAGATGGGGCAGGGGGTTTTCTGGAAGGCTCTGTGCAAGCTCGCCCATACCCGAACGCTCCACAAACTCCGCAAGCGCCTGATCACGGTCGACGAACGTCGCGCTTTTAATGTCATCGCGTTGCGCCAGCGTCAGAGCCAGACTCCGAGCGTCGTCTAACTGCGCATCCATTTGCAAAAAAACCGACAACTGCGCCGGTCGGTCCAACTGTTCTCCAAGCTGCGCAACATTATCCAGGACCACCCACAAACCGCTGGGCAGAGCAATGGCAATACCGATCACCAGCCAGGTCATGCAACTTGAAATCGGTTGCTGCAACACCTTGGCCAGACTGTCTGCGGCGGACTGACTGTGGTGCCGACGCCAACCGCGCCAGCGTTCAGCCCAGCGAATACGTCGGGGGCGCGCGTTGCCCGCGGAGGATTTAGCGGCCTTACGCGCCATCAATGGTGATCTCCGGAGACACCAGACGACCACCCTTTAGAGTGAGGGTCCGGTGTCGCAAACGCGAAATCAAGGCCAGGTCGTGGCTGGCAATGAGTACCGTCACTCCGACCCGGCTAAAGTCCACAAACAGCTGCATAATCTCCGCAGACAGCTCGGGGTCAAGGTTGCCGGTAGGCTCGTCTGCCAGAAGGATAGACGGACGAGCAACGACCGCCCGGGCAATACCCACTCGCTGCTGTTCACCGCCAGAGAGACTCATGGGCATGGCTTGAACCCGATCCAGTAAGCCCACCTTGTCTAGAGCCGCGTTCACCCGGCGATCAATATCGCGGTACTCAAAACCTGCGATCTGCAACGGCAGCGCCACGTTGTCAAAAACAGGGCGGTCCATGAGCAGTTTATGGTTTTGAAACACCACGCCAATGGATTGCCGATGCCGGGGTATGCTCCCTCGGCGAAGCTTGCCCAGGTCGGCGCCAGCGACAACAACACGACCACGACTGGGTCGCTCCATGAGCATAATCAGTCGAAGTAAGGTGCTTTTTCCGGCACCAGAATGCCCCGTAAGGAATACCAATTCCTCCTGATCTATGGAGAAACTGACTTCGCGCAGCGCATCGTGGCTGTTGTCGTAGCGTTTACTGACGCGCTCGAAGCTGATCATGGCTCACTCAATCGCGATCAAACAGAGCCTGAATAAACTCTTCGGCAACAAAGGGCCGAAGGTCCAGAGCAGATTCTCCAACACCAATAAAACGAATCGGGAGGCCAAGACGCCGCGCGATCGCAAAAATCACACCGCCTTTCGCCGTGCCATCCAGCTTGGTGAGCGTCAGTCCGGTTACCCCTACGGCATCCCGAAACTGAGAAGCCTGTGAGATAGCGTTCTGTCCAGTACCCGCATCAAGTACGAGCATCACCTCATGAGGAGCATCAGGATTTAACTTGCCCATCACGCGCACGACCTTGCTTAGCTCGTCCATAAGGTGGCTCTTGTTGGAAAGGCGGCCGGCTGTATCGGCAATCAGGACGTCTACGCCTCGCGCCGTCGCCGCCTGCAGCGCGTCATAAATCACCGAGGCACTGTCTGCGCCGCTGTGCTGCGCAATCACCGGCACGTCGTGTCGCTCACCCCAATGCTGCAACTGCTCCACCGCCGCAGCGCGAAAGGTATCGCCGGCAGCCAACATGACCGAGCGGCCCTCTTCCTGAAAGCGTCGCGCCAACTTGCCGATCGTTGTGGTTTTACCTACACCATTCACACCCACCATGAGAATGACAAAGGGCGACCCCACAGTCACATCAAGGCTCTTTTCGCAGGGCTGCAAAATGCCCTGCAACTCGTCCCGTAGACCCTGCATCAGTGCCTCAGGATCAGACAGCTCCTTGCGCGAAACCCGATCTGTGAGATGCGTAATAATCTCGCTGGTCGCCTCAATGCCCACATCGGCCATGAGGAGCTGCGACTCCAGCTCCTCGAGTAAATCAGCATCGATGGTTTTGCGGCCCAGAAACAAATTGCCAAACCCGGCGGCCAAACTATCGCTTGTGCGACCCAGGCCCCGCTTCAAACGACCAAAAAGCCCCTGTCCGGCAGGGTCACTGCTGTTCTCGGGCCGTTCAGAAACAGCAGGTGCTGGATCCCGTGTAACGTCCACAGAAATATTTTCTTTGGGGTCATCGGGCTTGGAACTGAAAAACTTCATCACGAAAAACGTTCGACTCAGGCGTGTGTTGTCATCGGGTCTCTATCGTATCATCGCGGGGATTCAAGCTGCGATGGGAGTATTTTTTTGAAGGCAAACAAAGGGAAGGGACAGCTGCGGATTATTGCCGGTCAGTGGCGGGGTCGAAAGCTACCCATTGCCGATCTCACCGGCCTGCGCCCGTCCGCTGATCGCGTTCGTGAAACGCTGTTTAACTGGCTCGCCCCTGAGATTGTCGGCATGCGCTGTCTGGATCTGTTCGCCGGCAGCGGTGCTCTGGGCCTTGAGGCACTATCCCGAGGGGCGGCACACTGCCAATTCGTAGAGCAGCAGGGACAGGCCGCGGGCGTACTCAGGCAAGCACTGGTGGCGCTAGGAGCGGGCCCGCGAGGTGAAGTACAACAGGAAGACGCAAACAAGTTTTTACACAGAGCAGGCGACGAGCAGTTTGATCTGCTGTTCCTCGACCCGCCCTTTGCCAGCAATCTGTTAGATGCCGTCTTGGAACAACTCACAGACAGTCCCTTGCTCAGCGAGAATGCTCTGATCTATCTGGAGTATGCGCCCGGCCAAAACCCGATTACGCCAGTTGGCTGGGAACAATATCGAAGCAAAAAGAGCGCCGGAGTGATCTACGAGTTATACCGCAACAAAACACCCTGATTGAGAGGGCGATGGCGATTGTTTAGTATCCCTGCTCTTCCTTATCCGGATACGCGCCGTGGACAACCGAACAGTTATTTATCCCGGGACTTTTGATCCCATCACCAACGGACACGTAGATCTGGTGGAGCGCGCGGCAAAATTATTTGACCGCGTCGTCGTCGCTATTGCGTTTAGCGAGAAAAAGACGCCATTGTTTGATCTCGATGAACGGGTCGCGCTCTGTGCCGATGCACTCACAGGGATAGAGAACGTGGAGGTGAAAGGCTTTAGTAATCTGCTCACCGACTTTACGATCAGCGAGAACGCACGCTGCGTCTTGCGCGGACTGCGCGCGGTGGCGGATTTTGAATATGAGTTTCAGCTGGCGAACATGAATCGAGCGCTTTACCCGGAGTTCGAGAGTATCTTTCTGACTCCCAGCGAGCATCTGTCTTACATATCTTCGTCGCTGGTGCGCGAGATCGCGGCCTTGCAGGGAGACATCACACCATTCGTGCCCAGTAACGTCAGTGACGCGCTAGCTCGAAAATTTCCGAGCTAGCTCCCAGGGACTCGATGAGCCGCGCAAGCGTTGCGCAGCAGAGCTTATTGCTCTAGTTCGGCAGCTGCCTGCTCGGTTTCTTCCGCTTTGCGAGCGCGCCGACGTTCGACATCCTTGTAGCTATAGCCAGAAACCCGACAACCTAAACACCGTACGAAAGTTTCCCTTCCTGGGCCCAGTACCAAGCTTTCGGCTGACTCAGATACAGAACCCGCCAATGCGGTGAACGGCAAAGAGACAATAAAAGCAGCACCGCCCACAGCCGTCATAACAAGACCGATGGGGCGCGCAACAACGAGATCCCCGGCCATGGCGAAAGCATTAGGTTTTTCATCGATAGAACTCTGGGCAAACACCGATGGCGCCAACATTAGGGCGACAAGGACCAGGCCAATCTGACGTTTTACTTGCAATATTTGAGCTAACACGTTGTTTCCTCCGCAATAGGGGCTGGCTGAGCTCGCTCCAAGTGTACGCAGATCAGCGCTGACAGGCTACGCAATAAACACTCGCGCGCTGTCCAATAACTTTGTCCCGAAGAACCGTCCCACAGGCCTTGCAGGGCTTTCCCGAGCGGCCATAAACATACAGCTGTTGGGCGAAGTAACCGGGCTTCCCATCACCCCCCACGAAGTCGCGCAGCGTAGTTCCGCCTTGCTCTATGGCGTTAGTAAGCACTTGCTTTATATGGCCTGTAAGAAGCTCGTAGCGGGCTCGAGACACACGCTTCGCAGCACGATCTGGACGTATCCCCGCGAGGTACAGCGCTTCGCTAGCGTAAATATTACCGACACCTACGACGGTGGCCCCATCCATGATGAAGGGCTTAATCGCGAGTTTACGCCCTCTGGAGAGATCAAAGAGTCGGCTGCCGTCGAAGTCCTCGGACAGGGGCTCAGGGCCCAGTTTGGCCAAAGGTACGAGGGGCTCACCGGTAGCAAACCACTGGAAACTCCCAAAGCGTCGAGGATCGTTGTATCGCAGCACGGCGCCGCTATCGAGCTCAATATCAATGTGATCGTGCTTAGCGGTCGCCTGAGGCTCCAGGAGTATCCGCAGGGAGCCAGACATGCCCAGGTGCACCAATAATGTGCCGCGATCCATGCAAAACAACAGGTATTTAGCGCGACGCTCAAGCCGCAAAATTGACTGGTCTCGAAGAGTCTCTGGCAATGACGAAGGCACGGGCCAGCGCAAACGAGTATCCCGGAGCGTCACTGCGACAACCCGGCGACCCTCACTGTGAGCACGGAGACCGCGACGGGTCGTCTCGACCTCAGGTAGTTCAGGCATGAGCGCGACTCCCTGACTTACGTTTAGGTATAAAAAGCTTTAGGTACAAAAAACCCCGGCAATTGCCAGGGTTTCTATAGATGCTGCGCCTGATTCCCAGACACCAGCAGAAGAACAAAACCTTACTTGATTTTGCCTTCCTTATACATCACGTGCTTACGAACCACGGGGTCGTATTTTTTCATCTCCAGCTTGTCTGGAGTCGTGCGCTTGTTCTTGTCCGTGGTGTAAAAATGCCCGGTACCCGCGCTGGAGTTCATGCGAACTTTTTCTCTCATGATGCTACCTCTTCTAATCTTTTACAGTGAGACGCGTTGCGTACTCAGACTTTTTCGCCACGTGCGCGCAATTCGCCAAGAACGGTATCGATACCTTTTTTGTCGATGATGCGCATACCTTTGCTAGAGACGCGCAAACGCACAAAGCGCTTTTCGGACTCAACCCAGAAACGATGCTGGTGCAAATTAGGCAAGAACCTGCGACGTGTGCGGTTCTTGGCGTGGGATACGTTGTTACCGGTTACCGGTCGCTTACCGGTGACCTGACAGACTCTGGCCATGATTTCCTCGCTGGACCCAAGCGGCTAAGCACCATTGTATGGTTGCTTGCTCAGGCAAAAGCACTAAATTTCAATAAGTTACGCGTTTTGGGAGTGGCTCCCCAGCTCGCGGAGCGCGACTTTATACCAGAAGCACCCCCTGCGGGCAAGCAAAGGTGGAGCAGAAAATTAAGCAATGAGGTGATCTGCCGCTAAATCAAACCGGCTTCTGCAAACGAATAACAGCTCCCTCTACCGACAATCACGTGGTCCAGCACGGGTACATCTACCAAGGCTAAGGCATCGCGCAAACGCTGAGTAATCCTGCGGTCAGCGCTGGATGGCTGAGTGAGTCCAGAGGGATGATTATGCGCAAGAATTACCGCTGCCGCACGATACTGCAGTGCGCGGACCACTACCTCTCTTGGGTACACAGCTGCGCCATCTAAAGTACCCAAAAAAACATCATCGCAGTAGAGCAGTCGATGCTGGGAATCTAGAAACAAACAGCAAAAGACCTCTCGGGCCCGGGTGCCCAAATGATGCTGCAAAAATAAACGGGTCCGCTCGGGACTTGTCATCACATCTCGCTGGGTTAACGGTTGTTTTGCGCAACGCCTTGCAAGCTCCAAGGCCGCCAACAAACGCGACACAGTAGCCGGCCCTAGCCCTGGTTCAGCCAGGAGCTGCTGTTGATTAGCAGTGAACAAGCCGGCAAGACCATCCGAGCGTCTCAGTAGCAAGGCAGCATGCTGAGTCGGGCATTTTCCTGCGTTGCCCCGGGGTAGAAGCAGCGCTAACAGCTCTGCATCGGAGAGTGCATCAGGACCCCGATCCAGCAACTTGGTCCGCGCTGACTCGTCACGCACTGCCTCACAATATGACATGGCCAACTACTCCTTGAGCGCCTGGTCACTGCGCAGCCCGTGCCATCCACAGGCGCAAATGTTATCGTCCTATGGGTTTTATTTTCCCAAGGTATGCAAGCTAATGGGACATCTAAACAATCGCCGGGTACTTCTGGCGGTTTGCGGCGGAATCGCCGCGTACAAATCCGCTGAACTTGTGCGCAAACTCCAGGATTCGGGGGCCGAAGTGCGGGTAATCATGACGCGCGGCGCCCAGGAGTTCATCACGCCCCTGACCCTCCAAGCACTCTCGGGCAACACGGTGCATCACAGCCTTCTCGATGAGGAGGCCGAGCGAGGGATGGGGCATATTGAACTCGCTCGCTGGGCAGACCTTATGCTGATTGCGCCGGCCACGGCGGATTGCATGGCTCGCCTTGCCGCAGGGCGGGCGGATGATCTATTGACCACGGTTGCCCTTGCTACGTCAGCACCGATGTTGCTGGCACCGGCGATGAACCAACAAATGTGGAAAGATCTGGCAACACAGGCCAACCTCGCGACCCTGGTTGAACGGGGCATGCATTTTGCGGGGCCGGACAGTGGCGAGCAGGCCTGCGGTGATATCGGACCCGGGCGAATGCTGGACCCCGTTGCCATTGCGGAAAGTGCTGCATCATTGTTTAAAAGTGGCGCATTGGCAGGCCAGCGCGTGGTGATCACCGCAGGGCCAACACGGGAACCACTGGACCCTGTGCGATACATCTCCAATCACTCCTCCGGCAAGATGGGTTACGCCCTTGCCCGAGCTGCGATTGATGCCGGCGCCAGTGTTCAGCTTGTTTCCGGACCGGTAGCCCTTGCCGTACCCGACCGTGTGAATTGCCACTCAGTGGGCACCGCGCAGGAGATGCTGGACGTCTGTATGACGCTGCTAGAAGACTGCGACATTTTTATCGGCTGCGCCGCCGTAGCCGATTACCGACCCCTGAGCGCTTGTGAGCAAAAGATCAAAAAATCCAGCCAAGAAATGTCCTTACAACTCACCCGCAATCCGGACATTCTCGCCAGTGTTACCAGCCACATAGCTAAACCCTTTAGCGTAGGCTTTGCGGCTGAGACAGAGAACCTACGAGAGCATGCGCTAGGCAAGCTTGAGCGTAAGGGCCTGAACATGATTGTCGCCAACGATGTCAGCGACAGCAGCATTGGCTTCAACAGTGAAAACAACGCGGCTTTGTTACTTTGGCGAGAGGCTGAGGGTAACGGAGAGCTCAATGTCGAGCAGTGCTCTAAGGACGTTCTTGCGGGTATCATTATTTCGAAGATCGCGCATCTTAGGCGGGCTTAGGTCGGTGTCATTGATACCAGGCCCCGATTCCAGTTCGGCGCCCGAGAGTCTATGATAACGGCACACAATAAATGCGCCCTGCTCGGCAGACGCTAGGGACCTCGTAGATGAAGCTTACACTTCCCGGGAAAAAGAAACCGCAACCGGGCAAAGCCTCGATGGAGGAGCAGCGCAGCACCCACGGGGTTAATGCGCAAGGCAACATGCTCCGTGCCTCATTGTTAACAGGCTTTGCTGTAGTTCTGGTACCGCTGCTCCTGTCCACAGCGTATCTGGCATTGCTACACGCCCCGGCACAAAAATCCGCACTCATCGAACAAGTTTCCGATAACTATGCAGCACAACAAGCCCGCTATATCGGCGACAGCATCGCAGCACTTCGCGCAAGGGTTGAGTCAGCCGTTCGCTCGCCCCTGGCACTACAGGCCATTGCCGAACAAAACCCGGCGGACATACGTCTCGTCGAACAAGCCATGCTGGATTATTTCCCTGAGGCTGTAAGCCTTCGCTTACTACCCTTGAGCGATATGGGGACGGCGGATCTAGCGGGGGGCTTCCAGGGGCTGCGCAACCACATCGAAGTTGACCTGGTCAGACGCGTCAGTAACAACGAGCCAGCAGAACCCGAGGCCTATCAGTTCGAAGGCCAGTGGCTGGCATCTCTTGCACAAGTGACCACGCACCCACGCATGCCTTCCCGGCGGGCTGTTGTGCTGTTAACCGTCGATACGAGCACTCTTGAAGCGATGTTGAGCTATCCAAAAGGCATGGTCGGTGAGTTCGTTCTTGAGCAACGGGTCTACAGTGAAGGCGTTGATCGCGATATACGCATTGCCCATCAGGGCTCGGGTGCCGATGTGGAAGCCAGGCATGCGGACGTCGAAGACACACCCTGGCGCGTTCTTTTTGCACCATCGGCAGCACTCATAGACGAAGCGAGCAATCGTGTCAGTCCGCCTTACGGCATTCTGACCTTACTTGTTGCCTGCTGCTTAGCCGGGTTTTTCCTTGCGCTGCAGCGCGGCAGTAAGGCGCTAGAGGGAGAAATCGCGCGCATCGTTGATGGTGCTGAGCATCGTACTGCGCTGGACGTGCACATCCCGGAATTGGTGCCTCTGGCCAAAAACCTCCGGAAGCTGACCTTGCGTCGGGCCCGCATGGGCAATACCAGAAATATCGTTCCTGCTGTGGACACTCATACGGCCGCATCCAGCAATACCGCAATGACCTCCGTAGACGGTCCGTCTACTCACGGTCTGCCGCCAAATATCTTCCGCGCTTATGACATCCGCGGAATCGCGGATACCGATCTCGATGATGAAACGGTCTTTCGCATTGGCAGTGCCATTGCCACAATCGCCGGCGAACTCGGTGAACAAACGCTGTGTATTGGTTATGACGGTCGAGCCAGCAGCAGTCGTATCAAAGGCGTACTGGAAAAAGCCATATTGCAGGCCGGCAGAGACGTTATCGATATCGGTCTGGTACCTACGCCACTGCTGTACTTTGCAACCTCGCTATTGGAAGCAAAGTCTGGCGTCATGATTACTGGCAGTCATAACCCTGCCGAGTACAACGGCATGAAGATCGTGCTGAAAGGGCAGACGGTCGCCGAAGGTACCATCGAAAAGATTCGCAATATCGCTCAGACCGGTCGATTTAGTAAGGGCACTGGGCACCTGATTCAGCGTGATGTAGTGAGTGAGTACCTGGACGAAGTCGTGAGCGATATCGCTATCGCTGTACCTCTCAAGATTGTGGTCGACGCCGGAAATGGCGCTACAGGTCACATTGCGCCCGCACTTCTTGAGGAGCTTGGCTGCGAAGTCATCCCGCTTTTTTGCGAAGTAGACGGACGCTTCCCTAACCGCTCCCCGGATACCGGCAACGAAGACAACCTAAGCGCGTTGGTGCGCGAGGTAATCTCTAACGACGCCGATTTTGGCGTAGCCTACGATGGCGATGGCGACCGTCTGGTGGTAGTCACCGGCACCGGCAAGATCATCCGCAGCGACACGCTCATGATGATTTTTGCTCGAGACGTTGTCACCCGAAACCCTGGCGCAGACGTCGTCTACGACGTGAAATGCAGCCGCAATCTGGCCCAGCTGATTACAGGGCTTGGAGGTCGTCCCGTACTATGGAAGACCGGCCACGCATTGATGAAAGAGAAGATGGTAGAAACCGGGGCCTTGCTGGGTGGGGAGTTTTCGGGACATGTTTTCTTTGGCGAACGCTGGTATGGATTCGACGACGGCATGTACGCCACGGGCCGTTTGGCCGAAATACTGTCATCTCAGGATCAGAATCTCGATGACTTGATTGCCGATCTGCCGGTTGCCATGAGCACACCAGAAATTTTGATTCCGGTATCGGACAATGAAAAGTTCTCGCTGATGCAGAAGTTTATTGAATCGGCCCGCTTCGCTGATGGCAAACCCAACAACCTCGATGGTCTTCGGGTGGATTTTCAGGATGGCTGGGGCTTACTCCGTGCCTCCAACACCGGTCCGGCGCTCACGGCACGTTTCGAAGCAGGTGATGAAGCGGGACTCGAAAGAATTCGGGGGTTGTTTCGGGAACAGCTGGCCGCAGTCGCACCGGATTTAACAATACCCTTCTAGAAGCGCCCTCAGGACGCCTCCACTCAAGGACACAACATGTCGCTCACACCGGACTCCGCCATGAACGCTGCCCGCGTTCTCACCGAAGCCCTACCCTACATTCAACGCTTCACCGGTCGCACCATCGTTGTGAAATTCGGTGGGAACGCTATGGTTGACCCGGCGCTGCAAGAGAGCTTCGCCCGGGACATCGTGCTCATGAAACTGGTGGGAATGAACCCAGTCATCGTGCACGGCGGAGGGCCACAGATTGGCGAGCTGCTTAAGAAACTCAGTATCAAAAGTGAATTTGTCGACGGCATGCGGGTTACCGATTCTCAGACCATGGACGTTGTCGAAATGGTCCTGGGAGGCAGCGTCAACAAAGCAATTGTCTCCTCAATCAGCCGCAATGGCGGTAAGGCCATCGGTGTCTCTGGAAAAGATGGCCGGCTAATACGTGCCCAACGAATGCAGGTCACCCGCCACTCTCCGGGCTTAGACGCTGCGGAGATCATTGATATCGGTCAGGTCGGCGAAGTACGTCAGATCGATCGGGAGATTCTCGATGTCATCCTCGATAGTAATTTCATCCCTGTTATCGCACCCATAGGGGCGGATGATGAGGGGAACACATACAACATTAACGCGGACCTGGTAGCCGGTAAAATTGCTCAGGTCATGCAGGCAGAAAAACTGATGCTCCTGACCAACGTAGCGGGCCTGCTGGACGCGTCTGGCTCTGTACTCACAGGATTATCGACCGCGAGAGTGGATGAGTTGATTGCCGATGGCACGGTCTACGGTGGAATGCTGCCAAAAATTGGCTGCGCATTGGATGCCGTGAAGTCCGGCGTTGCCTCGGCGCACATTGTCGACGGCCGCGTCCCACACGCGGTGCTATTGGAGATATTCACAGATGAGGGTATGGGAACAAAGATCACTCGTCGCGGAGAAGATTAAGCCCATAAACACATCCCTTTTTCGGTAGTGTGTTGCCCCGATGCGGGGCAATCGCTACGATGCCTGTTCTAGCCAATTTATGAGCGCCCTATGCCGAGAAATGTCCAGCGTCGTCAGCAGATACTTGAGGCCCTGGCGCAAATGCTGGAAGACAACCCTGGCGACCGCATTACCACAGCGCGTCTGGCGGCCAAAGTCGGAGTCTCAGAAGCAGCGCTGTATCGACACTTCCCCAGTAAAGCCAAAATGTTCGAGGAACTCATCGAGTTCATCGAGGACACGCTGTTTCAGCGTATTGCGCTAATTTTGCAGGACGAGGAGGGTGTCTCAGCCCGCTGCAATCACATCCTGTACCTACTGATTACCTTCGCCGAGCGTAACCCCGGCATCAGTCGGGTGCTGACAGGAGAGGCATTAACGGGAGAAACCCAGCGCCTGCGCCATCGAGTAAATCAAGTACTTGATCGCGTAGAAACACAAATTCGTCAGGTGCTACGAGAAGCTGAATTACGCGAGAGTTTGCGTCCAATGCTGCCGCTACCAGAGGCGGCTAACCTGCTGCTTGCCTGCGCCGAAGGACGGATTACCCAATTCGTGCGCAGCGAGTTCAAACGCAGCCCAAGTGCGGGCTGGGAACAGCAATTCAGTTATGTGATGGAGGGCTTTTTTCGGGAAGTACCTTCTTTGAGCCGAAAACAGTCTAAGGTGAGCCAACAACAGCAGGAGACTAGCCCACAAGAATCAGACACTGGATTGTCCTCTGGCATCAAGAGTACCAGCGCTGGCGGAAGTCTTTAGCCCTCTCCGGCCGACATCGACTTGCGCATTTTGACGACGTCCAAGAGCGTGGTAAAGCGTTCAATGTCTTTTTGATAATTAGCTTCTACCGTCGCAATCTCCATCTGACGGTCACTCACGGCTCGTTCCGTAGCCGCGATGTCAGCCTGAAGATCATCAATCGCAGAAAGATGCTCAACACTCACAGCATTACCTTGGCGCTCCTGGTCGGCCGCCAAGGCTTGATAGTTCTCTACCTGCTGCTTCAATGAGCGCAATTTGCCTTTTAAAATACTGACGCGAATACGCAGGTCTCTAAGCTCCCTGTCCCGGGCAGCTTCTATGTCTTCAATAGTGCTGTAGCGCAGTAGCAGTGACTCGTCCCAACGGCGTAGTCGCTCGCGATCTTCGACTGCTTCGCGCTCAAGGCGAGCTTCGCTATTGAGCCCATCACGCTCTCCCGCGTCCAGGGTTCTTGGGACAACGGCCACCAATGCACCCATGGCGCTGAGGATATCGTAGCCGTTAGCTACATACTCTGGCGGCACCTGATAACCGACCACCGCGTGGCCCTCAGCATTCGTGTATCGATACATCTGACGACTTTGCGCCGACGCCTGGGGGGCCGCCAGAGTGACCACCGCTGCCAGAGCGACGGCAATTGCCAAAGCACCCACGGGGATCGGCCCAGCGATGGGGTATATGCTGCGAAAAAGCTTCATTTCGCTAATATATGCTTGCAGGAGATGCACCACAAGTCAGACACCATAATGCTCACGGTACGCTCTCAGGGCAGACAACGCCCCCGCAGCAACGTTGCTACCGCTTGTCGTATCGTCTTCCAAATACGCAATGAGGTCCTGCATGGCGATAATGCTGTACACCGGCACCTTCCAACGCTGTTCGATTTCCTGAATGGCAGAGAGCTCTCCCTGACCGCGTTCCTGACGATTAAGACCTATAACTACTCCCGCAAGTTCCGCACCCGCGACAGTGATCATATCGATAACCTCCGCGACCGCCGTACCGGCAGTAATCACATCATCGATCACCAGGACCCGTCCTCGAAGTGCTGCGCCCACCAAAATCCCACCCTCACCATGACTCTTGGCTTCTTTTCGATTGTAGGCAAAAGGGACATCGCGCCCATGCTGGTCCGCCAACGCCACAGCGGTAGTGGTTGCCAGAGGAATACCCTTGTAAGCCGGACCCAACAGCACGTCGAAGGCGATACCGGAATCCACGATGCATTGCGCGTAATAGCGGCCTAGGGCAGCAAGGGCGCCCCCGCTATCAAATGCACCTGCGTTAAAGAAATAGGGGCTCTGACGACCAGATTTCAGTGTGAAATCACCAAAACGCAAAACGTCGCAACGTCTTGCCAGGTCAATAAAATCGCGTTGGTAGGCTTGCATGAAGAGTCCAGACAATAAAGGGGAAAGTTACTCTGACAGTGTATTCTGTCATCGGTCGTTTCTGTATCATAGCGCCTCGAAACATTAGGGGTTCGCGATGAGAATCATCAGCTTCAGCGCAGATGGGTTGCATGAAGCCGCCAAACGGGGTTTTTATGACTGGCTCTCCCGCCAGGACGCCGATTTCATCTGTATTCAGGATATCCGCTGTTCTGAATACGACTTAAAAGATGACATCTTCTTCCCCAGCGACTACAACGCTTACTTTTTTGACGACGTTAACGGCAAGGATAACGGCGTTGCGATCTATTGCCGTACGCTGCCCAAAGCTATTATGACCGGTCTGGGCTTCGCCGATTTTGATATGCAGGGGCGCTATATTCAGGCGGATTACGGCGAACTTTCCATTGGCTGTCTTCTTGCGCCTGTGGCCAATGATGGCGCAACTGATGAGCAGGCCAACAAGAACGCGTTTTTCTCGTTGCTAGGCGCTCACCTTGAAAAGGTCCGCAATAAACGCCGCAAATTTGTGATCTGCGGAAACTGGCACGTGGCCCACACCGCCGCGGACATGCAGAACAGTGCGGAAAACAGCAATCGCTCTGGATTTCTTCCGGAAGAACGTCAGTGGATAGACGAGTTACTCAATAACGGCTATCGCGATGCGTTTCGGCAGGTATGTACCGACAGCGATGCCTACAGCTATTGGCCTGAAGAACGCGGTGAAGACGGTTGGCGTGTCGATCTGCAAATCATCTCTGAAGAGCTGCAATACAGTGTGGAGCATGCCGCTATCTACACGGGCGATAGCTTTTCTCGCCATGCGCCCGTGATCATAGATTACGATATCGACATCTAAGACTAACCCGACGTCGAATCAGAGACTCAACCTGTGGCCAGCGCCTCGCGCTGACGCTCGATGAGCGTAGAAATGCCACCGCTTGCCAGATCCAGCATCTGATCAAGTTCGGTGCGCGAGAAGGGCGCCGCTTCGGCGGTTCCCTGCACTTCGATAAACTCTCCCTGTTCAGCCATGACAACGTTCAGATCCGTGTCAGCGTTGGAGTCTTCCAGATAATCAAGGTCAAGTACCGCCTCTCCTCGATACACACCCACGGACACGGATGCAACGAAGTGACGCAGCGGGTCGGTGCTGATCTTTTTGTCGCGCTGAAGGCCATTAATAGCATCAACCAGGGCTACAAAGGCGCCGGTAATAGACGCGGTACGAGTGCCGCCATCTGCCTGAATCACGTCGCAATCAAGGGTTATCGTGTGCTCACCCAGCTTGGACAAATCCACGGCGGCTCGAAGAGAGCGACCGATAAGCCGCTGAATCTCCTGCGTGCGACCACCTTGCTTGCCTCGAGCAGCCTCGCGACCCATGCGCGAGCCGGTAGAGCGGGGCAGCATTCCATATTCTGCAGTAATCCAACCCGAATTTTTGCCACGCAAAAACCGGGGAACACTGTCTTCAACACTCGCAGTACAAATCACACGGGTGTTACCGAAGCTCACCAGAACCGAACCCTCGGCATGACAGGTAAATTGGCGCTCGATGGAAATGTCGCGCAGTTGGTCGGTGGCCCGGCCACTGGGTCTTGGCATTAGGGAAGTTCCTTGTTTACATCAAAGCGCGCAGTATACGCTGACAAGGCGCGGGCTGAGGTAAGTCAGGCCGCCAATACGCTCAATTTTTACTAAGGATCCGCTTGATGACTCTGCACAGCATGACGGCTTTCGCTCGCGAGGCCGCCTCAGCACCCACCACGCTGGTAGTAGAGCTGCGAAGCGTCAATCATCGCTATCTCGACTACCACTTCAAGCTCCCGGACAGTCTTCGGGCCTTGGAGCCCAAGCTTCGTGATGGGCTTGCCAAAGCATTAAAGCGAGGCAAGGTGGATTGCCAGATTCGCGTGGTCGACAGCGCGACTAAAGACACCCTGGAGGTCAACCAGGAGCGTCTCGCGGCGCTACTGACTGCACTTGCTGGCGTGCGTGCGCAATGCAGCGATGCAAGCTCACCGGATGCTTTGGCGCTGCTGCAATTTCCCGGTGTGTGCCACAGCGAAGAACTCGAGGAATCGAGTGTGCAAAGCGCGGCCTGGCAGCTCTTTGAATCTGCACTGCAAACTCTTCAGGAGACTCGAGCGCGAGAAGGCGCACATCTAGAAGAGTTTCTGCGTCGCCGCCTGAAGGGGATTGGTGATGAGGTGGCAACACTCCGACAGGCCCTCCCTGCGCTACGAACCCGTCAGGAAGAAAGGCTGCGTCGGCGCCTCGAAGAACTCGAGCAACCTCTAGACGCAGGCCGCATCGAGCAGGAACTGGTAATGCTCCTGCACAAAGCCGATGTAGACGAGGAGCTTGATCGCCTGGAAGCCCATATCAAAGAGACCACAAGAATCCTGGATAAGGGCGGTCCCTGCGGGCGACGTCTGGACTTTCTGATGCAGGAGCTAAACCGCGAGGCCAATACGCTATCGTCTAAAGCGACAACGAGCAGTACTACGCAAAGTGCCGTTGAACTGAAAGTTCTCATCGAGCAAATGCGCGAACAAGTTCAAAACATCGAGTAAGCGCGGCGTAATTCAGTCGCAAAAACTCCCGCGCTACCGTAATCTGCGTCCTGCCGCAGCCAGACCCAACCTGGGGACCGACATCAGCATGCAACAACAATCAGGCACACTGTTTACTATTTCCGCCCCCTCCGGCGCCGGCAAAACCAGCCTGGTCAGAGCGCTGGTAGACGCCGAACCGAGTCTGCAAGTATCCGTCTCGCACACCACCCGGCCTATTCGGCCCGGTGAAACTGATGGCGTAAACTACCATTTTTGCGATCGACCAACATTTGAGGGCATGCTCGAAAAAGGATCTTTCCTCGAACATGCACAGGTTTTCGGAAATATTTATGGAACTTCACAGCATTTTGTCGAAGACCAGCTAGCCTCGGATGCTGACGTCATGCTGGAAATTGACTGGCAGGGAGCTCGTCAGGTGAAACGGCTGCTCCCGGCAACCTGCTCTATATTTGTGTTGCCGCCCTCAGAACAAGCCTTACGCGATCGACTCAGTCAGCGTGGCCAGGATGATATGGATACCATCGAACGTCGCATGGCCGCCGCAGTGTCCGAAATGTCACACTACGTTGAGGCCGACTATCTGGTCATTAACGATATTTTTGACGAAGCGCTTCTAGAGCTTCAAGCGATCGTTCAGTCTCAGCGCCTGCAGACCGACAAACAATCGCACCGCCACAGCGCGCGACTTAAAGCGCTACTCGGATAAGCCACCGGTGCAGGCGCCTGGGTGCTTCCCGGCGGGGGCCTTAGCCGATCCTGGGAACACCGCAAGATTACCGAATTTCCGCGAGCATCTAGCGAGGGCTTTGAGCTATAATGGCCGGCTATTCGGTGCTCACGCTCGTGCGTCCCGACTCAAAACTAAGCCCCTGAGTTGTTTTGAGGGTTTACTGAAACTTACTGTTGGGAAGAAATATGGCACGTGTAACTGTAGAGGACTGCCTTGAGTCCGTAGACAACCGCTTTGAGCTGGTGATGGTAGCGAGCAAGCGCGCTCGACAGCTAGCGACCGGTGGCAAAGAGCCTCTGGTTCAAGAAGAGTCCGACAAGCCCACAGTGATTGCTTTACGTGAAATCGCAGAAGGACTGGTAACACCGGACACGCTCAATCGTGAAGACGAATTGGACGCCGAGGAAGAACTCGCCGAAGTGATGGGTGCAAGCGAAAGCTTCTAAGCCCCTGACTGATAGCAGCGGCTACGCTATCCGTAGCACGCTGCTCTCAGGCTCGCGTGAGAGCCGCCTCGGACTCTGGCTGTTTCCGCAGTAGCGGCCGCGATCTATCATGCAGACCATTGATTCTCTCGATGCCAGCCTGCGCTCCTATTTGGACGAACAGCAAAGCACCCTCGTGCGGCGGGCCTACTATTATGCGGAGCAAGCGCATTTTGGTCAGCAACGACGCAGTGGCGAACCCTACGTAACACACCCGCTGGCCGTAGCCGGCATCCTCGCCGACATGCACATGGATCATCAAAGTCTGATGGCCGCGATGCTGCACGATGTCATCGAAGATACAGGCGTAGACAAAGACGCTATCGAAGCCCAGTTTGGTAAATCGGTAGCAGAGCTTGTTGACGGTGTTAGCAAACTGACCCAGATTGAATTCGACTCTCTCGAAGAAAAACAGGCCGAGAATTTTCAGAAAATGGCCTTGGCGATGGCTCGGGACATACGCGTCATTCTGGTTAAACTCGCGGACCGCCTCCACAACATGCGTACCCTCGGGGTGCTTCCTACCGCGAAAGCCCGACGGATTGCTAAAGAAACCCTGGATATCTACGCCCCCATTGCTATGCGCCTGGGGATGAATTCCGTACGTATGGAGTTCGAAGACCTGGGCTTCAGCGCACTGTATCCGATGCGCGCACGTAGAATCGATGCGGCTCGTCGTGCCGCTCGCGGCAATCGCATGGCGCTAGTCGACAAGATGCGCAGCCAGATCGAAAACGCGCTGGCACAAGATGAGCACGAAGCCACCGTGATTGGACGGGAAAAGCACCTCTACAGTATCTATGAAAAAATGCGTGCCAAAAAGAAGTCCTTCGCAGAGATTATGGATATCTATGCGTTCCGGGTTGTCGTGGACTCCGTAGACAGCTGTTATCGCGTACTGGGATGCATTCACTCACTCTACAAACCCTTGCCTGGGGAATTCAAGGATTACATCGCAATACCCAAGGCCAACGGCTATCAATCACTACACACGGTCACTATGGGTATGCACGGGGTACCGATCGAAATCCAGATCCGTACCCGGGAAATGGAAGAAATGGCGAACAACGGCATCGCCGCGCACTGGCTGTACAAAAGCAATTCAGACACCGCTAAAGGCTCGCACGCCCGTGCCCGACAATGGGTGCAGGGCCTGCTGGAGATGCAGCAGCGCGCAGGCAACAGCCTTGAGTTCATCGAGAGCGTGAAGATCGACCTGTTTCCCGATGAGATCTACATTTTTACGCCCAAGGGCAGCATCATGGAACTGCCCCGGGGTGCAACGGCGGTAGACTTTGCCTATGCCGTGCACACGGAACTGGGTAATACCTGCGTTGCCTGTCGAATCAATCGGCGCCTCGCACCCTTGTCTGAGCCCCTTGAAAGCGGCCAGACGGTGGAAGTGATTACCGCTAACGGTGCGCGCCCCAACCCATCTTGGTTTAACTATGCGATTACCGCCAAGGCCCGCAGTAATATCCGCCATTACCTCAAGCACCAGACTCAGGAAGACGCCGTTGCTCTGGGACGCCGGTTACTGGATAAGTCTCTCGGAGGCTTTGAACTGAGCATCGCGGAGTTGTCGCAGGCGCGTCTGGCCAGCTACCTCGAAAGTGCGGGTCTAAGTGCATTGGACGACCTTCTAGCCGAGTTAGCGCAGGGTAAGCGCCTCCCGGGCGTCGTGGCTTCACAGCTCGCGGGAGAAACAAACACCGAGGGGCCCACACCTCAACCCGGCAGTGATTCACCCTTAGCGATACGCGGCACCGAAGGCTTTATGGTTAGCTACGCACGCTGCTGCAGGCCCTTACCGGGAGATCCAATAGCGGGCTATATCAGCTCCGAACGCGGAGTCATCGTGCACCGGGAGAATTGCCGCAATCTTGCGGACATGCGTGAGAAGCCAGAACAATGGATCCCCCTTCGTTGGGATGATCCTGTAGAGGGGGAGTTCCTCGCAGAGCTTCGTATCGAGACAGAAAATCGCCGCGGGGCGATTGCCACCATCGCAACACGCATTAACAGCATGGATGTGAACATCGACAAAATCAGCTCAACGGACAAGGATTATCAGTTCACTTATGTTGATCTGGATCTACACGTCGAAAGCCGGGTGCATCTTGCTCGCATCATGCGACGCCTTCGAAGCATCGATAGCGTGCGGCGAGTGAGCCGCGTGCGCAACTAACAACAGCAGTATCTACACACAACAGGAGCAAACCGTGAGTAATCGTGCAATGATCGCTACGCCCCGGGCCCCCGCGGCCCTGGGCCCTTATTCTCAGGCCGTCAAGGTCGGCAACACCGTCTGGCTATCCGGACAGATTCCTCTTGTCCCCGAGACCATGGAGGTCGTTGACGGTGATGTCACAGCGCAGGCTAACCAGGCTTTTAGCAACCTGGCCGCGGTCGCTGAAGCGGCCGGCGGCAGTCTGGACGACGCGGTAAAGATTAATATTTCTCTCACTGACATGCAGGATTTCGCGGCGGTAAACGCGGTAATGGAAATCTTCTGCAATGAGCCTTACCCCGCCAGAGCCTGTGTTCAGGTGGCGGCTTTACCCAAAGGCGTATCAGTGGAGATCGAGGCCGTCCTCGCGCTCTGAGTGCGCGATCCAGCGATGGAGCACGGCACCGTAGCCGGCTTGATAGTCGGGATACTGCAGCGTATAGCCAGTGGCATGCAATCGGGCATTGCCAATACGTTTGTGCGCCGGAGTATCGGCGGCCGTGGCCGGGGTCACTGGTGCGTAAGGCAGGCCAAGCTGAGTGCACAGCCAAGCTTCCATTTCCTGCAGCGCGACCGGGGCGTCATCCACCAAATTGATGATTCGGTCATCCAAGGTCAGCTTTCCTGCCAGCCCGGCGGCCATAAAAGCTGCCACGTCATCGCGATGAATGCGGTTGCCGTAGCGCAGCGGCTCTGCAGGAGAGAGGTTCCCCGCAGCCACACGTTTGAGCAATGGTCCGGGGCCGTGCCCGTACAGCCCGCCAGCTCTCAGCACCACGCCAGTATCAATGGCCTTAAGAAAGCTCTGCTCCGCGAGCAGGATTGCCATCACATGAGAATTCTGGTCAGCGGTGGCGCTGCTCTCGTCTACCCAGTCACCGCTGGCTTCGCTGTAAACACGGGTGCTCGAAATAAAAAATGCGTGGCGCACACGATGCTTCCCAAGTCCTGCAACAATACCTGTCATGGCCTCCGCAAACCCCTCGTGATATCCCGCGGGACTTCGGTCGGCAGGGCTCAGCGCAATGACCAAGGCGTCCGGCTGCAGTCGCTCGAGCACGCGAAGGCTGTCGGCGTCGCGAAGATCCACCGCGACACTCTCGACGCCCGGCGGAACAGCATTCGCACTGCGCCGCAGGCCAACGCAGCGCCAGTTCGACGGTGGCAACAAGCCGGTGAGGCGTTCACCGAGATCGCCAAAGCCGACGATGGCTATCGTTTTACGCTGCACAATCCTGTCTCCCTTAGGGTTTTTAAATTACCGCCGCACGGCCAGACGCCGACCTTGCTATGAGTGGAATTGTCACACAAAGCCTGGAGTCCCTGCGCGGTGTGGGACCGAAAATGGCAGAACGTCTGCGCAGCTACGGTATCAGCAGCGCCGCAGACCTACTCTTCCACCTTCCCCTGCGCTATCAGGACAGAACACAGGTCACTCCCATCGGTGCACTACAAGACGGTACCCAGGTCGTTATAGAGGGCGAGATCGCCCTGGTGAGTGTTAGCGGTGGCGGTGGTCGACGGTCGCTGCTGGTGAAACTTCAAGACGGCACTGGCACCGCAACCTTACGCTTCTTTCACTTTTCCTTGGCGCAAAAAAATGCGCTGCAAAAGGGTGATCGTCTGCGCTGCTTTGGCTCCGTCCGCCGCGGGGCGCAACACACGGAGATGATCCATCCCGAGTACTGCCGCAGTTTTGGGAATGACGGCAACGAAGAGTCGCTGACACCCATCTATCCCAGTACTGAGGGCATTAGTCAGGGGCAGTGGCGCAAACTCTCTGACCAGGCTTTACTCCTACTGGCAAAGAACCCCCCGGCGGAGCTACTTCCCGAGCGCAAGAATGACTACGGCCTAAGTTCTGCGCTGCAGTTTTTGCATCGCCCACCACCGGGAGCTGACCTGCAGGCGCTTAGCGACGGTCGTCATCCGGCCCAGCTGCGTCTCGCCCTGGAAGAGCTTACAGCGCATCAACTCTCTATGCGTGAACTTCGAGCTCGTAGTCGGGAACACGCAGCTCCCAGGCTCGAAGATAAACAAAAGTTAGGCAAACGCTTTCTTGAGGCGCTACCGTTTGAACCAACGGGCGCTCAGCATCGCGTCATGGGAGAAATCACGGCCGATCTGGCAACTGCCAAGCCAATGCTCCGGCTGGTGCAGGGAGATGTTGGCTCCGGCAAAACCATAGTTGCGGCTGCGGCAGCGCTTATAGCCATTGCCAGCGGTTACCAAGTTGCCGTAATGGCACCCACAGAACTTCTCGCGGAACAGCATCGGCGCAACTTTGCGAGCTGGTTTGCCGACTTGAACGTCACACAGATGTGGCTCGCAGGAAGCGTCAAAGGACAAAAACGCGAACAGGCGCTCGCAGCCATAAAAAGCGGTGACGCCTCACTGGTAATAGGCACCCACGCGCTGTTTCAAGAGGGCGTCCAGTTTGCACAGTTAGGCCTGGTGATCGTGGACGAACAGCATCGCTTCGGCGTTCACCAGCGTCTGGCGCTCAGTGAAAAGACTGCGGGGGAGTCGCGCGCTCACCAGCTAATCATGACCGCAACCCCCATTCCCCGCACTCTATCAATGGTCGCTTATGCGGATCTGGACTGCTCAATCATTGATGAGCTGCCTCCAGGACGACAACCGGTAGGTACGGTGCTCATCGACAATCAGCGTCGCCCGGAAATCATCGAGCGAGTCGCGCATGCCTGCCGGGATGGTCGTCAGGTCTACTGGGTCTGCACCTTAATCGAAGACAGCGATACGCTCCAGGCGCAGGCCGCCGAGTCCAGTTACGCCGAGCTGGCAAATGCATTGAAGGGTGTTGCTGTTGCGATGGTCCACGGCCGCATGAAAGCCAAAGAAAAAGACGCTGTTATGAGCGCATTCAAAGCGGGGGAGTACCAGCTGTTGGTCGCAACGACAGTGATCGAGGTGGGCGTGGACGTACCTAACGCAACACTCATGATCATCGAGAACCCCGAGCGCCTTGGCCTGGCTCAGCTCCATCAACTGCGGGGTCGCGTGGGTCGCGGCAGTGCGGCAAGCCACTGCGTGCTCTTATATCAATCCCCCATGGGCAAGCAGAGTCGCGCGCGCCTGCAGGTCATGCGCGAAAGTAACGATGGCTTCTACATTGCCGAGGAAGACCTACGTCAACGGGGCCCCGGCGAGGTATTGGGCACTCGGCAAACCGGCCTTATGGAGTTTCGCGTTGCGAGATTGCCGGAACACGAGCATCTCCTGGACGAGGTTCAAGACATCGCCGAAGAGCTCCACACATCTCAGCCTCAACTCGTTCAGCCCTTGATCCGACGCTGGGCCGGAGACCGCCAGGCTTTTGCTAACGTCTAGCGGCGAGACAGCCTCATGCCATGATGGGCGGCAGTAGTTTCTGTAAGCTCATCTTTTCCTTGGTGGCATCGCCGGTAAGTGCAAAACCCAAAAGGTCTCCTGCTGCGTTGCGATACTCTCCTCGAGTACTCATCCCATCGACGGTGAATGCCCATTCGCCTTCGGCATTCGCCGCAGGCGGCGCCACTACGGTTGGGCAGGCAGGCACCTTAATAGTCACGGGCATTGCCGGATAACTCACCTGCGTTACCTCACCCGCGAGGGTTTTCCCCAGCGCCCGAGCGGCCGCCATTAGAGGGGCTACGTATACCAGAACGTGCCCCGCCACCTCGGCGCAGTCGCCCAGGGCATATACGTCTGCAGCACTGGTTTTAAGATGTCGATCGGTAACAATTCCACGATTCACTGCAATGCCAGAAGCCTTCGCAAGCTCGATGTTCGGCCGTACACCTACGGCGGACACTACGATATCCGCGTCCAGCATCCTGCCGTCACTGAGTGAGACTTGGACATAATCAGTGCTGCCAGCGGCATAATTCACCTCGGTGACCAATGGCCCAAAGTGAAAACGCGCGCCCTTGGCTTCGAGTCCGGCTTGCAATGCCCTGGCGCAGGGCTCGGGAAGTAATGTCGGCAGACAATGCTCAAGGGGGTCGATAACATCAATTTCAAAACCACCATTGAGCAAATCATTGGTGAATTCGCAGCCAATAAGACCACCACCGATAATAGCGACGCGCTTGACCTCCAGCCTTTGCATCGCCGTACGAAAATCGTCGTAATCCATAAGATCGTTAACGGAATACACCCTTTCCAGTGCATCACCTCCCAGGGGAGGCCGAATCACGCTGGCACCAGTGGCAAAAACCAGCGCGGCGTAATGCACCTCGCTCTCTCGATCTGCAAAGCTCAACACCTTACGCTGGGTGTCCACAGCCTGTACTCGAGTCATGGTCCAGACACTGGCATTGAGATTGGCGGCCATGGTTCCCGCATCGCTCTGGGTGAGCGCCTCAGCATCCGTATTCTTGGTGTAGCCGGTAGACAGCATGGGCTTGGAGTAGGCCCTGCCATCGTCCTCGGTAATCAGTAAAAGCGGCGTATCGCTATCGTGTTTGCGAAACTCTCGAGCAATGCCATAACCGGCAAGTCCTGTTCCGATGATCACCACGGGGGCCGGTTGTGCTTCAGCGCCGGGAGTCTGATGATGAGGTGCGTCTTCCTGAACAGCTTCTTCCAGAAGCTCAAAGTCCTCTTTACCCACGCCGCAATCCGGACACAGCCAGTCCTGGGGTACATCTTCCCAGCGGGTTCCGGGCGCGATACCGTCATCAGGCCAGCCTTTGGCTTCGTCATAGATAAGTCCACAGACGATACATTCCCATTTGCGCATGGCTGATGAGCTCCTTTCTACTGTATGCATTCTTCTCGGCGGGCGGCAAGATTAGCACGTCAGACAACTGCTCTGAAAACCCATCCAATCGGCTTGCATGCGAGACAAACATCACGCATTCTCAGCCTCCCCACCGGCTAGATCCTTATGACTCTGCAAGCACGACGCAACGCAGGCGTCCCGCACTGGCGACGCGAAGAACAGCTTTCCGGACCACTGCTAGCGCCGGTGCGCAGCTGGCTGCTCGACGATGGCTCACTCACCCGGCATTTGCTGAACACCGGCAAGCAATTTTCTCTGGAACGCTGGCGTCAGCGCTGGGAAGCCCCGCACGCGGATGAGCGAAAGCTTCTCAAAATGCCACTTAAAGAACAGGCTATGGTGCGCCAGATAGTGATGCGCCTTGATGGCAAAGCGGTGGTGTATGCACGCTCGGTGTTTCCGGTGAGTACTCTCGATGGGCCACTACGCAGGCTGCGGCGTTTACACAACAAGAGCCTTGGCGCCTTCTTGTTCTCACGGCCCGATATGCGACGCAGCCCGTTCCAGGTCGCATTACTAGCCGGTGATAACTCCTATCTGCCTGAGTTACTCCACCAGGACAATGAGGCCTGGGCGCGCCGCTCCTGTTTTCAGGTCGCGGGTAAAGCCATACTAGTTAGTGAAGTGTTTCTCAAAGACTTTCCGCAGTGGAAGTCTGCAACACCGCTTCACCGCTCCCGGCGAGGCCAAGTCAGCGCTACAATTGGCCGCTCCCGGTCCTGACAACGAGGCAGCAAGCCATTCATGAGCAGCGCGACATTACCTACTGATTCCCCCAGCAAGTTATCGGGGCTTCTGCGTCTGATTCGTTGGAACCGACCCATCGGTACGCTTTTGCTGCTTTGGCCAACCTTGTGGGCGCTGTGGATTGCGGCGGAAGGCCTGCCTGATATCAAGCTACTGGTGGTTTTTGGTCTTGGCACTCTGCTCATGCGTTCTTCCGGATGCATCATCAACGATTTGGCGGATAGGAATCTGGACGGGAGCGTTGAGCGCACTCAAGACCGACCGCTGGTCACTGGGGATGTCACCGTGGTCGAGGCGCTGGGGTTTTTTGTACTGCTTTGCCTGCTGGCCTTTGGTTTAGTGCTCATGACCAATTTATTGACCATCCTGCTATCGGTGCCTGCGTTAATCCTCGCTTCCTGTTACCCGCTAATGAAGCGCTACACACATCTTCCCCAAGTCGTGCTGGGTCTGGCGTTTTCCTGGTCCATTCCAATGGCTTTTGCCGCACAACAAGGCGGTTTACCTCCGGCACTGTGGCTGCTGTTCACGGGCAGTGTGTTGTGGACGGTGGTCTACGACACAAAGTACGCCATGGTGGATCGCAGAAACGATCTCGAAATCGGAATAAAAAGCACCGCCATCCTGTTTGGGGAGTCCGATCGCAACGTTATCGCCGTATTACAAGTACTGTGTCTTACAGCATTGGTCCTTGCGGGCAGAGAGTTCGGGCTAGCGTGGCCCTATTACCTTTCGCTGCTAGTAACGGCCGGGCTGTTTGTTTATCACCTGTACTTGATTCGCGAACGCGATGAGGCAGCATGTTTCCAAGCATTCCTACACAACAACTGGGTCGGCTTAACGATTTTTCTGGGTATTGTAGCCAGCTACGCGATCCGAGTCTGAGCTCGCAGGGTTTATCATGAACCTCGAACTAGAGGTGCTTAACTCCGTTGCGGACATTCCCGCGGCGCAGTGGGAAGCACTGCGCCGCGATGACTACCCGTTTTTGCGCCACGACTTTCTGTTGGGGCTTGAGCAGGCGGACTGCACAACCGCAGCTGCTGGATGGGAGCCTGCGCACTTACGCCTTAAAGACCAGAGCCGCACGCTTGCGATACTGCCTACCTGGCTAAAGACGCATTCTTACGGCGAGTACGTATTTGATTGGGCCTGGGCGGACGCCTGGCGCCGTATGGGGCTGGAGTACTACCCCAAACTTCTAACTGCGATTCCCTTTACCCCAGCGACGGGTCCTCGTCTGCTGCATGCCGAAGATGTCGATGCTGAGTTTATTTGGGCGACCTTACGTGAACAAATGCCAGCACTCGCTAACAGCTTGGGAGTGTCTTCCTGGCATGTGCTGTTCCCCCGGGCCGAAGACGCGCGATCACTTGCAGCAGCCGGTATGCATACCCGGCATCAAGTGCAGTTTCATTGGTACAACCGCGGCTATGAGAGCTTCGATGATTTTCTGGATACATTCTCCAGTCGCAAACGCAAATCTCTGCGCCGGGAGCGTCGCCGAGTAACCGAGCAGGGCCTGACGCTTACCATGCGTAACGGCACAGAGTTAAGCGAAGACGACTGGACGGTGTTTCACCGCTTTTACCAGATGACTTATGCAAAACGCAGCGGTCATGGCGGATACCTAACCCGAGAGTTTTTCTTGGAGGTGGCCGCCAATATGGGAGAGCAGGTGCTCATGGCGTTGGCCGAGAAAGACGGCGTCCCGGTTGCCGGTGCTCTGTACTTTTGCGATGGGGAGACCTTGTACGGCCGCTATTGGGGATGCAGTCGCGAGTATGACTGCCTACATTTTGAGACCTGCTACTACCAGGGCATTGACTACTGTATTCGCCACGGGCTCAAACGCTTTGATCCCGGCGCGCAGGGAGAACACAAGATTCAGCGCGGCTTTGAGCCCACCACCACCTTGTCCTGTCATTGGGTAGCGAACCCTGAGCTTGACGCCGCCGTGGGCAACTTTACACAGCAGGAACAGGCGCACGTTGAGGAATACCGTAAAGACGCGATGGGCCTCCTGCCTTTTAAAGAGGCGCAAGGCGATTAAGCCCCTGTGGTTTTGGCACCTTTTGCTCGGAGCACAGCTGTGCGCGGCGTGGATCGATCGGGACTTCGCACAATCATCCAGACCTGAAGCGGCGCCTGCGCTAGACTCCTTGCATGGTTAAACTCTCTGTACTCGATCTGGCCAATATCGGCGAAGGCTTCACCGCCGCCGACGCACTCGCCAATGCCCTCGACCTCGCACAGCATGCGGAGGCTGCGGGCTATAACCGTTTCTGGCTGGCCGAGCATCATAACTTTGCCGGTATTGCCAGCGCCGCGACCGCCGTGTGCGTCGGTCATGTGGCCGGCGGCACCAGCACGATACGAGTGGGTGCCGGCGGCATTATGCTGCCCAACCATTCGCCCATGGTGGTCGCCGAACAGTTCGGCACGCTCGAGACGCTGTTTCCCGGACGCATCGATCTTGGCCTCGGCCGGGCACCGGGAACGGACCAACACACGATGCGGGCGCTGCGTCGCGGTCCGGACTCGTCGGAACATTTTCCGCAGGACGTGGTTGAGCTGCGCACCTTGCTCGGCCCGCCGCAGGAGCACCAGTCTCTTCATGCGATCCCGGGCGAGGATACCAACGTGCCACTGTGGATACTCGGATCCAGCCTGTTCGGTGCGCAGCTCGGTGCGATACTGGGCCTGCCATATGCCTTCGCGTCGCATTTCGCGCCGCAGGAACTGCTGCGAGCAGTGAAAATCTATCGCGAGCGGTTCGAACCATCAGTGCAGCTTGCAGAGCCTTACGTGATGGTCGGCTGCAACGTGATCGTTGCCGACACCGAGGCCGAGGCGAAGCGGCTATTCACCTCGTCACAGCAGACCTTCACCCGCATGGTGCGCGGCGGCCGTGGCAAACTTCCTCCGCCGATCGACGATATAGAGGCCTTCTGGTCGCATGCCGAAAAGGCGCAGGTATCGTCCATGCTGGCCTGCTCGTTTTATGGGACCCCGGAGACGATTCTGGCAAAACTCGAACCTTTGATCGAGACCACCGGCGCGGACGAGCTGATGGTCGCCGCCGCGATCTGGGACCACAAGGCGCGCGTGCACTCCTTCGAACTACTGGCCGAGGCGTTGGGACAGAAGGCATGGACGCTCTGAGCGTGTTAGCGGAAGTTACCAGAAGAGCCGCTTTCGCCTAGCTGAAGAGCCTACTGATGAGGATATGCAACCTGGCTGTCGAATGAATACCGCTTGGGGCGCCAGAGCCTAGAATGGCCAGAGCCGAACTACTGAGCCTTAGCAGTGAATATTCGGCACGCGCCGGATCGTGCATAGACAGAATCCTTGCATTGATTTTTGCCACTGTTGCAGCGTCTTTTGTCGCAGCGCCGCGTTTGACTTCGGCCCAGTTCGCAATAGCGAATCTTCTATATATTTCTGCAGCCGCTTTGTCGGGATACTGGTTACAACAATTTTGGATTGCCCTGTCGAACTACGCCTTCACAGCAGCGTTTGCGCCTCCAGGCGGAGCGGAGATTGCTACGTTCGACAACAGCTTCGCGACTCCGAAGCTTTAGATACAGACTTTGGTTTACACAGCATTAGCCGCAGTCAGCCTGTGGTTCGCTCACCGCATACGGCCTCCAAAAGGAACACCCCCGTAACCCTACCTCTAACCGAGCAGTATTCGCGTTTACGAGAATAGCGTGTCAAAAGCGCGCCATTCCTGGCTAAGCCGATGACCGCTGTAAGGGGCACTTGGGGAGCCACAGGCCTCACGTACTTAATCAGCCCTAGTTTTGATCCAAATCAATGCGACGAAACGCTGTTTGTTGGATTTTAGGAAAATGCAGCCATTCTTGTTGGGAGAGCGTTATGAATCAGATCTTCAGAATCAGAAGTTTTGGACCGCTGGTTGCTGTGGTGTGTGCGGTTTTGCTAGGTGCCTGTTCTCAGGAAAGACCACCAGTAAAGGGCTTTGTATTACCGGAGGGCAACACGGAAACAGGTGCCTTGGTGTTTATTGAGATGGGATGCCCACAGTGTCATGTGGTTGCCGACTCAGACATAACACAACCGCAAGACGCGGCGTTAAGAATTCAGCTCGGTGGAAACATACACTACGTAAAGCACTACGGGGATTTACTCACATCGATTGTCATCCCTGACCACCGTATATCTGCACAGTATCAGCCACCTAGTGCCGACGAAGAATCTATGGTGTCTCCAATGCCGGCCTTTACCGAGACTCTTACAGTTGCTCAATTAGTAGACTTAGTTGAGTTTTTACACTCGAAGTACACGACAATTCCGACCTATGCAGGGGAGTTTTACTACTACGCCCCCTAGGAAGGGCCTAGCTCTACCCTCACAACAACAGGATCGAGTTACCAACTCAGCGCTTTTCCCACGCCAGAAATCGATTATTAGCAGGCATCGCAACGTCCTCCTGCAAAAAATACCCTGCGGTATCCGCTAAAGACTCCACCCACTCAAAGTCACGAATCCCGCTGCTCGAATCACGATCCTGTAACCACGCATCAAAATTCGCATTGGAGTCAGAGCTGTACTGCCCCTCATAGTTAAAGGGGCCGTAAACAATCAGCTGCGAGCCCGATACTCCCTGAGCGGCACAAACCTGAAACAGCGTTTGCACCAACGCCTTCGACACAATATGCAGCGTATTGGCCGTGTACACCGCATCGGGCCAGGGTGAAGGCCAGGGAGTCTGGCAAATATCCACGGCAATCGGTGAAAGGAGATTTTCTAACTGTGCCAACTCGCAGCGGGGGCGCAGAGTATCTAGCGATTTAGGGTGCTCGCTGGGCTGCCACTGCAGATGAGGCATTGCTGCCGCAAAGGCGTTGGCATGTTGGCCGGTGCCGGCACCAATTTCCAATACGGAGCGCGCATCCGCTAACAGGCGCTGGAGCTGGTGCAGAATAGGTTCTCGATTGTTCTCTGCGGCCTGAGAAAAAGGCAGATCCAGCACCGTCAGGCACGCATGTCAAAATCAGAAAAGTCCGGACTGCGCATATGCCACCAGTAGGCCAACGTTGATCGAGGCCAATTGTTAGTCACTTTACCCGCCGCGTTCTTGTACCAGCTTTCGCAGCTCGCCACCCAAACGGTTTGGGCCAACTCGGCCTGCATGCGCTCGCTATACGCCATCTGGACGTTCTCGTTTACGTCCAGCGCACGAAGCTCATGGCTCAACAACTTGTCTATGCAGTTGACAACATAGTCGACCTGTCGCTCCACCATGAAGATGATCGAGTTGCTGCCTAAATTCGTGTTTGGTCCATAAAGCATGAAAAAATTAGGAAAGCCATGGGTACAAACCCCGCGATAGGCTTCGGCGCCGTCGCGCCAAGCTTCTTGGAGCGAAAGACCATTCTCTCCCTTAAACTCCACGGCGCTGTGCATTTCGGAGGTGTTGAATCCGGTGGCATAAATAACAACGTCCACAGGTCGGTCCACACCGTCCTGTGCCCGGACACCGTCCTCGCCCATGCCGGTGATGGGTGAAGTAACCAGCTCGACGTTGTCTCTGACAAACGCGCCGTAAAAATCATCAGAAATGAGAATTCGCTTACAACCCAGACGATAATCCGGCGTCAGTTTGTCCCGGGTCTCCTGATCCTCGACTTCCTCTTCGCGATAATCTATACACCACTTCTCCCACTGCTTAAGTAGCCAGGTAGAGCTGTTGCGTAGCACGGGATAGAACAGCCACTCGCCACGGAAGTACACCATCGCGCGCACGGCTTTTTGTGCAAAAGGTACGTGACGAAAAATCCATTTCTCCCAATCTTTGTAGGCTCGATCATCACGCTTGATCACGTAGTTAGCGCTACGTTGATAAACGTGCAGCTGGTCCACCTGCTTGGCGATGCGTGGAATGAACTGCAATGCGCTTGCTGCGTTTCCAATCACCGCCACACGTTTACCGCTTAGGTCGTAATCGTGATCCCAGCGTGCTGAATGAAAGCTGTGCCCTACAAAACTATCGCGGCCAGCAAAGTCCGGAATGTTCGGTCGATTCAATTGGCCAAGGCCACTGACAACGCTGCGCGCGGTGAGCACTTCACCATTGGCAAGACGAACCTCCCAAAGACCCGCCTCTTCTTGCCATTGCGCGTGATCCACCGCTGTACTTAGACGCAGGTGCGGAAGAAGGCCAAATTCTTCGGCGCAGCGCTGGAAATACGCTTTAATCTCGTTGTGTGGCGAAAACTTATGGGACCAATCCGGGTTGGGCGCAAAGGAGTAGCTGTACAACACTGAAGCCACATCACAGCAGGCGCCGGGGTAAGTATTGTCGTGCCAGGTGCCACCGATCTCGGGTGATTTTTCAAGAATCACAAAATCGGTGATCCCGCGCTCCCGAAGTTTGATTCCCATGCACAGACCAGACATGCCCGCGCCAATGATCACCACCTGATGAGCGGACTGTTCTGCGCTCTTTTCTGCGCTGGCATCTACGCTCATGTCGTCGCTCATGTCGTCGCTCATGGTGCCTTCCCTGTCGTTGTTATCACTATAGTGAGGGGCATCGCTCGGTTTGTTGGCCGAAACTAGCTCCTGGGTGCTTCGTCCCGAGTAAACACCAGCTCTCGCGCCGAAGACTCTGCGGCGTTGTAGCGGTAACCACCCACGCGATACTTTTTAAGTGCCGCCACATCATTGATCTCTCGATCGATTATGTAACGCGCCATCTGCCCTCGAGCCTTTTTGGCAAAAAAGCTGATGATTTTGTACTTGCCGTTCTTTAAATCTTTAAAGACCGGCGTGATGACTTCTGCATCTAAGGCTCCAGGCTTAACGGCCTTGAAGTATTCATTGGATGCCAGGTTAAGCAGGGCCCGGGTACCCGTCTTTTTTAGCTGTTTGTTAAGACTCGCGGTCAAAGACACTCCCCAAAATTCATAGAGGTTCTTGCCGCCATTGTTGGCAAACTTCAGGCCCATTTCTAAACGATAGGCTTGCATAAGATCCAGGGGTCGTAACAATCCATATAGCCCCGACAGAATACGAAGATGCTTCTGGGCATAGGCCAGCTGCGTGGCATCCATGGTTTCGGCCTCAAGACCCGTGTAAACGTCACCCTTAAACGCGAGGATCGCCTGTCGCGCATTATTTTTATCAAAAGGTCGGTGCCAATCCATAAAACGCTGATGGTTCAGCGCAGCGATATTTTCGGACACACCCATCAAAGATCGAATATCAGCAGGATCCAAGAGTCGAGCGTCCTCTATCAGCGCTTCGGAGCGCTCCAGAAACTCCGGTTGAGTCGCCTTGCGCGATGTTACGGGCGAATCAAAATCGAGAGTTTTGGCCGGGGAGATAACGCTCAGCATTGCCAGTATCCTTACTACTTGATGAAGTGGGTTTTCATTCGCGTTTTAGCTGGGTTCTCAGTGTGTTACGCAAAGAAGAGACCACGCGGTGGGCTATGATACCCTCGCCCTCCGGCATTAAGAAAGGCAGTAAACAGGTGCTTAACTGGGCGTCTCTTATACAGACGGTTGATCGCTTTACCCTGCTGTCCGGACGCCTGCTCGCCTGGTGCGCTTTAGCCATGGCGCTATTGACCGCTGCAGTTGTCATTCTACGCTACGGATTCTCTACCGGCTCCATCGCCATGCAGGAAGCCGTCACCTACCTGCACGGCAGCCTCTTTATGCTCGGTGTCGCCTATGCCCTCACGTCCGGAGGCCATGTACGGGTAGACATCTTCTATCGCGAATTCAGCGCCCGTCAGCGCGCTTGGGTAGATGCCCTGGGCGGTATCGTGTTTTTGCTGCCCCTGTGTGCGGTGATTATGATTCTCAGTTGGGGCTATGTCGGTGATGCCTGGGAGATTCGCGAAAGCTCACCAGAGCCCGGCGGCATTCCGTATTTATATATCCTTAAAACGCTACTGCCTCTGATGGCAATCAATCTGGCCATAGCCGGTATGGCAGACATATTACGCAATGCCCACACTTTAATTCGTCACGAGAGTCTTTGATGGACGGTTCCATTGCCTTATGGATGTTCGCGGCGGTATGCGGCCTGTTGATGCTGGGGTACCCAGTCGCATTTACGCTAGCAGGCACAGCGCTCCTTTTTGCCGCTGTAGGCACAATAGCGGGAAGTTTTGATCCTGCTTTTTTGGAGGCCTTACCGGGCCGGCTGTTTGGGACTATCAGCAACGTCACCCTCATCGCGGTACCCCTGTTTGTCATGATGGGCGTGACTCTTGAAAAATCGAAGGTAGCCGAAGAACTACTGGAAAGTATGTCTGCGCTACTGGGTCGACTGCCGGGAGGACTGGCCATCTCGGTTGTACTCGTGGGCATGCTCCTTGCGGCAAGCACAGGAATTGTTGGCGCTACCGTGGTCACTATGGGCTTGTTATCGCTGCCCAGTATGTTGCGGGCAGGCTACTCTCCCAGCATCGCTACCGGGACAATCTGCGCGACCGGTACCCTCGGGCAGATCATTCCTCCCTCCATTGCCCTGGTGCTATTGGGCGACATTCTGTCCAGCGCCTATCAGCAGGCCCAGCTCCAACTCGATGTATTTAGCCCAAAAACAGTGTCTGTCGGGGACCTTTTTGTGGGCGCGATCATTCCAGGCCTGCTGTTAGTCAGCCTGTACTGTATCTACATATTGGGCATGGCCCTGTTTCGCCCGGCGAGTGTCCCTCCGTCAAAGACGCGGACGATGTCCTGGAGCAAGCTGCTCCACGGTTTGGTGCCACCGCTCATCCTCATAGCCGTAGTACTGGGTTCAATACTGGCCGGTGCCGCCACACCCACAGAAGCCGCCGGGGTAGGCGCAACGGGCGCACTGTTATTGGCAGCACTGCGCGGCGAAATCAATCGTCTGAAGCTTCAAGAGATTGTGACCAGCACCTTAGAAACCACCGCGATGGTCTTCATGATTCTTATTGGAGCAGCGGTGTTTTCTCTGGTGTTTCGGGGCTTTGGTGGCGAAGAACTCATTCAGGCGTTTTTTACTGACCTCCCGGGTGGCGTTTTTTCTGCCACCTTGTTGGTGATGGTGGTCATTTTTGCCCTGGGCTTTGTCCTCGACTTTATCGAGATCACCTTTGTCGTGGTTCCCATAGTCGGCCCGATTTTGCTGCTTATGGGCGTAGACCCGGTATGGCTGGGCATTATGATTGCCATTAATCTCCAGACCTCGTTTTTGACGCCGCCCTTTGGATTCGCACTCTTCTATCTGCGAGGTGTGGCGCCAGACAGCGTTCCCACCTCCGCCATATACCGGGGCGTGATACCCTTTATTTTTATTCAGTTGCTGGTATTGGCGGCGCTTTGGATGTGGCCTGCACTAGCAACCTGGTTGCCTGCACAGCTATGATCAAGTCTTGGATCACAGTTTGGCCAACTGGCGTGAAACGCAAGTTAACTCCCACCCCATAAAGTAGAAAGAAAGACCATGAGCGACATAGATTCCACACCTCTGCCCCAGGGCGAACTGGCCCTGCAAACCATTGCCATGCCGCGAGACACCAACGCCTCCGGGGATATTTTTGGCGGTTGGTTATTGTCGCAGATGGACCTTGCCGGCGCGATCGCCGCAGGCGAAGTCGCAAAGGGCAGGGTGGCAACGGTAGCTGTTGATGGCATGGCTTTTATCACGCCAGTACACGTCGGTGCCGTGGTGTCTTGCTACTGTGATGTTATAGAGATCGGACGATCATCCGTTCGCATTATGGTGGAGGTGTGGATTAACTCCCCCCATGATGGCGAGCCCATCAAGGTGACCGAGGGAGAGTTTGTGTTTGTTGCGATTGATGAGCAGCGGCGCACCCGAACCATAACTCACAGTTAAGCGCTTCTGACTGTTCTTGGCGATGTCCGCGGCGCAATAGCTACAGCTCTACTCCTTGATTAGCGGCCCCATAAGATCCCGACGCGCATTGATGTAAGACTGCTCGGAAATCTCGTGATACGCCCGGACATCCGTCAGGAATGCTTGGAACGAGGCATTCACCTTGGCCGCCATCGCGTCCTCAGCTATCAGTTTTGCCATGACTTTCTCGCTACCGAGATACAAGGCCTCAAGAACGTCGTCTGGCAGACGTCGCAACTTAACGTTGTGCTGTTCGATCATTTCGCGAAGCGCACGGTTATTGCGTGCGGTGAACTCATCGAGCATATCCTGATTAGCAGCCCGCGCGGCATAACGAACGATGGCTTGTAAGTCCTCGGGAAGCGCCTCCAAAGCGTCTTGATTCACGATGAACTCCAACATGGAGCCCGGCTCGTGCCACCCAGGATAGTAGTAGAACTCGGCAATTTCGTGCAGACCCAGGGCCAGGTCATTGTAAGGTCCCACCCATTCCACCGCGTCGATCACGCCGGTCTGCAGCGCTGTATATACCTCTCCACCGGGAATGCGAACCGCCTCACCACCGGCCGCACTGAACACCTCGCCCGCCAGGCCCGGGATACGCATGCGCAAGCCCTTAAGATCCTCTAAAGACTTTATCTCGCGATTAAACCAACCGGCCATCTGCACGCCGGTACTGCCACCGGCAAAGGGTACAAGACCCGCTGGGGCATACACTTCCTGCCAGAGCTCCATACCCCCGCCGTAGTGCAGCCAGCCGTTCATTTCCTGAACGGTCATGCCAAAAGGAACAGCTGTAAAAAACACAGAAGAGGGAATTTTGCCTTTCCAGTAGTAGCTTGCCCCGTGGCCCACTTGCGCTACACCGGATGACACCGCATCAAATACTTCAAATGCGGGAATAATTTCTCCAGCACCATACACACGAACTTCCATTCGTCCCGCGCTCATCTCGCGAATCATTTGCGCGAACACTTCTGGGGTGCGTCCAAGACCAGGCAGGTTTTTGGGCCAGGTGGTTACAAGCTTCCATTCAATGCGCTCACCACCTTGACCCAACTCGCCAGCATTGCCCGGTCCCGCAGCCCGATCGCTGGTGACACGCTCAAAGGCCCAAAGCGCGACAAGCAAAACAAGTGCGGCTGCCAACACCAAGACGGCCAGCGCCTCGCGATTAATCCCTGCTGATCTACTCATATCGCCATCACCCCAAAACCCGCCTTAGCGCTCGTCACTGGATTTTTTGCTCGACCATTTCTGACTCGATCATAGACACCGCGTCGCTACAGCGCCTGCAGTTTCGCATACTGCACCACCAGCCACTTTGTGCCCTCGGCCGCGAAGTTGACCTCGACTCTTGCATTGC
>NZ_JBLGBE010000008.1:0-68682 GCF_047617445.1 Congregibacter sp.
ATCTAGAGCCCGTGATCGTGCTCTTGCGAGAGCAGTTACAGGACCCCGATTACATTCGCAACCTGGCCCGACAATTACTGCTGGAGAATCAGCACCGTATTACGCTGGTGATGACCCCGGATGGCAACTTGTCAGAAAAAAAGATAGCGGAAGAGCGACAGCGTCTTAGCGACATGAAGTCGGGCATGGATGACTCTGCAAAAGCGGCCGTGGTTGCTCAGGCAGAAGCCTTGTTAAAACGTCAGGCGCAGGAAGATGATCCGGAAATACTCCCAAAAGTCACACTCAGTGATGTTCCCGCCACTTTGCCAAAACTGTCTTATAAAGAAACTCGGCTAGGCGACCTTCCATTTACACTTTATGAACAAGGCACTAATGGCCTGGTGTACCAGCAGCTGAGTTGTTCTGTACCCGCCCTGGATACAGCGGAGCTGGCCCTGCTTCCTCATCTCACCGGGATGTCAGCGGAACTCGGTCTTGGGGACGCTAGCTATCTGGATACCCAACACCGTCAGTCATCTTCTGTGGGATCCATCAGTCTGTTTACGTCGATGCGTGGCGGCATCGAAGACGAGCAAGTCGCGCAAGCCAGTCTTATCTTGTCCTCAAAAGCACTGGCACGTAAAAGCGATGAGCAAGCCCAGTTAATGCGTGACACGCTTCTCCACGTTCGCTTTGACGAACTACCTCGTATACGTGAGCTGGTGTCTCAGCAGCGCGCGCGACGTGAGCAATCCATCACCGGACAGGGTCACAGTCTTGCGATGCTAGCAGCCTGTGCCGGCATGAGCCCACTGGCGATGCTCCATCATGAACTGTCGGGCATGCAGGGTATCGCTGGCCTGCGTCATCTCGATGATTCGCTTAACGAAACCGCGAACCTGGACGCCTTTGCCAGTGCGCTACAGCAGTTGCACGCAAAGCTTCGAACCGCCGATTGGGAAGCACTGATAGTCGCAGAGCCCGGACGCACAGACGGCTTGGCGCAAGAAGCCGCCGAAATCTGGAAAGCCTTACCCCGGCACAACGTCGAGCCGCTGCGCTTGCCAATGCTGCGCGAAATGCGGCGGGAATGTTGGGTAGCCAACTCCCAGGTGAGCTTTTGCGCCAAGGCCTACGCCACTGTCCCAAGTGGACATGCCGACGCAGCAGCGCTCACAGTCCTCTCCGGCTATCTCCGCAACGGCTTCCTACATCGTGCTATCCGCGAGCAAGGCGGGGCCTACGGTGGCGGCGCAAGCCACGATGCGAGCATTGCAGCGTTTCGTTTTTACTCGTATAGGGACCCACGCATCGAAGGGACTCTCACCGACTTTGACGACAGTATCGCGTGGATGGCCAATGGTGATCACGGCGCGACGGGGCTTGAAGAGGCTATTCTTGGCGTGATCGGTAATATCGACAAGCCGGGATCTCCTGCCGGAGAAGCCAAGCAGGATTTCCATAACCGCCGCTTTGGGCGCAATCATGAACAACGCATGGCTTTCCGACAGGGGATCCTTGAGGTAACGCTGGACGACCTCAAGCGAGTCTCAGCCCAGTACTTGATTCCCGAAAATGCGTCCATCGCCGTCGTCACGGGTAATACCGCACGCAAAGACAACACGGCTTTTCTTGAGTCCCTGGACCTGGCGTTTAAGGAACTCTAAGCCCCGACCATTGCCCTGGCGCAATGAGGATCCGTCGTGGGGAGCGATGTCGAAAGGCATCCCTCCCCCCGTTTTCGTCCTTTGAGCCAACGATCAAAATTCGTCCTCTTGAAACACCTCCCTCCCTCACAAAGCTCCGGAGGAACTCCTCTCGGCCCAGCTGCCGGTTTCCCCAACTGGGGTCAGCCAAAAACACCCTATCCTGACTATCAATCTTGCGCAGTACACTAAAATGCGCGCGACCCTCAACTTGCAGAGCGACGATCACCGGCAAGCTAAGCTTTTTCAGGTCGTCATAAACGATATCAACGCCCACGACGGGGTAGTCCCGGGACTCCGCGAGCATGGCCATATCGGAGAAAGACAAACCCTTCTTTGGCGAACCCGAATCGAGCTCACTAGCACGATCGTTTAAGGTTTTCTCAAGCAGGGCTCCTTCGCTAACCGGATCCAGGTAAAAGTATGTGAGCACAGTGGCTAACGCTGCAGCACCGCAGCTGTAATCCATCTTTTGTCGAACAACACCTTTGTCGCGCAGGGCCAACCAATCTTCAAAGCCATAACTGGGAACCGCAGCAGTCAACAACATTCCTAAAGATCCCGTAGCGATACAGCGAGCTGTTATTTTCCCCGCGAAGGTCAAAGCACGGGCGGCCCGTAGGACTTATCGACCATACCTTCCCGCCGCATACCTAAAAGAACATCCCGGCGCCAAAGAGCCCGCAGACACATCAAGGTAATTAGGTAACTCACGCCACTGAGGTAGGCCGCAGACCCCCTTAGATGGCCAGTCTCCATCCATAGAACCAGCACAAACACGACTAGCGGCAGCAGGCTTAAGGCGTGCATGAAAAACAGGCCGTTATAACGGCGGCTATATTCTGCATCGTTAGCCTTCTTGATCAATTCGGGGGGACTCATAAGCAGTAACTCCTGATTGCGACCTAGCTCGGAGTGAGAAACAACGCTGAGGCAGCTGCGCTGCCCCAGCCAGGTACTTATCGAGATTTGGACCCTATGTCGCAATTGACACAAAACCCGCTCGACGCCGTCATGATCGGAACATAATTGCCCCAAAAGAAGCTGGCGAGGCTCAGGTCCAGGGCGACAACGCCAATGATCCAAGGCCAAAGCTCACCCTGTGTACTGCTCATGGCCTGTTCATCGAGCATCTGAAGCTCTGTCGAGGGTGGACTGTGAAATGCGCTCGATATCAGCGCCGACTGCGCTGCAGCCAAGCGACTCTCATCCGTAGTATCACCATTCGCCCAGCTTCCCTGCGAGACGAGTAGGCTCATTGCGACGACCGCCGCAAACCGCTTCGTTACTTTTTGCATAATGTGATTCCTTTCAGCACTACTTTCCAAAGAATTCCCCACCACTAAAACTCGTAAAACCACTGCAGGCTCATACCGCCACTGCGGTCACTAGCAACATCACCGCTCACGAACACCGAATGCTGCCTCGCAACTGCCAGCGCCATGCCTCCACTCAGGGCCAATCTTTCGCTTGGACCTGCAATCACAGCTGCCCCAAATTGAGTGGAATTGCGACGCTCTATCGCCACTCCCCCAAACAGCGTGACCCGAGGATTGATGGCAAAGTTGACACCAGGCTCAAGCCGCCAGCTGGACCCAGGACTGACCTCCACAGATCCAAGACGATACTCGCGCTGAACGTTCACCGACGCTGAAAGTGATAACACCACGGGATCGATGCTTTTGTAGCTTGTTATGGCTACCTGAACACTTGGCAGGTGGCGTGGCCCAGCAGGCCCGCTACTGCGCAGCACGGCCCGGGCTTCGAGCAACAAGGCGGGCGTTGCACTCTCTGGCTTTAGCAACCAGTTACTACCCACACTCAGTGCCTGGCTTTGCTCCCGAATACGCTGCCCAGGTATGTCCTGGCTGAATTGCTGCCCCTGAAGTCGTCCATTGATCTCGAAACGTGGAGTCAACCCGTAACGGACACCCGCAGACCAACTCGTCTGCCGCTCAAGATGCCATGACTCGGACATTCCTGAACGGTAGTCAAAGCTACTGCTGATCTGCCAGCTCGAGGGCTTTGCCAGCAGTTGCTCGATGGTAATGGGCGACTGTGCAAACACCGCTGAGGACAGATGTATGAATAGACATACAAACAGGACAAACCCGACTCCTCGGACCGATATCCCCAGCATCTCAACCCTCCTCCAAGACTGTTTCGGTGGATTCAGATTGCCCTAGCACGCACCGGCTCAGCCACGTCTATACCGCTCAGCAATACATCTCAGGCGGCCCCTCTTGCCGGAAACCAATCCGAGATTCATACTTCGCGCCCGTTTTGAGTTAACCGAGAGCACCAATGCTGTTGCGACTTACTACCTTACTGCTGACGGGCATACTGGCCGCTTGCGCGTCATATACCGCGGAGTATCAAGAACGCTTAGTTCGCAGTCTCCCCAATCAACGGGAGGTTAGCTTTGACAACACCCGCAGCTACCCAGGGAAAATCTTGTGCGGCAGCTACACCACACTGACTGCGGACGGCTGGGACATGCGTACCAGCGAATTCGTGGTGGGAGAATCCTTTATGCTCACAAGACCCACAGCGGATGAGGTGTTGGTATTTTGCAGTAAAGATCCTGCGCAGGCATTGCATACCCTACTGGGAATTGGCGCAGCAGATTCCAATTGGGAAGCCCTGAGTAAGATCCGCGATGACATACTGGCAATTGATGCAGCGATCACACGCTATTACGACTCAATGCACACATTGCCGCGAACGCTAAACAAGCTGCTAGAAGGTGATTTTGGCGTGAATGACAAAAATTTATCCGATCCCTGGGATCGTCCCTATTACTACCTTGGTGGATTATCGGGACGCACAGCACCACAGTATCAGCTAGGCAGCCTGGGGGCCGATGGAGACGAAGGCGGCAGTGATGCTGACGCGGATATTCGTCGTGAGCAAATGCGAATGCTAGACCATGTCTTGAGCACTGAAGGTTACTAAGGACTTAGGGTGAAAACGGAAACACTCGTGGCAACATCGTGAGCACGACGACAGAGTATGCTACCGACAGCGGAAAGCCGTAACGCACGTAGTCTACGAAACGATAGTTTCCAATATTCTGCACCATAAGATTGGTTGTGTAGCCATAGGGCGTCATAAAGCTTGCACTCGCCCCATAGGCCACCGCCATCACAAACGGCAAAACACTCAAACCAAAACTCTCGGCTAAGCCAAATGCAATGGGAAACACCAGCGCAGCGGCTGCATTGTTGGTCATCAACTCCGTCAGCAGCAATGTTGTGAGATACACCGCCACTAGCGCGACGTAGGGCCCCTCCGCCGCCAATCGCAAATGCAATGCTTCGGCTATTACCGACACGAGACCGGTATTGACCAGCGCTTGAGAAAGCACCAGCGCCGCGCCAATCACCATAGCAATATCGAACGGAAAGCGACGTCGAAGTTCACCCGCTCGCACAACCCCAAGCCCCAGCATCAGCACAAGCATGCCTAGCAAACCTTTGATCAAAGGTAGCAACCCCATGGCGGCGAGCGCCACGACCGCAAGCATCGCAAAGCCGACTATGTTGCTGGCGAGTGTGCTCAGCGGCGCTTGCAAGGCTCGCGAGCCCACCACCAAAAAGTTCTTGTCTACGTTACGGCGGCTGTAAAAATCACCGCCGATGGCCAACATCAAACTATCCCCGGCTTCCAGCGTGATCGTGCCTAACTTACCCGAGAGGCGCTCACCACCGCGCCGAATACCCACCACTGCTGCGTCAAAGAGCGATCGAAAACCCGAGTCTTTAACCGTCTTGCCTTCCACGGTTGCACCTGGCAGCAAAATCACCTGAACCAGATTGCCACTGAGCAGGCCCTCTCCTGCAGCGAAGGTCTTCAGTCCGTCAAGTCTGTCCAGCAAACTCACTTTACTTATGTCACCAGAGAAAATCAGCCGGTCGCCCTCAGCGATGTATTCCTGCGGCGCCACTGGCGAGATTAAATGCTCACCGCGGACAATCTCCACCAAAAACAAGGCATCCAGTTCACGCAGACCGTTGTCCGCAATACTGCGTCCGATAAGACTAGAGCCAGCAACGACATCCGCTTCCACAAGGTACTCAGCGACCGTCACTTGATCCCGGGGATTGTCCGGAAGCAACCGAGACGTCAGCAACAGCACCACCACGCCTACCGCGGTCACGGTCAAACCAATGGGCAGGAAGTCAAAAAACGCAAGGCCCTCACCCGTAGCATCTTCGAGAAAGGAACTCACGATGAGATTAGTCGAGGTACCAATCAGCGTTGTAGTGCCGCCCAGCACAGCTGCATAAGACAAGGGCAAAAGTAATCGGCTGGGGAGATGAAAGTTGTTTTCACGAAGTGAATTAGCCAGTGTCGCGACCACCGCCGTATTGTTAACCAGAGCCGAAAACAAGCTGGTGACAACAGATACCCGCAACAGTGAGCGCCGGTATCCAGATACCACAAGCCCCCGGGATAGACGAGAAAGCCAGCTCAGCTTCTCGAGCCCAATAGACACCAGCAGTAACAGCACCAGCGTAACCAGTCCGATATTTGTCGCCTTATCAAGCACTTCCGGAGTATCCACAAGGCCTGCGAAGTACACCGCCCCCATGGCTCCGGCAAACAGCCAAGCAGGTGTGTAGGAGCTGAATATGAGTCCATAAAAAAGACCCAGGAAGATCGTGGCTATGAATAGCTGTTCAGGCATAGACATCTAGTCAGGCAATGAATACGCGAGCATACGCGTTGCTGGTATGTCGCCTCAAGCGTCGTATTCGTCAGAGTCACAGATTGCCACAGCGACGATATGCTTTACACTCTGCTCGCGCTTAAAAGCGTCCTAACAACAATTATCAAATTCAAGGAGTCACCTATGATCGGCTATGTCACAGTCGGCGTCAGCGACATGGAACGCGCCAAGACCTTCTACTCAGAATTACTTAAGGATATGGGCGCATCGGTTACGGTCGATATGGACCGAATCGCGTTCATCGGTAAGAGCATGGCTGAGCCCATGATTGCTGTATGTCTGCCGTTCAACGAAGAAGCCAACCATCCGGGCAACGGCAACATGGTTGCGATCACCGCTAACAGCAAAGAGCATGCAGACGCCTTGTACGCCAAAGCCATTGAGCTTGGTGCGACTTGTGACGGCGAGCCTGGGCAACGCATTCCCGATGTTTTCTACGGCGCTTACGTCCGCGACCCTGATGGCAATAAGCTAGCGTTTTTTGTTTTTGCTTAAGTATTTTTCAACAATGACTACCACACTGCGCCCTCAACAGGGCGCAGTGTCAGGTCACTAAACTATGCAGTTTTTTAAATCTCTTGAAGTACAGCTACGTAGCTGGCGAAATCAGCTGATCTCTCCGATCAAGTATCGGGGCGACGCAGTGCATTGCCCGGTCTGTCAACACGGCTTTTCACACTTCCTCCCTGCGGGCAGTGGTCAGCGTGCACGCCCAAGGGCGGTTTGTCCTCTGTGTCGCAGTCGCGAGCGCGACCGACTCAGCTGGCTTTTCCTTCAGCAGCGCGAGAATGAATTACTACAGGAACACATGCAGTTCCTTCACGTAGCACCGGAACCGCGACTCAGTGAGTTCTTTTTTAAATCCATTGGCGAGGGCTACATTACTGCCGATCTCATGCGTAAAGACGTGATGGTCCGCCTTGATGTGCAGGATATGCTTTACCCCAACGAAACCATGGATGCGATTTACTGCAACCACGTTTTTCAGGATGTGCCGGATGATCACAAGGCGATTGCCGAATGTTTTAGAGTGCTTCGCCCCGGCGGCTGGGCCGTAGTGAACGTGCCTTTGTTCGCTGAATCCACCGAAGAGGCTAATACTCCTGGCAATGTTCGTGCTACCTGGGACAAACGTCCAGACGAACATGTCAGAAATTACGGTCTAGACTATCGAGAACGTCTTGAAGAGGCCGGGTTCATTGTTGACGTTTTTGCACCGGCGGATCTAGAGCCAGACCTTCAAAACCGAGTGCGCTTTGGCGTAGATGGCCCACGCACTGGCTTTGTGCACTTTGTGCGTAAGCCACAGCAAACGAAAACCGGTTAACGGCGGTTGATCAAGCGGGGCTCGCTAATCACACGCGCCCCTGAATTGCTTATGACGGCGGGCACTTAGTCGTCAAACTGATATCCCATCAATGCTATCTCTCGAGAAAACAAATCCGCAATACGTGCTTTGCTGTGCTCATCATAGTACTCACGGTAATGTTTCCTCTCTCGGGCAACACCGGTTTTCTCTCCAGGGAGTGGCTCTGGTAGCTCAAGATTCAAATGCCCCCGGAGCTCCTCGAGCGCTGCCCCGAGTTCCCGAAATTCAAACACGCGATCAACCAACACATCATCACCATCAAAATACAGTTGCGCGTCCCGAGGCAGTCGGTGTGGCTTTTTCTCCACATAGTCTCCAAACGACGGCATGGCACGACCTTGTCCATACTGTTTCCAGAGGTAGTAGGACACCGCCTTGTCCCAAGGATTGCGTTCAAAGCAAAAGGTGAAGTAGCTGTCCCAGACGTCATCGCCGACAAGCTCTCGTATGCGAGCGGCGGGCATGTGCTCATAGTAAAAAGCGCCCAACAACGGCGAGTGTCGGCCTACGACTTTACGGACGTACTTCGAACTGTTGTAGGCGGGACCAAGCCAGGAATCCGGTCCGTAGTTACGCGGAGTTCCATTGCCAATATTGTCCTCCATATGCGACACAATATCGTTTCCTTGACACTCTTGCGCAAGCGCTACTTCCAGAGAACTGCCCGCGGTCTTGTGTGTTTTTACAAAGATGAACCGATGGTGATGACTAATGATCACGATGAGACCTCCTTTGATTCTCTGTGACTCAAAGCCAGAAGATACATCCCAATAAACAGCCATAAGAGCTGCGCATGCCAAGAGGAATACCAAGCCAAGTGAGTGTTCAAAGGGAATAGCATACCCACGAGCGTCACTGCGTAAGGAAGCGCCCTGGAGCGAGCGTCAGGATCAGCGCGCTGCCAGCTAGCCCACAGTAGCGTCAGGAGCGCTCCATAACCCAGTAAGCCAAACACCCCCGTCTCAGACCACAACTCCAGTAACAACTGGTGTGCATGGGACGCCCGCGCACCTCCGGCTTCCCGTGCGGGACGCGCCCAGGTGTCATCCTGTGCAGCAAAATCTGCATACGCGTAGCGAAACCCCCTGGGGCCCACGCCATTGATCCAGTGCGCTTCGCCCATAGAGACTGCTGTACGCCATATGGGTAATCGAAGCCCCGTGGCGCGATTGACGGACGCGTAATCAGGCTCATCAAGAGCCTTCACAATTACGACACTGCGCTCCTGCACCCACTCACTGGATCCGAAGGCCAGAACGAGGGCCAATACAGCTATACCCAGTAAACTGACAACCCGAAACACACCAAGGCGACCGCGAAAAAAGTAATAGATCCCCATGGCAGACAATTCGACTGCAGCGCTTATCCAGGCGGCGCGCTTTCCGGAAAGGACTATCAGCGTTAAGACCAGCAATAGGAAAAAGCCCACCGCCACCGGAGGCCACTGTCGCAAGGCATACACAAGACCGATTGGGAGCAGGAACGCGACCGCAATGCCGAATTTGATGTTGTCATCATCACCAAAGACCCCATTGATGTAGCCCTCACCCACGCCATAGCCCAAAACATTACTTCCCGTGCCAAACTGCAAAAGCCCGTCCAGACACCAGAGCGTTAACAACACGGCCACGGCCATTCCCAGCACGTTCAAGAGACGATCCCGGTCTTCTGGCTGATCACCGCAGCACTGATACCAGTACAGTAAAGCGACGCAGGACATACCGTAACGCAAGGTTCCCAGCGTCGTGATCAGAGATTTCTGCTGCGCTATAGCATCCGGCAATGCCAGCAGCATGGGCAGCGCAAAGGCCGCGAGCAGCGCCGCCAGCACGGCAGCGTGACTGGCTCCGCCCAAGCCTTTAGACCGTACAAGACCTGCCAGACCCGCAATTGCCAGCAAAGCCATGGGTATTTCCAGCATGCGCCCAAATGGCAGAAGCGCCATAGCCAGCACGAGCAGTAGCGCAGGAAGGGGAACTCGAAACGAACTCATGGGGGATTCCAAAAAGAGGCGCCGCTACTATGCGATGTCAGCGCCCGGCAGTCAAAAAATCGCGGGGGTCGCTAAGCTGCGGTAAACTGTAGATCATTACTATGACCACCACTGACCCATGCTCAAACTCAAGAATTCACGGCCACTTTTTGTCGGCGGAACACGCTACGTTTTCCAGCACCCGGAACACGCGAATCGCTGCGTGAAAGTTCTACGGCCTGACCGCACCGGCGCGGCCCGAAAGGTGCTTCGCAAAGACTTTAAACGTCATTTGCCGGCGCGCTTTTTGGATGACCAGCTCAAAGAAATCAAAGCCTATCGCGAGCTTTTGACCCGTGCGAGCGAAACCTTGTGGCGCTATGTTCCTCGTTATCACGGCACCGAAGATACGGATATGGGCGTGGGAATCGTGACGCAGCTTATGCGCAACGCTGACGGCAGCTGGCCAAGAAATTTGGAGCAAATGCTGGTGAACGGCACAGATTCGGCACTGGAAGCAGGTATCGAAGAGTTCGTAGAGTCTGTAGGAAAGCTTCGCATCCTCAGCCGGGATCTACTCCCTCACAACATCATCGCAGTAACAGAAGAAAACGGTTATCGCGTCATGCTTGTGGATGGTATTGGCAATGCCGAACTTATTCCCCTGTCAACCTGGTCGGGATTCTTTGCAAAGCGAAAAACTCAGCGCAAAATTCGTCGATTCAGGCAGCGCTGCGCGATGCTCCTCCCATCCTAGGTTTGCAAGAAACGAGCATCGACGGCGAACTCAGTCCTCACTACGACAGTGCGCGTCCGACCAACTAAGAATCTCCCGGGTTAATTTAATTCTGCTCCAGGAAAAGGAGTGATCGCCAGAAATAGTTTTTGCGGTGAGATCAATATCGCCTAGCTTTTTGTAAGCAGCGACAACAGGTTCAAACATTGTTGCCGCAGGCGTAACCTGATCCTGTTGCCCTACCATCATCAAGACTGACTTGCCTCGTAAGCCGGGACCAAAGCCACGGGTATCCCATAGAGATACATCAGCAAAAGCCAGCTCCTCTTCAAGGCGGTCCCCCGTAAACCCTTCGAGCATGAAAAGTTCATCCGCGTAGGCCTTTAAACGGAGGCTGGTAGTCCCGCCTCCGTTGTCGACATCGGCTTGCCACAACCCGAGGTTCGCCGGCGACAGGGCCACGACGCAGCGCAGTTGCGCATCGCGGGCCCCAGTGGCCAAAGCCGCGTATCCGCCTAAAGAGTGGCCCAGCACGGACAGCGCTTTACGATCGACACGCAGACGCTCGGCTTGCTTATCGTCCCGGAGAAAATCCAGCACCGCCAGCGTATCCACCGGAAGCTGACTAAAGCGATATTCACCCTCTGCACCCCAGGCTCCACGATAATGGAAGTACAGGGTGTTAAAGCCAAAACGTCGCAAAGCCTGCGCAACGTCGAGATTTCGCTCATTGCCCGGAAGACCATGGAGTAACACCACCGTTGGATGCGGCCCAGCACCCGCCGCTAGATACATGTGCGCGGGCATTCTTGAACCTGCGCTGGGGATACTTAGCTCCACCACCGAGGCCGGATACTGAGAATCATGTGCCGGGTCCTCAGACAAGGCCTCCTCGAGTGTCGCAGCCAGGCTTAGGCCAGACAAAAGCATCGAAGCGAAGACAACGACCAGAATTTGGCTTAAACGATGCGCGTACTGCTTGATCACCACTAATACCCCATATCATCACAAAAACGTTGATCTACTTCGCCATGCCACCCAGGCACTCGCAACTCGGTTTACCGCGCCCAATTGACCTTGTCGCCCTGGTTACGTAGTTTAGCCGCCTTTCTCGCAGAGACACGACTATGAGTAAATCCATCCCCAGAGACGATAGCGACGATTTCAGCGCCGACATCATCAGCAAGCGCCAGCGCTTTATCGAAGAGACCACGGGCGCCGAACTTGATCACACCAAGCAGTACTCTTTCGACCCTCAGGAAATGGCCGGCAACATCGAAAACATGTTCGGCGTTGTGCAGGTTCCCATTGGATTAGCGGGTCCACTATTGGTGAACGGCGAACATGCAAAAGGCGAGTTCTACGTACCCATGGCAACCGTCGAGGGCACCATGCTAGCCAGTTACAACCGTGGAATGAAGGTGATCCGAGAGTCCGGCGGCGTGTTGACCACGGTCGTAGGACAAGCCATGCAACGTGCGCCCTGCTTCGTGTTCCGCAACTCCCGGGATGCAAGAGATTTTGAGCAGTGGCTGGTTGAGAATTTCCCGAAGATCAAAACTGTCGCTGAGAGCACCACATCGGTGGGTAAACTCGACGAGATTGAGCACTACTGCGCGCACAACTTTGTATATACCCGTTTCGACTACAGCACCGGGGATGCCGCAGGACAAAACATGACCAGTCGCGCTACCTTTGTGGCCTGCGAGTGGATCCGTGAGAACTACCCAGCGCTCAAGCACTATCTGCTGTCCGGTAACTTCGACACAGAGAAACGTACATCCTCAGTCAACATGCTGAAGAGTCGCGGCAAGCGGGTTACCGCAGAAATCACCGTGCCTAGAGAAGTATTGGAACGTAACCTGCGCATCACACCGGAAGCCATGCACTACGGTCAGGGGATCACAACCATTGCCTCATTTTTGACCAACTCTTCAAACAATGCAGCGCATCCAGCCAATGGATTGGCGGCGCTCTATCTCGCTACCGGCCAGGACATCGCGAACATTGGTGAATCCAATCAGTGCACGACGTATAACCGCGTGACAAGAGAAGGTGATTATCATTTTTCGGTCACCCTGCCTGCGGTAATCGTCGCAAGCTATGGCGGCGGCACCAATCTACCGACGCAACGCGAATGCCTCAAAATCATGGACTGCCATGGTCAAGGCAAAGCCCTAAAACTGGCTGAAATTGCTGCTGCGCTGGTTGTGGCCGGCGAGCTCTCGTTGGGAGCTGCCACACGGGTAGACAAGAAAACACGTAAGAACGAGTGGGTAGATGCTCACGAGCGTCTGGGACGTAATCGCTGAAAAGTGTGCGCCACATCACACTATCTAACAGAGGCAGTTTGAATCGCAAGTATAGAAGCCTAACGTAAGGCAAATCCAATGCGGTGAGAGATTGACGATGTTCAGAGCTGAAAGCCTATGATTGTGTTAATCACTGGCATCGTCTTCGCCATCGCCGCCGTGGCGATGTTTTTACTGCGACAGCAGAGTAAGAGCGTGCGCTATAAGCGACCGCAACAAGGCAAACCATCAACAGGCAAGCGACGCAAAGCACAGACGCCCTCGGGACCTTATGCCGCCGTCTCGGTGAAGCCCTCGAACAGCTCATGCTCGGCAGCCTTTGAAACCACTAACCTTCGCTATTTAAAGTCAGCTGCTCCATCGCTCCCCGTCGAGGGCTGCAATAGCGCCGATTGCCGCTGCAGCTTTATTAATCATCTGGATCGTCGAGACACTAGCGATGATGATCGCCGCATGGGAATAGGACTACAGACGCAACTTTACGGCTCCAATGGCGAAAGAAATCGTCGAGAAAGTCGGCGTGGACGTCGCGCGAAAGATCGTCACTCACTTGCAGGTTATTGACGGTCTCTTAGTATCCACGTTCGAAGTCAATCACCCCGTCTAATGGAACGCCTGTTCGGTAGCGCTGCAGGTTATCGAGAAACACGCCGGCAATGCTTGCCATACGCGTAGGCGCTGCGGTGTGCGAAGTGATGTAAACCCCCTCTGTACTCCACAGCGGGTCATCATCAATGAGCGGTTCTTTCTTCAGCACATCCAATACCAAAGCGCGTATCTGCCCCGATGCTCGAGCACTCAATGCCGCAGAAAGATCCAGAGCGTTAGCTCGTCCCGCATTGATCACAATGGCGCCAGGTGCCAGCTTTGCGAGCAGTTCAGCGTCTACCAGGTCATCTGTCGCCGGTGTGTCAGGCAAGATCATAATGAGTACATCAAGGTGCTCAGCAAACCTCAGGCGGTCTGACGTCGCAAAGCAAGAACCGCAACCCTCAGCCATGCGGCCGTCACTATTGAGACCACGGACCTCTTTGACAAATCCTCCAAAGGATTGCGCCACGGCGCTGCCGATACTTCCGACCCCCGCAACGCCCACTCGAAACTCAGATAGGCCGCGATCAATACGAAACTTCCAGTGCTTAGCGTTGGCGTGAATGAGCACGGAGCGCTCGATCGCAAGCACCCAGCCAAGGGCGTACTCGCTCATACTCGATCCAAAAACATCTTTTACGCCAGTCAGCAGGTAATCGCGCCGAGGCACGTCAAAGAACGGAGTCACACCCGCCCAAGTCGACTGTACCCAGCGTAGCTTGGGCATACTCGCAAGGAGGGGAGCAAGAACATCGGGCGCCCCGAGGGCAACTTCCGCCGCGAGAGCGCGAACATCCAGGATCTTGGGGTCCGAGTAAAAGCGCAGTGACACGTCGTCGGGAACTCTTGCGGCCAATTCGCCCCGAAAAGCATCTTTCAGCGCATCAGCACGCGTACTCACGACAGTGATATCCAACTCGCCCTCCCCTGACAAACCAAAACCAGTGCGTCACAGGCTACCAGGAGAGACCCATAGCCTCATCAGGCTTGACGAGTAAACGTCAAGGGCGACACAAAGCCCGGGGGTTTGAGGGCAAGAACGGGCGTGCCAACACTGGCAAGAATTGACTCCGTCGTCGCGCCGATAAGAACACCCGGATTCGCCGAGGTGCCCACAGTGCCCAATACCAGCATGCTGGCATTGGTTTTTTCGACCATGCCCTTTACCGCCGGTACCGCAGGACTCTCAATGAGATGGGCTTTGACTCGCAGGGGATCGTCGGCCACGCTTTCAATACGCTGAATAATGCGTTTGAACCATTGTTCGCTATCGATTTGCTGCTGCTTGCGATACACCTGACGCTCGCTATCAGTCAGGTCAAGGGTCACATCGTCCAACAACTCAGCGCCATAGGGCTGCCAGGCATGCACCACGTGAACATCCCCGTCGCGAGTCAGAGCGAGACCCAGAGCTGACGCGGCAAGCGTCATCGCAAACGCTTCCGCCGCACGCGTACCGCTTGCCAGTTCTCTATCCAAGGCCAGAACAACATCATTGCTACGGCTTACTCGCTCAGGATGCAAGGCCCACACGGTACACGGACACTTGCGCATTAAGTGCATGCCGGTCGCGTTAAGGCCAATACCGCTTGCAACCTGGATTGGCTCGCTGATATGTACCACGAGATCGAAGTCTTGCTCTACAACCTGCTCTGTAATCGTGACAAAGGGGACACCGGTAAACACCGAGTAATCGATGACCGTGTGATTGGCAAACAGCTCACAGATACGACGCAAACGTTGGAAGGCGCGGGTCCAACGAAGCTTACTGACGCGCTCAATAACACCCCGATTGTCTTGCACCTCTGGGGCTGGTTCTACGACCTCACACACGGTAATCGCAGCGCCGTGCGCCCGCGCCACTGCTACAACTTGCTCGAGGCAGGCTTGATTGTCAGATTCTGCATAAATCAGTATGTCTCTAAACTGTTTCAATTTCAGGCCTCCGTCGGCGCTGAGTCTGTGGTTTCAGTATTCGCTGACTCCCACTGTGAATTGCCACTGTAGCGGGCAACAACTTTACCACCATCGTAAACCGCGAATAAACGAAGCCAGCCGTTATCTACGAGTTGCCGTAGTTGTTCGTGTTTATCCAGAATTCGGTTGATCGCCGAAATAGGCGCTGCGAGAAAAACTGATAAACGCCGGGGCTCATGAATAAATTTCTGTCCATCGTGCACTGACTGCATTGGAAGGCCGACCCGGAGGTCACCGCCGTTACCCTCAAATACACCGAGACTACCGCCCACTACATTGTGCAGCGTCTTGTTACCGCTTCCAAAGGCCGCATTGTCGACGGTAGACCCGTAGTACTGCAAACTAATCCAACTCGCCACCACCATCGGTGCGGTCATTATCAGCTCCAGCACGCTAAAGTCAGGATCTTGACGATAGTCATAGGAATGCAGGAACGAACGCCCCTGCAAATCGATGTTTCGAGTAATAGACCGTGGCGCGGCGATAAAGCCTGCACAGCCAGCCAGACCCCACTCTGGCCTCACTTCGCTCCAATCGCGACTTTTGGTGAGCATGCCTGCCAATGGATCTGTGCCCGGTGCAAAGGCCAGGAGTCTGCTGCGTTCTTGACGCGCCTGCTCGCCTGCCTCTAACAGTTTCGCCGCTAAGCCTGCAATGTCCTGTGCATGAGTTTCAGGCAACGACGGTAGATCAAAAAGCTCAACCACGTCAGTAGTCGTATTGTGCAGTGCCGCGACAAACATGGTGTCTTGTGGGATATCGATCCCTCGTTGTCTGAGGCCTTCGCGCACCGGCGGATTATTCAGAATCATTGCCGCCAAGCGCGCACTCGCCTCACCGGTTTGGCCACCACATGTTCCGCAATCCAGGCTCGTAGCATGTGCGTTATTGGTTGTAGAAGAGCCGTGACCTGCGAGCATAACCAGGCGCGCAAACCCTTCGGTGAGCGACATACCTCGAAGTATGGACTGCGCCAAATCTATCTGCTTCGCGATGCCAATGCCGCCACCGATGCCATCCACAGGCGTGAGCTGCGGGCCAAGGTCCTTAGCCAAATTTGGCGGCAATCCGCGGTGCACAGGAAGCGGCTCTGGGCGCGAGATACACAATGTATGGGCCGCAAGTTTAAACGCGTAAGCAAGCCCGTAGCTCTCGACGAAAACAAAGCATGACACAGCCGAGTTTTTGAACGCGCGCCAACCACTGCTCAAGTGACGACGCATCCGAATACGACGCGACAAGCGATTCGTCATTTCTATTGACTGTCCGCGTAGCGATTCCTGAATCGCGATCGCCGGCGATAACAACACAGGGCAGTGCGCCTTGGCACCCTCTCCCGCCAACGGTTGATACTCGATAGGCAGACCAAAGAAACCGGCAAAGCCAAGAGTCTCAACATCCGTACCCACATTCTCGAGAGCTCTGCGCAACACCTCAGAACGTACGTCAATACAAAACACCGCCTGTGTAGAAGGGCGCAGCAGTTCCCCAACGGGTGTGCTTTCATTTTCCGCCAAGGCATTAATAGCCTCCCGTTGCCAGGTTAGCTCAAACGCATCCTGGGCAATTTGATCGATTATTTCATCGCTGTTAAGAGGACGCTCGATATCGGCGTTGGCGACCTGTGACAGCACAGCTCGGCGCCAGGCTAGTTCTGCGCCGTCCCTGGCAAACTCCTGCATCAACACCCACTCCCAGGAGAGGCGTATGGCGAGCAGATCCACAACCCACTTGGGCGACTCGCCGGCCAGCTCCTGCCCCCAGCTTTGATAACGGGCATATGCCACCCAGCCACCAATACTGCTCAGGAGCCGATGGAGATACAAATCCAGTAAGGCTTCTGGTACGGCAAGCTTGCGCAGCACGAATGCGCACAGCGCTTCCGGGGACTTGGGCAAGCCGGCGAGTAACTCTTGAGCATTCCCAAGGCCCATAACAGTGTCACTGCAGTCTATGGCCATCTCTCGGCGCCATGCGTCGTAGGGCCGAAGATCGCTAAACGGCGAGGGCCAGATGGCCTGCCCTGCATCAAAATACCCCGAGGCCCAATGGGATACACGCTCGACTATCAATGAGGACCAATCGCGACCGCTAATTTGTGTAGCGATGTCAGCGCAGGTTGATATGGCGACATGCGAACGGCTATCACACTCCACCTGAAGCCCTTCGAGAACTGCCTCAAGGGTAATCTCTCCAAGGTGCGGACTTTGCGCAAGCGCGATGCACAGATCGCTCTCCTGCATACGCCCCGCCTGAAGCTCCTCGCGATAGAAACTCCGAGGCATCAGCAACTGAGCGTCACAGGCCAGAGAGACTCGTCGCGCGGCGTGTTCAAAACGCTCCTCCGTGAAACCCAAGAAAGGGTTTACCGCAACAAAGTGCTCCAGGGACCAAAGGGGGGCTACGCGCTTCACCGACCGTGCGAGTGCCTCGGATATTGCACTGGGGGCCGGAGCGCGATTACCCGGTAGGGTGGTGACTTTGGCCTTTTTGGGTGCCGCCATGGGAGTGTCCTCTTGAGAGCTCAACGCTGAGGCTCGCCGCTTACTCGCGGCATCTCTATCAACTGGTTAAAGAGTTGGTTTACGTACAATCCGTTGGAGAGATGCACCCAAAATGCCTGCCAGCGCTTACTGCTTCTGGCTGAGGGCGGGTACCACTGAATAACCGTCACCGCGCCGAAGGTGACGAGCATCAGGACCATCAAGGCGAGCTGGATAGAATCTAAACGGCCCGCGGCGGGCACACTGCTCTCAAAGACCATTGCCGTAAGTACCTGAAGCGTAAAGTACAGGCCTGCGACTACCGCTGCTGCACAAGTGGCGCGCGCAAGCACCAGGGCAGAAGTCTGTCCGCGGCTGGATTGAATCACTAAATGCATCACACCAAAGACCAATATGGCGCCCAGACCTACAATCGCCGGCTTGGTGGCTATGGTGATACCGATCAGGGTGCTCCAGAGTGCAAAAATGGCTCCGGCGATGAGCAAACTCAGCAGAATCAAAGAGGGTCGCACCGGGGCAGCATTCGCTTGAAAGCCATTACCGCGAGCCACATCCACCAAACTACCCGAGGAGAGGAAGGCGTGAGCCTTGTACAGTGAGTGCGCAACGATGTGCAACATGGCCGAGGAAAAGGCACCAAGACCACACTGGAGCAACATGAAGCCCATCTGCGCTACTGTGGAATACGCGAGGGCGCCCTTCACACTTCGCTGGGTCATCATCACGAGCGACCCAAACAACGCTGTCACACCACCGACTACCAGCAACGCATAAAGCGCAGGACCGCTCGCAGAGATCACATCCGCGAAACGAATGATCAGAAATCCCCCGGCGTTAACAATCCCGGCATGTAGCAGTGCCGATACCGGTGTGGGTGCCTCCATCGCCTCCGCAATCCAGCCGTGTGTAGGAAACTGCGCTGATTTCAGTAATGCCGCGAGCACCAATAAAAGAGCCGGTGCTGTTAAGGATAAATCTACCTGCCCCTGCGCTGCACTGGCGATACTAGCGATGTCTGTGGATCCTGTTGCCCTGACGGTCAACACGACAGCCAAGGTCAGCACCACATCACCGCTGCGAGCAATGATGAACTTCTTGCGTGCCGCAAGTTGCGCCCGGGGGCGATCGGGATAAAAAACCAGCAGTCGGTGCAGTGACAAGCTCATGCTGACCCAACCGACCAACAGGAGTACAACGTTACCCGCCATGGACACGACTGTTACCGCAGCCAGAGTTTGCATTAGGTAGCGAAGAAAGTCGGCTTGGCCAGAGTCGCCCGTCAAGTAGCTATGACTAAAGCGCAGCACCACCAGACCCACGAAGCTCACCAAGGCGGTCATCGTCACGCTCACCGCATCGATTCGCAGGGAGAGAACGTCAGCAAGTAGTCCTGGGGCGTGAAGCGTTGTAGGCCCATGGAGAACCAAAAACACCAATGCCGCTACGGCAGCCAACATTGCCCCGATACCGCCTGCCAGACTGACTCGTCGCGCACGTACCTGCCGATAGTCGCTGCCTGACCGGCAGAATGTGGCCGTCGTTAACCAGATAACTGGCAGGGACATCACCAACACGCTTAGGAATGTATTGATAGGCGTCGCTAGACTTGTCGCTATGGAGGTAATCATGGCTGCGCTACTCAATGCGTTAACTGAGCGCACTGTACGCAAAGCCGAATCAATATAAAAATAGAATGTTTTAACTAAAAGATTAATATATTATTAATCGATAAATTCTATTATCAACATGAATAAAACAATATATGCAATTGAATTATAAGCATTTAAAGTATTTTTGGACCGTAGCCAACGAAGGCAGCCTTACCCGTGCCTCCGAAGTACTTCACATCAGTAGCCCTGCACTGTCAGTACAAATCCAGAAGCTCGAAGAGCAACTAGGACACTCGCTATTTGATCGTAAGGGGCGGCAACTGATCCTGAATGAAGCCGGCCGAGTTGCTCTGGACTACGCCGATACGATCTTCGCTGCGGGCGCTGACCTCGTGGGAAGCATGCGAGGCATCGACGCCCGGGCTAGCAAAGTCATTCGTATAGGCGCCATGGCGACGCTTTCACGAAACTTTCAAGTCAGCTTTTTATCTCCGCTACTCACGCGCGACGATTTAGACATTGTGGTCCGATCTGATGGACTACCAGTACTACTCAAAGAGTTGGAAGACTTACGACTGGATGTGCTGCTCGTTAACACCCCCCCTACAATGAGCCATGACATCCCCTGGCTGACCCATCTCATTGATGAGCAACCCGTGAGTATTGTCGGCAGCCCCGCCCGAGTGAAAGCCGATGCCAATATCAAGGAACTGCTCACGACCCAACCATTGATTCTGCCCTCTGAAGCAAGCAGCATCCGCAACAATTTTGATGCCTGGTTGGACCGCAACGGCATACGCCCTAAAATTGTCGCCGAAGTAGACGACATGGCCATGATCAGGCTACTGGCCAGGGCCAATCATGGCATCGCCGTAGTCCCGCCCATCGTTGTGCGCGATGAGCTGGACAGCGGATTATTGGTCGAAGCGAAACACTTTGATGCACTGACCGAGAGCTTTTACGCGATCACCTTGAAGCGCCGATTTGACAACCCCTGGGTGCGCGCGCTGCTTGACGAACATTACCAGGCCAGCAGTACGAGTTAGGAGCTAAGGCTAACTATGCAGCATCGTCTGTTTGCAGCGCACCACGACGCATTTGATCGCGTTCCATGGACTCAAACAATGCTTGAAAATTTCCCTCGCCAAAGCCTTCATCCTCTTTGCGCTGAATAAACTCAAAGAAGATCGGACCAACCAAAGTTTCAGAGAATATTTGTAAGAGCAGACGAGGTTCGCCCTCGGTGTTGCCATCAAGCAAAATGCCGCGGGTTTTGAGTTCTTCCACAGGCTCACCGTGCCCTGGAAGACGCTCTTCTAACATGTCGTAATAAGTCTCTGGAGGCGCCGTCATAAAGGACAGGCCCCGCGCCTTCAAGCGATCCCAGCAGGCAGGGAGATCATCGCAGGCGAATGCTATGTGCTGAATCCCTTCGCCGTTGTACTTCATGAGGAACTCCTCAATCTGCCCCTCACCACCAGCTCTTCCTTCCTCGTTGAGCGGAATGCGGATCTTGCCATCTGGAGCACTCATAGCTCGCGACTTAAGACCGCTATACTCACCTTTGATATCGAAGAAACGCACTTCGCGGAAGTTAAACAGCTTCTCGTAAAAGTTGGCCCAATAGTCCATCCGGCCACGATAGACGTTGTGTGTCAGGTGATCGATAAGCTCAAAGCCGCAGCCTTCGGGATGACGATCAACGCCGTCCAGGTATTCAAAGTCGATGTCGTAGATCGCGGTGCCATCCTCATAGCGATCGATGAGATAAAGAATGGCGCCACCGATTCCACGAATGGCCGGCATTTTTAACTCCATAGGACCGCAGGGAATATCTATGGGCTGAGCGCCAAGCTCTAGTGCCCGCTCGTAGGCATGCGCGGAGTCGCGAACCCGAAAGGCCATCCCACACGCACTAGGCCCATGCTCTTCAGCGTAATAGTAGGCAGGTGAGGACTTTTCATAATTGATGATGAAGTTAATCCCGCCTTGCCGCCAAAGATCGACATTCTTGGTGCGGTGCTTTGCGACCAGGGAAAAGCCCATCATTTCAAAGGTCGGCTCCAGCACTCCATGCTCCAGCGCAGCGAACTCTACGAACTCAAAACCATCAAGCCCCATGGGGTTTTCGAATAAATCAGCCATGTACCGTCTCCGATAAGTGATTAGCAATAATTTAGAAACACAAGCCTACAGACTATCCATCGAAAGATTCCTTCTTTTTGTTGCCTTAAGTGGTCATAATTACTCATGATCTGCCGAATATTGTAGCTAATGAGCAATTTTATGTCTCACACACTAGATCGCACAGAACGCCGAATACTCGAAGCACTCCAGCAGGAGGGCCGTATGTCTAACGTAGAGCTGGCTCAAGCGGTGGGCTTATCAGAGTCCCCCTGTCTCCGGCGCGTTCGCGGGCTTGAGGAAGAAGGGGTCATTGCGGGTTATAGCGCCAACATCGACCAGCGGCGCGTGGGGCTGCAGGTGACGGCTTTTGTTCAAGTACAACTGGCGAAGCACGATGACCAAAAAACTCAGGCATTCCTTGAGGAGGTGGGTCGAGAGCGGCACATCATTGAATGTCACGCCATGAGCGGCGCCTATGACTACCTCTTAAAGGTAGTCGCTCAGAGCATGGACCACTTCTCGGAGATTGCGATGCAGGGGATACTGCGTTTCCCCGGCGTAAAGGGTATTGAATCAAGCTTTAGTCTATTGACGGTAAAGCAGGCCGCCCCCCTCCCTATCGGCAACTGACACAGCGAGCCTGCTGCGAGTGATAGACAGGAACCGATTCGAGTGAAATCTCAGCGTACTGTGCGAACACGAACACTCCGACCCTTGATCTTGCCATCAGCAAGATAACTCATGGCCTGACGTAGGGCGTCGCGCTCAAGGGCGACAAAACTCCATTGATCGAAAATCGAAATTTTACCAATCTGCGTTCCCACAAGGCCTGCGTCCCCGGTTAACGCGCCGAGGATATCTCCCGGACGCAGCTTTTGCTTACGTCCCGCGTCCAATTGAACCGTCACCATCGGCGCTTTAAGAAAGTAGTTTGGGTTTCGATCCAGAGACGGAAGCGTATCGCAGGCACAGGGTTGCTTTTGAAACTCCTCAATCCTGCGAATCCGCGGAGTCTCCGATGGAATCACGATACTCATAGCAAGACCCGTCTCCCCCGCTCGTCCGGTACGGCCGATGCGATGCACATACACATCCGGGTCCCGGGGCAATTCATAGTTAATCACCATGGCAAGAGCCTTGATATCCAGACCTCGAGCAGCCACGTCCGTAGCAACCAGTACCGGGCAGCTGTTGTTGCTGAACTGCACAAGCACCTGGTCCCGCTCGCGCTGCTCCAGGTCACCGTGAATAGCCCGAGCCTCGATGTCGTACTCACGCAGGACCTTAGCCACCTCGTCACACTGCTTTTTGGTATTACAAAACACCACGGCGTTCGCCGGCTGATAATGCTCAAACAGCGCAAGAAGCGTGGTGTTACGCTCATGCTTTTGCACTTCAAAAAACAGCTGCTCAATGACTTCTTCTGCATGAGCAACGTCTTCATCCGCCGTCACCATGGTGGGACTACGTTGAATCGAGGCGCTCATTTTGCGAATATTTTCGGGGTAAGTCGCAGAGAAGAGAAGCGTTTGTCGAGACTTGGGTGTCTCGCTAATGATGCTCTCCATGCTGTCAGCAAAACCCATGTCCAACATGCGATCCGCTTCATCAAGCACCAGCACCTTGAGGCCATCAAGGCTCAGGGTTTTTCGTTGCAGGTGATCCTGAATACGCCCGGGCGTACCTACCACGATATGCGCGCCGTGCTCCAAAGAACCTACCTGTGGTCCAAAGGGTTTACCACCGCACAGCGTCACAAGCTTGATGTTGGCCATACGGCTGGCGAGACGTCGTAACTCGCCGGATACCTGCTCGGCTAATTCCCGTGTGGGACAAAGCACTAATGCCTGCACCCCGAAAAAGCGCGGGTTAATCGTTTGCAGCAGACCGATACCAAATGCTGCCGTCTTACCACTACCTGTGCGGGCCCGGGCAATCACATCCTTGCCCTTAAGCACCAGTGGCAGACTCTGAGCCTGTACCGGCGTCATACGCTCATAGCCCAAAGCGGCCAAGGCCTCAAGTTGTGCCGGAGCAAGTGGCAGGGTGGTGAAGGCGGAACTACTCATACAAATTGCCTGATAATAAAGCGCCGAGCATAACAGAGCGCGTCAACCGCACGGGGTCCGCGCAGTTTCAAAAGAGAGTGACAAAAAAGCCCCGAGGTCCTGCGACGACGGGGCTTCGAGACTAGCTGCGGTATTAGAAGCTGTAGTTAACCCCTACACGCATACTCCACAATGAGGTGCCGCCTACACGCTGCTGCGAAGCACCGTTGTCCAGATCAGCCTGAGTCACACCAGGACGATTGGGCTGACGAAAGACGCCCCACTCGTCGTTGACGAGGTTGGTCAGGTTGTCCACGACAACAAAGAGGCTGCCGCGATGCTCTGGGCTAAATCCTGGCAAGTCCTGCGTAATACGCATATCGACCTTGCCGAAGGAAGAGCCCGTCTCTCCGTTACGCTCTCCACCGACAGGCAGTACGTTGGGCTCGAAGTCCAGGAAGGGCTGGAAGCCAAAGGCACCGATGGTGCCATCAGCACCGTCAAGCGTCAGACTGTAGGGCAGGCCAGAGTTCCACTGACCAAAGAGCGATACGCGCGTCTCATAGCCGTTAAAGAAGTCTGCGGTATAGTTCAGTACAGCAGTAACGCGGTGCTCAATCTGCCAGTCCGAAGTTCCCAGCTCATCTCCCTGTGGATCTTCAAAGGCCCGGAAGATGTAGTTGGAGAACGCCACCGATGATCCCATGGGATTCACATCTTCTGCCTGTGTCCAGGCATAACCGACGCGCAGGTCCAGACCATTATCCCAGCTCTTGAAGCCGCTAAATGACAGTGACTCGGACTCATTCCCGTTCTTGGCGTTAGTCAGAACAAACGAGGCATCGCGCACGCTGTCGAATACGGGATATCCCTGATCGTTGGTACCGACTTGCTCAAGATCGCCGCGCTTGTAGACCGCAGTGTCTTCGCCGCGACTAATTTGCAGATCGGCGGTTACCGTCCAGTCCATAGGCGCGTACCAAGTCACGCCTGCTGTGTACTTCCATTCGCTGGGAACTTCGAAATCGGGATCAAGATAAACGATTTCAAAGTTGCTACCGTCGCCAGCAGACACGATATCCGCAATGTCCTGTGGCACACAGTAACCTGGACCTGAGGGAACGCCCTCTTCACAGTTCACGTAGTTCTGCGAAAACAGGTCAACGCCATCGATGCGCGCTTGCACGGCAGTCGTAGAGGTATTGCTGTAGGTGTTGGACAACCACACGTTCGGGTTACCACCAGAGAACAGGCCTGCGCCAGCGCGCAGCTGCACTTCTTCTGAGAAGTCATAAGCGACGCCGAATCGCGGCTGAATCAGATCACGGCCATCCAGCGTTTGATCGTTGCCAAAGCCGTAGCTGTCCTGAAAGCTCTGATTCAGATTGGGCGCATCACTGGTTTCGTAACGATCGTAGCGAAGCCCAAAGGTCATGGTCAGCTTATCGTTTACCTGCCACTCATCCTGCAGGTAAAGATAGTTGATGGCATAGCTGAAGGACTCGGCAATATCATCCTGATTGTTAGAGAGCGCGTTTCCGTAGTACACACGGTCGGCCAGACCATCGCGCAGGTTATCAATGCCGTCGAAGCGGATCTCTGTATCTACGTGCTGGTAGAAGAGGTTGAAGATGTCGTATTCCTCACGCTCGATACCACCGGTAATCGTGTGAGCCCCAAGCTGGTAACGACCGCGAAACACTAACTGGTCAATGGTGTAGTTAAGTTCGTTGGCATGTCGGCTGTCGTCGCCACCGAAGTACACGTCAGCGTTTTCCAGCTCGACCCGGATCTCACCGAAGTCGTTGCCCGCGCGTGGCGCCTGAAGAAAATTAACGTCTGTGCGTGCAGCACGCAGCTCGGTGGAGAAGTTAGGTGTCCAGTCGGAGTACAGGCTGGCAATCATTGTCTCCAGCTCAGCGCCGCGATTGTAAAAGTGATCCGCGAATTCGAACTCGTTCAGGTCACCGTCCGACTCCGTCACATTGAAAGAATCGTTGTAGTTATACGTCAGTGCTACGCGCTGAGTATCAGTAGCGTACCAGTCCAGTTTGGCGATATATTTTTCGTCTTTAAAATCAAAGGTACCCGGTGAGCTGGTCCCGGGCGCGTAGCCGTAGACGTCGTTCGCAATCTGCCTGATCTCATCAAGCTGCGCCTGACTGACCTGTACTTCGTTGATAGCGCCCGACCCGATCGCACCGCGGTTGTTGAAGTCGACACCTTCGTACTTTTCGTATGCTCCATAAAAGAACAGCTTGTCTTTAATCAGCGCACCGCCAACTTCAAAGCCGTAACGGGTCTCGTCATAATCGGGTACTTCGACACTCTCACCTTCAAGTGAATCACCCTGCATGGCGTCGCTGGTGTAATCCATAAACACCGAACCGAAGAGCTCGTTACCGCCCGATTTGGTCACCGCGTTGATGTTACAGGCGGAGAATCCACCGTAGACAACGCTCATGGGCGCCATTTCTACTGCAACACTGGATACCGCATCGAAGGGGAAAGGCATACGCTGCGTGGGATAGCCATTGGAGTTAAGACCAAAACCGTCATTCAAACGAACACCATCAAGCGTGAGGCTGTTAAATCGTGGGTTTGCACCGTTACACTGGATTGCATCGGCACTACCGGACTGGTCGATATAAATTCTCGGGTCCTGCCCAATAACGTCGGTGATGTTTCGATTAATCGCCGGGGAATCCTGCAGGTCGCTCGCACTAAACACAGCGTTTGGCCCGATAGCGGTGACAGCCACGTTCACAGCACGGCCCAGCACCACAACCTCTTCCAGACCACTGCCAAGACGATAGTTCATCTCCGCCGATTCGCCGACGGTCAATGGCAAGCGTTCAGTGCGCGCGCTGCCCTCCCCCGACGCTTTCACCGAGACACTATATTCAACGCCCGCAGGCAACTGACGAACAAAGTAGCTGCCCGTGTCATCTGTCGTGGCACGCTTGGTGAAACCCGTAGAAAGGCTCTTGATTTCGATTTCGGCGCCAGAAATAGCCTGGCCGCTGGCATCGGTGACCACGCCACGAACTGCTGCACTGGTTTCCTGTGCATAAGCTGGAACTGCGAGAGTGGCGCCGGCGATTACGGAAGCGCCAGCAATAGCACGCACAAGCGCTTTGCGAGCAAACAATTGAGAAAGGGATTTCTTCACGGAAGAGCCTCCGAAGTGGGATGGGATGATCAGTTCGAGACAAGAGTAGAACTCAAGGTTGACAGAAATGTTACAGAGTTCTGGAAAAGTTCCCCAGTGGTAATAAGACCATTTTTTGACCTTGAAGCTCAGTGACAGAGCAAAATCCGGCTCAATCTAGATATTACTGCCCTGAGCGCTGGAATCACTTTGAGCCAGATCCTCGGCGCTCATAATAATGTCGGGGTAGCTACCGCCGGCAGGAATCATCGGATAGACGTTCTCCTCCGCATCCACAATAACGTCCAGTAAGTAAGGCTCGTGGGGGTCAGCCAACATCCGTGCGATGGCTGCCGGGAGATCCTCAGCGCGGCGCACTCGCTCCGCCGTCACGCGATAGCCCTTCGCGATACTCAGAAAATCTGGATAAATGTCCTTATCGTCGCTGGACTTGACCGCCATGGGGTCAGACAGATCAGATCCGGCTCGATGTGAGTCATAAATCATGTCCTGCCACTGCCGGACCATGCCTAACCATTGATTGTTGATCACCACCGTTTTGACACCAATACCGTATCGATGGCAGGTCGATAACTCATGAATCGTCATATTAAGGGAACCATCGCCGTCGATATCAATAACCTGACGCTCTGGGGCGGCCACTTTAGCGCCGATAGCCGCGGGCAAGCCGTACCCCATAGTTCCAAATCCCGACGAACTCAAAAAGGAGCGCGGCTGTGTGGAACGATAAAACTGCATAGCCCACATCTGATGCTGGCCGACGCCCATAGACACAATCGCCTCTCCGGCAGTAGCCTCGCTCAGCGCACGGATAACATGCTGGGGCTTTAAGCCCTGAGATTTCGACTCGGGATAGGGATATTTCTGCTTCCAATCATTGACGGTCGCCACCCATGGACGGGAAGCAACGGGATCGCAGGCATCCAACATTTGCTGCAAAGCCGGCTTGAGATCAGCTTGGATGGGCAATGTGACCGTCTTGTTCTTGTTGAGCTCACTACGGTCGATATCGATGTGTACGATGCGGGCATGCTTGGCAAACTCGGCAACATTCCCCGTAACGCGATCGTCAAAGCGCACACCTAAAGCGAGCACCACATCCGCCTCGTAAATCGCTCGGTTCGCATACTTGGCGCCGTGCATTCCAAGCACATCAATAGAAAGCGGATGATCCGGCGGAAAACAGCCCACACCCATAATCGTCCAGGTCACAGGAATCTGGGCCTTTTCGGCAAAGGCCAGTAAGGTCGCTTCGCCTTCGGCAACGCCAATGCCACCACCGGCGTAGATCACAGGACGCTCGCTTTCGCGAATCAGGCGTATGCACTCTTCTAGTTGAGCTGTCTCCATACCGGACATGGTCGGTTCTGGTGCTTCAATGACCGCCGGAATGCGGGGGACCAAATAGTTACCGTCCGGATCCTTGGGATACTGCTGCTGTATGTCTTTGGGGATATCTATCAACACCGGGCCCGGACGATTACCACCAGCCAGACTAAATGCTTCTCGAACCACCTCTGGAATGTCACCTACTCGCTTAACGAGATAATTGCGTTTGGTGATCGCGTCGGTAACTGCAACGATATCCACCTCCTGGAACGCGTTTTTACCCAGCAGGTGCGAAGGCACATTGCCAGTAATCGCGACCAATGGTGTGGAGTCGCTGTTTGCATCCGCAATTCCGGTGACCAGATTCGTGGCACCCGGCCCTGAGGTTGCCAGGCAAACCCCCGGACGCCCGGTAACTCGAGCATAGCCCTGGGCAGCATGCACAGCGCCCTGCTCATGCTCTGTGCGAACACAGCGAATACCAAACTGCGGCAGCACATCGAAAATCTCGAGATTGGCCCCCCCGGGATACCCAAACAAAGTGTCCACGCCTTCGGCGACCAGGCATTTAGCGAGAATTTGAGCTCCCTTGAGTGCTGGCTCCTTGTCATCACTCGCGGACGAGGCAAGCGCGCCTCCCGTCACCGTATCGCGAGTTTCGTAAGTTAGACTGTCTCCCTGAGTCAAGGTCTCTCCCGAGTTATTCTGAGAATCTGATGCTGTCGTGTGCGTGCATTCTAGTACTTTGAGGGCCCTGAAGCTCACGCACAATGGCATTAAAAAAATCGTACTCGTCGATCACGTCAGTTCCCACAGGCTTGGGCTGCGCTCCCCACATGGCAATAACCGTACGGCTGGCCGGATGCACATAGACAAACTGTCCAAAAATACCGATGGCTGAATAGGCGCCATCGTCCAAAGGCCACCACATATAGCCATACTCAACGGGCTCCCCCTCGATCTGCTTGACGCTAGTGGCCGCCTCTACCCAGCCTGGAGGCAGCGTCTCTTCGTCGTTGATTAGACCTTCATTGAGCATGTAAATGCCAAAGCGCGCATAGTCGCGAAGCGTCGCTGACAAGCCACTGCCGCCAATCTCCAGGCCGTCGGGAGAATCAAGCCACCAAGTCGCGTCTGACTCCATGCCAAAGGGCTGCCAAATCGTTTGCGATAGGTAATCCGCTACGGGCATATCTGTGGCAGCGGCCACCAACGCACCGACCACCTGTGTTTCTCCCGTACTGTAGTTCCAACGCGACCCGGGTTCGGCGGCCCGGGAGAGACTCCCCATGAGATCAAGAATCGCACCAGGCTGCTGGCTAATTTGGGCCTCCAACATTGCCCGTCGATCAGAGGCCGGGTCGGTGTAAGTCTCATTCCAGGCAACACCGGACGCCATCTGCAGTAAGTGCCGCACGGTTACGCCGTCATAAGCGCTACCGGCGAACTGCGGCAAATACCTCGTCAATGGATCATCAATAGATTCGATGTGGCCATCATGAATCGCGGCACCCACAAGCGTCGCAACCATAGATTTAACAACCGACATGGACATCCATTGGGTCTTGGGGCTATTGCCAAAAAAATACCGTTCGAAAACGACCTCGTCCGCATTGACCACCAAAACCCCGCCAACACGGTTTAAGGAAAAGTAGTCGTAGAGATCCCAGGTTTTACCGCGAGACGCAAACTGGAAGTTCTTCAACGGCTCCTTGGCGATGGGCAAGGGATAAGGTTCTCCTCCCGCAGCCACGATGCGGGTGGGAAACAGCCTATGAATGTTTCGAAAGGTCCTTATCTGCTCATCCGGAAACAGCGCTCCGTCATAGACCTGGCGCACATTCCCAATAGACTCCCCCTCATGAATATAGCCCTGAGACGTATCTGCGGCTGAGGGAGTTTCGGTCCCGAGTGGGTCGCCCTGGGCAATCCCACAGGCCGAAATTAGTACAAAGAACAGTGGTGCCAGTCTTATCCGCATGGGCTGTATCCTGCTGCGTTGGCCGTAATTTGCAGTCTATCTCGGATTGCCAGGCCAGGTGCTCTATTGTGTATAGTCTCCATTTTGCACAGCAGCGGAATTCCCATGTCAAAGCTCTTCCCATCACTTCTACTGGCCATACTAAGTGTGACATCGCTTGCCGAAGAGGAAAGCTATGATTACTTTTTGGCAAATCGCCAACTGATTCGCAACGGCGTGCAGTCGCTGCTGACCTGCAATGGTCTTTACACATCGCGCCGGAACCTCGATCAGATATTCGCGCAGGAGCTCGCCTATCTTGGAGAGCACGTTCTGGGGGATGCGACGGGGGGTCCCTACACCTTGTATCCGCGCGAGCAGGCCATCAGTGTCGGTGGCGATGCCAACGGACCCGCGGTGATTTCGGCGTTCCGCCAGGGTATAGGCTGCGTGGTTATGGCGCCTAACATGACTTTGTCGGATATCGACAAACTGCCCAAATTGGACATGCCCTACCCCAAGTCTGACCCGCGAACGCTTCCCTGGCCCCAAGGCGATGCCAACGCCGATATGCCGATTCCGGCTACGCTTAACGCCGAGGCGCTAGCGCAGGCTTCTAACTGGGCTTTTGATCGCGCCACAGAAGAACAGGACACCCTAAGTTTACTGATCATCCATCAAGGCAAAATCATTCACGAACGCTATGCGCAGGGTATCGATCAAAGCACTCGCACTCGAACCTGGTCCACGGCGAAGAGCATTGGGGCCACACTCATAGGCATGCAGGTTGATGCCGGCAAAATGTCGTTAGACACCCCCGTAGACATCGACTGGCTCCCAGCGGTATCTGGCGGAGAAGACCCCAGAAAGGCCATCACCCTGCGGCAGCTGCTGAATATGACAAGTGGCCTGTATCCCGTGGACAGCTTCAACATGGAATACGCCACAGGCTCCGGACTCGCCTACTGGGCGGGTGCGAGTTCCGTAGACGGAGCTCGCAACCGCGGACTGATACGCGAGCCGGGCAGCTACTGGGAATACGAGAATTACGACACCTTACTGGCGGTCAAAGCATTCAAAAACACGCTCCCAAGCAATAGCGCGTATCGGGAGTTCCCTAGAAAGCGCCTGCTGGACCGCATCGGTATGCGTAATACACTGCTATCGGCGGACCGCTTTGGCGATTTCATACTGAGCAGCCAGGCGTATACCAACGCTCGAGATCTTGGCCGCTTTGGCCTGCTCTACCTTAATGACGGCATGTGGAACGGTGAGCGCTTGATTTCCAGTGACTGGATCAGCTTCTCCCGAGCACCAGCACCAGCCAGCGCGTCTCGCGGCAACGATTACGGCGCGCAATGGTGGCTGGTACCCGATGATCGCAAAGATGAAGTACCCGCGAATGCCTACAGCACTGCAGGAAACCGTGGTCAATACGTCATCATCGACCCAGAGCACGATCTTGTGATCGTGCGTCGAGGTCTGGACTACGGCAAGCAGGGATTTAATCGCTGGGATTTACTACGTGAGGTGCTCAAGGCTTTCCCGGAATCGCCGGAACCGTCTTGATCGCCGACAGACCCCACTCAGCTTATGAAAACAGCAGCTTAGGACCTAAGACAGTTCGCAGACGACGCGGTGCTGCCGGCACGCCGCGACCACAGTATTGCGCAGTAGACAAGCTATGGTCATGGGCCCTACCCCACCTGGCACCGGCGTGATTGCGCGCGCTCTGTCCGCGGCTTCGGCAAAGGCAACATCACCCACCAGCCGTGTGTTGTCCTGGCCCTCGACCTCTACGCGATTGATGCCGACATCTATCACCACCGCACCTTCTTTAACCCAAGCTCCGCGCACCATCTCTGGCCGCCCGACTGCTGCCACCAGAATATCGGCGGTTTGACATAGCCCGGGAAGATCTCGAGTCTTGGAATGCGCCACGGTAACCGTGCAGCTTTCGGCGATGAGCAGCTGCGCCATAGGCTTGCCGACAATATTGCTGCGACCGACCACCACTGCATGCTGCCCCGCCATACCCTCAGGAAACTGCTCTCGCAACATCATAAGACAGCCCAGCGGTGTGCAGGGAACCAGTGCGGTTGGATCACCGTTGGACAGACCACCAGTGTTCATGGGATGAAAGCCATCAACGTCTTTTGCGGGGTCGATAGTTTCGATGACAAGCTGCGCATCAATATGTGCAGGGAGCGGTAATTGCACGAGAATGCCATTGACGGCGTCATCACCATTGAGAGAGCGAACCAAGTCAAGCAACTCACGCTCACTGGTGCTGGCGGGCAGCTTGTGCTCGAAACTCCGCATGCCGACCTCAGCCGTTTGCTTACCCTTGTTGCGCACGTAGACCTGACTTGCCGGATCTTCTCCTATCAGTACCACAGCAAGCCCGGGCACCCAGCTATGCTCTGCGTCGATGCGGGAGACTTCGATGGCCAGTCGTTCACGCAGCGCGAGTGCCGCTGCTTTGCCGTCGATGATTGATGCGCTCATGAATACTCCAAAAAGTTAAAGAATAACGGTCCTCTGACCATTAAGTATGACGCGTTGCTCGCAGTGCAGACGCACAGCCTGGGATAGCGCCGTAGCCTCAGTATCGTGGCCTAAATGGACCATCTGCTCCACCGATATCTCGTGATCAATAGGGCGTACTTCCTGCGCGATAATCGGACCTTCATCCAAGTCAGCCGTCACGTAATGCGCGGTAGCACCAATCACCTTGACCCCGCGATCATAGGCTTGATGGTAGGGCTTCGCACCCTTGAAGCCGGGCAGGAAAGAATGATGGATATTGATCGCCCGGCCAGACAGCTGTGCACAGAGATCATCAGAGAGTATCTGCATGTAGCGGGCAAGCACCAGCAGGTCGGCCTCACAGTCTTTCAAGATAGAAAGTAGCTTTTGCTCCTGAGTCGGCTTGGTTTCTCGCGTAATGGGCAGGTGATGAAAAGGAATGCCGTGCCACTGGCTCAGCGCGCGGCAGTCCTCATGATTGCTAAGCACCGCAACAATATCCGCGGGCAGGGCTCCCGCCCGCTGCTTGGTCAATAAAGCAGTAAGACAGTGATCATAGCGCGAAACAGCGATGACCACCTTAGGCAAGGCGGTCGCGCAGCGAAGCGAATATTCCATCTGCAAATCATCGGCGACAGGCAGCAGTCTGGCTTTGAACTGCTCAAGACTGCAGCTCATACCGCTTACGTCGAACACGCAGCGCAGAAAAAACGTATTGGTCACGGGGTCTGTGTAGTTAGAAATCTCGGTGATGTTGATCCCACATTCGTAAAACAAATTCGAATAGCGAGCCACCACGCCGATGGAATCGGGACAAGAGAAGGTCAAAATATAGGATTGCGCCGAATCGCTCACGTCACCACTGCCCTGTTTGGAATGTCATCAATTGGATTGTCATTACTTAGATCATGAGCCCGTGTCAGGGTTTACTAACGGGAGACGTGTATCGTGACGTAAGAGCGCTAGCGGTTCCACCAGAATCTGAGAATTCCCAGTAAAAACCAGCAGACACCGGTGTTCGCAGCTAATTGATTTGGCCCATACCTCGCCGTAGACCTAACAACAAGGCCAAGGCGATTGCCGCGGCTGCCAGCGTATACGCAGCGATCCCAACGGACAGTACACCCGAATAATTATCCGCTGATACCAGCATAGCCATTGCCGTGGGCCCTGCCCCAGCGCCCGCACCACTTGCGATGCCTCCGGCCGTAACCACCGCGCCTCCAGGGTCCATATCCGCGAGGATGGATTGAATATACGGTGTTGTGAAGGCCCAACTCGCGCTATGTACGCAGGTCCACAGAAAAAACTCACTGTAACTGTCTGCACGCATGAGCCCCGTCAAAGACGCCGCTCCAGTCGCAATGCCAAGGAATACTGGCAGACTATGACCAAAGCGAGAGCTCACAAATAGAATCGCAAAGGCCGCGGGCACACCAAGCAACGACGCAATGCCAAGCACCTGACCGATCTGCGCATCGCTATAACCGGCGAAAACAGCGATACGCTCCATGTAGGCGTCAGTACCCACATTACTACCTTCAAAAAAGAACAACGTAGCCAATCCACCGAGGGCCGGAATGGCCAGAAGCAGGCGCCACTCTTTACCGCGAATACTGACCCCCGCAGCCTCGGCGGCATCAGCAGGCAAGAAGCGTAAAAGTGTAAACGAACCCAAATTAAGGACGAAAAATCCCAGATACATCTGAGTGACGTTCATTTCTGGAAGCAGTGTCGGCAATCCCCAGAGACCCACCGCCGCCAACCCAAACTGCAGCATCATGAACATGCCGTAACAACGCTCGGAACGTGTTTGCCGCGCAAAGGCGCTCATTACCGATGCATAAACGGCTCCATCGCCTATGGAACCCGCTGTTCGACAGATATAAAAAAGACCATGATGCTCATAGAACAAGGCGGCGGCCAAATGGGATCCAGCCGCTAGACACACACCGGCGAGTGCGAGCCTGCGTAGCGGCAATCGATGCATATTCAAAGCGCAAACCAGCGCTACAACGACAGAACCAATCGCACCATAGCCAGCCGTAAGGCCTGCGTCACGATTTGTAAAACCGCCAAAGTCCACCAAAACACCAATGATGATGGGTCCGATGAGAATCGGGATTATCGACGTACAACCTAGAAGGGCCAGCCCCCATAAACGGGGCCCCGGAAGCATCTATCGATCGCCCGGAGAATAACGACAGATATCGGAGTACAGATCTGGCCTACGATCACGGAACAGGCCCCACTCGGTGCGATACACGTCGATTTCGTCGAGGTCAAAATCACTCACCAATACAGTTTCGCTTTCGGAGTCGGCACTTTGCAGCAGCGCACCGGTGTGATCAGTAATAAAGGAGTTTCCATAAAACGACATCATCAAGGATGAATCGGTAGTCGCCACCTCCTTTCCAATACGATTAGAAGCAACAACCGGGACCACATTTGCCGCCGCGTGTCCCTGCATAGTTCGCTGCCAGTGCCCACGGGAATCTAAGGTCGGATTCCCCGGCTCACTACCAATCGCCGTGGGGTAGAACAACAGCTCGGCGCCGTGCAGCGCCATGATGCGTGCGGCCTCAGGAAACCATTGGTCCCAGCAAATAGCGAGACCGACGCGGGCGTACCGCGTATTCCAAACCTGAAAGCCCGTATCCCCCGGTGAGAAGTAAGTCTTCTCTTGATATGCAATACCATTAGGAATGTGAGACTTTCGGTAATACCCCAATACGCTTCCATCTGCATCAATCATGCACACCGAGTTGAAGAAGCTGTTTCCAGCCCGCTCAAACCAACTAATAGGTAGTACCACCTGGAGCTCTGCCGCCAGGTTCTGAAAATGCTGTAGTAATGAATTGTCATCGCGCGAGCTCGCCAACTGCAGATGCTCGCCCTTCTGTTCGATACAGAAGTAAGGGGTTTCGAAGAGCTCCTGCAGCAGAACTATCTGGGCGCCCCCGGACTTCGCCGCGCGCACGAGCTGCGTTGCCCGATCAATGTTCTGAGATCGATCCCATGTACAGGCCATCTGTGTCGCAGCCACTGATACTGTTCTCATAGCCTGTTCCTTGTAAATCAAGAGCTTACTGTAAGAGTTTCACGCTCGTGACTTCAATCGATTTTACAGTGAACTCAAGATTTTCCCTTTGCCCGGGCTGTCACTCTGCTCTAACCTACCACCAAGCAACTATCGCTCGCCAACTAAGCCCCCTATGAAACACAGCCACCGTATGCCCGCCGAATGGACCGCTCACGATCGCTGCTGGATGGCGTGGCCTTGCCGTTCGGGCATGTGGAGCGAATCCGGAGGCACACAGCAGCACTACGCCGATGTAGCCCACGCTATACGGCGCTTCGAGCCCGTAACGATGCTCGTTCCACCACAGCTCATAGCCGAAGCAAAAAAATACCTTAGCAGCGACATCGAACTATTCGAAATACCCATTGATGACTCCTGGGCCCGCGATAGCGGACCTAGCTTTGTGCACGATGAGTCCGGAGCGCTTGCTGGTGTCTGCTTTGGCTTTAATGCCTGGGGTAATAAGTATCAGCCCTATGACCAAGACGCTCAAATGGCCGAACGCATATTGCAGCGTTGCGATGTACCCGCGCTACGGTCATCGCTGATTGCCGAAGGCGGTGGTCTTTGCGTGGATGGTGAAGGAACCTTACTCACAACCACGAGCTGCTTCCCCAACAAAAACCGCAATCCGAATTGGTCCCAAGACGCGATCGAGAGCGAACTCAAAACTCAACTAGGCGTAGACAAAGTCATCTGGTTGCCCGGGGACCCATTGGATGACGAAACGGATGGGCATATCGATGGAATTGCCGCATTCTCCAAACCCGGCAGCATCATTATCGAAGGCAGTAGCAATCCCCAGGATCCTCGAAAGCCTTTTTTTGACTCATTGCGCCGACAACTGGAAACAGAGACTGATGCTAAGGGGCGCCACTTTGAATTGCTAGAGTTGCCCGAGGCACCCGGTGACTGCGCCATCGGCGATCGATTCTGCTTGTCCTACGTGAATTTCTATCTCGCCAACGGCGCGGTCATTGCGCCAGCTTACGGTATAAGCCTGGACGATCAGGTGAAAGAACGCTTGCAGTCGTATTTTCCGCACCGCGAAATCGTACAGGTTCGCATCGATCACATCGCCGAGGGTGGCGGTGGCATCCATTGCATTACCCAACAGCAACCAGTCGTGGCGGCGCACTGAGATGGCAATCAAATCCACGGTCTTTAAGGTTAAGCTCAACGTTGCTGACCTGGATCGTAATGTATATGAAGACTTCGCATTAGCCGTCGCCCGCCATCCATCGGAAACCGACGCGCGCATGATGTTGCGGGTTGCGATGTTTGCTCTACACGCTCATGAGCACCTGCAGTTTGGCCGGGGCATCAGTACAGATGATGAGCCCGACCTGTGGATAAAGGATCTCACTGACGCCATTAAGTTATGGATTGAACTGGGAACGCCGGACCCGACCCGTCTGCGCAAGGCTAGCGGTCGTGCGCAAAAAGTCCTGCTGTACGCCTATGGTGAACGTGCGTTCAAAGTCTGGTGGAACAAAAATGCCGATGCCCTGGCTCGTTTTAACAATCTCTCTGTATACAGTGTGACTGACACTGAACTTGCGGCGCTTGGCGCATTGGCAGCGCCGGGGCTGGCACTGCAATGCACGATTTCTGACGGCGAGCTATGGTTAACCAGCGGCGATCAATCGGTGCAGGTAAAACCCGTCGCACTGCGACGTGCGGGTGAATAACAGTACACTAAGCTTTATGCGATTCAATCGGTCGTGTTTTGCGCAACCCAAGATTGTGCGTCAGCTAATCCCGGGTAGGGAAAATGTCTCACCTCGGCCGCCACAAAATGACTCGCAAGTTTCTCCGCTAAATCACCTATCGCGGAGTCCGTGACGAGTGCAACACGCGACAGCTTCTCATGGTGCTGCCTAACAAACTTGGTGTGCCTCACCAGAGCCCCAAAAGAATCCCAGCCCGGGAAATCCTCCGTCGCGATGATCAGCCCATTGAGGACGCCGTGCTCTGTAAGGTATGGGTCGATAACGCCCACAACCGCATCAAAGTCCGCCTCTGTCAGGCGATCTTACGGCTTAACGGTGGCCACACCAGTCTGATTGTTCAGATTCACTAGCAGCATGATTCTTCTACCGATACGTATCGTATCGTATCGTCTATGCGTCCTTTATCCTTATACTGTAGACCATACGCGCGCTGTGGTCTGTAAACCATGTCACCGGTACAGATACAGACCTCGTGGATTTGGTGCCGATGATAGGATTTGAACCTACGACCTGCGCATTACGAATGCGATGCTCTACCGAGCTGAGCTACATCGGCTAAAACGTTCAACTGAATTTCAGTGTCTTGGCGAAACACTCTCGATTCCATATGCTCCGTGAGCTTGGGCAAAAGCCAATGCTACGCACCCCTAGGTACCTGCTACCGCGGCAGCGAACCATCTGCAGGAACCTCGAGCCGTCGTCGAGGGCGCGCATTGTAGGACCGAGAAGCATGGCGCACAAGAATCGCCTCTCGAGCTGCGGTTGAGTGACACTTAACTCAACTCACGAAGTGCCGGCTTGGTGACTTTACCCATCGCATTCCTGGGAAGGCTCTCGACGATTTTGATCGCTTTCGGGATTTTGTAAGACGACATTTTACCGCTGCACCACTGCTTTAGGTTCAAATACTCTAACGCTGCACCTTCTTTGAGGCCGATAACCGCAAGGACAGACTCGCCCCAGGTTTCATCCTCTACCCCTAGCACTGCTACTTCAGCGATCGCTTCGTGGGTGAGGAGCACGGCCTCTATCTCCAGAGCCGAAAGCTTGTAGCCCCCAGACTTAATAATGTCGACGGAAGAGCGGCCCATGATGCGGTAGTAGCCATCGTCCAGCACCGCTACATCACCGGTAGCAAACCACCCATCAATAAAACTCGTTTTCGTGGCTGCTTCGTTACCCCAGTACTCGAGAAAAACACTATCGCCCTTTACGCGAATTTCCCCGGGAGATGCCTCCTCATCAATGGGTACGTTGTGCTCATCAAATAGTTTGATCTCAACGCCAGGCAAGGCCTGACCCACGTGCCCTGCGCGGCGCTCTCCTCTATAGGGGTTCGACAGGGCCATGCCGATTTCGGTCATTCCGTAACGCTCTAGCAGCACTTGCCCGGTTAACTCCTCCCAGCGGTGAAACAAGCTCTCGGGGCAGGCAGCAGAGCCCGAGACGTTCAAACGCATCGCCTTGAAGCCGGTGCAAACATCCGCAAGCGCGGTAGCATCAATCGTCTCAAAGTGGTGAATGAGCTTCACATAAATTGTCGGCACCGCCATAAACACGTTAAAAGTACCGGCAACAATCTGCTGGGTGATGCGGGGAATATCGAAGGATTTGTACAAGTGAACTGTAGCCCCTGCTGCGAGTGCGCAACTGAGAATGTTGATGATCCCGTGCACGTGGTGCAGCGGCAAAAACAAGGGGATCACATCGTTTGCGCTCCACTCCCAGGCATCCACCAATGCTTTCATTTGCGCATCAATAGTCTGGTGCGTACTAACCACGCCTTTGGGTTTACTCGTGGTGCCACTGGTAAACAAAATCATGGCCCGTCGTCCCGGCGCGATCTCTGGTAACTCAACAATGTCCTCACATAGAACATCAGTAACGCCAATCAACTCAATCTCTAACCCTGCACAAAGATCGACGAGGGACGCACGGTGCTCGGGACCGGCTATCAAGCGCGTGACTCCGGCACTGCCAAGGTAATGCTCTAACTCTGTTACCGCCGAGGCCACATTCAAAGGAACAGCGATGCCCCCCGCGCGCCACACGCCGTGCATAGCGGCCACATAGTCCATGCTAGCGGGCAAGAAAAAGGCAACTCGCTCCTCGGCTAAATCGCTGCTCGCGCCGAGTAAACCGCTAGCAAGGCAGTTAGCACGGTGGTTTAGCTCGCCGTAACTAAAGACCAAGTCACCTTCGACTAACGCTATTTTGAGATTGTCATCACATAAATCAGGAAAAGAGAGTAGGGGCATAGTTTAACGATCTCTATACGAGTCTAATAATTTCACGGTGCATCGTGACCGCGTTTCTCTAAAAAAAAGCACTGACGGCAAAGAACAATAATGAAGGCCCCAACAGGCAACCAATACCGGTATAGAAGGTTGCCGTCATTGCACCATAAGGAACCAGCGTTGGATCCGTGGCCGCCAAACCTGCCGCAACACCACTGGTGGTTCCCATTAAACCGCCGAACACCATGGCAGACTGTGGATTATCCAAGCCAATAGACTTGGCCACGAAGGGTGTTCCCACCATCACCAGAATAGACTTAATCAATCCCGTGGCAACACTCAATGTTATTACCCCATCTGATGCGCCAATGGCCTCGCCTGTCACCGGCCCAACAATATAGGTCACCGCACCTGCGCCAATGGTAGTGATCGACACCGGGTCGGTGTATCCAAACAGCACGGCGACAACAGCACCCACAAAGAACGACACAATGACACCGGCAAAAATCGAAACAATTGCCGCAAGGCCAGCTTTTTTTAACTCACTAAGCTGCACACCAAAAGCGGTGGCTACAATGGCAAAGTCCCGCATCATGCCGCCGCCCAACAAGCCAATCCCTCCTAGTAACCAGATATCGGCTGCACCAGATTGGCCGCCGCTGGTAACGCCGCCCCAATAGGCAACGAGCAAGCCAATAGCAATGGCTATCGCAGATCCGTGAATACGCCCTGCGGTAAGCCTATCTGACAGAAAATACGACACCCACATCACCAGACCAATGAAGGCAAAAGCAGCAATCAAATTGTTACGCAGAAAAACCGTTTCGATGACGTCCATCAGGAGTCAACACTCTTACTGGTCTTTGCTTGGGAGGCGTTGCCGATTCGGCTAAGTATCGGCACCAGTGCAAAGGACACTACCACCGCTGTTACCCCTGCGACCAAGGCAAGCACCCCACCATCCACAGCCGCCGCCACGTTTTGCTTGGCGGCCATCGCTACCACTATGGGAATATACATGGCGCTCCAGAACTGAATCCCTGATCCGGCAGCGCCCGAGGTCAACGATTTAAACGGCTTCGAACTGCTGGCCAACACCAGCAGAAGCATGGCAATACCAACCCCACCTACATTAGCGCTGACACCGAGCACTTCACCCAGCAGCTGTCCAGTGAGCATCCCTACTAGTAGGCAGATTGAAAGGAGAGCAACGCCATAGATGATCATAGTTTTTTAGTCTTTAGGAATGAGTGCACAGGGCTTAGTAAGCCGCTTCATTATACTTCTGATGGCTACACTATAAATCAGTAAGACTGGCTAGGCCTGCCTCAGACTCCCAAAGATCACTCGTAGCGTCTTGTCACTTTTAATGGCGATGAAGCTAGGCAAAAAAAATAGCAGGATTACGGGCCACCATTCGTTGGGGAACGGTGCCGTACGAAACAAGACTGCGGCCTCCGGCACAAGTGTAGGAACAAACCTTATCAATATGCTCAGCGCGATACCGCCCAGAAGCCATGGGTTACTAAAGAGGCTAAAACTAAACACCGAACGGTGGACCGATCTTGCGCTGATCAGATAACCAAAGTGCGCCGGCAAAATACCCCAAAAAGCGGCGGTCTGCGCCTGGGTCAGAAGCAGCGCGTCAATGACGACACCGGCATCATTCGCCGCCGCGACGATTGTTGCGAAGTTATCGTCCTGCTCACCGTCCTCGCAGGTGAACTGAACACCGTGGCTGTTGTAGTCACCATCGCATTCTTACTGACCTACGGCATGGTCAACCTCGCGACATTTTACGAGGCTCATGCCAATAGCCCCTCCTTTCGACCAACGCTGCGCGCTTACAACAAATGGGCATCTCTGGCCGGCGTTGTCGCCTGTGCTATCGCCATACTCGCCATTGAACCGGCCGCTGGACTCACTAAAGGCATTGTCGCCGCTGTCCTGTACAGCCTGATCGCCCACCGTAACGACACACCCGTGCACTGGACTGTCAGCATAGCTGCATCGCACTTCACCCGAGCAGCAGACTTACTGCTACGGCTCGAGGCGCGCGAACCGCTGCAACACCCCCGGGATTGGCGCGCTCAGATTCTATCCGCACTTCCTACTACCCCTATCGCACAACCCCGTTTGCTGCGATTGACGGAGGCGCTCAGGGGAGAAAGTGCCACTGTCACGGGACTACGATTTCTTGCAGAAAAACTGGAGCCCCAGGAGCGGCGAACAATTGAGGACGGCATCCGGACCAGTGCTAGAGAGTCGGGACTGGGCATATTCCCGCTTGCAGTAGGCGGTATCACTTCCGCTTCGGCCTTTAGCACCATATTTCAGTCTCAGGGACTTGGTCACCTTCGACCCAATACCTTGCTTATGGATACAGGCGCTGCTGCAGCGCTTTCTCTGCACAGCATGATAATGACAGCAATACGCAACAACATCAGCGTAATCGCGGCCACCCTGAAAGGTCCGGAAGGGGTGACAGAGACCAGCACGGTGGATATCTAGTGAGGTGAACTGCGCACCAGTGAGCTTATGCTCCTGCTCGCCTATTTCGATAGCCAAAGTGGCAGCGGCCGCAGGCTGACGCTGCGTGTACACGCACAGCGTCAACACAAAGGGCACGAGCGTACCGTAAGCACATCTGCGAGAGTTTTTGGTGGATGCCCGAATAAAAGCCGAGCTATGTCTGCATGGCGTGATTGACGCGGATGTCATAAAGCAGGAGCTCGCAACAGCGCACTGCACTTTTATTCCGATGAAAACCAGCGGCCCGCAGGAAACTAATATTACCGACTATCTTGGCTCTGCCCTGAATGCGCCGCAGTTTGCCCATGCGAACGTGCTGTTTTGTATGGCCCTGGAGGAAATCGAACTGGATGCGGATCAAGACGTCGCCAACGCCATGGACACGACAACAGTCAGTGCCGCAGATCATACCCTCTGACGAGGGCTCCGGAGGGACAGGAATTCGAAGATACGCTGCAACGCCCAAGCAGCCATAGATCACAGAAGCTCAGAGCGGATTGTTACGCATCAACGTCATCGTCACATCGGCCAACTGCTCAGGAGCCTGTTCCTGGAGAAAGTGTCCGGCGCCGGCAATCGTGACATGCGGCTGCCCCTGCGCACCGGGTACGGATTGCTGAAAGCGAACCTCGGCACCGGCCGTTATTGGGTCAGAATCAGAAAATGCGGTTAGCAGGGGCTTAGTCCATTGCTCAAATACCGACCATGCGGCCCGATTAGCCTCTGTTGCCGGGTTGTCTGGTCGTATGGGCACGAGAGTTGGAAACTGCCGCGCGCCAGAAAGGTAAGACTCATCAGGAAACGGCGCTGCGTAAGCCGCTTTTTCTTCTTCAGACAAAGAAAGCATCAACACCATCACCTCCTCTGGGCGAAACCCTTCGGACTCAGCGCAGAATTTTTGCCAATGCATGAACTTCATGCTCGATTCATCGCCACCCATTCCCATCGCCATCTCAAGTGCATTGGCGTGCACAGGCACGGACTGGTAATACGCCTCCATGGCATCGCAAATTTCTATCACGTCCGCGTCGGCGATACCCTTGGAATCAGGCAGGCCGGTGTTTGCCACCACTATCCGGGAAAAACGGTCACCGTTTTCCGCCGCGACACGCAAGCCAATGAGGCCACCCCAATCCTGACAGAACAGAGTAATGCCACTCAGATCAAGTGCGTCGAGAAAGGATTTGATCCATGCCACATGATTGGCATAAGTATAGTCCTCGCGCTGTGTAGGCTTATCTGACTTCCCGAAACCAATCAGGTCGGGTGCAATCACGCGATAACCACCACCGACCAACAGCGGAATCATTTTGCGGTACAGATAGGACCAACTGGGTTGACCATGCATCAGCAACACCACTTGCCCATCCAAAGGCCCCTCATCGAGATAGTGCATACGGAGCTCACTGCCATCCCCGGCAGGAATCATCCGAAAGTTCGGCGCAAACGGATAGTCAGGGAGATTCTCGAAGCGCTCGGCGGGAGTTCGCAAAAAGTCCATCAATTGGTCCCTCTTAAGTCTAGGATTGCTTCAGCGCAGTGACGCTAAATTTTATTGACATAAATAATGTCATTATGTGACTCTGCCTGTCAAACGTATAGCAAACGCGCCCACGCTGTGCGAAGTTGGAAGCGATTCTCAACGGCTGAAGTTGAGCTAACAGTGGAGACACCGTGAAAAAACCACTCGTCATACTATCTGTCATTGCACTGGTCGGTGTCGGGGCATACCTGCAACGCGCGGCCATCGCCGAACGGGTCATGGCTAAAGGACTCCAGACTCGACTAGGTACCAACATAGTCGACAGCTTTGCCGACGGTCTGCATTTGACCCTCTGTGGTGCTGGCGGGCCCTTGCCAGCGCCCAATGCATCGGGACCCTGTGTCGCAGTCGTCGCGGGCAAACGTCTGTTTGTTGTCGATGCAGGGACTGACGGAGTCCGCAATCTGGGCCGTATGGGGTATGCAGCCGGCTCCATTGAGGCGGTTTTTCTCACCCACTTCCACTCCGACCATATCGACGGTTTGGGCGAGCTGGCCACCATACGCTGGGTCAGCGCCGGGAACACCGAAGCCTTGCCGGTATACGGCCCCAGCGGCGTCAGCCGGGTTGTGGACGGCTTTAACTTAGCCTACGCGCAGGACGAAGAATATCGCCACGCCCATCATGGCGACAGCGTGGCGCCTTTAAGCGGGGCTGGGATGATGGCAAAGCCCTTCGCTGCACCGGCCATAGGAACTCTCACAACATTGATTGATGAGGGCGACCTGAAGATAGAAGCCCTGGCGGTAAACCACGCACCCATTAAACCAGCCGTCGGCTATCGATTTACCTACAAGGACCGCTCACTGCTGATAAGCGGCGACACAACAAAGCAGGACAACATTCAGCAGTTCTCGCAGGGAGTAGACCTGCTGGTACACGAGGCGCTGGCTCCCAATCTGGTCAATATGATGCACGAAGCCGCCGTAGAAACAGGCAACACAGTATTAGCCAAGATTACACATGATATTTTGGACTACCACACCAGCCCTGCAGAAGCGGCCGAGACGGCGCGCGACGCAAAAGTGGGCCACCTGCTCTACTATCACATCGTGCCGCCGATCGTTTTTCCCGGTCAGGAAACGCTGTTTCTCAATGGCGCAGATGATGTTTTTTCGGACTATACCGTTGGCCGGGACGGTACAACGTTCTCCCTGCCCGCAGGCTCAAAAGACATTATTCATAGCCGTAAGAGCCTATAACGAGAGCGAATCCTAGTCGCTGCCGCCCGGCCACTCAGCGTCGGTAGCGCAAACGATAGACAATAAGAAACGGCAACAGCACCACCAGCGACAGCAAGGCCAGGAGAATCTGTCGACCAAATCGATCCTGCAAGCCGTTGATGGCGACCTGTCGTCGATCGTTATAGTTCGACGATACGGGCAGCACGCCATTATCCTTTACATAGCTTTGATACAGGCTCAGCATGTGCTGAAAACGTGTGGGCATCTTACCGGCCAGATCCTGTGTTTCGCCGGGATCCGTAACGATGTTGAACAGGTGCCACTGATTGTCACCCAAGGGACCGCGATTAATGACGATCTTGTAGTCACCCTGAAAAAGCGCGGCGTTACCGGCCAGCTCGTAGCCTATCGCCTCGTGGTCGGCATGCACACGCCCAACGTCGCCGCGCAGCAGGGGCAAAAGAGTCCGTCCGATCATGGGCTCAACGAGGCGACCGCCGTAGCGACTTCCCGGTAGAGCTGTTCCCGTCAGCTCCAAAACAGTCGGTGCGATGTCAGTCACGTAGGCAAATGCTTTAGAAAAACCCGGTTTTTGATCTATCCCAGCGCCAGCTACGATGAGCGGCACACGCATACCGCCCTCACCCGAATAAAACTTATAGAAGGCCAAGGGTGATACAGAAGCACTGCTAAAACTCGGTGGCAAACTGTTGAAACTCCCTTTTAAACCCAAGGTGTCGTACTCGTTGGTGTACCCCTGTCGAGCCAGCACAAAGCGCGTCGCCGCATTGTCCGGATCAACTGAGCCGCTGGCTTCGCTGCCATTATCCGACGTAAAAATAAACACAGTATTGTCGTACTGTCCGTTCGCTTTGAGGTGCTTCACCAAGCGACCCAAGTGGTGGTCCATCGCCTCGACCATAGCGGCGTACACAGCCATGCGCTTTGCCTGATAGCGTTTTTCGGCCTGTGAAAGTTCATCCCAGTCTTCAGTGGTGGACATAGTCACCATAGTCGACTCCGCCGGGATCACCCCCAGATCCTTAGCCCGCTCGTGCCGCTCGTGCCGCAAAACCTCCCAGCCTTGGTCATAGACGCCCATATAGCGATCGATAAATTCTTGGGGTGCCTGCACCGGCATATGCACCGCCTGAAATGGGACATAGGCAAAGAACGGCTGCTCATCGTCCGCATTGCTGTCAATAAACTCAATGGTCTTATCGATGAGAAAGCGCGAGGAATAAAAGTTCTCGGGTAAACTGAACGCTTGCCCATCCGCAAACCAATTGGCCTTCTCGTAGATAGGCAGGTAGGGCTTTTGCTCCCAATTGTCCGCGCCAGAATCAGCCATGGACACCGTGCGCTCGAAGCCTCTGCTATAGGGCAAAAGATCCGGCGTCATACCCAAGTGCCACTTCCCCGCCATATAGGTGTGATAGCCGGAATCCTGCAGAAGAGAAGCGATCGTCACGACGTTGCGGCCAAGGACCCCCTGATAATGGGCCTGCTGCCGCTGATCCGGGGGAATCATTTCTGGGATATTGGGTACCCCTGCCCGGTGACTATCCACACCCGTCAACAGCATGGCGCGAGAAGGCGCACAACTGGCAGCTGTATGGTAATTGCTAAAGCTAACACCGGCGGCGGCCAGGGCAGACAAGGTCGGTGTGTTGATCTCGCCACCGTAAGGGGCCAGATCGCTAAATCCTAAATCGTCCGCCAAAATTAATACGACATTGGGTCGGGTGGGTGACGCCTTTGCGGGCTGAAGCAACGCCTCCTCTATTGCTGACCCGACATCCCCCGCCAAACCAGGCTGGCAAAAAAACATCAAGGCTAAGGTCCCAAGCGCAATCTGCGTGAGGCCGCGTGATCTGCGCAGTGGCACTTTAACTACTCCCGTTCTGTCAGCGTGCGTGAAGCAAACAGCAGCAGGCAGGTGACTATGAGCTCCACAGCGATCATTTCTATCGCCAGAGTCGCATCATGAATCAACCAGGCCAGAAGACGACCCAGTACAGTAAAACTGAGCAGCATGATCGCCGGGTAATACCAGACACGCTGCGCGGTGATAAGCGCTATGAGAATCAACATACCCAGAGTCAAGAAAAAGCTGGATAGATCGCCGATCTGGGAACTGCGACCCAGACCGTCGAGTAAAGGCATGCCAAACTGTGCAGCAGCTGTCGATGGATCGACCAACCAGCGAAGGCCAATCACAACAAAAAGAACTCCGGGTAGTGCCACTAGCAGGCGTAAAACGCTTTTCATCAAAGTCTCCGTGGCAATGCTTATTATTGGCATATACTATGCCACCATATTTAGATCGAATACATGAGCAAATCGTGCCGGTAATTGACAAGATATTCCCTCTCCAAGCCAACAACAACCATCAGGGCAGCCCCATCTCTTTCGATGTCTTGCTTGCCAACCCCCCCCCTACTGGCGTTGGCAGCCATCATGTTTCTGCTATCCCTAAGATCTCGCAAGGACGTAGACACGCCCGGTGAATCCCGACAGTAACTCTCCAATATCTGCTTACCTACTACTTCCGATCTGCGATAATCGCCATCATTCTTTGAGCAGTCTCATGACCTGAATTCTGGTTCTGCCCGGTAACAAAGCGCCGCTCATCATCGACCACCACATGCGTCGCAAAGAAGTCTCGGAAGGCCGTTTGACTCTCATAGATAGCTCCGGCTTTTCGCAGCTCCGTTTCCGGGTGCTGCGGGGTGATTGCAATACCCAGCTCTTTCACTTGCTTGTCTGAAACACCGGTCATTCGTCGACCTGCAACCAGAGCATTACCTTCAACATCCTTGGCATTAATCAACCCTAGAACACCGTGACATACACCACCAATTACCGGCGTCTTCTGCGCGTAATACGCCTGGGATATCTTCTTCGCTAACACGGGTGAGTAGCCAAGGTCATAAGCCGCTCCCCAGCCGCCCGCCATAAAGATAATGTCGTATTCACTGAAGTCCACATCGTCTATGCGCAAAGAGTTTTTTACCTTGGCCTGCAAAACCTGGTCCTGCAAAAAGCGCTCGTCCTCGGGCGTTTTGATCATATACATCAGCGTCTGAGGGTCCACGGGTATCTCACCACCTTTCACACTGGCGACATCAACCGTCATACCGGCATCCAGAAAGTTGTAATAAGGATGCGTCATTTCTGAAGCCATCACCCCCGAGGGCTTGCCCTCGGTTTCGCCAGGGGCGGACAACACGCCGTGGCTAGTGGTAATCACCAACGCACGCTTGGCCGGAGAGAGCTGTACTTTTTCGCCAGTGTATTCGGGATGCAGCCCCGCCTTGTGCAAGATAGTGGGCAGCGCCATGGCAAATATGCCGGCCAGAGCGACCACCGTCGCCAGGGCTACCCATAGTTTTTTATTCATAGTCACGGGACTCCTCTAATGTGATGCATTGGGTGGCGTCATCGCTTGTGCAGATTTTCCTTGGGGCACCGGCGCGCGCACTAGTTAGGCCAATAAATATACTCATCGCCCTCTTTGAAAGTATCGGCCAGTGTCTTATCGATCGCTACTGGCAACTCGGCAACGAAGGGATACAGCGGTGCTCGAGCAGAGACCTGATGCTTATCCAGCAGAATTGTGAGTTCCGCCAACCTCTCGGGCTCCGAGTCAGCCAAGTTGCGCCGCTCGCTTGGGTCTTCGGCCAAATTGTACAGCCAGCTCTTCGCAGGACTGTCTGAAACCTGTAGTTTCCATGCGCCGTGGCGCACTGCGCGATAATAACCGCTCTGCCAGTACAAGGTTTCGCGAGACCACGTTTCAGCGCCATCTCCCGTCGCAAGCGGCAGAAGATTCAGCCCATCAATAGGGACACCCTGAGGGCTATCTGCGTGTGCCGCAGCTGCCATGGTTGGCATCATATCGATATGCGCGACCGGCACCTTTACCACGGTTCCAGCAGAGATGCGCGCGGGCCATTTGACCAGCATTGGCACCCGTAAGCCTCCCTCGAAGTTCGTGAGCTTCCAACCACGATAGGGCGCATTAATTTCCGGTAGGCCGACGTATCCTGCCCCGCCATTGTCACTGCTAAACATCAGCAGAGTGTTCTCAGCCAGTCCTTGCTCTTCGAGTGTCGCCATTATTCGACCAACGCTTCGATCCAAGGCGCGAATCATTGCGGCATACACCCGGAGACGATGGGGCTTGATATCGCCCACAGCGTCGTAGTCTTCACGGGTTGCCTGCAAAGGGGTATGGGCACCCCAGTGAGCCAGGTAGAGAAAAAACGGACGGTTGCGGTTCGCCTTGATCACATTGATTGACTCATCGGTCCAGTAGTCAGTGAGGTAGCCACCGGGCTGAAAGCGATCATCACCCCCGTTATTGTATGAGGCTGCGTAGTTCAGACGGGCCCACAGAAACTGGTCGATAGGATCAAAATCCAAACGGGCATTAACGACATTGGGATCGTCTTCCGGCAAGTAAAGCCCACTGGCCATCAATAAGCTCTCGTCAAAACCCTGGTCATTCGGCGTCGAGCCCTTTGTCCTACCCAGGTGCCACTTACCAATATGCGCGGTGTGATAGCCCTTGTCCCTAAGGACTTCTGCAACGGTAATCTCATCACCGGGCAAACCCTGCAGTTCGTAGGGCAATGCCGCATCGTTCGCGACTTCGTTGAAACGCCCAGGCGGCAGACCATTGCTCAGGCTGCGCGAGACCATTGAAATCATTGGCCCCATACCCGCAGGTGTTGGCGTGAACTCGAAGCCCGTGCGAGTCGGGTAACGACCGGTCATGATCATGGCACGCGAAGGCGCACAGGTAGCGTTTCCCGCGTAAGCCTGATCAAAAACCGCTCCCTGAGCCGCGAGCTGATCAATATGAGGCGTTTGCACCCGACCTCCCGCAACACCGCCACCGAAAGTGGAGATATCGTTGATTCCCAGGTCGTCTGCGAGGATCAAAATAATGTTCGGCGGACGATCAGCTGTCGCTTCGACCGGCACCGGCGGCCCCGGCTCCCAGACGATGACGCGGTTTGGGCCGACTACATACTCCGCTTCGGACTTGTATTTAATCAGAGCCAGCATCAGGTCGATGCGATTAAGCCAGGCAATACCAACGCCGACGAACATTACACTGACAACAGTGATTGCTACTCTCTTTAGCACGCGGACCACCCCTGTAAGACGGCAAGAAAACATCCAACATCTTGCATGGCTTAATAATTGGCATACATAATGACATTATATTCGCGGCGAGGGCAACAGCTGTTAGCAAATCACTTTGGCTCGTCCCAGTTGGGCTTCATGCAACGCTCTTAAGCTGACACACCGACTTTGGTGGCCCTTGAGCGACATGCTTGCCTCCGTTTATGCGGCTCTTGATGTCTTGGGCATCGATGGCGCTGGGAGCTGACGTGATGGCACTTTTTTAAGATATCGCAGCTGACTTAGCGTCATGAAGTTCACCACCAACCCAGACCTGAAGAGTCGAGACGAACTCAAGCTGGCAGCACTGGAAGAACCATCCCTAGCGCATAGAAGTCACGCTTTGTTTGGGTGACTTACGGCTGCTACCTAGCTTAGGCTTACTGAATACTAAAGATTTGTTGGATATAGCCCTGTTCGGACGGCGACGATACTGATCCGCCAAGCAACAGCACTACTGCGGCATCAAACGGGTCAACATACTCACGACCACTTCTATAGATTGCTTCTTGCTTAGGCCTTGCTGATTGCGCAGCCGAAGCCACATCTCAGCAGACGCCACTGCATCAACCGCCTCTCGGTCAGCAACGCCCAGGCTCTTAAGCTCGGGAAGCCAATCCTGAAGATCCTTGCGAAGACTACGCTGATAATGTGCGTATCTCTTACGCAGCATCTCATAGCGCCAGCTCTGGGCAGCCGTAGTCATAATGATGTTCTTTTGGTCCTCATATCCAGCGGCCCGACGCTCAACGGCGTGTAGAACCCTCTCAGCCAAGGACCCTTCGCGGTCCCCGCCTATAAACAAGGCTTTTACATGCTCCCTTCCCTGCGCATCAACGGCCTCAAACAAGGATTCCATGTCAGTAAAATGCCGAAAGAATGAGCGGATGCCCACACCAGCGCGCTCTGAAATTTGCTGAGCCGTGGGCACCAAAACGCCCCCCTCAATCAGCGCGCGGCTCGCCTTAATAATAGCGTAGCGACTCCGCTCACTACGCTTACGGCGACCATCCGTCGAGGATTCCGAGGGAGCAACTTTGGTTTTTTTTGCACTCGTATTCAAAAATGGTCCGTTTTACTTGTTGCTCGGTGGTTTGTGGATTTTAACATAAGCCACTGTGTTAGCAGCCCTAAGGCCTCACATCCCCAGGTGTGACAAACTTCAAGCCGAGCGCTCATTGTAAGCCAGACACTAGGTGAGCATTGGTGACACTGATTCGCTACCACTGCGATGCCTTAGTCACTAGATCCAAGGACATAGATACGCTGAATGGGTCTTCGGTGTAATCCGCAAAGGGCGCGCAATCGCTAAACCCAAAACTTCGGTATAGAGCGCGCGCCGGTTCGAAGAAGTCCATAGATCATCACGTCGTATTTCCATTCTTCAGCCTCCTGGCGGGTCGAATAAGCCAAGCACAGCAAACGGTGCAGCGACAGCTTGCTTGAAACGCCCTTTTCCACTCTAATCGTTTTTTTGTTTTGGAACGACGCACTGATATGAACATCGAACGCGATACCGTAGTCACTTTTCATTACACCCTTCTCAACGCAGAGAATGAGCAACTAGAGACCTCTCGCGATGGCGAGCCAAGCGTCTACCTCCATGGCGCAAACAACATCATGCCCGGTCTGGAAAAAAGCATGCTAGGCAAAACAGAAGGCGATGTTTTTACTGCGAGTCTCGATGCGGCAGACGCCTACGGCGAGCGTGATCCGCAGCGGCAGCAACGAATCCCGGTAAAGCATCTAGTATACAAAGGTCGTTTACGCCCGGGCATGGTCGTTCAGGTGAGCACAGAACAGGGGCAACGTCCGGCCACAGTCATCAAAGTGGGTAAGTTCAGCGCAGACCTGGATACCAATCACCCTCTTGCAGGACAGAATCTTGTCTTTGATATAGAGGTCCTGGATGTTCGAGAGGCATCCAGCGAAGAGGTGGCCCACCGTCATGTTCACGGAACTGGTGGACATCAACACTAAGCCAACCATGTTGACGGCCGGCTACTGCGCGATACGCGCACTTGCGATGAAGGTCATGTGCCTCGTTTTCGTGGGCGAGATGACATTGCTGAGGGAATATCAAAACTGGCTGAAAGCGTTCGTTGAGCAGGAAACCCTGGCCAAAATCCAGTTCGATCACCCGCGACGCTAACTACTTAAGGATACTGACTTGTACCGATTGCTTCTGGAACATGATCGGTCCAAAGCTGGAAAGAAAAGACACCTCTGCCGCATCAAGCCCAATTCCAATTCTGGCAATCTGATTTGAGGCAGCCATACCCGTAGCATCAACAAGATGCCAGGTGTGGTCCAGATACACTTCCGCGACAGCATGAAAGTCCTGGGGCGTAACAAAGGGCGCATAGGCGCTCACGAATCGCGCCGGTATCGATGAAGCACGAGCTAAGGCGATCAGAACATGAGCGAAATCTCGGCATACACCTTGACGATGCACAAAAGTATCCACCGCGGTAGTCTGACCATTACTCGCTTCCGACGAATAACGGAAGTGCCCAAAAATCCAATCCCGAATACGCACAATCCGCTCACCACCGCCGCTATCGCCGAATTCTGATTCCACAAAGCTCTGCAACTCATCGGATTGGCAGTAGCGCGAAGGCATAAGATAGCGAAGAGCATCGTTGGGAAGTCGATGGGGAGGAACGGCAGGCAGTGGCGCGATATCGAGCAACGGTCGATCAAGTTCAATGCAAGCACTATAATTGCACTCAAAGTCCTTTTCTATGTGCAGAAGTCGACGCTCACCAAAGCGCTCCTCACCCAGTACTGACGAGCTATACAAGGAATCACTTAAAAGTATTTCTTCACTCATCACCCGCTGATCAGCAAAGCTAGGCACAGTGATCTGCAGAATGATGTCTGTCTCTGCCTGTACTGCATAGTGCAAATGAACATCGATCTGAAGTATCAAGTGTTCCATTCCTCATCGGGTAAAACGCCGCTGTCCTGAGTATGGCGCTTATCGCATCCTACGGCGAACACTCATTTGGGCAAGCTGTTCTACTACTGGAGTACGCGAATCATCCACATAGTGGTCTATAGACAACAACGTGAATACTAAGTCGCGAACACGTATTCTTATTCCAACTCTTCTTTTTTAAATGGAACGAGCTATGAATGTCAGCCATCAAATTAACTACTTTGAATTTCCCGCAAGAGATATTGCCGCGACGAAACAGTTCTTTGCCGATGTATTTGCATGGACCTTTGAAGACTTTGGTCCTGACTACACATCTTTCTCAGACCAGGGCTTGGACGGGGGCTTTTCCACATCGGAGTTCGCATCGCGGTCTGGTCAGACGCCGACGAGTAGAAACCAGAGTTTCGATCTGCAATCTCTCCCCACCTAGGGGAGAGATTATTGAAAGAATGCGCCGTCAGGCAATACCCAAAGCAATCACGCTAGAACAAATCTGGCGAACCATATTCCTTGGTCAACGCTGCACGTGTTGCCGCTTTCTCTTTAGGGACATCCAACATAGCGCAACGACCGTCCTGCCAGCTCTCGTAATCGCTGTAAGCTGCATCGCCGACGGTCGTAAGCAACTCCCACACGAGCATGCAGGTCTCGGTGTCATTAAGCCGTGATGGCGTATTGGCGATCTCAGTCAGTAGACCATCAAGGCCAGGACTATCCTGAACCAACTGAGGGCTTTCATCACCAGAGTCCAACACCATGACCTCAAGCGACGCCGCTTGGAATTGCGGCCAGGCAATGCCATCCACGCTGCCCGGAGAACCTGTTCGTGCGAACTGTCCCCAAGCCGTCATCATGATATCGGTCATCGCTTGTGCTGAGTCCGTGTCGGGGTACATGTACTCCCCCACAGATCCATACATAGGCGCGCCCATGACAAAGGCAATTTCACTGCCATGCGCTGCGCCCAGTACTTCTGAAAACGGTACAAACCAATTGTCGGCCTGCTCGTCCCAGTCAAATCTGTAAGCATAGAGATCTTGATACCCTGCAGACTCTAAGCTTAAGAGCGGCGCATCTACCCCACGAGCCTTCCAACCGCGTCCTCGCTGACTAACCCAGTACTCAAACAACTCAGGATCACGCACTCTAACTTTGGGCGGCAGCACCCCAAACAATGAATCGGCATCAACAAAGTAGCGGCTCAGGCCCAGCCATAAACTCACTTCATCCCGGTTTGAGCCTGCCATGACAGGCACATTTTTGGCGTAGCGCGAGTCTCCTAGCGCAGCAATCAAGCCTTCCCGTGGGATCACCTGACCGTCGTTGACGATCAAGGGCTCTGCATGATCTTTGTAGATCGCGAAATACTCACCCAGCAACACCTCGGCTGAAGTGGCGCGAAGCTCGGCTGCGGTGACGCTCGCGTTCTGCATGCCCAGGTTGGCCACCACTTCCCAAGAGCCTCGGCTGAGCTGTGGGTATTCTTTTTCTTCGTTGTAGGCCTGCTGTGGCGAATAGCTTTGCAGCGTCGGCGATTGGGCAATCGCTTTGTGGAATAAGCCGGCTGAAAGTGGCGATGCCAACATACTGTAAACGTTTCGGCCGCCTGCGCTCTCCCCAAAAATCGTCACATTGCCAGGATCACCGCCGAAGACCCTAATATTCCGCTGCGTCCACTCAAGCGCAGCGATGATGTCTAATGTACCGAAGTTGCCACTGGCATTCAGATCTCCGGCAGACTCCTTCAATGCCGGATGGGTAAACCATCCCAGGGGACCAAGACGGTAGTTGATGGTAACTACCACGACCTTCTCTTTTGCGGCCAGGGCTGAAAAATCATAGGGTCCTTTGTGGCCAGAGGTGTTTGCCCCACCGTGAATCCAAAACATAACGGGATAACTCTGGCTGGCGTAGTCAGCCGGGGCTGCAACGTCGAGATAGAGGCAGTCCTCGCTTCCGACAATACCTCCCGTCACGATTCCCGACGTCTCCCCAGCTTCCTGGGGACACAAAATCGGGGTCTCTGCGGGTATCAACTTTTCTTCGCTGGCCGCCAATCGCTGTGGCGCGCGCCAGCGCAGGTCCGCGATCGGCGGCTGTGCATAAGGCACATCCAGCCACCGCACTACCGGATGCTCACTGGCAAATCCAACCACTCTCCCGCTCTCGGTGGATACGAGCGTTTCCTCAAGTTCCTGCGCAGGGGGTGCTGAGCAAGCGATCAACACCGCACTCAGAAAACCCAGAGTAAGCAGTCTCATGACGTGGTCAAATTACCTTCGATTGCGTCGAGGAAACCGTACATATCAACTACGGTTTCGGATTCTGGCGCCAGAGTTTTACCCTTGAGATCACCCGTGATGGTGCCCTGCGCCACGGTTTCGATAAGCGCTGCTTTAAGCTTCTCAGCATACTCAGCCAGAGACGCATTAGTCTCTCGCCGAGCAAGCTCTTCCAAGGCGCTCGCGATGGCAAAGATCAGTGCAGAGGAATTGAAGTTGGCCTCTTTACCGTCGGTTTCCAGATATCGTACATAGAGATCATGAGCGGTACCGTGAGGCGCCTCAAACAGCAAGGTCCCGTCCTTGCTCTTAATCACAGAACTGGCCGTCGCAAGACTGCCACCGAGCGCAGCCGAGATATCCGAGAAAATATCGCCATCCAAATTCTGCGCCGGATACAGACCCCAACGCGGCGGATCACAGATCATTTTGCTCAACTGCCGTGACGGACGCATGATCATGAATGATGGTGGTGGTGTATCCAGTGCGGCGAGTTCTTTACGAATCTCCAGGATAATTGAGCTGTAGACCTCATCGTAGTTAACAAACTCGCGCTTCAGACCAAAGTACACTTCCTTCTTGTAAAGCGCCGCATCACGAAAGACCTGGGTGACCCAGTCCTTGATGGACTCACGGTCGTTAGACATAAACAGGATAGGGTCGTTGCTCTTCACGGTCCGAGCGTGCTTTTCCTCCCCATCCATGATCACTTTGATGATCCCATCTTCCGGTGCGGGCGTGTTGTAACTGCCGTATTGATCACCGCCGCCGGCGCTCATTCTGGATATGGAGACATTCGCCTTGCGCTCGGGCAGGCCGTAATGCTTCAGCTGCTGGACAAGTTTGTACAGCTTCATACCACTGACATTGTCTGGCACACCCCACAGCGCCCGCTCCGGTGGGTTGGAGACAATACGTGCTGCCTGTGCATCGATAAGCTCGTAGTGATATTTAAGGCCTAAGGCCTCGACCTTTTTGCGGTAGTCGCTGACATAGATCTCCTCGATGGCAGCGCGCATCACGCCGTCATATCCCGGCACAACCGTGTCCTTTAGGCCCAGGTAGATGTCGCGCCGCTCATCAAGCGCGCGCTGAAAGAAGCGATGCGCCCAGGCTTTGACGTCTTCCAAGCTGTTGGTCGCCAACATCCACGGGTCGCCCTTCTTAAGCGTTCGACGGTGCATTTCTACGGGATCGCCGCTGCTACCAACAAACATGACTTTGGCAACGCCTGTCGCGTCAGACAATTCGCTATAGCTAAAGTCCAGACCGCCGCTGTCCATGGTGTCTACTTCAATGTCGCGATTGACCCAGTCAGGACGGATGCTCGTGAGATTGCGAAACTCGATATCTTCACGAGTAATGTTGCCACCAATGCCTTTGCGAATAGCGCCATTGGGCGATTTGGTGGCAAGCTTATCGAGCGCTGCTTCTTCGACCTCGGGGAACTTGACCAACATCTCATCGAGCTGACTGCGATTCACGGTCATGCCCGCATTCTTTACGCCGATGCCGTGTTCCTTGAGCGCATCAATAGCTTCCAGCACTACCTGGCCATTACTGGTTAGGCGCCGCTCCGCTGACAAATCCACTTCCACCAACTCAATGTCGAGCCTAGAGGTGACAAATTGCTCCAAGATTCGCTCAAAAGCGATCTGAGCCATTTCGTCACCGTGCAAAATCACTAACGGTTTTTCGACTTTAATCCTATCGCCCACGTTCAAACTCCCAATGGCTTGGATGGCCGCGGTAAATCACCGCGCACGCAAAGGCGCAATTCTAAGCTATGGCTGCTGCCGGACACCACTTACTACACACGCTTTAGAGAGATTTGTTGACACTAAGCAACCCTGCTTTACGTAGGGTCTATGCCCCCAAGATACTCACCAGAGCTGTCGATAGATTTCGACAATCTCATCTTTGCTGGGCACACGAGGGTTATTCCCCGGAGAGCCCGACGCCAAAGCCTGCTCGGCCATCAGCTCCAGGTTTGACAAGAAATGCTCACGATCGATACCAAATTCTTCGGCTGTGGGCACGTTCAGCTCACGATTCAGCGCGTAAAGCTCGCTCATCAGTTTTGTATTGGCGGTGTCATCATCATCCTCTGACGCCGCCACGCCCATGGCCCGAGCACACTGTGCATAACGCTGTTGGCAGGCTGAAATAGAAAATTCGGTCACCGCGGGCAACAACATAGCGTTAGAGAGCCCGTGAGGCACATGATAGAGCGCGCCAATAGGCCGACTCATACCGTGAACCAAGGCTACAGACGCGTTAGAAAACGCCACCCCGGCCAAGGTCGATCCCAACATCATAGCCTCCCGCGCCTCCCGATCACCCCCATCATGAAAGACACGACGTAGATTGGGCCCCAGGAGACGCATCGCGGCAATAGCCTGTGTGTCGCTATAGGGGCTCGCCTTCTTACTGACATAGGCTTCCATAGCGTGAGTTAATGCGTCGATTCCCGTATCTGCGGTCGTGCGTGGGGGCAGGCTAAGCGTCAACTCATAGTCCACCAGAGCCACCGTGGGCATGAAGGCAATGCCAGCACAGAGCATTTTTTCGTCATTCGATTCATCGGTAATAATCGTGAATCGGGTCGCTTCCGAGCCCGTTCCGGCAGTTGTTGGAATTGCGATGATGGGCAGGCCTGGCTCTGTGACCACGCGAGGAAACTTGTAATCTCGCATGACACCACCGTATTTACCCAAAATGCCGATCGCCTTGGCGCTGTCTATGGGGCTGCCCCCACCCAAGGCAATAATACAGTCGTAGTTCCCGTCCCGAACCGCGGTAACCCCCGCCTCTATCGAAACCACGGTAGGCTCAGGCACGGTGTCATCAAACACGTCTGACGATATCGCCTGCTCGGCAAGACTCTCCTGAATCCGGGCTACGTAACCTAAAGTCACCATCATTTTGTCAGTGACGATAAGCGGGCGCTGGCACTCCAATTCTTTGACAATTCTACCCACCATCTGACTGGCGCCTGCGCCAATCTGAAGTACGCGAGGAAGGATAATCTGTGCCGACATCGTTGGTCCCTGATCTACTTACACAAAACTGTGTGGCGAGGACTCATCAAACGATGTCCCACGCTAAAGCCCGCAATCTTACTATTTCACGAGCAGCTGCGATGCGGATTACGCAGGATATTTGTAAAACACGGCTACTGCCGGTATTTTCCTCAGGGCGCTGCCGCGACTTACCCATGTGCAACGCGCCCTCAAAAGGAGACTAGTATGGCTGGATCTCTACAGGATCAGCTGCTCAACGCGGGACTGAGCGACGCTAAAAAAGCAAAAAGGCTCGATAAAGAAAAGCGCAAGCAACAACGCACTGCGCACAAGTCCCGTACCGAGGTCGTCGATGAGGTAAAGCTTGCGGCACAACAGGCGCGCGAAGACAAAGTCACTCGCGATCGGGAGCTGAATGGGGCGCTCAATGCCCAAGCCAATCTCAAAGCTATCGAAGCGCAGATCCTGCAGTTAATCGAGAAAAACAAGCTGGATCGTCGCGGTGGTGAGATTGGGTTCAACTTCACCTTTGAACAAAAAATCAAGAAACTCTATGTCTCAAGTCTGCAGCAAAAGCTTCTAGCCGCTGGCAAGGTTGCTATTGCTCAGATCGCTGACCGCTTCGAAATCATTCCTGTGGAGGTCGCCAACAAGATCGCCGAACGTGATGCTCAGCGTGTGATCTATTGTGCTCAGGACACCGGTGAAGTTTTAGAGGCTGAAGAGCGCGACTGGTACAAGGATTACGAGATTCCCGACGATCTCATGTGGTGATTGGCAAGCCGATTGAAGCGCGCCGGGGTTGCCTGCGACTTCAATCGACTCCACGCAAATCAGCTTAACGCTTAGTTAGGGCGATGGATTCCGCAGATTTTGTGACCATCCGGATCCAGGAAGTAACACAAGTGCATCACGCCCATGGTGCCGTCCCGGGGGCCGGGTGGATCCTCTACCGCAGTCGCACCGTTCGCAATAGCAACCTCGTGAAGCTCTACTATTTGCTCTGGAGACGTGCAGAGAAATCCAATAGTCGAACCATTAGCCGTGGTCACCGGCTCACCATTAATCGGCTCGCTAATCCCAAAGGTGGTGCCGTCGTGGATATAAAACAGACGTTTCTGTCCAGTCCCATTGGTGTGCTCTACAGGTTCTCGAGCGCCCAACACGCCAAGTACGGCGTTATAAAAGCGTTTTGTTTCTTCAATATTGCTCGACCCGATCATTAAGTGATTCAGCATTACATTGGCCTTATTTAGTGTTGGAGCAAAGCTCTCAAGGTGTCGTTAAAGTGGGTTGTTTAGCGCTTTCTCTTGCCAGGTATCAATAGACTACCGCGGTCCGGCGACGACGACAGTGGATCATGCCAGTGTAGATCGGCCACGGCTACTACAGCCAAACCGAGGAGACAAAACCCTGCTTAAGCAAACTCAATTGTTAATTTTATATTAACCAAACTATCAAATATTTAAATTTTACAATTGTGCATCTACTCCCGATACTGCGCGCACCCCGAATATGGAGATGCGCATGAACGGCAATTGGAGCGATCTGGTTTTTCTGAGCCTGCCTGTGGCGTATGTGCTTAGCGCCATTCTGGCGCCGTTGAATTCGCCAAAAACCGGCTGGCGACTATTAAACACCTCAAACCTGATAATACTGCTGGTGGTTGTCACCCTGCCCTTTCTCCCGCAAACAGAATCTGGCTTTTTTGCCGATGAGCCGATGCAGATAACCGTGTTGGGCCTTGTCTCGTTTATCGGTTGGATTGTGACGCGCTTTTCTGCCAATTACCTGAGCGGCGAGCCCGGTGAACAGCGCCTCCAACGTTGGCTGCAACTGACACTGGGGAGCGTTTCAGTAGTCGTAACAAGTAATCACCTGGGTGTACTTATCGCCGCCTGGATAGGCATCAGCCTGTCTTTGCATCAACTCCTTATGTTCTATCCAGAGCGAAAACGCGCCGTGTTAGCCGCGCACAAAAAGTTTTTGTTTGCTCGACTCGCCGAAGCCTGCTTAATCGGTGCCGCGACGCTGCTGTACCTGCAGCACGGCACCTTGTACATCAATGACATTTTGGCCGCCTATCAAGGCAGCTCAATAATTCTCAGCCCCAGCGAACAAATTGCTGCGCTGTTGATTGCAAGCGCAGCCATGGTGAAGTGTGCTCAGTTCCCCATGCATGGATGGTTAATTCAGGTCGTCGAGTGCCCTACACCGGTATCCGCCTTGCTCCACGCCGGTGTTATCAATCTCGGCGGCTTTCTCATTTTGCTCATGGCTCCACTGATGTTGCACGCCCAACTGGCAAACTGGTTACTACTTATTGTCGCCGGCGCAACCTGCGTTGCCGCTGCATTGATCACCATGACCCGCGTCAGTGTCAAAGTTCTTCTTGCCTGGTCAACGGTTGCTCAAATGGGTCTGATGCTAGTCGAATGCGCATTAGGGCAGTACGGGCTTGCGCTACTCCATCTCGTGGCGCACTCCTGCTATAAGGCCTACGCATTTCTCAGCGCCGGCGGCGATGTAGAGGTGTTCCTGCGAAAGCAACTAGCGCCGGCGCGACTTCCAACTCCAAGCACCCTACCCTTGCTATTTGCCCTGGCGGTTGTCGTAATCGGCGTCCTGTATTGGACCGACATCATCGCTAACGATGCCAGTCTTTGGTTGCTGCTTGCCCTGTTTCCCATCGCACTATTGAGCGAGCGCAGCAGCCTACGGCATAGCAGCTCACTCCTTCTGAGCGGAGGACTCGGCGTACTCCTAATAGCGGTATATCTACTGCAAAAAACTCTCTTCATCCACTTAGCGCCCGATGGTGCGCTGCCTGATGCAGCTGCCACAATCTGGTGTGCCATGTTGTTCAGTCTGCTTCTAACGGCCTACTGGATCCTTCAACAACGTGGCGAGTCAAGTCTTGGAAGGCGTCTTTATCGCAATCTGTATGCAGGCTTTTACCTGGACGAATGGGCCACTCGAGCAACCCTGGCCCTTTGGCCAGCCAAACTGCCGCAACGCGGTGGTCCGCAGCAAACCGCAATACAGACGGCACGAGAGAACCAGTCATGATCGCCCCAGCGCAAAGCCTCACATCACGAGTCGCCCTTGCACAGTTCGCCGCCGCACAGGCGGGCAATCGTATAGCCCCAACCTGGCCTCTGGATCAGCTCATCGCAGTTAACCCCTGGTGGGAAATGCGCGACCAATCCATCATAGAGGTCGCGACGCGCATCGCCCTCTTGGGCCGTGCTAACGGACACATGCCTCGACACTGGTTTAGGGCTCAGTTTCCAGACCGTATTCGTCCAGAGCATCTAGCCAGGGCGATGCATGCCTCAGATACGACTCTGGCTCATGGGGCACTCGTTGCCTGGCTCACAAGTGAAGGACAGGCGCCGTACTGGAACAACTTCAGTGATGCGATTGACGCTAGCCGGGATCTCACTCGCCATGTCTCGTGGCATGACGAAATCATTCATCAGATCAGCCAGTTCTGCGCTAGCTTCTACAGTATCGCCACCCCACTGCCGTATGACCCTGATCGCTGCCTCTACGAAGCGTGGCTGGAGAATGTCCGCAACGATCGTGGTATTGAAATCATGATGGGCGAGAAGGGCCTGCATCAGCACTTTGATGCTCTGCCGGCTACCGCCGAAGCCTTGCTCGTTGAGGCAACCGCAGAACTTCTGGTTCCCGAGGAGGCCATGGGAGACTATTTTCATGCGCTCCTCCTTGACATCAATGGTTGGTCTTCGTGGGTGGCATATCTGCGCTGGCAGTCTAAGCTGGCCGGGGGCAGCGATAATGCCATGCATCAGTTGCTCGCTATCCGTCTCGCATGGGAACTGGTGCTTTGGCGCCATCAAGAGACTAAACAACAAGACACCATTACTGCCCTCTCTCAGGAGTGGACACAGCAGTTCTCCCAGCTTTCAGACTTGCTGCAACAACATCGGCAATATCAGGAACCTGCCTGGGTGTGGCAGCAGGCCGCGGAAGTCGCATTCCAGCAAGCGACGCAGGAAAGCTTGCTCACCCCGGCTCCAGTAATACCTGCGGTGACTCAACGCCCGGCACTGCAAGCGGTTTTTTGTATCGATGTTCGCTCTGAGGTGTATCGCCGCGCGTTGGAATCCCAAGACCCATCGATCCAAACCTTCGGTTTTGCCGGGTTCTTTGGCTTGCCTATCGAATACGCACCTGCAGGCGCGAGCTACACACGGCCACAGCTACCCGGACTGCTTGCTCCTGCCCTTAGCGTGAGCGAATCAAACGACAATAAAGGCGTATCGCACAGAACATCAAAGTTAAACCGTCAAGCCCGATGGTCCGCTATTAGCAAAGTCGCTCCTGCAGCCTTTGGTTACGTTGAGTCACTGGGGCTGGGCTACGCTTTCAAACTCCTTCGGGAGTCACTCTTTGGCCTCGACAACGGACACCCTGTAAATACCGTCGATGGCGTTGACTCGCACTACATTATTAGCAACTGCAATACGGTATTGGACACCAGCGCACAGGCGGAGCTGGTTGCTGGAATTCTTGGCGCAATGACCTTAACTGACAATTTCGCCACCGTCGTTATCCTTGCGGGCCACGGCAGTAGCACACGAAACAACCCCCATGCCGCGGGTCTGGACTGCGGGGCATGTGGTGGTCAAACCGGTGAGATTAACGCGCGCGTGCTCACTCAACTGCTGAATAAGAGTGAGGTCCGAAGCGCCCTGGCCGACGAGCACGACATCGAAATACCCCAAGACACAAGGTTCGTTGCCGCCCTTCACAACACCACCACGGACGAGCTGCGTTATCTGACCTCATTGCCCACCGGCACAGAGATGATTCAAAACTGGATTACTGCCGCTGGTAAAGCTGCGCGACGAGAACGTGCTGGCAAACTCGGTGTTGCCGACAAAAATAGCGACAAAGGCATCATGGAGCGCAGTCGTGACTGGTCACAGGTACGACCTGAGTGGGGCTTGGCCGGAAACGCTTGCTTTGTCGTTGCCCCCCGGTCCCGAACTGCCCACCTGAATTTTGCCGGACGCAGCTTTCTCCACGACTACAACGAAGCCACTGACGGTGCCAAAGGCTACCCGGTACTAGAGCTGATCATGACCGCGCCAATGCTTGTCACCCACTGGATTAACATGCAATACAACACATCAGTCATGGATAACGATCTCTACGGCTCTGGCAACAAGGTTCTGCACAACGTTGTAGGAGGCAACATCGGTGTTTTTGAAGGCAACGGTGGCGATTTGCGCATAGGCTTACCCATGCAGTCTCTCCACGACGGGCAGCAGTGGATGCATGATTCACTGCGTCTTAGCGTATACATAGCGGCCCCGGGAAAGGCCATCACCGACATAGTCGATCGCCATGAGGTGGTACGGCAACTCGTCGATAATGACTGGCTGTACTTGCATCGTATTGACGATACACGTAATGAAATCCAGCGGCTGTATAAAGGCAGCTGGTCAATTGTGATTTAGCTTACGAGCAGGCATAGCGAGTTGTTCTAGCAGGGTGTAGCATCTCATTCCGCCTGGAGACAATGACCGTGCCTGCAAAGCAAGACTGCGCATGCTTAGCGTAAACAATGTGTGCCTTTTCCCGGACGAGGACAATGAATTCTCGCACAGCTTTGCAGCTGGGGAAATCTCTGTGGTTTTAGGCGCAAACCAGTCGGGAAAAACCGATCTTTGCCGACTCATAGCGGGTTTGAACACACGGGCCCAGGGAGAGGTGAGTCTTGATGGCAAAAGCCTGAGGGAATTATCCCCACGAACACGTCCCGTCAGCATGGTTTATCAGGCTTTTGTTAACTACCCGAACTTAAGCGTGTTTGAAAACATCGCATCCCCCCTGCGCGCGCGCAAAACCGCTGCAAGCGTCATATCAAAAACCGTATCAGAGCTCGCTGAGAAACTCCGCATTCAGGAACTCCTTGATCGTTTGCCGAGCGAGTTATCCGGCGGTCAGCAACAACGGGTGGCTATTGCTAGAGCCCTGGCCCAACAAGCACAGGTGCTGCTGCTCGACGAGCCCTTGGTCAATCTCGATTTTAAGCTTCGGGAGGCATTGGAAGTTGAACTTCGAGAATTACTTCATGCCAGCAATACCGTGGTGATTTACACCAGTAGCGACCCCCGGGACGCCTTTACCCTGGGCGATAGACTGTTGCTTTTGGCGAAGGGAGAAAAAATCCAGTCTGGCTCGCCGCTAGAGATTTACGAATACCCCAGTTCCATAGCCGCTATGGCGTTGTTGGCAGATCCGGATATCAATCGTTTCTATCGTGATGAAAAACTCTGCGCCCTGCGCCCGGAGCACATTGGACTTAGCGATGATGGCCACACCTTCGAAGCGTCCATTGAATTTGCAATGCGGGTTACCGCCTACGAAACAAACGGCGATGAATCGTTTGTCCATGGCCAGGTTGAGGGTGCCGAATGGGTAATGCGACGGCGCGGCATGCTCCCTGTGAATGTTGGGCAAGCGCTGCAGATACGTGCCGCGGCACACGACGTGGTGCGATTCTGATGGCACGTATAAGTCTAGAAAACCTTGGCTTCACCTATCCCGGCGCTGACGCCGCAACGCTGTCCGAACTCAATCTAAGCATCGCAGATGGGGAAGCTCATGCTCTGCTTGGTGCGAGCGGAGCCGGCAAGACAACCCTACTGAACATTCTCTCGGGGCTTTTGACGCCTACCTCCGGCGCACTGCGCTTTGACGAGCAGGACGTATCCCGACAATCGGGTCGCCTACGTAACGTCGCGCAAGTGTTTCAGTTTCCCGTGTTGTACGAATCTCTAAGCGTTGCCGAAAACCTGGCGTTCCCTCTAAAAACACGCAAAGCATCTCCCAGCGTAACCGCGGAAAGGCTGGACTACATCTGCAATGAACTGGATATCGAAAGTCTTCGAGGCCTCAAGCCTGCAGCGCTTTCGCTTTTTCAAAAACAATTGGTTGCTGTTGGCAAAGCGCTCATTCGCCCAGATGTCTCGATGGTCTTGCTGGACGAGCCGCTCACGGCGGTAGAGCCGCGTACCAAATGGCGTCTTCGCCAGACCTTGCGCCGGGTACAGGCTGACCTCAAGGTTACGATGATCTATGTGACCCACGATCAAACGGAAGCACTGACCTTTGCTGATCGTGTGTCGGTACTCACCGCCGGCGGTATTTTGCAGACGGGGACCCCGGAGCAGGTTTATAGCTCTCCAGAACATGAGTTCGTAGGGCACTTCGTCGGCAGTCCGGGAATGAATTTTTTGCCGGCCCGGGCCCTAGGTGTAGCCGGTGCCGAGCGCGCTGGGTTCCGCCCTGAGTGGGCCATACTGCGCACCGCAAACACGGCAATACCGAGCCTGCCCACATGCACGCCCGCTACAGGTCACCTTAGCTGCCGAGTCTTGCGAGTCCGTGTTCAGGGCGCGCAAGCAGGCAAGCCCTTCGGTTTACTCACCTTGGCGACAGCCCATGGGGAAGTTGCCGTGCGCGGTGAGTTTCCCGATGCCGCAGTGAGCGTCGGAGACACATTGGATATGCAGGTTACCCGCTGTATTGGCTATTCCGACCAGCGCAAGGTAAGTGACATTGAGCTCGTTTAAGCCCAAGAATAATCGCGCCTGGCTGGGCGTTTTGCCTGTTCTGCTGATTGTGGCATTCAGTGGTGTGGTGCCTCTGATGACGGTCGTTAACTATTCGGTTCAGGACATCCTGAATTTCAACTCGCGTTTTTTTGTGGGTTTTGAGTGGTATCGGGAGACCCTAAACGATCCTCGGTTTATCGACGCTTTTCTACGTCAAATTGTATTTAGCCTTACGATTCTGGCTATTGAAGTTCCTCTCGGAGTCGCGGTGGCTAAGGGAATCCCTAAAGACAGTAGGTTTACGTCTCTGATACTGATTCTCCTGGCCCTTCCCCTGCTTATCCCCTGGAACGTGGTTGGCACCATATGGCAGGTATTCGCCCGACCCGATATCGGCCTCTTGGGCTGGACCGTGAACGCGCTGGGTGTTTCCTACAATTACACCTCTGAACCTGTGCATGCCTGGCTGACGCTGGTAGCCATGGATGTCTGGCATTGGACGTCGCTCATAGCACTCCTTTCCTTTGCGGGTCTGACATCAATCCCCAAGCCCTTTTACCAAGCCGCCGAACTCGACGGCGCAAGCCGCTGGCAAGTATTTCGTTACGTTGAGATGCCCCGCCTTCAAGGCGTACTGATCATTGGCGTACTACTAAGACTGATGGACAGTTTTATGATCTACACAGAACCGTTTGTGTTGACCGGCGGCGGGCCAGGAAACGCCACCACCATGCTCAGTCAACATTTAGCGACGATGGCCGTAGGTCAGTTTGACCTCGGCCCCGCCGCGGCATTTTCGGTGATCTACTTTTTATTCATTCTGCTGTTTTGTTGGGTGTTCTACACCAGCGTGGTTCGCACCGACGATGAATAGATTCGGACTCAGTCGCGGCGTTCTTATCGTATACGGGGTCTATTTACTGCTGCCTCTGTATTGGCTTTTATCGATGTCCTTGCGCAGTAATGCGGATATTCAGGGCAGCTTTTCACTGCTACCGCCGACGGTCACTCTAGGAAATTTTGCAGAGATATTCTCTAATCCCGTCTGGTACGAAGGCTTCGCAAATTCACTAAGCTACGTTGCCATCAACACCGTGATCTCTCTGGCTGTTGCAATACCCGCAGCCTATGCATTTTCTCGCTACCGTTTTCTGGGGGACAAACAACTGTTCTTTTGGCTTCTCACCAATCGCATGGCGCCACCGGCAGTCTTTTTACTGCCGTTCTTTCAGCTTTACTCTGCTGTGGGACTGTTCGACACGCCGCTGGCCGTGGCATTGGCGCACTGTCTGTTCACCGTGCCATTATCGGTATGGATTCTCGAAGGCTTTTTCTCCGCTGTGCCCACGGAGTTGGATGAAATGGCGCAGATAGACGGGCACAGCTTTCTGTACTTCTTTGTGCGTGTTTTTCTGCCGATCAACCGTGGGGCTATCGGCGTGACGCTGTTCTTTTGCTTTATGTTCAGCTGGGTTGAACTGCTGTTAGCTCGCACTTTGTCCGGGGCGTCAGCTAAACCCATCGTAGTTGTCATGACACGCACTGTGAGCGCATCCGGCGTCGACTGGGGAGTGTTAGCTGCCGCCGGCGTGCTCACGGTGGTCCCTGGCGTATTGGTCGTGTGGTTCGTTCGCAAAGATCTGGTGAAAGGCTTTGCTTTGGGGCGCGTGTCATGAACTGGATGGCATGGACGACACCCACGGCGATTTTTTTTATCGCCATCGGCCTTGCTTTGCTTACCCTCACCATCCTCGAAATTTTTCGGCCCACCGCTCGAGTTCAGGGTTTTTTACCCATGGCGACAACTCGCGGCGATCGTTTCTTTATTAGTTTGCTCAGCGCAGCCTTTATTCATTTACTCTGGCTTGGACTGCTGGACACCCGATTGCTTGTCGCATCCTGTCTCTCTCTACTGTGGGCTGCCCTACTTATGCGTTGGGGCTAAGCTCTCTATACTGAGCGTCCGCTACCCCAAGGCACGCTATTATCGTGAAAGTACGGCATATCCTCTTAGCATTAACATCTCTGAGCCTGACATTGGCTGGTTGCTCCGAGCAATCCACTGAAACGCCCGCTGAAAAGGCAGCTAGCTTTGCTGCCAACGCCCAGACGTGGGTGAAAGAGTTCCAACCGTCCACGCTCACAGAGGAACAGCAGCTAGCAGAGATGGCTTGGTTTACTGAGGCCGCCAAAGACTTTCGGGGCATGTCAATTAATGTGGCATCAGAAAGCCTGACAACGCATGAGTACGAAAGCACACAGCTCACAAAAGCCTTTTATGACATCACGGGCATTCACGTGACGCATGACCTGATTCAGGAGGGCGATGTCATCGAAAAGTTACAAACACAAATGCAAACCGGAGAAAACGTCTACGACGCCTACGTGAACGACTCGGATCTGGTGGGCACACACGCCCGCTACGGTCACGTGGTACCCCTGAGCGACTTCATGGCCGGCGAAGGTGCAGCGGTAACCTCTCCCACCCTCGATCTTGATGACTTCATAGGCATCAGCTTTACCACCGGCCCTGATGGCAAAATCTACCAGCTACCTGATCAGCAATTCGCCAATCTGTACTGGTTTCGCTACGACTGGTTTACAACACCGACAATTCAAGCGCAGTTCGAATCACTGTACGGCTATCCCCTGGGCGTTCCCATCAATTGGTCCGCTTA
>NZ_JBLGBE010000009.1:0-68219 GCF_047617445.1 Congregibacter sp.
CGCTAAGCTCGATGGCGGCGCAGGATTCACACTATGCGCATCGCGAGACTACATGCTTGCTAACATCCCAGACTGCAGCGGCAGCCATTTGGAGCTGGAGATTACCGAAAGCGTGTTGCTCGGCGAGCCAATTCTGGCTGCGCAGGCGATGCAGGCTTTTCGTAAATTGGGTATCGCCAGTTCTATTGATGATTTTGGCAGGGGCGACTCCTCACTGGCGTATTTGCAGCAGTACCCACTAAGCCGTCTCAAAATCGATGCTTCGTTTGCATGTAACATCGTCGTGGACCCCGATGGCCGAGCAATCGCACAAACTATCATTGCTTTAGCTAATGCCCCGAACCTGGAGGTCATCGCAGAAGGCGTAGAAACTGAAGAGCAACGTGCAATGCTCGTCAAAGATTGCTGTTATCTGCGCCGGGGGTGCTTTTTCTCGAAGCCAATTAGTCCAACAGCTCTTCTGCAATACCAAAACGCTCGAACCCAGGCAAAGCAGCAGTAGTTTTGCTATCGATATCAGTCTAGTCACCACTTCAGATGCGTGATAGCGTCTATGTATAGCATTGTCACGAGCGCAGGGACCGCTAGACGATGAGTGATTTTATTTCTGTTGATCGATTCGTTACCGCAGATTGCGGCTTTCGATAAGTCGACAACCCCTAAAAACTGTCCCGGGAACTGGGGTTCGCTATGAACTATAAAAACGTAAACGGAGCGCAGCTCCGCTGATGAGTATCGCAAGTAAAATCAACGCTTTGATAGCGCTACTGGCTGTTCTTGCGGGTCTCATGCTCACTCTCTTTGTTGGACAGCGAGACTACAGCTACCAGCGCGACGCGCTGTTTCTAGCGGCGACCAGCCTTGTGGGCAGCCAGCCGCATCTTCAACTGACCGCGTACTACCGAGAGCCGGCCGACGTACAGAACACGCTGGACGAGTTCCTCAATCTCTCTCCGGCGGTGAAGCGAGTCATTCTTTACGACACTGACGGTGGCGTGGTCGGCGAACAGAGACAACCCTGGGTCCAGAACGATCAACTACCCCGCTTCTCACAGCTGCGCAAAAGCTTATCCCCTTTAGACCGCGGCATTGTCACGCTCGCCGGTGGCTCGGTACCTGATGGGCTTGAATTACTTAGTACTCTGAGTTTCGGCGAGCAAACCACATCAGTAACACTCCCGATCGTGTCCGTAGTTGACCCGACCAAGAAGAACCTCGGTCGCGAAGATTTTGCCGCAGCACTCGTCTATCCAGAATTGGTGAGTAGCGTTTACGTTACGGCCTATATAGGCGTCGACATCAGCAGCACGGTTCTCTGGAGCCTCACCCTGCCTACAGTAGCTTTGTCAGCTGGCATCGGCCTCGCGGTAGTGTTTTTGTTCTGGCTCCTCACGCGCATCATTACGCGGCGTATTACCGCACCCCTAGGGATGCTGGCCAGCGTCGCCGACGATATCGCGTCGGGGAAACAAAGTGAGCCGCTGCGAATTCGGGGCAGTGGCGAAATTCGGGACATTGCCGAAGTCCTCAACGGCATCATCACCGGCTTACACACCTATACCCAGCAAATGGATACTGACCGAAAAATGCTCAGCATGAAGGTCGAGGAACGTACAGCGCAGCTGAGCCGTCGCAAGGAAGAACTAGATAGCGCGGAGCTGAAGGTCACAGAGACTCGCGGCAAACTGCGACATGCGGCGTACTTCGACAATCTGACCTCGCTCCCCAATAGAAAACTTTTCACCGAGCAGCTGACGCTATTACTGCGCCTTGCCCGGCGCGGCAACCAAAACGTAGGCCTCTTGCATGTAGATATCGACAACTTTAAACGCATTAACGAATCTTTGGGTTCGACTGCTGGAGATAGCTTACTTAGGGAGATCTCGAAACGTCTGGCCGCCGGAGTACGAGACAGTGATGTGCTTCATCGTCGATCTGATGAGGAGAACTCACTCATGGACCTCTCCCGACTTGGGGGTGACGAATTCACCGTGGTGCTCAACCAAGTCGAGAACATCCATATGGCGAAGCGGGTAGCGGAGCGTCTCTCCTCCTCCGTGGCAAAGCCTTACTTTGTCGATCATCAGGAGATAATCGTCACATCCAGCATTGGCATCGCGCTCGCGCCGGATCACGCAGAAACTGCTGAAACACTGCTGCGTGCAGCTGATACAGCAATGGTCACTGCAAAGAAACGCGGCCGAAACCGCATCGTTATTTATGACAACACCATGGAAAGCGCGAACCGCGAGCGCCTGCAGCTTGAAAATGATCTACGTCGTGCCGTTGAGTTGGATCAACTGCTTCTGCATTATCAGCCCCAGGTAAATGCCCGCACCGGCGAAGTAACAGGCGCGGAATCTTTGGTACGCTGGAATCATCCCGACCAGGGACTTATACCTCCCTTCAAGTGGATTCCTATCGCCGAAGAGTTAGGGCTCATCGAAGACGTAGGCGAGTGGGTCTTGCGCAAAGCCTGTGCTGATCTAGTCGAACTCCGAGAGACCGGGCACACCCTTCCAAAAGTATCCGTCAACGTATCCGCTTTACAGTTTAACGGCGAATTTGTAGGCACCGTTCAGTCAGTGCTGCAAGAGTCCGGATTACCACCACAATCTCTGGAGATAGAGCTTACTGAAGGGATTATGGTCAGTAATCAGGAAAGCATCGTCAGCATGGTGCAAAACCTGAAGGACTTGGGCGTACGACTGTCTATCGATGATTTTGGGACAGGATATTCATCCCTTAGCTACCTCACTCGCTTCCCGCTGGACGAGCTCAAGATAGACCGCAGCTTCGTTTTGGGGCTAGCAAAAGGCAAGCAGAACGTTGAGCTCGTACGAGCGATCATTGCTATGGCCAAAAGCTTGGGCTTAGAACTGGTCGTCGAAGGCGTCGAGCGCATGGAAGAACTCGAATTCTTTCGCGACCAGGACGCAGATATCATTCAGGGCTTCTTGTTTAGCCAACCCGTTCCAGTGGCCCGTCTTCGGGAATTGCTTGCGCCGCAGCACTTCACTCGTCAGCTAGAGCTGCTAAATCGCAGTAGCAGTAGCAGTAACAGCGACGAAGAAGCTGGCTTTAAGTTCGAGAAGGCTTGAAAAAGCCTCAGTTACTCGCTTTTGTCTGCTCGTCCTCAGCCTCTTTCAATGCCTGAATATTTGTCAAGTTCTGCTTATAGGCGTCAACGACCTTATCAATACCTGAAGGATTCAAGCCGCCGCTGTTTCCCGTTACCGAGTAGGTAGAATAAATGCCCGATGCCGTCATCAAAGACCAGGACACAACGTTAATCGGAACTCCTTCGTCCTTCATCTCATTGGCCAAATCGATAAAACGCTGCATGCAGTCGTCGTGTTGCTGTGTTTGATCGTCGCTCACAGATATTCCTTAAATATTACGATGATAAAGCTATTGGAGTTTACCATTGGATCGTAAACACAGACAGCCGCTAAACGGCAGTCTTGAGCCGCAGGCAGCCTTTGATTAGGCTGCGCCCCCTACTGTCACCCAGAGCTCATCCGTGTTCCTAACTGCCCCTCGACAAGCTTGCGCCTCACTAGCAATTCTTTGCTTGCTCGTGACGTCGCCTGCTGTCGCCCAGGAATCAGACGATAGTGTGAGCAAAACCCGCTGGCGCGCCGAAGTCGGTGTGGGGGGAGAATACGATACTAATGTCTCCGTTGATGAGGTTGATCTCTCCAGTGGCCAGAGTGACTACGCCACGATCATTGATCTGGAGCTGGGCGTAAAGCGCACTTTTAGTGAGCGTACCGAAGCCTCCCTGAACTACGACGTCAGCAAAAGCAGCTACCAGGAGTTTTCCGCGGTGGATCGTCTGACGCATATTGTCGGCGCAGACATTAGCACCGACGTGGGAAGCAGTAACGCGTCGCTGTCAGCCTACTATATTGATTCGCAGCTCGATGGCGAAGCCTTCCTAAAATATATCCGCATATCGCCATCTTTGTCGGGGTTCTTGTCTCGTCGCTGGTTTGCACGGGGGGCCTATGTGTACTCCGAGCGTGAGATCGATAACCGCGCCCAACGTGATGCCGAGACCCAAACCGGAGAGCTGGACCTTTACTTCTTTCACCGCGGACTGCGGAGCTATTTTAATCTAGGCTATCGTTACCGGGATGAGGATGCCGTCGCCGATGAGCTCGACTTTGATGCGCACTCACTAAAACTGCGCTACATCAGACGCGTTGATTTGATGGAGAGAAAAGTAAAACTCGAGGCGGCATTACGATATGAGGTACGCAACTACAATTCGGCGGAACCCACTATTGGGGAGCCTCGCACGGATGACCGCATGCGCTTAAAGCTGGATCTTGAGATACCCCTTACCCAAAAGTTCACCTGGCAATGGTATCTGAGTTACGGAGATTACATCTCCAACCTGCCCCGGGCAGATTTCACCCAAACCATTTTCGGAACACGGTTGCAATATACCTGGTGAACCCTTGGCGCGGTCGCCTCAGCCAAGCCCCGAACAGTCCAGAAAAAGCTCAGTTAATCAAAGACTGCCTAAGGTCAGTAGCCCGTAACCGTAGATCGTATCTCGCCCAGGGGGACCAAGATCCATGGCGCTTTCAAGCAACATCGTGATGATGTCTGACTTAGGACTCAGTCGACTTAAACGTGCCGCCGCCGTAACGGCAAAGGGCACCGCAAACGAGGTGCCAGAGGACGCGGCATAGCCTCCTCCAGACTGCGCGTGGCGTAAATCCACACCCGGTGCTGCCAGAGCGAGATAGTCCCCGCGATTCGCAAGACGGAACACCTGCTGTGCTGAATCAACTGCCGTGACTGCTACGACACTGTCATAAGCAGCGGGATACATAGGCCGCGCCACCGGCCCGCCATTCCCCGCAGCGGCCATGACCACCATATCCTGCGAACTAGCACGATCCAGAGCCCTCTCAAGCAATCGATTGGGCGGTCCCGCCAGGCTGATATTAATCACGTCAACGCCCGAGGAAATCAGCCAATCAAGCGCTCGGATCAGACTGACCGTACTGGCTATTTCGCCACGCTTAGCGTCCAGCTCAAACACCGACGCAGCGTACACCTCAGCCATGGGTGCGAGGCCTCGATACTCCGGAGAATTCGCAGCAATAATTGACGCTATTGCAGTCCCATGAAACTCCGGGGCCTCAGCACCGGGTCTCGCGAAAGACCGGGTGTGAATATTGGAATTAACCAAAGCCGGGTGCTCTGTATCCACTCGGCTATCAATCATGCCCACGCGAAGATCCAACGTATCGAGATCGGAGGGAAACACCATGGCAGCTCGAGGCATCACGCCAGCACCTGAGGCCATCTCCGGCACGCCCGCGGTGTATATGTGATTGAGATCGACTTCCGCTCGATCTTTACCCACGACATCCAGAACTCCATCGCGAATCTGAGTGATATCAAACGTGGATGGCGCTGCAACCTCGGCAAGTCTAAGCCCCAGTCCGGGCAACTCCGTGACGGTGTCGAACAGATATCCCTGTGAGGTCAGCTCTTCAAAGACCGCAGGCTCGGCCATTACTAGCCACTGCTCTTTTAGAATTCGGCGTTCATCAACCTCAAGATCACTTTCAAGGTCATCCAGAATCTCGTCTATTTCTGTTTCCAGGCGGTTTTCTATTGCTAAAACGACTCGCTGCTCTACATCGTCTTCAACAGATGACTCCAACGCGGCTTCAAGAGAGCTTTCAACACTGTCCTCAACATCGCCTGCCACGGCGTCCGCCACAGTTTCTTCAAGCACCGCTTCTACCGAGTCAGCAACAGACTCCTCTATCGAGGCTTCAACACTAGCAACGAGCTCGCTCTCCACCGCCTCCTCAACGCTCTCTTCTACGGTCTCGGCGACGACTTCCTCGACACTAGCCTCCACGCCATCTTCCACGGAGGACTCAACGGCCTCGGCCACGCCAATTTCGACAGAAGACTCAACAGACTCTTCTAAGCGCTCTTCTACCGTTTGTGCTACCGCATCATCGATCGTGCCCTCGACAGAGGCATCAACGGTCTGCTCAATTGTCTCTTCAATATTATCTTCGATGTTTTCCTGAATATTCAGCTCGGTCGCTATTTCGACAACGTTCTCAATGTTTTCTTCGACATTGTCTTCGACACGCTTTTCCAGTTGCTGCTCTACCCGCTCATCGATCTCCTGCTCCGCCGGATCCGCACCCAAAAAGCCGCCCACAGGTAGCTGCGCGGAAACGTTCAGGGAGCTTGCCAGCAGCAGCGCGCCACAAATACCAGAAAAAATCGTCATCAAGTTCGAGGCGAAATAACCCGGAAAATTCCCAGTCTGGTGTGTGGCGTCGGCCCGACGGCCCATATTCGAGACCTCGGCGACGTTACGGTGTGCAATAATATTCAATAAGTTCATAGCGTTACCAATGCTTTGGGAAGAAATTACGTTAATAGCACAGCATCTCTGTATGCCAGACTCCCGCTTCCTTATACTAACGATCTCAAGCACCTTTTAGTTCCATATAAAAAAAAGGGAATAAAAGTGCCTTCGCAAGCGTCTTAGATTCTAACAGGGAATGAATGACGTCGCTCAGTGATAGACAACTCGGCAAACGGCAACGCCAGGAGCTTATGGCGGAGCTTAAAGGCCTCAAAAGGTTCTGCCTGTCTCTGACAGGCAGCGACGCCGACGCTGACGACTTACTTCAGTGCACGGTTGAGCGCCTGCTGGAGCGAGGCATTCCCGATGATGCACACACTGCACGCTGGGCGTATCGGGTATGCAAGAACCTATGGATCGATGAGTTGCGGTCCAGAGAAGTTCGCACCCGACACGCGAACACAGTCACGCAGACAGGCGAAGCACGAGATCTATCGCCTTCTGCAGAAACACAGTCTGCCGGCGAGCGAAGTCTGGCGGCGGTAAACGAGGCAATGGCGAAATTGCCCGAAGAACAGAGAATGGCCCTGACGCTGGTAGCAGTCGAGGGCAGAAGTTATGCCGAAGCAGCAGAGATTTTAGAGGTGCCCATAGGCACCATCATGAGTCGAATTGCCCGGGCGAGAAAGCAACTACTACCGGCGTTAGAGTAGCCGTGCGAAAAAGATATGGGTGAACATAAAGTATGAAGGGCACAGGCATGAATCAGGTATTGAGTGACCAGGACATTGAACTGTTATCGCAGTACCTTGACGGCGAACTCGCACCGGTATTGTCCCGGGAGCTTGAGACGAGGCTGCACAGCGAAGTTGCTCTTCAAGCAGGGCTGCTGCGAATGCAGGAACTCAACCAACGCCTACGGGACGCTCTTGCCGAGCGTGACTACATTCCCGAAGCCGTCAAGTCGCTTCTACAAGAACCGACGGCTGATGTTGACGCCCTCCCAAGTGCGACGGTGCTTGCCTTTCCAGGACACACTCAAGCTCCAGCCGCCAGTGCAACGCCCGTTTGGATGTACACGTTGGCAGCCTCCTTTGTCGGAGCCATTGCCCTCACTCTGTTGACGGATCTAGGCCAATCACCACAAAACAGCTTGCCCGGGAACGATGCTCTCGTGACCGCTGCACTCGACGAGCTTCCTTCCGGTGATGGTTGGGCCGCATTGAAAGATGGGCGAAAAATTCAGCCCGTGTTGAGCTTTCCTCATGAAGATGGTCGTTGGTGTCGAGAGTATCTTCTGCGAGGTGGCGACTCCGATTGGAGAGCAGTCGCCTGTCGCGAACAGGATAACTGGATCACTCAAGCAGCGGGTCTGGAATCATACCTAGAGCCTACAGACGCTTACCGCCCTGCCGGTGCCAATGATTCAGCTCCCGTAGCAAGCTTCATCAGCCAGCACGCCGGCGATATAGCGCTCGGCCGAGATGCCGAAAGCGCCCTTATCAATAGCCGCTGGCAGAAGTAACCGTCCCCTCGCAGTTTCCACGCCCACGGGCCTGTGGGAGCTAAGTAGGCCTAATATTTAGCTGCTCCCACACGCGCACACAAGCCCGCAAAATTCGGGCATAGAAACACTCGCACGGCGGCTAACCCTGTGTGCCCGAAAGTAAGCAATGGATTTTTGAAGAAGCGTAAGTAAGAAAGGTCTAACTACAAACTGGAGGGGTGTGAGGCTGGTGCCGAGAGTCGCGATGCGTTCCTATGCTGGATCACTATCGCTCCCAATATACTCGTCGGCACCACCTCGAATGGGGTGTTTCACTCCACTACTGACATGATGACGCTGACGGCACCGGGTTTATTCCCGATTTCTTTACTTTTTTTCTTAAGAACCTTTTGGGTGAACGCGGCGACGGGAATTTTCCATAAGAGCCCACAACACGTTGCTGGAACTCACCTGCCCCACCAGACGGCCATTCTCGATCACCGGACGACGACGCTGTCGAGTAGCCAGCATGTCTGCAGCCACCTCAACAATCGAATCACCTGGGGTACAACTCACGATACTGCGTGTCATGGCGTCTTGGACCAACGCGTGCTCTGGATCGCCCTCATTGTAAATCGCGTTCAACACCGACTTGATGCAATCAATCTCTGAGAGCACGCCTACGGGGTTGCCGTCGTCGTCTACGACAGTTACGCCGGTAAGTTTGTACTCCACCAACGTCTCCACAGCCTGAACGAGGTTCGAATTACAGTTAATCGTTAGCGGATTGCGGCGCATGCAGTCTTTGATGGTATTGGGTGTTGACATAGCGAGGGACTCTTGTGTTTTCAGGATGTCAGTTAGATTAGCCCGGTTGAAAGATCAACTCGAATGGCTAACTTACCTCTTGGCATTGTGCACGTCCACGCTCAACACAACGATACAGCTGATTCAGCTGATTCAGCTGATTCAGTTTCGCGTTAAGCTTGGACCCAGTATTCTTCGGAGAGCAAAAACTCATGTATTCAGGCATACAATTCAATGGCAAAGTCGTATGGATCACCGGTGCATCGTCGGGTATTGGTGAAGCACTCGCTTTGCGAATGGCGGCTCGTGGCAGCCTTCTTGTACTCTCTGCACGCAACGAGTCGGAGCTACAACGCGTAGCAACACTCTGCCGTGATGCAGGTGCAGGTGACGTTCTGGTCTTGCCCTTAGACGTTTCCCAACATGATGCTATGGAGCCGGCTGCACAACAGGTGCTGGCACAGTTTGGACAGATCGACTTGCTTGTTAACAATGCTGGCGTGTCGCAGCGATCGTTTTGCGTAGACACGGATTTCGAGGTCTACCGACAGATGATGGACATCAATGTGTTGGGGCAAATTGCTCTCACCCAAGCCGTTCTCCCCGCCATGGTGGCCCGAGGAGTGGGCCACCTCTCGGTGACTGCAAGTGTTGCGGGCAAGGTCGGGGCACCCCTAAGGACCGGATACTGTGCCGCCAAGCATGCGGTTATGGGCTTCTTTGACTCCCTTCGCACAGAAGTCGCCGCAGATGGCCTGCAGGTCACAACCATTACGCCAGGTTTCATCCAAACCAATGTCTCTAAAAACGCGTTAGCAGGTGACGGTAAACCAACCGGCACCACGGACGATGACATAGCCGGCGGCATGAGTGTTGACGATTGTGCGGATGTAATTATCGCCGGCTTTGAAAACGGTGATCCGGAAATCGCTGTGGGCAGTGGTCCGGAGATGGGTCTATTGCAACTCAAGCGCGAAAACCCCATTGCCGCATTTCAGGCGCTGGAGAAAATGGCAGCACAACTCCGCCAAGCCACCTAATACAGAGCTATGGCTCTTGTAAGTCGCCGGCACTTTGCCGCCCTCCTCCTGGGATCTCTCCTGGGCGGCTGTGCCCGCTATGAAGTCAAGAATCTCGCAAAGTCAGACATTGATCTTGTCACCGACGAGTTCATCACAGAAACGCGGCTGCTTGTTCGAGAGCTTATGAGTAAATTCTACGCCCGCAATCCAGATCAGCTTCTACGTGGCTCCCTTAACACGGTCGACGCTCGCTTGGACCAGCTGCGAGACACCCCCGGGACGCTTTCTTTTCGGGAGCTCTCTTACGCTCAGGAAATAGCCGCACTCGAACTGGTGTTTCAGGATGACTTCGCGGGGGATCGGGTTTTTGCCGTGATTGTGGGGCTTGGGGGTATGCTGCGTCGCGCCTACGGGTACAACACTGAGTCGTTCCTCTTCGACTCTCTGGATTCCGAGGCGCTTAGTACCAGCGCCCGCAACATTGAAATCTTGCTTTGGCGCCTGAAAAACAACCGCCAGGGCAGCGGAGAGCCATTCCTGATTTCCAGCGAATACCGGGGAAAAACCGACAACCTCAGCTTTGAACGCATATTCGGAAAACTCATCGCGCTACAGGACATGATGGCGCGGATAGCGGGCGATGCTGGCGACCGCCGTGTTACCAAGGTCGTGCACACAGCCAGTTCGGTATTCATTCCCCTGCCGATTTGAGTATTCTTGTATCAGGGGATTACAGTGACTTCAGACAACGCTCCATACAAATACAAAGACGGAGCCAAACAGACACTTTGCCAGGGATTAGCCACGAACCATGATTCGACTTCAAACTACTTTGCGACGCGGCATTATTGCCAGCGGACTCACACTACTCATGTTTACGAATAGCTCTACCGGCGCAGTAGAGTATGGACCAGTCCAGACTCGCATTGCGGCCGCGATTGCCGATATCGAGCAGCGTGATCAGCAATACCATGCGGTCATTGCCATCGATCCAGACGCCACCAACGTGGCTCGTGTGCTCGATCTTCAGCGCAAGGCTCCGGGGCCGCTGCATGGCGAACCGATACTTCTAAAAGACAATATTGAATCCAAAGGCCTACCTACAACGGCCGGCTCGTTGGCACTTGCAGACAACAACACGGGCCGCGACGCGCCACTGGTAGCAAAGCTTAGACGCGCTGGCGCGGTCATTTTAGGCAAGACCAATTTAAGCGAGTGGGCAAACTTCCGATCAGAGTTCTCAAGTTCGGGATGGAGCGGCGTTGGTGGTCAGACACGTAATGCACACGACCCCGAACGTACACCCTGTGGCTCAAGTTCCGGTTCCGCGGTTGCAGTAGCCCTGGGCTACGTCGATGTCGCCATCGGCACCGAAACGTCGGGGTCCATTGTCTGCCCCGCATCGATCAACGGCGTTGTAGGCTTCAAACCCACCCAGGGCCTTGTAGACGGCTCAGGGATAGTGCCGCTGGCGAGCACTCAAGACACTGCTGGCCCTATCGCCAACAGCGTGAGCCTCGCTGCACGTACGCTGGCGGTAATCAGCAGCGATACTGCGCAAGACGGCAAAGCTATACGCCAGGGCCTCATTAGTTTGGATGCGGTCTCCAGTCTGAAGGGGTTAAAAATCGGAGTGTTCTCACGGACCCAGGGCTTTGACCCCCGGCGTGATACAGAGCTCGATACCGTACTAGAAACACTCAAAGATAACGGTGCTTTACTGGTCCCTGGACTAGATATAGAGCCCTATGAAGGCTATGGGCAAGACTCTTATGATGTTCTGCTTTACGAATTTCGTCGCGATCTCAACGCCTATCTCGCTCAGCTACCTAATGCGCTCAGCAACATGACGCTTGCATCGCTCATCGCCTTTAACGAAGAACATGCCACCCAGGAGCTTCGCCATTTCGACCAATCCATTTTTCTCAAGTCCCAGAATCTCGCAGACACCGAAGAGGACTATCGTCAAAAACGCCTAGCCACACAAAAAGCCATGCGTGAAGACGGCCTGGATCGACTGTTTGCCGAGCACCAGCTGGACGCTATTGTCGGGATAACCGAAGGTCCGGCCTGGATGATTGACTGGGTAAATGGCGATGCAAACTTTGGCCCGGGCATGGCCGGACAAGCCGCCGTCGCCGGCAATCCGCACATTACTGTGCCCCTGGGGAAAGTCGCACACTTACCGCTGGGGATATCCCTGATCGGAGAGCGTTGGCAAGATCACAAACTGGCGGCTATTGCGGCGCAGCTGGAAACAGCGCACGCACAACGCTGACACCAAACTTGCTATGGAGATCATGCTGCAGTGCTAACGGGCGTCTGTGTCGACGACGTTGCTGGCCACAGTAATGCAGCGCACAGCAACATGCCGACCGCTGTGACACCTGCCAGCGCCTCCAGCCCTCGATACTGAACCACCTGTCCCGATAATATGGCAGCCCAGGCAAAACCACTGGTGATAAGGGGAGCTGCAATACCCGCCCAGCGTCCATGGGCGTCCAAGGAACCCGAGAGCGCGAGCAAAATAGGGAAATTAAACTGCAGCGAGAACACAGCCGGCACCAGACCTACGAAGAACATTGCAGGACTTTGCGCATGGACGACAATCCACCACCCGACGGCGCAGGCAACAAAAGCCCCGAGCAAAGGGAAGCGGGGACCAAAGCGAGCACTGCACCACCCGCCGAGCTGGCAAGCCAATGCTGACGCCAAGAGCAATAGTCCAATCTTGGAGCCCGCTTGCTCGTAGCCAAGACCCAAACGCGCGGCAAAACTAAACATAAAGGCAAAGCCCAGACCGCTGCTGGTCACGAACAAGATACCCATAGCAATCACGGCCAGAGATCGAACACTGACATCCAGAGGCTCTGGCTGATGATCGTGGTGAGCCATCAGCGAAGGGCTCTCTCGATAGCTGGCGATGGCTGATGCATAAAGAAGAGCCACGAGTGCCGCAAAACCGTATCCGCCCATCACACCTGCGGCCGCAACAGCGGCACCCGCTCCAACGACCATGGCCGACATCAAAATCACCGCAGACATATCTATGAATCCGAAGCTTTGATCCGGATCATCACTCACCGCTACCAGGCGCGACGTAGCTGCCATGAGAGCCCCGACACAAAAGCCGGCCACAAACTGAAAACCCAACAAGAGCAACCGATACTCAAACAGGTAGGCGCTCAATAACTCCAAGAGCACGAGGGCGCCGCCAAACACCAAGGCCAGCTTTCTTAGGGATGCCCGCGGGGGACGCATAAAAAACAACAAGGATGAGAGAGCAATACCCAAAAACGGCGCCGCAACGACGACCCCGGCCATGGCGGCATCCCAGGTAGTTTCCTCCAGTAGTCGGGTGAGCAACACGGGCTGTAAGGCACTGAATAGCGTCGACATACCAAAAGCTGCTGCACCTGCCACGAGAAGACCAGGATGTGAAAACAACCCGGGAGATACCGCGGCCCCAGGGAACTCCTCAGGCACGGTGAGTGGCTTCTATTTTTGCCTGTACATGCTCACCTGCGGTGATCGGGGGATACAGTGCACCCGCACCAACCTCGATACAGGAGGGCAAGGCTTCCACCACCGTGTCACTGTCCGGATCCACAAACAGCGCGATCGAATAGCGCTCTGCAGGTTGCTCTCGGGGGAGTACGCGATGACAGGTCGAGCGATAACGTCCGTTGCTCCAACGCTCTAGCAAGTCACCGGAGTTAATAACAATCGCATCCGGGCGTGGCGGCACATCATGCCAGGCACCATCTTCTGACTGCACCTGCAAGCCCCCAACAGCGTCTTGAAACAGCAGGGTCAGCATGCCGTAGTCTGTGTGCGCACCGGCACCCATCTGTTCAGGATTAACCGTATCAGCGGTGACTGTCGGATAGTGCAACAACCGCAGAGTGATGTTTTCACCACTGTGCTGTTTTACAAAATAATCCCCAGGGACGTCCAGCGCTAAGGCGAGGAGCCTCTGGAGCCGCTGCGCTGCAGACAAAGCATCTTGGTAAAACGCTGACACAGATTGACGAAACTCGACATTGGGCCATCGTTCTGCCGTTACGCGGTCAGCAAGAAGGTTGCGCATAGTAAACGTTTCTTTCAAGTCACCGGGGCGACTGGGATCCAGGCTCTCCTGACCTAAACCCTGATAACCAAAGTTCTCCATGGCTGCCTCGTAGGCGCAATGCTGCTTTGCCTGCACCGGCAAATGAAAGAAGCTCTGCGCCGTACTGAACACATCCATAATCCGTTCGGGAGAAACACCGAGATTTCGTGCCGCCATAAAACCGACGTTACGTAGCGCTGAATCGATATCTCGAGCAACTTCCAGATCAGACCGAATCACCTGATCACAATCCACGACAGGTACTTCCACAATGACTCCCAACGGGCCTCATCAACAAGGTCGCTCACGATGGCACAGTCTCTGAACCGTCGCAATTAAGGCAACAAGCTAACGGACACTTCCTCACCGGTAGCCGGCGCAGTACAGTGGGAACGGCGCTTGTGCATCTCCACAGGAGGTTTTGAACCAAAGATGCTATGGGAGACCAAAAGAGCAACCAGGAAAGGTAGATTTGGCTAATGGAATTTAATGTGACAAGACGTAAATACGGCAATTCAAGGACAACACTTTTGGCGAAGAGCAAATCGGAAAGCACGCGTGCAAGCACCGTCGTCCTCCTCGCCTGCTGTCTTTTGCTGGGGTTTACTACGACATCCATCGCGGCGAGCAGCCAGTTCTCGCATAAAAGCTGGAATGTTTTGCTAAAAGCCTGTGTTGTTAAAACAACTGATGGCTACAGCACCGCGGCAGACTACGACTGCTTTGCCCAGCGTCGAGAACTTCTCGACAGCTATTTGAATGATCTTTCTGACTTCAGCGAAGCGACGCTTCTTTCGCAGCCAAAGGATGTGCAGCTCGCACTTCTGATCAATGCCTATAACGCCTGGACTGTGGCCTTGATTCTCAACAATTGGCCGGGACTTGAGTCTATACGCGATCTTGGCAGCATCCTCCGTTCTCCCTGGAAGCAGTCCTTCATTCCATTTCTCGGCGACACGGTGAGCCTGGACGATATTGAGCATGGCATGATCCGCGCTCCCGGCCGCTTTGACGACCCGAGAATTCACTTTGCGGTGAACTGCGCAAGCATCGGTTGCCCGGCGTTGCGCCAGGAAGCCTATGACGGCAATAATATCGACTTGCAGCTTGAGGAACAGACGCAAAGCTTTCTCGCCGACCCGAGTCGCAATCGTTTGCAGGGCGACGAACTGGGAGTCTCATCTATCTTTAAGTGGTACCGGGACGACTTCGAGCAAGGCTGGCGAGGCATCGATTCACTACATCACTTTTTGAGCCGTTACGGAGACTCACTAATGCTCACACCGACTCAGAACAAGGCGCTCAGTGAGGGTGACATTGACCTGGCGTTCCTTGACTACGATTGGCGTCTGAACGACCGGCAATAAGAACGCGTCCAAACACCTTATCGTGTGCTAGCTCTCAGCTAGCCGCGGCAGCAAGGGTAGTATCAGCAGTGATACAGCGCCCAGGAGGGTCGCCGCAAGCGCTGCAGGCCATAGACCGTTTGCAACAAAAGGTGAAATCAATGCTGTGGCGGCGGCGGTAATCAGCATCACATACAAGATCACCAATGCGGATGCGCGAGCGTCATCGCCCTCTGAAGCCTGCAGCGAACGATAAAAACTCGGTGGCCCGCGGAACCCAAACCCCATATTGAAGGGCAAAAACAACATCCAAATCACCCAAGGCTCACTACCGCCGAAGAGACCATAGGCTAGCATTCCAACGCTCCCCAACAGCGCCAGAACACTTCCTCCATAGATTGTGGCCTCCGCACCAAAACGCTGCACAAGCCGACTGGAGAGGTTCGCCGCAACGATGTAGGTCGATATTCCCAGAAGCTGCATCACAATGAACTGACGGATTTCGCCCTCAAAGGCAATAACAAACACTGTGGGCATAGCAAACACGAACGCGAGCAAAGAACCCAGACTAAAGCCCTGGCTGAGCGCGTAGCGCTGAAACACGGGGCTTCGAAGAAGCACCCAGTAGCCAAATCGGGATGGGTTGCCAGATACGGTCGGAATATAGGCTTTTGACAGAGCCACCAGCATGCTGAGCAACAGTGCGAGCACTGCCGTTACCCAGAATGACGCGGACCAACCATAGGCGCTCAATAACCACACACCAATAATCGGCGCAATCGCCGGTGCCAGAGACTCAATGCTGCCCAGCGCTCCTAGCGCCCGCAGAGCGCCTTGTTCGTCAAACAGTGCCCGCACCATACCCGGAGTCACCACTGCCGCACAGGAGGCCGCAACGCCCTGCAGAAACCGCAGCGCGATAAGAAGCTCAAGGCTATCAGCAACTGCTGCAGCCGCCGATAGCAGTGCGTAAGCCAGAAGTGAGGTCGCGAGCATCCTGCGATGATCGAGAACCGAGCCCAGCTCCCCAAACAGAAGCAAACCCACACCAACGCCGGCAGCAAACGTCGCCAGGACAAACTGTGCCTGGGCTATCGTTCCACCGAGCGAATCGGGCAAACCAGGCACTGCCGGAAGCACAAGGTCGGTACCTGCCAGTCCCAACACAGTGCAGCAGACAAGTAGTGCTGCAACACCGATGGCGCGAAAACTGCGAGACTCAGGGGTTGCGCGCAAGGTAATCCTGAAGTCGGTCATCGAGGGCGATCTTCTCTGCAATGGGCAGAAATGCCGCTTCGAAGGAGTTCCGCACCAGCAACAAAGCCTGATCTTTTGTCATCGCCAAATCTGATTCCAGCGCTGCAAAGTTCTCGAGTAAATCACCACCGAAATACGCAGGATCATCGGAGCTCACCGTGACACACAATCCGCGATCTAGGAGATCGAAAATACGATGTTCCGACATGTTCTCGTATACGCAAAGACGTACATTCGACAACGGGCAGACGGTAAGGGGCACCCGGTCCGCTGCGAGTTGATTCAGTAAATCCTCGTCTTCTACAGCACGCACACCGTGATCAATGCGAGTAACCGACAAGAGTTGCTGCGCATCGCGAATAAAGCTGGGCGGCCCCTCTTCTCCCGCATGGGCAGTGAGCGCGTAGCCTCGCTCTGCCGCTTCGCGGTACAGCGCTTGGAAGTTCGCCGGCGGAAAATCCCGCTCGGCACTCGCCAAACCGATGGCGCAAAAATGCTCTCGATAAGGATCTGCAGCTTTGAGCATCGCAATACAATCCGCTTCCGGTAAGTGTCGTAGGAAACTGAGGATCAAACCCACGGACTGCCCCCAATCAGACTTCGCCTCAGCAATGGCCCGATCAAAGCCCTCCAGCACCACAGCCAGCTCTACGCCCTGCGGTAGGTATGTCTGCGGCTCCACCATAATTTCGCAGTGCACAATATTCTGGACCCGGCACACCTCGAGGTAATCCTTCATCAGCAGATAAAAGTCCTCTTGGTCGCGCAACACCGAAGCACCGAGATAATAGAGATCCAGGAAACTCTGCAAGTCACTGAAGTCGTAAGCAGCCTCAACTTCTGCCACCGAGCTATAAGGAAGCGACACGCTGTGCTTAGCAGCGAGTTGCAGTAACCGGGGAGCGCGCAGGCTTCCATCAATATGCAGATGGAGCTCCGCTTTTGGCATCCCTGAAAGCCACTGGGTTACCGGGCCAAAATGTTGCTCAGTCACTTACTGTATCCCCACTGGTCAAAGTATCTATGAACAAGCCAAAAGCCGCTTCCGGATCCGTGTCGCGACAGAACAAGGTGTTTTTGGGCCCGTCTCGCTCCTCGATGACACCGGCACTTTTCGCTGCAAAGTGACGCCGGGGCGTGCCCATGGACGAAGCGCTGGGCATGGCCTTATCAGAGGTGGCCCACCAGGGCTGATCCGTTTCCTCATACGTTACCGCCAGCCCCAGCATATCGCCCTGACAAAATCGCTCGCGATCAATAACAGCCAGTGCTGCCAGTACATCCCAAAAGTAGTACTCACCAGAATCAATGAACCATTGATTCGCATCCAGGACTGCATCCCAGAATGCGGCGGCCGGGTTGTCTACTCGCTGCTTGAACTGCGCAGCAAACTCTGTGGTGACCTTGACATGATTTGTAACGTCCAGACCCACTAGCTCAATCGCAAGATCCGAACGCAGAACCTCGTCAGCGGCCAGGGCATCCACATAAATATTCCACTCGGCCTGCGTATTGGGATTATCGTCAGTGAAGCCAGGCACGATGATGTTACCGGGAGCATCCAGCGCACCCCCCATAACTACCAGACGATCTGTCTTGCTGCTGTCCTTGGGATAACGCTCTAGCCACTGCGCAATATTGGTTAGTGGGCCGGTCGCGAGAATAGTGACCGGCGCAGTCGCCGCAGCAACGATGTCGTGCAACAACTCAACACCCTGTCGGGAATCAGGCTCACGCACACTGGGCGTGATAGCTACGCCGGACAGTGTGTCCATGTCTTTTTGCCAAGGCACAGGAAACACGAAGTAGCCGTCCATGGGATAGGCGTCACCGCAGGACACAGGCACTTGGTTGTGCGGATCCACCAAATCTAACAAAGCAAGCGCGTTACGCGCTCCGGGCTCGCAGTGTGCTTCACCGCTTGCTGCAACGGTGACCGCCAGGAGATCGATGCGCGGATGCCGCGCCAAAAACAGCAATGCCGCCCAGTCATCGATCGCCATATCCGTATCGAACACCACAGGAATCCGGGCTTCGACTTTAGGCAGTTCATCACGGTAGGTCGCCCAGTTTTCGATTACCGCATCTACCACGGGCTGCCCTACTCGCTGAGCCGTCTCCAGCGCTCCAAGTCCGCCATCAGGGTAATCGGCGGTAGTGCTCCAGGCCGCGCTGCGCCCTTTGGGAGGCATGGTGTAGTTACTTGCCGTGCGCAAAACCAACACCCGCTGCGGGTCTACGCGATCAATGCGTCCCAAGCGATGTAGCGCCGTGAGTGTTCCCGTATCTTCCATATTCGAGGTCATAAACTCTGCAGACTCACCGGCATACACCCGTAACCAGTCGTTAGCCCACTCATTGAGCTTTTCACCATGCCAATAGGTGCTCGCCGACAAAGTGTCACCCCTGGTCACGAAGGGCGGCCGCTGCGCCAAAGGATAGCCATCAAACTCTGCGCGAAACGTCTGCATAGCCGGAGTATCCATCAGTGCTGTGTTACGAGTCAGCTGATAGGCCCACTCGGTGAGTCCCTTATCCAGCTCAAAACTAATGGTATCCAAGGTCCAACCTGTCGACACATCCTGAGGGCCATCTGCTGGCTCTGTGGCGCCCAAGGGAATAAATCCGTAAGGCCAGGTATCGGGAATCTCCCTGGCGTCGATCTCGTAAACAAGATCACCGTCAACCACCGCACTCGCCCAGGCGGCTGATCCCAAAGACAGATCCTCGGGATCCCCGCCGGCGATACCGGCGATCAACCAATAAGCCTTACTAAGATCAAAGCGCTCATCCAGACCCAGGGCCATGGTCGATGCCGTAGCATTGGGGATACCACCACCGAGACAGGCAAGCAACAATCCGTTGTCGCCGTAGTACAGGGAGTACTCACCCAACGCAAAAGGCATTTCCTTAAGACCCGGATTGCGCTCCAGCCACAGTTGCAGCTCTCCGGGCTTGTCTCCGATAGGTTCGCCGTTCTCAAACATACTCAGCACAACCACCTTGACTGGCAGCCGCTCGGCAGCCCAGACCGGCTGCGCTAACAAGCCCAACAGCAGCAAGAACGGTGTCACAATGGCGCGGACGAAAAATACTCGGAAATGGGCGTCAAACATTCTGTGAACCTCAGTCGTAAAATTCAGCACAAAAAAACCGTCGCAACAGCATAGGCAGTCGAACCAAGAGCGGAAAGTCCGCAAAGAGCTCAGAGGCTGGCTACGCTAGGCAACCAGCTCCCAGCAGCACCGGGAGCAAGATCAGTAGACTGGTCGTCACGCCGCGCTGCTAAACCTTAGGGAGCAATAATATCTTCGACCGTCGGTGTGCGATCCCGGTATACATCCCAGCCTGCGACCAAAGTATCGATGACTCTTGAACCGACGACGTACGCCGACTCCAGCGATGCATCCAGACCCGCATAACCCTCATTCTCAGACAGCAAATTAGTGGCTGCATCGACACCGGGTGGAGGCAGGGTGTAGTTGCTCCCTGTGCGTAGCACCATGAGTCGATCGCGGTCCGCGCGACCGGCGTTGGTCAGCCAAGTCAGAGATTGCATGGTGCCCGTGTCTTCCATCGCCGAAGTCACAAAATTACCTTTACCCTCGCTCCAGTAATCCACCCAGTCATTCGCCCAATCATTCATCATTGTGCCGTGCCAGAAGGTCATGGCTGCGAGGTGATCGCCCTTAAGTACGAACGGCGGTCTTTGGGCGTTAGGGTGCTCGGTATATAGCGCGCGAGTTTCATCCAGAGACTCAAAGTCCGGTAGTTCTATATCCTTGGTCAACTGAAAAGCCCATTCAGTGAGCGCTGGATTCGTTCGAAACATCTCACCGGTGGGCTCCGGTTTGTTCTCATCAAAGGGCTTTTTCGTGTTGCGCGCAATATAGCCGTACTTCCAGTCTTCAGGCATCTCCCTGGGGTCAATCTCGTGGGCCAGATCTCCGTCCACCAAATACTCCGCCCAGGCAGCACTGCCAATGGATGCATCTTCAGGGTCCACACCCGCGATCCCTGCAACGAGCCAGTAGGCCTTGCTGAGGTCAAAGCGTGGATCCATGCCGAGCATCATTACCGAGGCCGTAGATTTTGCGGTACCAATGCCGGTGACCATCACCATCACACCGTTTTCACTGTCAAAATGCAGATCGTGATGCGCGCCAAACTCAAACACCTGATCCAGATTACGACGTTCATTCCAGAGTTGGAATTCTGCAGCCTGGTCACCGCTGTCCTCACCGATTTCAAACATGGTCACCACTACCACCTTCACGGGAATGGGTTGTTCAGCAACGTCCGAAGCAGCAACGACCGCAGTTGGCGACTCTGCACCACAAGCGCTGAGCAGCACACTCAGCATGGGCAGACAAAACAAGACGAGTTTAATTCGCATGGGAATCCTCTCAGTGATCATTCAAAAATTAAGGCGATTTTGACTTTACCACTCACAGAGTTGGTAACGGTCGCAAATAAAGCCATAGCTCTGGGCCTCAGGAGACAAAGCTGCCGAGGGTCGTGCTGCAATCTGTCGCGCAAAATCATCAATCCGCGTGGCGAAGCGAGTCAGTAGGCGGGCTTTCGTTGGTTCAGGCAAAAATCCGTGCGCAATGGAATTACGACTGAGCAGCAGCAACTCCTCCCAGCTTAAGTTGAACGCTTTGACGGCAACAAAAAACTCATCCGTAAGATTACTGTCCCACATCCCTCTATCGTCTGTGGACAAGGCGACGGGTATACCCGTGCGCAAATACTCTGGGAACGGATGCTCACTATAGTCGTTGACGTACTGAAGCAGCAGATTGGATACCAAGTTGATTTCCACCAGATACGGGCCACTGCGCATGAGGCGCATGGTATCCGGGTCGCTGATTAAGTTAACGCCATGCCCAATGCGATCCGCACCGAGCAATAAAGTATCGCGGACATGGCTATTAGGCTCATCAACCTCGCCGGCGTGAATCGAGAGGCGCACGTTGTTGTAGGACCGTCGCAGATCTCTAAGGGTGTCAAGAAACCTCAGGGGATAACCTTTGTCATTATCCTCACGGCCCACCATGTTCACTGCTACAAACACGTCGTTATGGCGACTAACAAAGTCATACAAATAGCGAAGGTCATCCTCTGCCGTCGGCAAAAAACGCAGGATAGTGACCTGTAGCCGCACTTCAACACCGGTGGCGAGCGCGTCTTCGTCTCGGAGTCGAGATCGGTAAATGTCCGCAACGTCATCGGGAGAGATCTGCTGGCCCTCAGCGTCAATGAAGCCAAGAACCCCGATCATGCTCTCCATGTACATCAGTCCCTCAGCGCCAAAAGCCTGCATATTGCGCACCAGAGCATCTGCCGCAAGATAGGGGTTCAGATACAAGTCCCCCATACGCTGCCAGTGGGTCTGAAAAAACTCCTCACGACCTTCATGCGCTTTGTCCAATCTCAAGCTGTCCAGCCAAGCGTCCTTTTGATTTACGTTCAGCTCATTCAGAGGAAGGTACTCCTCTTTCTCGCAAGCACTAAGGGCTGTGTAAGCGCTCTCCTGAATGTTGGTAAAAAGCAGCAGGTACGGGTTTTCAACAAAGGCGTTGCCCCCAAATGCCCGGCAGTTATTGATTTTTACCCGCGTGTAATAGTGGTAACCACGCTCGCCCTGAGCGAGTGCCAGATCAAAAAACCATTCAGAGAGGATTGAACCAGAAAGATGATTGTGTAGATCGCCTCCCTTGGGCATAGCGTAAAGAAAGCGATAAAGCTCTTCATCACTCGCTTCACGCTTGAAAGCCTCAAACCAGGTGGCGACGCTGTCCGACGGCGGAGGCACAGCAGCCTGCGCTGTCCCTGTAGCCACCAACATTAGGATAATGTTGAGCAGGCGGAAGAGCCGGCCGCGTTGCGACATGCGGCAGATCACCGACATAAGCCTCTGAATCGCTGTCAAACGCATAACTCCCTAACTCTCATCAATCGGTAAAGCACGGCATCATCCGCGAGTTTTATCCATTGGGCAACGCAAGTTCAGTGCCACGCTCCCCGTCCCCAAATCTAAGCGCCGAAACAGTCTAGGCGAGCACTCTGGGGCTATGAAATTGAACAACCGCGGTAAATCCGAAAAGAGGTGCACCCAATTGGTGCAAATATAGCCCTAAAACAGTGCCGTGCGTAAGAGGCTACGGTCGTTGGCGCAAAGCACGCACTGATACTTGCTGAGCTAGCACTGCCGATGCATGCTTGCAGTTCTATCTGGTACCGGAAGAGCCCGTGGAACCCACATCACCCTACCCCCGAGACATGCGCGGCTACGGTCAGCACCCACCCAAGTTCGCGCTCCCTGATGGCAAACGCATCGCCGTTCAGTTTGTCGTCAACTATGAAGAAGGTGGCGAGAACTCGGTACTCCACGGAGACCCCCTCTCCGAAGTCTTTCTGTCGGAAATGTTCAATCCCGGGGCTTTCCCTGACCGTCATATGAGCATGGAGTCACTCTACGAATACGGCAGCCGCGCCGGTTTCTGGCGGCTGTATCGGCTTTTCACTGAGCGCAAGGTTCCGATCACGGTGTTTGGTGTCACCATGGCGCTGGCCAGAAACCCTGAAGCCCTAGCGGCCATGCGCGCTGCGCACTGGGAGATTGCCTGCCATGGCCTTCGCTGGATCAACTACCAGGAGACCCCCGTCGATGTCGAGCGTGAGCACATGCAAAGGGCCATTGAATGGCACACAGAACTCACCGGTGAGCGACCTCTTGGCTGGTACACAGGCCGCGACAGCCCCAATACGCGAACACTGCTTTTAGAGCACGACGGCTTTCTCTACGACTCGGATTCCTACGCTGATGATTTACCCTACTGGATAGACACACCTAGCGGCGCCCATCTCATCATTCCCTACACACTGGACAGCAACGACATGCGCTTTTCGAGCGCCCAGGGCTTTGCTGAAGGAGACCAGTTTTATCGCTACCTGCGCGATACTTTTGACGTGCTGTATGCAGAGGGATGTGAGCAGCCAAAGTTGATGAATATTGGCCTGCACTGCAGACTGGTAGGGCGTCCCGGACGGTTTCTAGCGCTCCAGCGCTTCCTGGACTACGTCCAGCAGCACGACGATGCCTGGTTGTGTCGCCGGGTAGATATAGCGCGTCACTGGCACGAGCACTACCACCCCAACCCTCAATGAGGACGCCAGACAATGAATCCGGCTACCACCACGCCAACAATCTCAGCAGCGTCTGCCAGATCGTCGGGAGTGCGAATACTCTCTATGCTGGCAGTGTTGCTGCTATCCTTAGAAAGCTCGCGCCTCATGGCTGAAGCAACTCAACCGAGTGCCGACGAACTCATCCAAAGCCTGGGCCTTGAGGGACATGTTGAGGGTGGGTATTATCGGCGTACTTACGAGGCCAGTGATCAACCCCGGGTACACACCGAGGACGGCGAGCGCTTCCGCATGACCTCTATCTACTACTTACTCACGTCCGGCGGGCCGGTAGGACATTTCCACCGCAATCGGTCCAACATCGTTCACTACTTTCATCTGGGCGACCCTATCGAATATGTCTTGATTCATCCCGACGGGGAACTGCAAACAGTCATCATGGGGCCTGACCCGCGCCAGGGTCATCATTTGCAACTCACAGTTGCCGGCGGCGTCTGGAAAGCCTCGCGGCTCAATCTCCAAGGCGCGCAGAGTTATGGCCTGATCAGCGAAGCGGTCAGCCCGGGGTTTGACTACCGGGATATGAAGCTTGGCATCACCTCGGAACTACTTGCAGAGTTCCCCCAGCACCGCAGCTACATCGAAGCTCTGAGCAGAGAGCCAGCACCAGAGCGGTAATAATCCGCGGATTCAATAATTGACGACCCAGACTTACCGGCGCACCATCGCGGTGCATAATCGCTCGGCGTACCGAGAACGTGAGCGCCAAACAGGCTCAAATGCTGTTTTGGTGTTGCCTGCGGGTGACATAAGCTCCTGATAAATATAACGATTTTTTTACTACTGAATAGCCCGTGAATTGGCATCAATCCTGCACCTCTGTTCGGAGCAGTGCCTAAGTATGTAAAACCATTGTCCCGCAGCCCATGCCGCGAGACAGCATCATGTATTTTGAGGAGAAGTCATGAAGCAATTCCCCACCCGTCGGCTGCCACTGGCAGCCTCCATCGCGGCAATACTTGCATCCATGCCATTGGCACAAGCGCAAGATGACCCAGCGTTGGCGATGGAAGAAATCGTTGTCACCGGATCGCTCGGATCACTGCCCGGCGAAGATGTACAAATCTTTGGCTTTGGTAAGTCGCTACTGGAGACACCACGTTCGGCATCGACAATCAGTTCTGAGCAGCTCGACCGCTTCAATATCACAGACATCGATGAATTGGTGGCGTTTGCGCCAGGCACCTTTACCCAGTCTTTCTTTGGAGTAGCCGGATCACTGGACGTGCGGGGAACGGCCGGTGAAACCTATTTCCGCGGTGTACGTCGCATCGACAACCCGGGCAACTATCCCACGCCTATTGGCGCGTCAGACCGCATCGACATCGTGCGCGGCCCGGCATCACCTATTTACGGTCCCTCTAAAATCGGCGGCTATCTGAACTTCAACCCCAAGTCGGCGCGTGCCGAATCCGGGGACTACCTCACCGAGACTACCGGGGCACTCTCTTACGAGACCGGCAGCTGGAACCGCAACGTCGTGACCGCAGAGGTAGGCGGCCCCATCAACGATCGTATGGGCTACTACATCTATGGAGAGCTCGAGGACTCGGAGAGCTTCTACGACAATAGCGAAACCAAGCAGAATATTGTCCAGGCCTCGTTTGACGTCGATATCAACGACAACCTGCTCATAAAGTTTGGTGGTATGTATCACGACTTTGACGGTAATCAGGTGGCGGGTTGGAACCGACTCACACAGGATCTAATCGATAACGGTACCTATATTACTGGTACTGCAAGCCCTCTCGACTTTGACGGAGACGGCAAAATCTCGCATCAGGAATACAACTCTGTTGGCTCTGATGGCACGCCCCCTTTGTCTAATTTCGTGTTTCGTCCCGAGTTTGTCGGCAACGACAGCCTCAACCCCGCCATGGCACTGGTAAACCCGGGCACCACCCAGCTGGACGAAAGCAATGTTCTGGTAGATCCCAACGACACCTTGGATAATCAGGTCCTCACGCTGTACCTCGATTTCGTTTACGAAACCGATAATGGCTTTAGTATTACCAATCAGCTGTTTTACGAGACAATCGACAACATCAACGAGAACGCCTACGGCTTTGCTCAGTTCGGTGAAGTGGATGTCATCGAAGATAAATTGGTCTTTGCCTTTGAAAAAGACTTCGGCTCCATGACGGCGAATTTCCAGCTATCTCCGTCTATTCGTTATACCGATTTTTTGCGTGGGCAGGATTTCATTAACGAATACTTTGATCGTCGGGACCTCAGCCAGTCGAATGCAGAACGCGATCCTTCGCTGGACACACGATTACTGGCGACGCAGATCAACGCTGACTACTCTGAATACCAGAGCGGTGACTACACTATGTATGGCCTCGCCTTCTTGGGCGACTTCAGCTTCGATAACGGCATAGCTGTAACTTTGGGCATACGTCAGGATTACGTGGAAGCCGACGTGACCACTCCAGTTGAGCTGCTGCTCTTCCCGGATGGGGCTATTCCCGAGGCTTCGGATTCCGAAGACCTGCTGTCCTGGTCTGCGAGTATCAACTGGACGACTGAGTTTGGTCTGACTCCGTACTTCACCATCGCCGAGCAAGCGACGCTGATTGCAGGCCAAGTGGGCGATCTTCCCACCGCTCAGGTGGCCAGCGGATCCTGGACCGATACCTCGGATCTCTGGGAAGTCGGCCTAAAGGGCAGCTTCCTGGACGACTCACTGTACTTCGCGGTTAACTACTACGAGCAGGAGCGTGTCGACTTTAACGCCCAGGCGATCGTAACTAACCCAACCAGTCGTACCGAAGGTATCGAAGCGGAATTGCGCTGGGTAGTAAACCAGGATCTCGTGGTTACCGGTGGCTGGACCAACATGGAGGTCATCATTGTTGAGGCCGAAGTAAACGGCGGCCAGTTCGGTTTCTACGGTGCGGATGATATCCCGCAGATCGATCCTACACTGGTGTTCGGTGGTCAAATCATTGGTATTCCGACGTCGCCAGATGGACGCAGAGCCGGTATTCCGGAGAATATTTACACACTGACGGGGACTTATTCCTTTAATGACAACCTCGCGATCAGCGGCAGCGTCATTAGTGTCGAGGAAACTGCATCAGGATCTTCCGGGGCCGTCATACTCCCATCTTATACGCTGCTCAACGCTGGCATCGTATACGAAACAGAGTCCTGGACCTTCCAGCTGAATGCGAAAAACCTGACCGATGAAAGGTACTTCCGATCCAACTTCCCGGATCTCTTCGGCTCACAGATCGTTTTGCCGGAGCTTACCCGGAACTTCCAGGCGCGCGTGGCCTACAAGTTCTGATGGCAGTATCGAGCGCCTAATGGCCTCAGAAATAAGCCCTCTTCGGAGGGCTTTTTTTTGTCTCGCTGGTCTGTGAAACTAGCGATCTCATTCATGCCGGACACACTTCATGAGCAGTGATCTACATAAGGCTTTTGCGCAACTCGATGCTGCCATCAATCGAGCCGTGATCGGACAAGAGTCCGTTGTTCGAACGCTAATCATTGCGCTGCTCACCAACGGCAACGTACTTCTTGAAGGTTTGCCAGGAACAGCAAAAACCCGCTCGGTAAGAACCTTGGCACGAGTGCTCGACGCGAGCCTGGGACGTATCCAATTTACCCCCGATCTGTTGCCCTCTGATGTGACCGGGACAGAGATTTACCAGGAATTTGAAGGCCGCCAGGAACTGCGCTTTCAACAAGGCCCGATTTTCAATAACGTCGTTCTCGCTGATGAAATCAACCGGGCTCCGGCCAAAGTACAGGCCGCCCTGTTAGAGGCCATGGAAGAGCGCACAGTCACAGTCGCGGGCAAAAGCTATGCCCTGCCCCCACTGTTTATGGTCCTGGCCACCCAGAACCCCATCGAACAGGAAGGCACCTATCCACTGCCAGAAGCACAGATGGATCGTTTCATCATGAAAATCACCGTGGACTACCCGGATGACAGTGCTGAGGAAGCCATTATTCGTCTGGTGCGCGGCGAAGAAAACACTGACTCACAGATCGAAGAGCCACGACTTTCACAGGAACTCGTCTTTGAAGCCCGCAAGGCGATGTCGGCGATCAGCGTCTCGCCCAATATCGACAAGTACATTGTTGCCTTGGTAATGGCGACGCGTGATCCCGCTCGCTACCCCGAGTCGCGCCTCAAAGACTGGATTCGCGTGGGCTCCAGCCCCCGGGCCAGTATCGCCCTGGACAAGTGCGCCAGGGCTAACGCCTGGTTAAGGGGCCGGGACTATGTAGATCCTGAAGACGTTCGCGCTGTCGCGCATTCAGTGCTGTGTCACAGGATGATACTCAGCTATGACGCCCTCGCCGAGTCCGTCGATAGTCATACGGTTATCGACGAACTACTCCGTCAGGTGGCTGCTGCCTGAGGCAGATAACATGCCCTGGCTCTCGCGCAAAAAACAGAAAACGGCCGATGACAATCGCATTGCCGTAAGCCTTGCGCATCTGCGTGCACTGGAGTTTAAGGCTAGAGGATTTTCATTTCTGCCACGCCAACCCGTGCAAAGTATTCTTACAGGCAGACACGGTTCTCGCCTTCGGGGCCGGGGACTTAACTTTGAAGAACTTAGACACTACCAGCCTGGTGATGATATTCGCAGCATGGACTGGAAGGTCACTAATCGCACTGGCAAACCCCATGTGCGCGTCTACACCGAAGAGCGTGAGCGCCGCGTTCACTTGCTTGTCGATCAGCGTGTGAGCATGTTCTTCGGCAGCCAGAACGCCATGAAGTCTGTCGTCGCGGCTGAAGTCGCCGCCCTAGCGGCCTGGAGGGTGCTGTCCTCTGGCGATCGATTAGGTGGCCTTATTTTTGATGACCATGACTGCTACACCATACCTCCCAGACGCAGCAGGGACAGCGTGGTCGATATGCTCTCGCGACTGGTAAAGACCAATGCCGCGCTCGCGGCAGGTCAACCATCAAAAGCGCAGCAGCTCAACGTTGCCATGGACAATCTGGCTCGTCGGCTCTCACACGACGCACTGGTCATTTACATTGGTGATGGCTTTGGCTGGGATGATCGCAGCGACGAATTACTCAAGCAGATGAGCATGCATAACGATGTCATTGTCATCAACATCTTTGATCCTGCAGAGATTGAACTTCCTCGCTTGGACGAGCTCATCGTCTCCGATGGAGAAATGCAGATAGCCGTGTCCGGTAATCGCGCACGTTTGGACGAGCGTTTTCGCGCGAGCTACAACGAGCATGTGGAGCATATGCATAAAGTTCTGCGCCGCTACGGTTTGCCACGGATTGCGGTCAACGCAGCGGAAGATCCCGTGAACCAGTTACTCAAAGCCCTTGGTTCAGGACCATGACCGAAATCTTTGGTCCCGGATGGGGCAATTACGCCATTCGCGGCATCATAGAAACCTCCATTCCAGAGCAGGTATCCCTGCGACCCGCCACGCCGGGATGGTGGATTCTGCTCGGGCTTCTCGGGTGCAGCGTCATCTATGTCATCTGGAAACGCTGGCAGCAGCATCTTCGTAATCGCTATCGTCGCGACGCCCAGACTGCTCTCGACAAACTTGAAACCGACTATCAAGGGGGCGATCGAGAATGCCTTAGAGAGCTAGCGCCTCTTCTGCGAGCTACGGCGCTTCACGCAACGGGACAGCGTGAGGAACTTGCCAGTGTTAGCGGACAAGCCTGGCAGCAGGCCTTACAGGACATGGCACCTAAACTACCGCCGCTTCCGATACCCCAACTGGAGGCCCTCGCTTACCGTCCGCTAAGCGACGGGAGCCCTGGGCTCGACTCACTGTTTACAGAACTGCGGCACTGGATCGCGCTTCACGAACTTCCCGATGCTTGAATTCACTTTACCCTGGGCATTCGCACTCTTAGCCTTACCTCTACTGGTGCGCTGGCTTACCCCCCCCCACCGGGAGAGTCAGGACTCCCTGCAAGTCCCCTATTTTCAGCGCTTGGTGCTTCTCAGTGGCGAGACCCCTCGCTCGGGTGCCAGTGTTCTCCGCCGTCGGCGCATACAGGGCGTCATCAGCGTCGTGGGTTGGTGTCTTTTAGTCATAGCCGCCGCGCGTCCCGAATGGGTCGGTGAACCTATTAGCGTAGAAAAATCCGCCAGGGATCTAATGCTAGCGCTGGATCTCTCTGGCTCTATGGATGCCCGAGACTTCAGTGACGAGAACGGACAACAAATGAATCGACTCACCGCCGCCAAGCAAGTCCTTCAAGACTTTGCAGCACAGCGCGATGGAGATCGTCTTGGCTTGATTGTCTTTGGAAATGCGGCCTATTTACAGGCTCCGTTCACCGACGACATAGCCACCTGGCTTACGCTACTGGAAGAGAGCGAGGTCGCCATGGCCGGGCAAAGCACTGCTTTAGGCGACGCCATAGGGCTGTCGATATCGCTTTTCCAGGCGTCCGAAACTAAAAACCGCGTGTTAATTGTCCTCACTGATGGGAATGACACAGGCTCTCGGGTACCGCCTATCGATGCCGCCAGTATCGCCGCGGCAAACGAGGTCACTATCTACACCGTTGCCGTGGGCGACCCCTCAACCATCGGTGAAGAAGCCCTGGATCTTGAAACACTCGATGCCATAGCAGCGAGTACAAATGGCGCCAGCTTCAAGGCACTGGATAAAAATGCGCTTCAAGAAGCCTACGCCGAAATCAATCGACTTGAGCCCGCGCAGTATGACTCCCTGTCCTATCGTCCCAGGAGCAGTTTGTTTCATGTTCCCCTCGGGATTTTTGCGGCTTTATACTTGATTGCCCTGCCACTCTTCGCATTACTGGGCTGGCGTCGCCTGAAGTCTGTCCATGTTTGATTGGTCTGTACTATTGCAGTTTCACTTTCTGAGACCGTACTGGCTGTTCCTCGTTGTCCCCTTCGCGATCCTTAGTGTGCTGCAATGGCGTCGCAGTGATCTGGGCCGACAGTGGGAGCCTGTTATCGCGGCCCATTTACTGCCCTCAATGATTGTTCCCGGGAGTCAGCGCCGACTGTTTTCTCCACTGTGGGTTTCGATCATTCTAGGGCCCCTTCTCGCCATAGCCGTGGCGGGCCCAAGTTGGGAGAGAGGTGACTCGCCTTTTGCTCAGGACTCCGCCACCCTAATTATCGCGATTGATCTCTCTGCTTCTATGAACGAGTCGGATCTGCAGCCCAGTCGTTTGCAACGTGCTCGGGACAAAATCCTAAAACTCGCTGAAGCCCGAGGCGATGCCTACACGGCACTAGTTGCCTACTCTGGTACAGCACACACAGTGCTGCCTTTGAGCAATGACTCCAATATGTTGCTGCACTATCTGGATGCCTTGTCTGTCGGCATGCTTCCGCGCCGGGGAAAGGCACCAGAGAGCGTGCTTCCGATTGCAGACACCTTGCTTGCCGCCCGAGGCAACGGCGGTAGCCTGCTGATCGTCAGTGACGGTGCCAGCGACCAATCCGCTGCGGTGTTTGCCGACTGGGCGAAGCAGAATGACACCCAGTTGTTGGTTTGGGGAATGGGCAAGACTCAAGAACAATTGGATCAAGATACGGCGCGCGGCTTGAACGCCCGGGCGCAACCCCTGCAAGAAGCCCAACTTCGTAACATCAGCAAAGCCGCTAACGGTCACTATGAACGGGTCAGCGTCGACGATGATGACCTTCGGAATCTACTTAGACGGATCAACCGTCATTATCGACTCAGCGAGGACAGCGCCCGACCCTGGCTTGATGGCGGCATTTATCTACTGCCTCTCATCATGTTGTTTTTTCTGCTGTGGTTTCGCACCGGATGGGTGCTGAGATGGTGAATTGGATCACCAGCCTACGCGTGACGATTCGTACTCATAGCATGCTGCTGTTATTGATGGGGCTTTGCATAGCATGGGCTGTAGCTAATCCTCAGGGGTTCCTTAACTTGTGGCTGACACCCGACCAGCAGGGTCGTTTGTGGTTTAGCTACGGAGATTATGAACGCGCCGCTCGACGTTTTGAAAATCCGCGGTGGCGCGGCATGAGTTTGTATGCAGCTCAGGACTTTTCCGCCGCCGCGCAGTACTTCTCGCAGTACCAGGATGCGGAATCCTTGCTGGCACGGGCAAATGCCCTTGCTCAGTCCCGAGAGTACCTAGATGCGCGAGATGCTTACAAGGAGCTGGCAGAGCGTTATCCACAGCATCCTGCGCCGCCAGTGAACATCCCTATTATTCAGGCACTCATTGATGCCAATCGCGAACTGTCAGAGAGTCAGGTTTCTGAATCCGGTGAGCTGAGTTCTGACGATGATAACGGGCCTCGATCCTCAGAAGGTGACGAAAGACTGACCACAGTAGAAAGGGAACAACTGACCGCGGAGCAATTACTCGAGGATCCCGCACTCACTGAAATGTGGCTCCGGCAGGTACAAAGAAACCCCTCGGAGTTTTTGAGCACCAAGTTTGATATGCAGTTGCGTCGCAGAGAGGGAGGCATCGAATGAGGATGACCCCGGGTATTGTTTCAAGGTCATTACTTCTCGTTATTCTCCCGGCGACGATGTGTGTTTCGAGCGTAGTTAATGCGGCAACAAATCTGCGGGAGTTAGTAGCCGACAATCAACTTCGAGCAAGCGTGGGTATTGAGACCCAGGGCGAGCTTTATCAACGTGCCCCATTCTTCCTCTCCGTTGAGATTGCTACGGCCCGCTGGTTCAGCCGGGGAACTCAGGTTAGAGACCTGCGCATCCCGGGGGCTGTGGTCCGCCCTGTATCGACTTTTGCCGACAACTCATCACGGAGAATTGAGGGCGAGACCTGGAGCGTGCAGCGCTGGCGTTTTCGAGTATTTCCGCAAGACGCCGGCCTGTTAGCTATTCCGGGGCTCCGCGTTTTTATCTCGGTTAATACCGCGACCGATGGGGCTGTTGAGGGTGACCTGCTGCTGGACGGAACGTCGGCTCAGATCATTCCCCCGCCCGGCGTTGCGCGTGTGAGCACATGGATCGCCACCCCTTCATTGACCATAGAACAGCGCTGGGAAGGGCTAATGGACAGCTTCATCGCCGGCGACGCGATCACTCGGACACGAAGTTTCGTCGCACAAGACGCTCCGGGGATGATGATTGAGGCCTCAGATGTGGACGAAATCGCCGGCTTATCCTTTTATGAGGCGCCATCAACAGTTCTTGATGAAAGCCATCGAGGAACACTCACAGGCACCCGGGAAGAAAGCGTAGTAGTCACCTTTGAAACCCCCGGACGCTATCAGATACCCGGACTCGACTATGTCTGGTTCAACACCGAGACGGGGACACTCGAAACGTTATCGCTACCAGCGCTAAACGTTGAGGTGATTGCGGCAGAGGCCGCAACGCCGGCTAAAAAGAGGCGCTTAGAGCTACCAATGAGCAGTCCTATTCTCCTCGGATCTGGCGTTGCCCTGCTCATAGTGATACTGCTGTGGGCTGTCCGAAGTACCACCCTATCTCGACAACTTCGCAAAACGCTCAACACGCGGTTCCAGCAAAAGCGCTCCTACGCGAATTATCTGCAGGCATTGCGGCAGAAAAATAGTGGCCGCTGCATCCAACTGCTCTACGAACAACTGACGAAATCAGGTTCGCAGCGACAACTCCACGACGCTTTGCTGACCCACAAAACCTATACCACCCAAGCCACTGGTACTGCGCAGATCCCGGAGCACAGTTTGCGGCAACTGTTGGAGCATGCGTACGGTGAGGGCAACACAATCCCTGATCGTCGGAATGCTCGTGAACTGTGGAGAGCTATAACTCAGTCTTCCACAGAAAAAAGCGTCTCCGGGGCGCTCAGCTTGAACCCAATGTCCTCATGAGCGTGCGTTGCTTGTTGCCCCCTACTCACAAATACTTGGGGGAGACTCGGCGAATTTACCAGCAGGGAAATTTCGATGGCATACTCCTTGCGTTTATCTTGGCACTGTTCTTGGAGCTGATCGCGGCACCGCGATGCGTGGTCACGATCATCGATCCAGACTGAATCACATTTTACGGAGTAAACATGCAGGCGCCCGGTAAAGAATCCATGCTCGATTTTGTCCAACAATTACCGAAAGCCGAACTTCATGTACACCTTGAAGGCACTTTGGAACCCGAACATATCTTCAGTCTTGCCAAGCGCAACGGTATCGAGCTTGAGTACAAAACTCCCGCGGAAGTAGTCGCTGCCTACGATTTTCATGATTTACCGTCATTCCTGTCGATCTACTACGCCGCTATGAACGTGCTAAGAACGGAAGAAGATTTCTACGAACTCGCCATGCACTATTTCCAGCGTGCCGCTGCTCAAAATGTCGTGTACGTTGAGCCATTCTTTGATCCACAGGCGCATACTAGCCGGGGCGTCGCATTTGATACGGTCATCAACGGGATTTTCAGAGCGCAACAGGATGCGGCAAGCTCTCTGGGCGTAGAGAGTAACCTCATCATGTGTTTTCTTAGGGACCTGAGCGCAGACTCCGCTTCAGAGCATTTGGATATGGCCATCCCGCATTTGGATAAGCTTATCGGCGTCGGCTTGGATTCGGACGAAAAAGACAATCCTCCGGCAAAGTTCGCGGATGTGTTCGCGAGAGCTCGGAACCTGGGCCTAAAACTGACAATGCACTGCGACGTCAATCAGAAAAACATTCTCGAACACATCGGTGAGTGTCTGGATCTCATCGGCGTGGATCGGATTGATCACGGCGTAAATGCACTGCAAGACGACGCCCTATGCACCGAGATAGCGCGGCGTGGCCTAGGCCTGACCGTGTGTCCCGTTTCAAATCGTTTCGTTGTACAAAGTCTCACCGCTAATGAGATTCGAGACATGCTCGCCCGGGGCATGAAAGCTACCATTAACTCTGACGACCCTGCTTACTTTAGGGCGTATATGAACGAGAATCTCATGGCACTGGTTGAGGATGCGGATTTTTCGAAGGATGAGCTTATGACGCTGACCCGAAATGCTTTTGAAGTGAGCTGGATGAGCGATGCGCGTAAAACGGACTACCTCGCGCGTCTCGAGCAGGTGCAATAGATCATGCGTGCCGCGATTGATCGATTCTTTGGGCTCACAGAGCACAACAGCAGCATACGTCAGGAAGTTCTTGCCGGCGTAACGACCTTCCTCGCCATGGCCTACATCACCGTGGTCAATCCCGGCATTCTGTCGGCAGCCGGTATGGACTTTGGGGCGGTGTTCGTCGCCACTTGTCTGGCGGCAGCCCTGGGAACCGCCATCATGGGTCTATATGCGAATTACCCCGTGGCTCAGGCACCCGGCATGGGGCAAAACGCTTTCTTTACCTACGGTGTGGTATTAGGTCTCGGACACACCTGGCAAAGCGCTCTAGGCGCCGTATTTGTATCCGGACTGATCTTTATCTTGTTGTCAGTGCTGCCCATACGGGAATGGTTGATCAATGCAATTCCTCGATCACTCAAGCTGGGGATTTCTGCAGGCATTGGCTTGTTTCTCGGCATCATCGCATTAACCGGAAGCGGCATCATCGTCAGCAATGAGGCAACAATCGTGGGCCTGGGCGACCTGACGAAAATGCCGGCTATCTTCATGATACTGGGATTTGTTTTAATCGCCGCTCTTTCCGCACGCCGCACGGTCGGCGCTGTGGTCATAGGTATGCTGGTTGTCACTGTGCTGGGCTGGCTCACCGGCGCGGCCGAATTCAAAGGCTTCGTGTCTATGCCGCCTCCCATGACTACTTTTCTGGAACTGGATATCGTAGGCGCGCTTGATCTATCCATGGTGACGGTGATCCTCACCCTACTGCTGGTTGACGTGTTCGATACGGCGGGCACCTTGGTCGGCGTAGCAAATCGGGCAGGTATGCTCGATGAGCGCGGGCACCTCCCGCGCCTGCGTCGCGCGCTTCTTTCGGACTCCAGTGCCACGGCCGTAGGTGCGCTACTGGGTACATCCTCCACCACAAGCTTCATCGAGAGCGCAGCGGGCGTTGAAGCCGGGGGGCGCACAGGACTGACTGCACTAACGACAGCGGGCTTGTTTCTGCTATGCCTGTTTATGGCCCCTCTGGCTCAAAGCGTGCCAGGCTTTGCTACCGGCGCAGCACTGCTTTTCGTGGCGACCATCATGGCAAGGGCGCTTGAGGATCTGGAATGGGGTGACGTAGCGGAGAGTGCCCCCGCGATTATTACCGCGATTGCGGTCCCTCTGAGCTACTCCATCGCCGACGGCATTGGTCTTGGTTTCATCACCTACGCATTGATTAAAATTGCCTCAGGTCACGCAAGCCGGTGCCCCATGGCGGTCTACGTGGTTGCTGGGATCTTTATGCTAAAGTTCGGCTTCCTTTCCTGAGCATGGCCACACACACAGATGGATAAAGTCTATATCTCAGCCAATGACTTGCTGCTTGATTCCTTTCGTCTAGGCGAGCAAATCTTTGCCCGCGGCTTTCGACCTGACTTTATTATCGGCGTGTGGCGTGGTGGAGCGCCGGTGGGCATCGCCATTCAAGAATATCTTGCGTATGTGGGCGTAGAGTCCGACCACATCGCTATCCGCACATCGTCCTACACCGGGATTAACCAGCAGGAAAAGACCGTTCGGGTGCATGGACTGGATTACATCATCGACAATGTAAATGCCAATGATGATGTATTACTGGTAGACGACGTGTTTGATTCAGGTCGCAGTGTGAAGGCTATCTTCGACAAAATGAACGCGAAGTGTCGACGCAATATGCCGCAAAACATGAAGGTGGCGACGCCTTGGTACAAACCCTCCAAGAACGTCACCGACATCACACCAGACTTTTATATTCACGAAACCGATGCCTGGCTGGTCTTTCCCCATGAACTCGTGGGACTCACCCAGCAGGAAATTATCGATAACAAGGGCCCCCTAGCGAAGACCCTTGAAACTCGCATGCGCAGCGCCAGTTAACGAGGCTGCATTCTGATTGCACCGTCCATACGGATTGTTTCACCGTTGGTGTAATCGTTCTCTACAATGTACTGGGACAGATGCGCTATCTCATCGGGCTTGCCCAGTCGTTTCGGAAACACTGGCTGAGCCGCCAGGCTATCGTAAGCTTCCTTGGGCAAGGTCTCGAATAGCGGCGTATGTATAAGCCCTGGCGCTATGGTATTTACGCGAATACCCAAAGAAGCAAGATCCCGGGCAATGGGCAAAGTCATCCCGACGATTCCACCTTTTGACGCACTGTAGGCGGCTTGGCCAATCTGGCCCTCATAGGCAGCAACAGATGCCGTGTTGATAATGACCCCGCGAGCGCCATCATCGTTGACAGGGTCCTGCTTGGCCATCTGAGCAGCGGCAAGCCGCAAGACATTGAACGTGCCAATGAGGTTTACGTCGATGACTTTTTTGAAGCGCGCCAACTCCACAGGCTCGCCACGACTGACCGTTTTAGCGGCATCACCGATACCTGCATAGTTGTTACAGATATGTACGCCACCGAAGGCTTCAACCGTCGCCGTCACAGCCGCAGCCACCTGATCTTCATCGGCAACATTGACCTGGAGATACAGCACTCCATCACCGAGCTCCTCTACCAACGCGGTACCGCGAGCTTCATTCATATCGAAAATCGCCACCTTGGCGCCGAGTGAGTGATAGCGACGAACCGTCGCCTCACCAAGTCCCGAGGCACCGCCGGTAACGATCGCAACTTTTCCATTGATATCCATGTTTGTGCTACTCCTAGATTAGCTACTGTTCTTTTATAATCGAAGGCCTTGCTTAGGCCGCTTCCTGCTCCGCACTGGCCGCGCGCTCGATGGCAATCTGCGGCGGCGCGAATCGTGCGCCGTAGGTCGCTTCCAGCTCGCGGCATCGCCTTACAAAACGCTCATAGCCGTAAGTTTCCACGAACTGGATCAAACCACCGGTCCATACGGGTGCGCCGATACCCATGATAGAGCCTATGTTTCCGTCCTCGTCCGAGCGCAATACTCCAGTCTCGCGACATTTGAGAGCCTCGATCACCTGCCGAAACAACAAACGGTCTTTGAGGTCAGACTCTGGAAGGCAAATATCAGACTTGTAGTAGAGATCAAAGAGCGGTGGCCAAATCGCTTTACTGCCGTCCTCACTGTACTCGTAGAAACCGCCGCCATGATGACGTCCTCCCCGACCATTCTCGACCACCATGGTGTCGATAACCTGCCTGAGCACCGTACCGTCACCCCACTTGTCCACAACACCCATTTCCTTCCAGGTTTCCTGGGCCTTGCGAGATAGCTCCATGCTCACTTCGTCAAACACAGCAAGAGGACCTACAGGCATGCCGACGCCCTTACCCATGTTATCGATGAGAACCGGGTGTACACCTTCGTGAAGCAGGTGCACGCCTTCATCCAGGTAAGTGCCAAAGGTGCGCGAAGTGAAAAACCCTAGCGAATCGTTTACCACGATAGGCGTTTTCTTGATTTGCTGGGTAAAGTCGAAGGCCTTAGCCAAGGCCACATCAGAAGTCTTCTCTCCGACAATAATTTCAACCAAAGGCATTTTGTCTACGGGAGAAAAGAAGTGGATGCCCACAAAATTGGCAGGATTCTTAGATCCCTCTGCGAGCTGTGTGATTGGCAAAGTAGAGGTGTTTGAACCCCAAATACCGCCGTCACACAGCTGTCCTTCGAGTTGCGCCGTAATCTGATGTTTAAGCTGTATGTTCTCAAACACCGCTTCGATAATTAGATCGCAGCCTGCCAGATCATCATCGGTCGCAGTGGGCGTGATACGCGCAAGAATTTCCTCGCGCTCCTCAGTGCTTAGGCGTCCGCGCGCAACGCGCTTATCCAACAGCTTCTCGGAATACGCTTTACCCTTTTGTGCAGCCTCGACACTGATATCTTTCAGAACTACGTCGATGCCTGCCATCGCAGACACATAGGCGATCCCCTGCCCCATCATTCCTGCCCCCAGCACACCCAGCTTCTCGGTCTTCTGAGGAGGCACATCTTTTGGTCTGCTGGCACCACCGTTAACCTTATTCAGGCCAAAGAAGAATGTGCTAATCATGTTCTTGGCTTGCGGCGTGATAGTCAGCGCCGCCAAAGCGCGGGACTCGACCATCAATGCGGTATCCAGATCAAGGCGCAACGCTTGCGCGGCAACATCCAAAATTTTCGCCGGCGCAGGCAACAAGCCGCGGGTCTTTTGCGTGAGCATGGCCGTCGCACCGGTAATGGCTTGCACGATCTTTGGTGAGCTAATGTCTCCATCAGGAATCTTGTAGCCCTTTTGATCATAGGGTTGAATCGCCGCATCAGCATTGCCTTTGTTGGCGTTGATCCACTCTTTGGCTTTAGCGACGAGATTCTCTCGATCCGCCACCAATTCATGAATCATACCCGCATCGAGGGCCTGTACCGGTGGAACACGCTTGCCTTCAAGCAAAAAGGGCGCGGCTTTCTCAAAGCCCAGGAGCTTGGTCAAACGAACAACACCGCCACCCCCGGGAAGCAATCCCAGAGTGACTTCCGGCAGACCTAGCTGTACCGACTTGTGGTTCCAGGCGATGCGGTGCTTACACACCAGACACAGCTCATAGCCACCACCGAGTGCAGCGCCATTGATCGCTGCGACCGTGGGCACTGGCAGTTTTTCAAAACGGCGCATGGTCCCTTTCATAGCCACGATGCCCTCCATGAACTCGCCCAGGCGCTCGGGAGTGACTGCGACCAGATCGTTCAGGTCACCACCGGCAAAGAACACTTTTTTTGCCGAAGCGATAACCACACCGCTCAAATTTTCCTCTGCCTCAAGCTTGTCGACGATGACGCCAAAATCCTCTCGGAACTCTGCGTTCATGGCGTTGACGGGCCCGGACATATCCATGGTCACGGTAACGATGCCGTCAGCGTCTTTCTCGTAGTGCATAGTCATAAAATTCAATCCTTAGAGCTGATGGACGCTTAAACGCGCTCGATGATCGTAGAGATACCCATGCCACCACCGACGCAGAGGCTTAACATGCCGCGTCGTAAATCCCGGCGCTCCAGCTCGTCGAGCATAATGCTCACAAGCATCGCTCCGGTCGCTCCTAAGGGGTGTCCCATGGCAATTGCGCCACCGTTAACATTCGTTACCTCGTGATCAATACCCAGGTCCTGCATGTATCGCAGGGCCACAGACGCAAAAGCCTCATTGATTTCCCACAGGTCGATGTCTTCTTTCTTCATACCCGCCTTTTCAAGGCACTTTTTGGCCGCAGGACCGGGCCCTGTCAGCATAATCACGGGGTCCGTTGCGAGCACCGCAGTAGCGACAATGCGTGCCCTTGGAGTCAGGCCCAGATCTTTACCGGCCTTCTCACTGCCAATCAGTACCGCACTGGAGCCATCGACGATGCCCGATGAGTTGCCCGGCGTATGTACGTGATCAATATGGCCCAGCATCGGATACTTGCGCAGGATCACATCATCGAAGCCGAACTGCCCGATCATCTCAAAGGAAGCATTGAGCCCCCCGAGTGTCTCGATGGTAGTGCCGGGCTTAATAAAATCGTCTCTTTCGAGAATCAGCAGTCCGGACTCGTCCCGTACCGGAACTACAGACTTATCAAAGTAGCCATTGTCTCTGGCATGAGCGGCGCGACGCTGAGATTCCACCGCAAAGCGATCAACATCTTCTCGACTCCAGCCCGCCAGTGTTGCGATAGTGTCGGCACCAATACCCTGGGGTACGAAGCCTGTTTTAGCCGCAAAGGCAGGATCAGAACTCATAGGTCCACCGTTAGAACCCATGGGTACTCGAGACATAGATTCGATGCCACCGGCAACCACCAGATCTTCCCAGCCTGATGCGACTTTCTGAGCCGCTATATTGACGGCTTCAAGGCCTGAGGCACAAAAACGGTCTAACTGCACACCGGCGACCGATTCGTCCCAATCAGCATTCTGTACCAACATTTTTGCGATATCCGAACCCTGCTCACCGATGGGTGTCACACAACCCATCACGACATCGTCGACGTAGCTGGTGTCCAGATCGTGGCGTTCCTGCAATGCTCGTAAGAGGCCTGCGCCCAGATCAAGAGGCTTAACCTCATGAAGACTCCCGCCAGGCTTTCCCTTACTGCGGGGGGTACGGAGGGCATCGTAAATAAAAGCAGAATGAGGCATGGCAAAACTCTTGGATAGAAAACTGGGGACCCGGATACTGACGGTGCGATGCCGGTCACTCAATGACCCGGGGATTTAGCAAAATAGACCGTAAATGACAGCGCTCAGAGGCAAGCGCGACGCGCCCAACAAACCCCGCTATCACACTAGCGGACGCGGCCTAAGTGCGGCCCTTTGGACGAGCTAAAGAAGCGAAAGAGTCATTCGGTATCCACGCAATGTTTAGCGTGGAAGGCGATATGCTCATCCATAAAGCTGGCGATGAAAAAGTAACTGTGATCGTAGCCATCCTGCATACGTATCGTCGTAGGATAGCCACTTTCAGTACAGGCAGACTGTAACAGCGGCGTCTTTAGCTGCTCCTCTAGAAAACTATCGCCGGTACCTTGATCGACAAGCATAGGTAAGTGCTGAGTTGCCGCTCGAACCAGGCTACAACTATCGTGCTCTGCCCAGCGACTGCGGTCTTCACCTAAATAAGCCGAGAGCGCTTTATGCCCCCAGGGACACTCGAGAGGTGCGCAGATTGGCGCAAACGCCGACACGCTGCGGTATCGCTGCGGATTCTTCAAGGCAATCGTCAAGGCGCCATGCCCGCCCATAGAGTGCCCAAAGATACTGTGACGCGAAAGATCCACGGGATGCTCAGCGTCAACAAGCGTCGGGAGCTCCTCAAGTACATAATCGTACATGCGGTAATGCTCCGCCCAAGGCGCCTGTGTTGCATTGACATAGAAACCGGCGCCTAAACCCATATCCCAGCTCGCCTCTGCATCGTCCGCAACACCGTCTCCCCGGGGACTGGTATCCGGAGCAAGAATCGCCACACCGTGCTCAGCAGCAGCACGCTGTGCGCAGGCTTTTTGCACAAAATTCTCATCCGTGCAGGTCAAACCTGACAGCCAAGTCAACAGCGGCACAGAACCGTTCTTAGCCTGTGGTGGCAGGTACAGCGAAAAATGCATCTCGCAATTCAGAACCGCCGAACGGTGTTGGAAGCGCAACTGCTGCCCAGCAAAACTTCGTATCGACGCAACTAATTGCATATGGACCTCAGTACAACACGACGGAGCGTATGCTCTCGCCGGAGTGCATTAGATCAAAAGCTGTGTTGATCTCATCTAAAGGCATCGTGTGGGTAATCAAGTCATCAATATTGATACGTCCGTCCATATACCAGTCAACAATACGAGGCACATCGGTTCGGCCTCGAGCGCCACCAAATGCGGTTCCGCGCCAACTCCGTCCAGTCACTAATTGGAAGGGCCGCGTAGAGATTTCTTTTCCCGCTCCTGCGACACCGACAATGCAACTCTGCCCCCAACCCTTATGACAAGACTCCAGTGCCTGACGCATCACGTTGACGTTGCCGATGCATTCAAAACTGTAATCCACTCCGCCTCCGGTGATTTCGACGAGGTGGCCAACAATATCGTCAACTTCACTGGGGTTTACGAAGTCGGTCATGCCGAACTTACGACCTAAAGCTTCGCGATCAGGATTAAGATCAACCCCAATGATTCGCGACGCACCAACCATCCGTGCGCCCTGCACAACATTGAGTCCGATCCCACCCAAACCAAACACCGCTACGGTCGCCCCCGCTTCTACGTTCATGGTGAACGCGACCGCGCCAATGCCGGTGGTCACGCCACAGCCGATGTAACAAATTTTCTCAAAGGGAGCGTCTTTACGAACTTTTGCCAGAGCAATTTCAGGAAGCACCGTGTAGTTCGAAAACGTCGAGCAGCCCATGTAGTGCAGCAAAGGTTTGCCCTGCAAAGAAAAGCGACTGCTACCGTCGGGCATGACACCCTGGCCTTGGGTTTCGCGTATGGCCTGACAAAGATTTGTCTTTGGGTTCAAGCAGAAGTCGCATTCGCGACACTCAGGTGTATACAGCGGGATAACATGGTCACCGGGCACCAGGCCTTTGACACCCGGGCCCGTTTCTACAACCACTCCGGCGCCTTCGTGCCCAAGGATTGCGGGGAAGGCCCCCTCAGGATCATCCCCCGACAAGGTGAACGCATCGGTGTGACACACACCAGTCGCCTTGATCTCGACCAGCACTTCTCCTGCTCGAGGACCTTCGAGATCGACCTCCATTACTTCAAGAGGCCTTCCTGCGCCCAGGGCGACTGCCGCGCGTGTCTTCATGTTGCCACTCCAGAAATTAATCAATAATCAAAGAGTAAAACACATATAGAACGGAGGGAAAACTTAGCCTACAGAACCGGTTTTTTTAGGCGCTTCGAAGCTACTTTTAAGCGCACCTTGTGAGGTGTCAGCAGCACCACGACGACGCCGAGGCCGTTGTTGTGGCCGAGTCACCGGCACTGATTCAAGGCCCCTGCCCGCGATCGCGCCCTTGTTTTCTGGCGACGGCGGCGTATCGATGGGTTCAAATCCCGCAACCTGTACTCGGGGAATTGCCTTACGAATCAGACGTTCAATGCACTGAAGAAGTGGTACGTCCTCGGGAGATAGCAAAGAGTGAGAGCGTCCGCTCGCCCCCGCCCGCCCCGTCCGCCCGATTCTGTGAACATAATCTTCTGGAACTGACGGTAAATCGAAGTTCACTACTTCTGGCAGTTGATCAATATCCAAACCTCGAGCAGCAATATCAGTGGCGACCAAAAGCTGCAACTTCCCACTCTTAAACTCATCTAGCGCACGCTGCCTGGCGTTCTGGCTTTTATTGCCATGGATAGGCGCGGCTTTAAACCCAGATTGCACAAGCTTCTTAGAGAGGCTGTTAGCACCATGCTTGGTGCGACAAAAAACCAGCACCTGAGACCAGTGATGGTCATTGAGCAGATGGATGAGCAGATCAGTCTTACGATCACTATCAACGGGGTATGCCATCTGTTCAACCAATTCCGTTGTACTGTTTGCCTGTGCCACCTCGACGCTTACCGGATCCACTAAATACTGGGCGGCCAGCGATCGTATCTCTTTGGAGAACGTCGCGGAGAACATGAGTGTTTGTCTGTTTTTTGGGAGCTGATCAACGATTCGCCGGATGTCGTGTATAAACCCCATATCCAACATGCGGTCTGCTTCGTCGAGCACCAGTACTTCCAGAGCACTAAAATCCACAGCACCCTGTTGCGCAAGGTCCAACAGTCGGCCCGGGGTAGCGACCAAAGTGTCCAGCCCCTGCTCGAGGGCTGCGATCTGTGGCTCAGCTCTTATCCCGCCAAACACTACCGCACTGCGCAAATCCAAATATTGGCCGTAGGCCTCCACGGATTCATGCACCTGGGACGCTAGTTCTCGTGTTGGTGTCAGAATCAAGCTGCGAACCTGCTTCCGCCGAGCTAAACCTACGAAGGCTAAACGCTGAAGAATGGGGAGAACAAAGGCTGCGGTCTTCCCTGTGCCCGTCTGCGCAGCCGCAAGTACATCTCGACCGTCAAGCACCAGAGGTATCGATTTAATTTGTATGGGCGTGGGGTTTAAATAGCCGCGGTCGTTAACCGCTCTCGCTAGGTCCGGCGAAAGGCCCAAAGTGTCAAAGTTCATTGTCAGCTATCCATCAGCACACTGAGTGGTCATTACGTAGAGCCCAAAAGACCTACGATTTTTTGCTGACGATGTTGACGCACGGTCAGCCGGTGCGATCTAACAATGGTAGCCCAAAACCCACAAAAAATCAGTGGGTCAGGCAAAGTACCCATTAGTCGATGACACTCAAATCAAATAGTCGCCGCTGCGAAGCAACCAGTCCCCGCCGGACATCACAGAATCTACGCCAGTAGCAGGGTCCAAAAGCAGTAAATCAGCTCGACATCCTTCGCGTATTTCACCCCCAGTGTTGAGTCGTAATGCCGCAGCAGGGTTGCGCGTCATTGCCGCAAGCGCCAGCGGGAAAAGGTCCGAGTTATCAGCCAACAAACCAATAAGAAGGTCAGGGAGCGAACCCGGTGAAGCCGCGGTCAGACCCACAAGCTCCCCATTGACGTAGACCGGCAGGGACCCGCCTGCGTCTGAGGACATGGTGATTTTTTCTGCAGGAGCGCCAGCTTCCAGCAAACGGCGCAGCGCTTGCTCAGCGGTGATATCGCCAGCAGCAATGAGTTCCTTGGTGGTCGACACAGTAATATCAACAAAGCCGCCACGCAGGGCCCAGTCGGCGGCCTCATCAAGTAAGGCTGTAGACCGGTTCACGTGCGTGGGATACAAGACCGAGGGCGAGAGATCGCTACCCTCGATAGTCTCTCGCAACAATGCGAGGCGAGAATCGCCGGCACCTACGTGCACCAGTACCGTGCCCCCTTCCCCGGCAAGAATGCCACCCAGCTGCGTTTCGGCGGCGAGACGACGCAATTCCTGCGCGGTAGGCTGTGTACCGCGGTGATCGGCAATCGCCACCTCGCCTACACCTACAACAGGTCCCACTAAATAAATATCTCGCGCTATATCTCCCGTAAGACTTGGTGCGGGCACGCGGTAGGCACCGCTCAACATAAAGGCGTTTAGACCCTGCGCTCGCATGCCCATCACGTTACCGAACAACACATCCAGAGAGCGTCCGATGGAATCCGTGCCCAAAGCTCCCACAGGTGCAGTGACGCCAGCTCGAACAAAGGTCTCGACATCGATCTCTTTCGTGCGATTGGCAAAACCACCTTCGCCTCCACCGCCGCAGGGGTGGGTGAGTGCGTCCACAAGGCCCGGCACAAGTATCTTGCCCGTGGCATCGATCCGCTCGGCGTCAACGTTTAACGTCCCTGGCTCAACGATGGCAATCACTTCCCCACCAGCAACCAGAACATCTACCTGTCCCCGCGGCGATGGATCGAAGCATTCAGCTCCGCTTATTAGATACATCAGACAACTCCTTTGGAAACCCGGGACTCAAGCAGCTCCCGCGTTTTGTCGCGTTTTTCGTGGGACAGCAACACCACTAAATCACCCGGCTTTGCCCAGCGCAAAGCCGCGCGTGTTGAATCCAGCTCTGTCTTGCTAACGCTAATACTTTTGGCGGCGTGGCCCTGAGCAATAAATGCATCACGCATCAATGCCGCGACCTCGCCTTTGGCCCGACCCCGGGCAAGACCATCCATACGCTTGATCCATATGCGATCAAAATGTAGTGCAGACGACGCATCGGCAAAGGCGCGAATATCCCCGTCACCACGATCACCGGCCTGCCCAGTAATCAAGGCTCTGCGCTTGGCCGGCAAGCCCTCAATCAGTGGCATGAGCGCTTCAAGCCCTGCAGGGTTATGCGCAAAATCTACGAGGAAGGTTGCCCCCTCCACGGTATACAGATTGGCCCGACCAGGATTATCCTCATTACCAAGCGCGCATAAGCCCTTGGCGATTACTGATAGCTCAATGCCTAGCGCATCAGCTGCTGCTGCCGCAGCCAGAGCATTCGCAATATTGTGTCTAGCCACACCCCCGTAGCTCAGGGGCATCTTTTTCACCGATAGAAAACCGGTAGTCGCAGCCCCATCAATGCGTTCCAGGCGTCCACGCCGCAAGGTAAAGCCCCGGCCGCCAGCCGCCACATGCGCCTTGAACGCCGGCGCTGTTGGAGACAAGGAAAAGAGAGACAGCGGCGCTGGAGAACCCGGTGCTCTGCGCATGAGTAAGGGATCCTCTGCGTTGAGAACCAGGCGGGACTTTTTGTCGAGTGCCGCGGTGACAGACCATTTCACGTCCGCGAGATCTTCAACAGTCTCGACACCAAAATCACCCAGATGATCCGCCGCAATATTCGTAATCACTGCAACATCTGCTCTTTCTACCGCGAGGCCTCGTCGCAACAATCCTCCCCGGGCTGTTTCCAACAAGGCCAATTCACAACGCTGATCGCGCAGCACAATGCGGGCGCCTCCGGGTCCGGCATAGTCATCGCGATCCAATAACTCCTCACCCATGGCCAGCCAATCTGTTGAACTGACACCTGCGACTCGCCCAGCGGCCTTGGCAATCGAAGCGAGCAGACGAACGGTGGTGGTTTTACCGTTCGTCCCGGTTATGAGCGCCGTAGGCACCGCTTTAAGGCGTCGCCACGGCACATCCTCCGGATGGGGTAAGTCAGAAAGATCCCAGCTTTGACTGTGACGCCCGGTACCCAGGGTCAGTAATTCTTCGTCCACAACGACAGGCGTGGAGTGTTCCGTCGCAGCGGCCAATAGCCGCTGTAGTCTCGGCCTTTCTTCATCGCGATATTCCGCGCGCAAGGAGCGAGCTGCGCGCACCAGAAGATGTCGCTGCCCCCCCTCGATCAAGTCTCGCGCCGCTTCATAAGCGGTTTCGTTAAGCTCTGTTGCTGTATAGAGGCCATCAAGCGGCCCGGACAATGCAAGACTGACACCACCGGAAAAAGGCCTCGCTATTAACTCCTGATCTTCCCAGTCCAGCTCCGCCAGCAAACGTAGCGCGTGGCGCCTCCAAGCGGCCACTAGCAACGCTCGATCACTGTCTGCGACCGAGATATCCAGCACCGCGCCGGGGCCTGGCAGTAAAAAGTTTGCGCCTGTAAGACGCCGAGAGTCGAGCAAGCGCATGAGGATCTAGTCGTCGCTCTCCCGGGCTATGCGCACACCGCGCTCATCGCGGATCAACTCCAGATCGTCCGAGAACGAGAAACTACCGATAAACTCTTCAGGAATTTCAACAACGGGACCTTCGCCCTGCTCGCTCACAACGTTCTCTCCAGGCTGGAAGTAAATAATCTGCTTCCAAGACCGGGTAACCTGATCTGCGAGAATCAACAGAAGGTCACCGCCTAGCGCCATATCCAGCGCCGCCTGATTGGCCTCTTCTTCGTGTTCAATAATTTGAATGCAGTCTTCCGGAACGCCACCATCCAAAAGGCCTTGCTTGAGCAAACCCGGAACTTCGCCGGGTTTGCGGCCCCGAAGATTATCATCGCGTCGGCAAATATAGTGGTCAAAGTGACCGGCAGCGATCCCGGCAACCTCCACGATATCCTCATCACGCCGATCACCGGGCATGGTCAGCACCACGATTTTACGACCACCAATTTCGTAACGATCAACGACGTCGCAAACCATCTTTACAGCCGCGGGGTTGTGAGCATAATCCAGGATCACTTTGAACGGATGCTTGTCATAAACATTCAAACGACCGGGCGACTGAAAGAAGGTGCTATCAAAAGTTCGCAATCCCTGCCGGATATTCTCCAAGTCAACATGCATGTGATAAGCCAGAGCCGCTGCAAACATAGCATTTTGCACGTTGTGCATCGCGCGGCCTTCCAAAGTGGCCGGGATCAAATGAGTCCACAGCAAGGGAAGGTTGTGCCCCTGCTCATCGTACAGAGTGATCATGCCCCCGTTGATCCCCTGCTCGAGAACCAATGCAGTTCCGCCCGCCTTGATGTGCTCGCGCACCAGCGGGTGCGAACGATTCATGGTGACGTAGCAGAGCTTCTTCGCCGTGCAGTGATCCGCCATCTGAAGACAGTGAACATCGTCAGCGTTGAGCACCGCCGCATCCCGGGCGACTTCGACGACAACACGCTTGACCTCGGCAAGGTCCTCGAGGGAGTTCACGCCGTTGAGGCCCAGATGATCGGCAGCGATGTTCAGGCAGGCGGAGACGTTAGAGCGTTGGTAGCCAAGACCGCTACGTAAAATTCCCCCCCGGGCTGTTTCCATAACCGCGGCATTCACCGAGGGATCACGCAAAACGATCTGCGCAGCTTTGGGGCCTGTCATATCCCCCGCTACGGTCAATCTACCGTCGATATAAACTCCATCAGTGCTCGTCTGGCCTACAGTCAACCCCGACATTTTCAGGATGTGCGCAAGCATCCGTGAGGTGGTTGTTTTGCCGTTGGTGCCGGTAATCGCCGCGATAGGTATTGAAGAAGGACTCCCCTCAGGGAATAACATATCGATGACCGGCCCAGCCACGTTCCGAGGTTCCCCCTGTGAGGGTGCGACGTGCATGCGAAAACCCGGAGCGGCATTACACTCACAAATACCACCACCGACTTCTCCGTAGGAGCGCGTGATGTCAGTGGTAATAAAATCCACGCCGCCCACATCAAGGCCCAGCGCAAGAATGGCGCGCTCAGCCATGCTCTTGTTGTCCGGGTGAATCACGTCTGTGACATCCACAGACGTTCCGCCGGTACTTAGGTTCGCCGTAGGCTGAAGGTAAACAATGTCACCCTTTCCTGGAACGCTTTCACTGCTCATACCCAACTGCATCAACATGCGTTCAGCCGCCGCATCAAGCGATATCCGCGTGAGCACTTTCTCGTGACCTACACCTCGACGAGGGTCTTCGTTCACCTTGGCCACTAACTCTTCCACCCTGGAGCTGCCATCGCCCACCACGTGCGCGGGTACGCGCTTCGCGGCCGCGACCAACTGTCCATCCACCACAAGCAGCCGATGATCGAGACCATCCAGAAAAGTTTCGACGATGACGCCGTCACTATGCTCTTTGGCTTTGTCGTAGGCCTTTTCAACCTGCTCTTCATTTTGTATGTCGGTGGTCACGCCTCGACCATGGTTCGCGTTCAGGGGCTTTAGAACCACCGGATAACCAATACGCTCGGCAGCAGCGATGGCTCGTCGTAAGCGATACACTAATGCCTGGCGGGGAACGGGCAGACCCAGGTTACCCAAAATGCGATTGGTTTCATTCTTTTCGGAAGCCAGCTCCACTGCAATGTGTGACGTAGCGCTGGTGATCGTTGCCTGTAATCGCTGCTGATAGCGGCCGTGTCCCAATTGAATAAGACTCTGCTCGTTCAAACGTATCCAGGGCACGCCTCGTGCCTCAGCTTCCTTTACAAGCGAGTGCGTACTCGGACCGAGAGAACGAGATTGGCAGGCACGGATAAATTGATCACGTTCCTGAGCAAAGTCAAAGTCCTCGGGGGCGTCTGTTGGCCTCAGGTCCCTGGGCAGTAGCGAGTGCAGCAAATCCAGTCCGAGTTTTCCGGCCTGAATACCCGCAAACTCTTCTTCAAACTCAAAGACCATATCGTAGACACCGGTCTCGTCCGTCGATCGCGTTTTACCGAAAGACACCTCATAGCCAGCAATACCTTGCAACTCCAGCACCATGTGCTCCAACACATGACCCAGCCAGGTGCCTTCATCCTCAAGCATTCGACGGATCAATCCGCCGGGCTCCTGGTAGGAACATCCGTGATCTGCAAGACCGGGAAGAGCCGCAACAAGCGCGTCCACAAACTCAGGCCCTAGCCGCGCTGTGGGCCACTCCTCGAGCACACCAAGATCAACCGTATGCCGAATTACTGGAAAAAGCGCATAAACATTGGGGCCGCGGTACACACTGGTATCGAGGAACTGCATGGGAAAACTCCGAATCCTTCTGGGTATTGCCTACTCTAACCGCAGAAGTGGTCGCTTGAAAGCGCTGGATGTTCGCTAAATCACCCCACATTGGTGATAATGAGAAACGTGTTTTATCACATTCGAACCTTCTATCCCGGTACGCACATTGACGCCCGATCTCATTCAAACTACTCACCGAGAAGACCGCCAGGCTCTGGGCTCCCTGGCTCTTATCGGCGGCCGTTTCGAAGCGGACAACACAGCGCTATTTAAGGCGCTGTATGAACGCTGCAATGGCCGCATTGCCATCTGCTCCATGGCTTCGGGCGTTCCGGAAGATGTAGGCGCCGAAACCGTGGATGAATTTCGAGCTCATGGCTTTTACGCCGAACTGATTCCTGTTTTCTACGAGAACCGTCGCGAGTCTGCGCATGACCCTCACTTGATCGAACGGCTCCAGGCTTTTGGAAGTGTGTTCTTCACTGGCGGCGATCAATCACGAATCGTCGAAACGCTGATTCAAGAAGGTATCGAAACGCCTGCGCTCAAGGCAATTCGCGAACTCTACCTAACTGGCGGGCTTATCGCCGGCAGCTCCGCAGGGGCGGCCATAATGTCTGGCCCAATGATTCTCGGCGGTACATCCCTCAATGCAATCAGCCGCGGCGTCGATATGCGGGAAAGCGCGAAGGACGATTTTGACGCGTTTCGACTCGGCGAAGGCCTTGGATTTTTTAGCTGGGGTATGGTCGACCAGCATTTTTTACAGCGCGGACGTGTAGGTCGTCTTATCAAAGCCGCTCAACTGTCGGGCGAGTCATTGGCGTTCGGCATCGATGAGAACAGTGCACTCATCGTTCAGGGCTCCCGGGGCGAAGTGGTAGGCGAAACCGGCATTCTGTTTATCGACCTGCGCAAAGCCAGCTTCGAAGACGGTGAGTTTGCGGTTCGCAGTGCACGAGTGTCATTTCTGGATGATGGCGATGCGATTGACTTACAGCGGGGCAGACCCATACCCGCAGCAGACAAACGCCGCACCAGAGTAGGAAGAGCATCCTACCGCTCTCCAGCACCGGTGCGCAGGAACGCTTTCGCCAGCTATGGACTTCATGACCTGATGCTGCGACTCGTGGAGAGCGATCCCACGTTTTACAGCAAGGACAGCGCCAGCGCGTTTGACGCACCGCAGGGAAACCAGGTGACGCTACATATCCAACGGCGGCCTCGACGCTCCAGGGCGCTGCGTGCGGTGCGCAGCGGAGAGATTCGCTATACCGCTCTGAATTTTGGTTTGGATATTCACTGCGCAGCGCTGGATGCATGCCCGTTAAACGAAAGCACACAGGTCTTGCGTCCGGATCCTTCGCCCGGGGCGCGCCTGGTGCTGCTAGGCAGCACGCCCATCAACTGGCCTTGCGCCACGCGTAACACCCTATTGAGCGAGCTTCGTGAACCGGTGGGTGTACTTGCAACCGCATCCGGCGAACCTACCGCGATGGCCCAGCGCTACCTCGACTGGCTGGCTAAAGAAAATATTCAGGCTGAGCTCTTACCAATATCGTTGCACAACATTGAACGGGCAAGCCGTGATCGGGCGCTACTCAAAACCATCGATCGCATGGGCAGTCTATTATTTACCGGCGGTGATCAGCGACGCGTGACAGAAGCATTGCTACATTGTGCAGAAGCCACACCAGTGCTGCACAGCATCGTGACGGCCTATGAACGAGGCACACCGTTGATAGCGGTCGCCGCATCCGCAACCGCGCTGGGCGCACGCATGATTGCCGAAGGCGATAGTGTCGCGGCCTGGCGCTATGGCAGTTCCGAGGATGCCAGTTTCTCCGGTGTGGTGGTTGAGCGCGGCATAGGCCTTACGCGTTTGGGACTCATTGACCAGAACTTCCTCCGCCGACATCGCCTGGGGCGCCTCCTCATAGCCTGCACCGCGGAGCAGCAGCGCTTTGGGTTTGGCCTTTGCGAGGGTGCTGGATTGATCATACATGGCAACGAGCATGAAATAGAAGCCATAGGCAGCAACGGTGTGGTGGTGGTTGAACTCAACTTGGATCGCGTCAGACTGGCGCCAAAGGTCCCCGACCCTTCAGGCGTACGACTTTACCTGCTCGAGCCTGGACAACGTGTACGACTTGATGATCTGGCCGGAGCTACGGCACAACGCTCCGCAGCAGCGACGGCCCTCTTGCAAGAAGCGCTTGATGACCTCGCCCGCGATTATCAGATTGCACTGGGCGAAAAAGAATCGGTATTCAATGCTCCCCAGTGGCTGCAAACTCTGGGCGACCCTGTAGCCCTTCATTAAGGATTGAACATGTCAGACAGCTTTAACGCGCTTGTCGCTCGCAAGGATCACTCCTACAGCTGCGATTACGAAACTCTCACCCTCGACGACCTGGACGCGGGCGACGTCACGGTATCCGTGGACTATTCGACCCTAAATTTCAAGGATGGTTTAGCGATAACCGGCGCGGCGCCCATCGCGCAGCGTCACCCTCTGGTACTGGGTATCGACTACTCAGGCACTGTCATCGACTCGCAACACGCCGACTTTAGCGCTGGTGATAGGGTCGTAATGAATGGCTACGGCGCGTCTGAGTACCTCCACGGCGGCTATGCACAGCGAGCACGCGTCAGCGGAGATCTGCTGGTGAAGCTACCTGACTCAATTTCGAATGCTCAGGCAATGGCAATTGGCACCGCTGGCTACACAGCCATGCTTAGCGTTATGGCACTGCAGAGCAATGGCCCTGCGCCCGGCGACGGTCCCATTCTCGTAACAGGTGCTGCCGGTGGAGTGGGCTCTATCGCGATCAGTCTGCTCGCGGGCCTGGGCTACGAGGTCGTAGCATCGACCGGCCGAATGAGCGAAGCCGAATTCCTAGACTCTCTGGGCGCAGCGGACATAGTCGATCGCGCCGTGCTGTCGGAGCGTGGCAAGCCCTTGCAGAAAGAGCAATGGGCTGGCGTCGTTGATTGTGTGGGAAGCCATACCTTAGCCAATGCCATCGCCCAAACGCGGTATGACGGCGTAGTTACCGCTTGTGGCCTTGCCCAGGGTGCCGACCTGCCAGCCACTGTCATGCCGTTCATTCTACGCAGTGTTCGTCTGCAAGGCGTTGATTCAGTGCAGGCCCCCATGGCACGCAGACTCATCGCCTGGAACCGTCTCGCAAAGGAACTGGACATGGATAAGCTGGAAGCTCTGTCCTTCGACCTACCGTTTAGCGAAGTATTATCTCGTGCCCCGGACATCCTCGCGGGGAAGGTTCGCGGAAGAGCCGTCGTGGATCTTGCGCGATAGCGCTTTGCTGAATCACCACCTGAGCTGCAGCGACCCCGAGGCACTGCCGTCATGAGCGAGCCCACACTCCAAAGTACTGAGCTCGCGCCCCTGCGGCGGTTTCTTCTCCCATCGCTAATTGGCGCGATCGTTTTCCTCTGCCCCATTTACCACGATGGGGCCTGGACAATACTTTTGGGTGTCGCAGCTGACGCACTGAGGGCTGCTATCGGCGATGCGATGCCTGCGTTGCTACTCGGTATTGTCACACTCTCTGCACTCCTAACCATCGCTGGAGCACTCAGTCCCAATCTTCAGGCGCGCTATCGAGAACATGGCATAACGCGCGTTTTCAGCGTTCCGCTCTTTTGGATCGCACTGCGACTACTGAGCACTCTGTGTGCCTGGCTGATTGTATTCAAAGTGGGCCCAGAGTTTGTCTGGAATGAATATACGGGCGCCGTGGCCCTGTTCTCTCTGGGCGGGACAATCGTCACGATATTCCTGTGCGCGTCATTTCTACTCCCCATGCTCACAGACTACGGACTGATGGAGTTTTTTGGCACGCTACTGCAGCCGCTATTTCGCCGATTGTTTACCTTACCCGGACGCGCTGCGGTGGATGCCCTGGCAAGTTGGCTCGCCGCTGCTGCCGTGGGCGTACTCATCACTATTAGTCAATACGAACAGGGCCACTACTCCCGTCGAGAAGCCATCGTTATTGCCACCAACTTCTCCGTGACCAGCCTGCCATTTTGTTTGTTCGTGATTGAGTTTATCGGTTTGCGTGAACATTTTTTCTCGGTGTACGCGACCATCGTGATCATCGGTTTGTGCTGCGCCATACTACTGCCCCGATTGCCGCCGCTGCGCGGCATCCGTCCGCTCCCGGGCGAGACTACCGCGCAAGAGAAACCCATAGAGAACGCCGAGGGCGTGAGCCTATTGTCGAGAGCGACGTCGGCCGCGCGCAAACGCGCAGCCTCCGGCCCGAACCCAACAGAGTACCTGGCTACGTCCGCACAGCACGTGATGGATATCTGGATGGGACTGGTGCCACTGGTAGTACTCATCGGCACCTTGGGTCTGGCACTTGCAGAGTTTACCCCCGTAATGCAGATTCTTTCTGCGCCGCTCATTCCTGTACTTGAATGGTTTGGCCTACCGGATGCACGCGCCGCAGCTCCCACGTTTATGGTGGGGTTCCTCGACATGTTTTTACCCGCTGCTATTGGACAAGGCGTAGAAAGCGAACTGACACGCTTCGTCATCGCCGCCGTATCTCTGACTCAACTGATTTATCTGTCAGAAGTTGGCTCACTGCTCTTGCGCAGCGCTCTGAAGGTCAATGTGCTCACTTTGCTGAGCATATTTGTCATGCGCACCCTCGTGGGGTTTCCCATAGCGGTGGTGGCAGCAAAACTGTTTATGGCTTAGTTCGGAAGGTCTGGCAAAGCACAAGCATGCGCAGCTAATATCCTAAGCTCAATTCGCTAATCATCGACATAGGGTCACCCCATCAAAACTCATCACCACATAGTCGCCGCGACTGCGGAAATCCCAACAACGCGCCAGCGATTACTTACTCGCTATCTGATTGCATTACTTGCGGACCTTGTAGTCATCAATCTGTTTGCCGAGTATTGGTCGCGGGTATCCATCGACAACTTCAGCACTTCGCTCATCGCTGCCGTGTTGCTACAACTACTACTGCAGGGAACCCTGGCACTGGAACATCGCGTCGCCGGATGGTTTGATCAGCGCAGCGGCAGACTGTGGGCCTTCCTGCGCTTTTTCAGCGCCTGGCTAATATTGTTCGGATCAAAGTTCGTCATGCTCGGCGCCGTGGATCGTGTGCTCGGTGACAGTATTCACTTCGCCGGCGCGATGCACGGTGTACTGGCTTTTATCGCCGTCGTAGCAGGCATGCTCATTGCGGAAGAATTGGTGACCAGGGTCTACCGTCGTTTAGCGTAACTAACCCCAAGCTTCAGAGACTCAACGCGAGACAAAAAAAGCCGCCCTGCTTTCGCGAGGCGGCTGGTTTTTAGGTCGCTTACAGGACCGGCTGTGTACTAGAACCCACCAAATACCATGTTGAAGCCAAGGTAAACGTAGGTTCCACGTGGGCTGGCTGGATAGCCTCGGTTCGTAATGAACGGTTGCTCGTCAGTCAGGTTTCGCACACCGCCATAGACACTCATAGTCTCCTTAATGCTAAAGGTAGCGGCTATATCGTGCTGCCAGTACTCATCCTGCATTACCGAGTCGCCGTAGAGCTCTTGGAAAGTGTCAATCTCTACGAATGCTAGCAGCTGCTCGTCCTGATACTGACTCTGCCACTGAACCGTAAGGTCTTTCCAATACCAGTTCAGCCAGATGTTACCTGCGAGCTCGGGTCGGTTCACCTCACCCAACTCGACATCGACCACCGAGGAATCCAGAGGATCGGAGAAGCGGTTCAGACTGTTCACGTAAGTGCCACCCACAGAAGCTTTAAAGCCGTGCTCACCCAAAGAGAAGTCGTAAGCGGCCTGGAAGTCCACACCGTCCGACTCAAGGTTGGCAAAGTTGATTGGCGAAACCTGCAAGAAGTTAAAGCCACCAAACTGCACCGAAGATGAATTCGAATTACGTGAAAACTGACTACAAAAGGCCTCGTTCAACGAGGTGCCCTGGTAACAGGCATCCACAATGTTTTGAGCGGTCACTTCTTCGATCGCATCTTCGATCTCGATCGACCAGTAATCCACGCTTATAGTCAGCCCTTCAAGGAACGTTGGCTGGAGCACTACGCCGATGGTGTAGGTATCAGCCGTCTCTTCCTGCAGGTCCTGGTTTCCGCCTTGCGTACCACCAAACGATGCAGACAAGGGATCTGCATAAACGTAATTACCTTCAGCATCAAAAGGACTCAGCCCAAAGGTTGCGAAATCCGCCACACAGTTCGCTTGGGTCTGCGCACCGATAGAGCCAGACAGCGCTGCAAGCTGAGCGGCGTCACAAGGATCAATAGGACGGAAGTTAGTACCGGTAGTCGGCGCAAACAACTCGTTGATGTTTGGCGCGCGAACCGCCTGTGAGACAGTCGCGCGGAAGCGAATATCCTCTATAGGCGTCCATGAAAGACCGGTCTTCCAGGTGTACGCCTCGCCAATAGTGCTGTAATCCGAGGCCCGAACAGCGGCGTCGAACACCAGCGACTCTGCGAAGGGCACGCCCGAGAGCAAGGGAACGTTAACTTCGAAGAACACATCCGTTACATCGTAGTCACCGACCTCATTACTGTTGGACAGCGCTGGGCGGAACAGGAGATTGCTATTACCGCTTACATCGGAAAGCTCTGTACCCGCCGCGAAGGGCGCTCCTTCGGGGATGATACCCAGAGCGTAGGAATCAAAGGAGGTTTCGGATTCTTCTTTGCGATACTCGATACCCGCAGCGAAGCCTACGGCACCGGCCGGAAGCTCAAACCAATCGGCGGAATCACCCGTAACAATTGCCGCAAACACGGTTTGCTCCAGGGTCGCATCTTCACTTGTTGCGCGCGTCACAAAGTCTACAGCCTCAGGCGTAATGCCTGTTTCACCCGCCCAAATATTCAGTGGAACACACTGGCCATCACCGGGTGTGAACGAATAATACCCAGGATCAAAAACTGGAATATCAAAGGGCGTGGCCACTACTGGGGCACTGGGATCCACAGAGGAGCGGCAGGCGGCGCTGCCCGTCGCAGGATCCGTCACCGCATCAATCGCAGAGAGGAAGCGATCAACAATCACCTCATTGCTACGTTGGATGGATTGATCAAATTTGCCGTAGGTAGCGGAGACCTCGTAGGTCCAGCCATTGGAGAAGGTGCCTTCCAGTCCACCCACAAAGCGGAAGGTTTCACGTTCCGTAATACGCTCAGTAGGTCCGAGTCCAATGGGGTCAAGCGTAATCGCAACCCCACCTAATTCGTCAGCGACGGGCTGAATAAATGCGGGGAGGAAGGGGTTGTCCGGCGCACCAAACAACAGGTCCCAAAAAGACTGAGGCCTTTCCTGGTTGGTGTTTTCCTGCCAACCGTACTTGAACTCACCAAATGCCGTCATATTTTCGTTAATGTCGAAATGACCGACCATATTCAGGGTAATTTTATCTTCCGGTGTAATCAGGTAGCTATTCGACTGCTGAATCGTATTGAGCGAATCACCACCAAAGCCTTGGAAGTTACCGGCAACGCGACCATCCTGCACCGGCGCATAGCCGCCTGCTGAATCAACGTTCCAGCAACCACCTACCACACCAAATGACGCTGCGCCGAATACGGAGTTGTAACCGGTAAATGAATCCTGACAGTCGTTGCGCCCATTGTTATCCAGATCAATGGGGACATCCGGATCAAAGCCTTCGAAGGTATAGGGGTTGCCCGGGATGATGTAGCCATAGCCCGATGTGAATGGGAATCCACGACCCAATTCCACAGCACGCTGAGGAGCGTTAGAGGCTTGACTGAACAGTGCCTGTTCTGCGTCTGTAAACGACGGCGCCATGCCGAACTCAGCCTGGTAATCCGCAACAAAGTCTTCCTGCGATGGGATAGGCAAACCAAAGTCCGTCAGTCCGGTGTTCTGGAAGTTAAAGTACTGCTGGAAGTTGGGAGTATCACCTGTGATATCGCCCTGCTGGAATCGCAGCTCTGGGTTCACCCAATCACGACCTGTGCCGGTGAGTAGGCCTGAAGCGCCACGCTCCCCCGCCTTTAATCCTTCGTCCGTACGATAGTCCAGAGTCACCGCAACGTTACCGCGGCCATTGCTAAAATTGGCACCCCAGATGGCAGACACTGCAGACTGACTGGCATCGCCATCACCGGACATACCCGTCTGTAGATCGATTTCAAAACCCTCGTAGTCGTCTTTGAGGATAAAGTTAACAACCCCTGTTACCGCATCGGCACCGTATACGGCCGACGCGCCGCCGGTGAGGACTTCTACGCGCTCGATAAGTTTCATGGGAAGTGAGCCCACATCAACCGCCTGGGTACCCGCTGATCCAGCAACATGACGTCGACCGTCAACAAGGACCAGTGTCCTCGCAGCACCCAAACCACGTAAGTTCAGTGTATTGGTACCATCGGCAACAGATGCTTCTTGGCTTCCGTCCAAGGAGTTCTCAGATGTATTAGACGAAAACAGAGCAGGGATATCATTGATGACGTCTGTAATGCTGAATTCACCAGAAATGGCAATATCTTCAGCGCTGACGCTAGTAACCGGCTGCGAAGCGATGGCATTGGGGTCGCCAGAAATGCGCGATCCAGTAACGACAATCTCTTCCAGTTGGATATCCCGGCCTTGTGTTTGAGCAAAAACGCTCTGTGATGTGACAGCTGTTAATGACGCAACAGCTGCAGCTACGCTCAAACTGAGTACCGATCGGCTCTTTTGGCAATGCTTCCTCATTGTGCAAACCCCTCCTCCGGGATGATAAGCCTGGGTACTCATATATTTGAGTTTCTTTAGGCTGTGAAGTGTCTTGCGGGGACTTCGATCTAGTAAACACTATCCGAGGCAGATTGCAAAGACGTGGAAGGGGGTAAAAATTGCGCTCAGAACTTAACTTCTCCCCGAATCCCAGTCTCTGTCGCTCCGCCTACCCAAACCTCGTCGGAGGTACCATTAATACAAATACGCCCTGCTCTCCCCAGTACCCGCCCCTGGGTCGCAGTGTAGTTCGCGGGCGCTTGACCCGTGCGGATGAGCCACTGCGCGATACTCGCGTTCAGGCTCCCGGTGACCGGATCCTCAGGGATTCCCATATCCGGCACAAAGGCACGAACCTCAAAGTCAGAGTCCGAACCGGCTGCGTGTCGTCCAACCAATCCAAGACAGTTAGTACCCAAGGCGGAAAAATCAGGACTCACGTCCAGTACTCGCTGAGCGCTATCAAGCAACAAGGCACACCAACCCGGTCCGTTATCCACCCACTGATGATCCAGGAGTGCATCCGCAGGCAGACTCAGTGCGGCCATCAGTGTATTCACAAGCTCGGGTTCTATTGGGCCGGTACGCAACAGATCTGGTGCCGCAAAAGACAGCGCTTGTGCAGTATTGCGTATACGAACAAGTCCTAACTCACACTGTTGGAAAATCTCATCGGAACACTGGGGAGTCCCTCCTTCCTCAAGCCAGGCATGGCAACTACCCAGAGTCGGATGCCCGGCAAAGGGTAGCTCACCACCGGGGGTGAAAATTCTCAATCGATAGTCCGCTTCAGAATCGCTGGGAGTCAAAAGAAATGTGGTCTCGGACAAATTGGTCCAACGCGCAAAACGCGCCATGTCTTCGGTGCTAAGCGCGTCTGCATCATGTACGACCGCCACAGGATTGCCTCGATGGCGCTCGCTAGAGAACACGTCGACCTGACTGAATTTTAGTGTGCTAGTCACGACAGACCACTCAAGGCGTCGACAGAAAGTCTGCAATAGCCTGGTAAGCAGGCAAAGAGACATCATCATAATTGGCATTCGCCGCCATAGGGTGTGATGCCAATCGCACGATCACCATCTCTGCGCTAGGGTCGATGTAAATCGTTTGCCCGTGAACACCCCGCGCACTAAAAGCCCCATTCGGGTTGTGATGCACCCACCACTGATTTCGGTAACTCGCGCCTGGCAAGGTTGCATAGCCGGCCTTGGCAAACTTGTCGGGGCTGCCTCCGCGACGTATGTCATCAATCACCGTTTCTGGCACCAGCTGCTGTCCGTTCCAATGACCACCACGACGAATCATCTCTCCAAAGCGACCATGATCCCTAAGCGTCGCATTCAATCCACCCGCTGCCCAACCGGTCCCCAGAGAGTCAACGAGAATGTAGGCATCTTCTTCAGCACCAAGACGGCTCCAAATTCGCTCCTGCAGCACATCCACGGCATTGGCACCGGTAACGCGAGCGATCAGCCAACCCAGTACCTCAGTGTTCACCGACCGGTAACTGAACGCCTCGCCGTGCGCGCCTTGTCTGCTCAAGGTCGCCACATAAGCATAAAAGCCTTCAGGGCCGTCATAGTCACCCCGGGGAAAGATCCCGCCGGCCCGCGCAAAATCAAACACCTGGGCATTGGGATCCGTGTAATCTTCGGAGTACCCAATGGCCGTGGTCATGTCCAAAATCTGGCGCACCGTTGCATCGCCAAAACCGCTGCCGACTAATTCCGGGAGATAGCCACCTACCGACTTTTCTTCATCCAACAAACCCTCGTCAAGTAGCATTGCTGCCACCGTGCCGTAGTAGGATTTGGTCATAGAAAACGAGATATGTGGAAGCTGCGCAGACCCAGCTCCAAAATAGCTTTCGTAAACCACCTCACCACGATGCAATACAAGTGCCGCATCGGCATAGGCGGCAGCCAGCATCTGCGCCCAGGTCATAGACGACTCACCATTTATGGGCGTGAACTCCACCGCATCTATATCGCTGTTCAATTGGTAAGCGAGAGGTACTGTTGGACCGACACCCCGCCAGACTCGCTTGGTCGGCATTAGTTCTCGAAAATGAGAGAACGCCCAGCGGGTTTGTGGAAAACGGTAGAAACTGAGGTCGTTGTAGCGAACAAGCTTGGAGGGCTGCGGAGGTGCACCTAGCATCCAAGCCAGGGTTTTTGGATCGCTGTCTTTCGGGGATAGGAGCGCATCTTGCGCCAGACTCCCAAAGGCCACGCTCATGATTAGCGCGGCGACTAGCAAAGCACTGCGGGAAAACCAACCAGTAAACACATCAGTCAACATAGTAAGGCCTATTTAGTAATCCCGCGGCACCGCCGCATTGTCAGTACTGGAGTCAAACGGCGTCCAGTAGTTCGATGTGCGGCGCGGCAGCCACGAGAGTTGCCAGTGCTTTGTTGGCTTCCTGAAAATACTCAGTCTGACCGTGGGCCGCAAGATCTGCCTCTGTGGCATATTGCTCAAGCACCTTATATTCTTGTGGGTCAGACTTACTGCGATGCAGCGCGTAAAAAACACATCCTGATTCGTTCGCATTCACCTTTTCCGCAAGGCCCTGAAACGCCTGTTCAAAATCTGCGTTCTTACCTTCTTGTATTTTCAGTGTCGCGATCACGCCAATAGCCATGTTGATCTTCCTTGTTTGTGGATATTTCCTGCTTGGTTTTGCAAGTTCCGCTCACGATAAAATCACAGTGAACACAACCCACGTCGGTTCTAGCGATGCCAGTCTAGCGCGGACTTGATCGGTGCGCCTTGGCACAGACCGAACTAACTGAGAGTTTAAAGCTAAGACGGTTTACCGTATTGCGCGAGAATCACATCCAAGGTTCTACTAATCCGCGTTTGCAGGCGAATCATTTCGAGCTTGGGCCAGGTGCAGCGCTCTCCCGATGCAATGAGCTGACGCAATTTTTTCTCGCCAGGAAACGTCAGCAGTTTGAGAGGGTTCTGAAACGTATAATCCGGCAGAATGTTAATGTCGCCCACATAATCCTGGTTGATGATTGAGCGCATCAGGCTGGCTCGCTGAGAGATAACCCCGCCCTTGCGATCCACCCTTTCCGCTAACAAGGTGACGGCGTTAAACCATTCCCGTGCCGACCGACGCCCTGCCTCCCCGAGAATTCTGCTGACACTTTTCTTTCGGTGACCATCAGTAACAAACGGAAGAACATGCGGATTCGTCTGACTTACGACAAAATGATTCACGCCGTATAACCGTGCCAGGCGCTTGGCAGGAAGATCATCACTCACCGAGCCGTCTACCCATTTTCGGGATGCCAGATACTGCTTCCTCTCCCCATGGCTATCCAATGCCTCGAGCGTCACCGGCGGAAAAATGCCGGGTACAGAGGCCGACGCCATCACCGCGCTACGAATCAGCACACTGGGTGATGTAATGGAATTGAGCAGTCGTGACGTCTGGTGTGTCTCGGCAGGCGCTATGGAGACATTCATGGCTCTACCGGTCTTGGCGAAAGCCTGTTGAAAGGTAATGTCAGGAATGAACTGCTGCACAGCAGCTTCTAATTCAGCCAGACGAGACGCGTGCTGCTCGTGGCCCACCTGAGGAATGTATTGCATGAAATACTCGGGCTGAAGGAGTTCAAGCAGCTCTTTACCTGTATGCGTGGACACAATGCTACCGACGATCGCGCCGCCGCTGGATCCCGAAAGAACCGTTGGCAATAGCTCCGCTTCGGCCAGCGCACGAATGACGCCCACGTGAAAGAACAAGAGTGAACCCGAACCGCTCATCATAAAAGCGGAACGTCCAAAGCAATGACTCGCGCGACAGAAAAATTCGAGCTTTTCTTCCTCACTGATTTCACCGCTGGAATCCTCGTGAAGCATCTCGAGGGTGTCTACGATTTCTTCGATGTATTTTTCGATGAGTGTTTTTGTGCCCGCCAACGCATGTCCATACAGGCCCGAACGCCCCATACCGCCCATGTTTCCGTGGATACCTTCGTTAAGGGTATATAGCAGGCCGCGTAGATCGTGCCGTGCTTTAAGGCTCTGTAAGGAGTCAAGGCGTATTCGAATAGAGACATTGTCGTATTGCCTCGTAGAGTCCTTCTGACGCCAGCGATCCAACCCTTTGCTACGATCATAGTCCTGTGCCGCCGACATCCACTCTTCGTAGCTGCCTGCTTGACTGAGGGCTCGCTTCAGCCGGCCTTGGGTATTTATGAGCATGCACTAAACCTCATTATAGAGCGCCTATGATAAACGGTCTGTGGCCACAAGGTTATGATTCAAAGCAAATACTGTGTGCTCCATCGCAGGCCCACCGGAATAGCATTACCACAATAAGCAGAGGGAGTTGCCGCTTACCAAGCCGACTGGCAGTATGCGTCGCAGTTCTTCTCAAGGTAGACATACACATGGAATACATCCAGCAAGACAACGTGGTCATTCTGCACTTTGACGATGGCAAAGCTAACGTTGTGGGTCATCAATTTTTAGACGATATGACCGCGGGACTAGATCGAGCCGAGCGTGAAAAGGCCGGCGCGGTCATTATCCGTGGGCGAGCTGGCATGTTCTCTGCCGGCTTTGATCTGGGAGAGTTTAAAAAGGGTGCTGAACAAGGCCAGGCAATGGTGAAGCGCGGGTTTGAACTACTCATCCGTTTAACCGGCTTTCCACTACCACTTGTAGCGTCTTGCACAGGGCATTGCGTGGCGATGGGCGCCTTTATCGTCATGGCAAGTGACTCGCGTGTAGGTACTCGCGGGGCTTTCAAAGTCACTCTCCCCGAGACGGCTATCAGCATGGATTTGCCGCCAATCCTGGTTGCACTAACCGCATCACGTATCGTCAAAGAACATCTCACCCGTGCCGCGCTGCAATCAGAGGTCTACGATCCAGAACAAGCTGTTTCTGCGGGTTTTTTCGATGAAGTCGTCGACGCGAAGCAGCTAGAAAGTCGCTGTATGGAAATCGCACAGCACTTGGCACAACTACCTCCTGCCCAGTACGCGGCTAACAAACTGCTAATACGTGATTACACTCTGGGACTGATGAAAGACGACCTAGCCGGCATGTCCTGAGACACTCAACGCGCGCCTGCACTACGGGCCGGAACCTGAGCTATGTACTACGAAACCGCAACAAATGATCACGGCCTTCCCCACGACCCTTTGAAGGCCTTAATCGCACCTCGACCTATTGGCTGGATTAGCTCGCTTGATGCAGAGGGCATCCCTAACTTGGCACCCTATAGCTTCTTTAACCTGCTAGCCACGAATCCTGCCATTGTCGGATTTTCCAGTGCCAGCAAAAAGGACTCTCAGCGCAACATCGAAGTTACCGGAGACTTTGTATGCAACTTTGCCTCGGTGGATTTGATCGACAGCGTAAATGCCACGGCCAAGCATGTTGCGGCTCACGTCAATGAGTTTGAGCTAGCGGGACTCACGCAGAGCGAGTCCCGCTTAGTGAAGGCGCCCCGAGTCGCAGAGGCGCGCGCACATCTGGAATGCCGCTACATCAAGACGGTGGAGCTTCCTCACGAAGAAGACAGCGAGATGGTCTGGAGCCTCGTCCTCGGGCGCGTACTTGCCGTGCACATCGATGACGCCTACGTTAGGGATGGACTCGTAGACACACTGGCTATGGAGCCTCTAACGCGTATGGGCTATCTGGACTATGGCGTACTGGGTGGCGTACTGTCTAGAGAACGCCCCTAGCTTGCCGCGCAAAGGGACATAAGCTAAACAACCTAGCGGCCGCTTCCCCCCTGCGGGGCGGCGCCGGCTAATCCGTCGTCCAAAATGCGGGCCTACACTGCATGACCACCGGAGACGATTGTGTTTACATGGCATTACACGTGTAGACATAGGCAAGACTCAAGATGGACTTCACTTTTAAACGCAGCGCACAGATCACCGGGCTTCTGCTTTTGCTTGCCGCGGTCACTCAGGCTATCTATACCGCTCTCTATGTCTCCGAGGCTGATGTTCCCCGCCAGCTCTTGTGGGGCACCGAGGGTTTTCTCTTCGTAATGCTGGCGGCCTTTGCCGGATCGGCAATGGTTCAGACCGACCGGCAGCACCTCGCCTGGTCGGCCATCACCGCAGCGGCTGTGCTGAACGTTGTTCAGGTGAGTATTGGTCTAACCATGTTCGGTCCGTTTTTCGAGGCCAGTGGTGACGTCGAAGGGCTAGCTCCGGCGGCGAAGGCAGTCGTCGCGTTTTCCTTTATGGTTTATAACGCGGCGAAAGTGCTGCTGGCACTGGCCCTGATCGTTTTCGGCCTAACGGGGCTTAAAGCAGGATCACGGCTACTGGGCGGAGCGAGCGCATTGGTTGGCATAGTCGCGCTGCTAAGCAATACGGCATCAATGGCCGCGGGCCGCGATATCTTTGGAGACTTGCCTCTGGCGGGCGCGTCGGGCGTATTGGCGACGGCGCTGCTGGCTCTCTGCCTGCTGACCCTGCCGGATGGGGACCACAAGGAAGGCTAGAGCCAGGCCAGGCCAGGCCAGGGCCGATAATGCCCGGGTCCCAAGACGACATAGGAAAACCGTGAGCCATGGGCAAGACAGGGCTCTCCCCTTTGCTGCGATAAAAACAGCGCTGACCTTCTACCGCAAGGTATTACCCTTCTGCACACCATTGCTGAAGTGCTGCGTTGCTGACTACACCACCCATAAAAGCACGCCAAAAAGCACGCCAAAAAGCCGGCCAAGCTTAGACTTATCACTTCATGAGAGAAAGCACGAAAACCCTCGGCGTGCGGAGTCAACAGGGCTACCAGAGACTATCTTGGGTATGCATTGACCGCGCTTTAGCGGTTTATTCGCATCTAACTGCGGATACCCAGCACTAGAAAACCTACGCGATCTGTCGCTTAGCAAGCGCCGCGAATACACCGTCTTGCTGCATCAATTCGTCGTAGGCACCTACTTCTACAATTTCTCCGGCGTCAAGAACGTAAATACGGTCAGCATGTTTGATCGTACTCAAGCGATGAGCGACGACAATTCGTGTGACATTCAAACCCTCGAGGCTTTCGCTAATAACAGATTGCGTTCGGTTGTCCAAAGCGCTTGTTGCTTCGTCTAAGAGCAAGATACGCGGCTGCTTTACGATAGCCCTCGCAATAATCAGACGCTGGCATTGGCCGCCCGACAAGGTACCTCCGCCAATCGGCACCAAGGTGCTCATCTTCATTGGCATCTGTTCAATCTCTTCCCGAATACCCACCATTTCAGCCGCCTTCCAGGCGTCTTCCAGAGTCAGATTCGCAGAACCAATAATATTGGATAGGATGTCTCCCTGCATCAACATCGCGTCTTGCAGTACTACCCCGGTCTGTCGCCGAACCTCGCGAGTATCGATGGAGGCCATATCCAGGCCATCACAGTAAAGGGCGCCCGAATCTGGCGTCTCGAAACCCAGTAGGAGCCTCAACAATGTCGATTTTCCTGATCCCGACGAACCAACGATGGCGATAAACTCCCCGGGCGCCGCATGCAGGTTTACCTGCTTGATGGTCTGAGGACCATCGTCCTGATAACGAAACGAGACTTGATCCACATCCAGGCGACCCCGGAGTTCACCAGGCGAAACCTTTGATTCGTCGACTTCGGGCAGGGCCTCCAGGATCGGACGAGAACGGTTGTACAACTGAACCACATTGAGCGAGCCGGCCAGCGTCGAAGTCATTTGCAGCATGCCACCTTGAAAACCCACGAACGCACTCATAAACCCAAGGAAACTGCCCGTCGTGAGCTGAAGAGCCTCGTTCAATATCAGATAGGAAAACACCGCCATGGTCGAAACAATGGGGAACACCGCATTGAAAACGCCCAGAACATTACCGGTGACGCCAGCCTTAAAAGAGTAGCTCCACTTCTTCGCAAATATTTTGGCCCAGATCGCAAAAGCGCGATCCTCTGCCCCGGTAATACGCAACTTGGAAACACCTGTAATAAACTGCAGTGTCATACCAGAAATCGCGCCTTCCAGATCTATAACTTTGCGCAGATGTTTCAGTTGCAGATAAATAGTTAGCCCCGCGAATAGCATTCCTACGGCGGTAAGCCCTATCGCTATCCAGGCGAGTGGCGACGCGTAATAAAACATCATGATCAGGCTCATGCTCGAAAACATGCCCCCTAAAATGGTCGATACGACCACACCAGAGAGAATAGAGCGGATCTGATCAATCCCGAGGCTGCGTTGCGCCAGGTCGCCGGCGTTATAGTCGCGAAAAAACTTTGCCGGAAGCGCCAGCAATCGATCCCACACTGCAGCTTGGACGGCAGCGCCCATTCGCACCTCAAGGCGCAGCAGTGCAATCGACTTTGTGACTCCAAACATCGTCATTGCGATCGCTGCCACCACAAGGATCAGTAATATCTGTACCAGCTGTCCACGATCGGAACCAGGAATAATCGTGTCAAAGATAATCCCTGTTGCCAGAGGTGTGAGAAGACCCAGAGTCGCGGCCACAAGTCCCATCACGAACACCATGATGAGATCTGAGCGACAGCCCTGTAAGCCAAACGCCAGCAAGTCCTTACCGTTAAGAGCTCGGTCTGGAAACGGTCGGAAAAACGTGTTGCCCCGAGGCTCAAGGGTTTTTGCGACATCAGCATCGACACGCCTACGTGACCCATCAACGGGATCAAGCAGTTCGTAGTGATTTGTAGTCACTGGCAAGAGCGCGACCGGCCCACCGTCCTCAATTCGAAACGCAAGAAGAGGACCATTATCGCTCTGCCACCAGTCACCCTTCATCACGACCTGCCGAGTACGAATCCGAGAAGCTCGCGCGATATCGGCAACATCTAATTGATGACCCTGCTCCCGCGACGGGGAGCGCACGTCAATGCCCAGCGCCGATCCAACCATAATGCAAGCAGAAAGCAGAGCTTCGCCGGGCACAATATCAGGCACTGCCTGGGATTTATCGGGACGTGAAACAAAGGCAAGATCGGTTAACCCGGCACGCAGGCGTTCACGATCAGCCACGGCTTGTCTATCGATCTGCTGCTGAAAGCCATCCTCTGCCCGACGGCTATTGCGTGCGAAAGCTTCTAACAGCATTCCATGAAAAGCACGCAGCGCCGCAAGAACACCCCCTTCCGAGATAACACTAGCCGTTGTCTTGGAGGTAACCGTAGCTGCCTCAAGCGCTTCTATCCATGTATCTGAAGCTAAGGGTATAAAATTGTCGCCAAGGACAATATCTCGTAAACCCATTAAGCACAGTGTTCCTTCGACTGGCCTCGTCCAAACGAGCTCATTGGACGCTCTAAGACAACTCTCGCCGGGGATGGACTGATTCTGTCCCGGAGTCACGCCCAGACTGTCGCGCGGGACCCGGTTGTCCTGCGACGCACCTTTAGCAAGACCGCTACACCAGTTGTTGAGTAACGCTGTCGCTTCGTCAAC
>NZ_JBLGBE010000010.1:0-66827 GCF_047617445.1 Congregibacter sp.
CGGGCGTAGGCGGTTTCCTCAATGATCACCTGTTCAAAACGAAAGTCGGGGTCACCCATGCCACCGTATTTTTCATCTGGCCACACCATAAGAAACCCGCGCTCCCCTGCCTTACGGAAGGCCTCCCGATCGACAATCCCCGCCTCTCGCCAAGATTCCATATGTGGCACAATCTCGCTGCTGAGGAACTTGCGATAGGCATCGCGAAACATGACCTGCTCTTCGGTAAACGCGCGGGGCAGCATTAGACTCTCCTTTCCATCAACTAGATTCAGCGGCGCAGTATGGTTTTCGCTTCAAAAGGCAACAATGACTGCCCTTAACAGAGAAATTGACCCCAAATGACAGGTCCTCTCCTGCAATCATCAATAGGACCCCAGGGACAACCTTGAGCGGCGCAAACAACAAGATCTCCGTATCGGTGCACTTTGTTCGGGCGATCCTGAAACACTGCTTGGATGCAGGCATAGACACACAGTCGCTGCTTCGCCGTCAGCGCATCCCTCCCCGTTTACTCCTTGAGCCCCAGGCGCGGATTAGTGTCCACCAACTGGCCGATCTTCAGACCAGCGCAATGCAAGCATTGGGCGACGAAAGTTTGGGCTATGCCGAGCGAGCCGTTCCATTGGGCACCTGGGACATGATGTGCCACGCCGTGATCACTTCACAAACGTTGGGGCAGGCGCTGCATCGCTATTGCCGTTTTTTCGAGTTAATGGGCAATGGAATGCCGCTACAGCTGGTTCTCGAGGGAGAGACAGCGCGGGTCGAACTAGCATCATCGGCCAGTGGCCGCGGCGCGTACTTTTCAGAACTTTGTCTGTTAAACACGCATCGGTTCGCATGCTGGCTGGTGCAAGAAGAGCTGCCACTGCGCGAAGTACATTTTGAGCATCCTCCTAGCACCAGGGCTATCGACTATCGATTGATGTTTGTCGGCAATCCAGTGAGTTTCGAGCAAGACGACACGAGCCTGATTTTTGGAGCATCACTCCTTCAAAAACCCGTTATGCAGACACCGGAGTCGTTGCGCCGCTATCTTCGCCACCCGGTTTTAACAATGCTCACCACAAGCTATGACTTTAGCTGGACAGCGAGAGTTCGCGCCCAGCTTCGCCAGAATCTATTGTTTATGCCTGAACTTCCTGATGTGGCCGCGGCACTCGATTTACACCCTCAAACTCTACGCCGCCGCCTCGCTGCTGAAGGAAACACCTTCAAACAGATAAAAAGTGATATCCGTCGTGATACTGCGTTACATTTTTTGGGGAAACGCTCTTTGAGCGTCGAGGAAGTGGCCTACCGGGCTGGCTTCTCGGAAGCGAGTGCGTTTATCAGAGCCTTTAAGGGGTGGACCGGACTCACCCCCTACGCGTATCGAAAAGGGCTATAACATAGCTCTAGATGGATTAGATTGCCCCCACAGCGGAAGCATTACCACGAGGAACGAAACAGACTATGCCATCTGCCCTTCGCACTTTAATTCGCTGGAGTCTGCGTGCTTACGTCGGCTACCTATTACTGTGTTTACTCGTCCTCATGCCAGCCATGAATATCATGGCACCTCGCATAGTTAATGAGACTCTCAATCGCAAACTGAAAAGTGAATTGTTGTTGTTCAATCCGTTTACGCTGACCCTAGAAGCGCGTGATCTTACGATCACTGAGTCTAGTGGTCATGTACCCCTGGGCTTTGAATCGCTGCGAATCAACCTGTCGCTCGAAAGCCTCTGGAGCCCGGGAGTCGTCCTAGATGCGTTTTACGTTGAGCAGCTGGATGTTCATGTACTTCGCGATGCGGGTGGCGTCTTTCACTTTTCCGACCTGATCAACAGCTCGACGGAACCAGACCCCGAATCCCAGACTAAGCCTATGGGCATAACCATCCACGAGTTATTGGTAGAGGCGCACACCCTGCGTTTCACCGATGAGAGCCGACCGGGCCCGTACACCACCGCGCAGCGCAACTTTCGCGTGCGAACTCAGAATTTGACCACGGTACCCGAGCGTCAGAGCAATGGTGATCTGGTTGTCACTGGAGATGGCGGCGGAACCATACGCTGGCGCGGAGAACTTGAGGTAGACGCCGGCACCAGCACAGGACAGGTCACTCTGGAAGACATCGACCTCACGCCCTTGTGGCGCTATGCGGCAAAGACACTCCCCTTCGTTGTGAACAGCGCAAAATTTAGCGCCGTCTTGAACTATGACGTGGACTGGAGCGGCGAATTCCAAGCAACTTTGAACGACAGCGAAGTACGCCTTCACGATGCAGATGTCAGACCCAAGGATTCGAGCGCCATTGAGAATACGTCTGTGGAGCTGGCTGAGCTTGCACTAAGCGGAATCGCTGTCGATCTGAGCCAACATTCTGTAGATCTTACTGCGATCACCGTGGCGGGACTTCGTGTCAGTGGTTTTGATGAGCAAGGTGAACCTAGTTTAATGGCTATGTTTGATCTCCAATCAGGATCCGTAAACGCCGAAGAAGCACCCAAGGCTGAGCAACACAGCACTGAGACAGCCGAGGCGCCGTGGGTACTGAGCGTCGATTCTTTTAGGCTTAGTGACAGTGAAATTCTGTGGCGAACGGCGTTTCTGACACCTGAGCTTATGCGCGTCTCGCCCCTGGATATCGAAGTCACAAAGATTGAATGGCCCGCGCAGACCCGCAGTCCCTACAGTCTTAATCTAACCATCAACGACACCACCACTGTAGATGTTACAGGAGATTTGAACATTGGCAGCGGTGATGGCAACGCCAGTCTAGGTGCTCAACAGTGGCCCCTGCCCTGGCTGAACCCTTTGGTGAGCGAACAAGCCCGCGCAAAATTTGGTCGAGGCAACTTATCGCTCCAGTCGACTGTTAGCCTCCAAGACTTTGCTCCCACAAACGTTCTGGGTGTGCTACAAATCGACGACTACAGTACGGTTCTTGAGGAAACCGGTGAAGAGGCTTTCACCTTCCAAACATTGAGACTCGATGGCATTGGTGTAGACCTGCAACAACAAACGCTAAACATCGAGAACATCCTGCTTCAGCGGCCATCCGGGTCATTGCATATTCGCGAAGATGGCACCATTAATGTCAACGGTATCGTGCGAAGTAGCCCCGATGACGCTACCGTGACTGAGGTCGAAGAGAGTATTGATCAAAGCGCGCCCTGGAGGGTTCAGCTCGCTAACATTGCTCTTCGCGAGGGTCGCCTGGATTTTGCTGACGCATCGCTTCCGCTGCCCTTCAAAACACTAATCGATGGCGTAGAAGCTGATATCCAGGACATCGATACCACGTCTGAAAAGCCGTTAAACCTTAAGTTTAAGGGCTCTGTAGACGGTTATGCACCCGTGGTTATTCTCGGCAGTGGCAAACCCTTTGCCGAACGACGGGACGCTGAACTGCGCTTCACATTCCGCGGCATGGACATTGCAACCATGTCACCCTATGCAGGCACCTACGCCGGCTACACGCTCGATAGCGGGACTCTGAGCCTGGACCTTCGCTATGCCTTGGATGGTCAAACACTCGAGGGAGACAACCATATAGTCATCTCTCAAATGGAGCTGGGTGAACCGGTGGAAAGTGAGTTTGCCATCGACGCCCCAGTGAAGCTCGGCATTGCGCTACTTACTGACGGCGACGGTGTCATCGATCTCTCTGTACCCATTAGCGGAGACGTGTATTCCCCGGACTTCTCCCTCGGCCCCATTATCGGCAGAGCCATCACGAATATTATTGTCAAGGCGATAACCGCGCCTTTTAGTCTGCTCGCCAGCCTGGTTGGGAGCGATGACGATCTGGAAAACGTTGCCTACCCCTTCGGGAGCAGTGCTTTGGATTCAAACGCACAACGCGCTGTGGAAGCACTCGGTGAAGCCCTTGTAGAACGCCCCCAGCTGAGCCTGCAGATCGTCGGCGGAGTTGACCCTGTCAGCGATGCGACGGCACTCAAAGAAAGCCTACTAAGAACAAAGCTACTTGCAGAAGGTTTTGATGAGGCAATGATAGACGCGCAGACGGGGAAATTCCTGGAAGCCTTGGAAACGCGTTATCAGGGGCTGCCCGACAAAAGCGGAGCCGTGATCAACAATGACTCAACGGATGATCAAGTGATCGTGGAGCCCGCGGCGATGTGGCGTGCTCTCGTGGACAGCACAGAACTGCCCTCAGGAGCGCTTCAGGATCTGGCCACCGCCAGGGCTGCGACGGCAAAACGCGAGCTGGTCACCGTTGGCGGCATCGACCCAGCTCGCATCTCTATCAGCTTTGGCGCTGATCTAGTTAAGAGCGGCGTGCAGATGATAGTGGGTAGCTAAACTCTAAACGGCATCCGCAAGGTTCAGGGAATCCTGCAAAGCTCGTTTCACAAACTTGCCATTCGCATTGCGGGGTAGAGGCTCTGATAGCAACCAGAGATAGCGTGGAATCTTGAATGATGCGACATACTGCTTGCAGTGTGCTCGCAATGCCTCCGGATCTAAAGTCTCGCCCGGCACAACATAAACAGCAGCACCGACTTCTTCTCCTAAACGCTCGTCGGGCACTGCAAAGGCGACACACTCAGCAACTGCGTCATGGTGAAACAAGGCATTCTCAACCTCTGCGCAGTACACGTTTTCGCCACCCCGAAGAACCATGTCTTTAGCGCGATCAACAAGATAGATAAAACCATCATCATCGATGTAGGCGATATCGCCAGTGCGCAACCATCCATCAACAATGCTTTCGGCAGTAGCTTCAGGACGGTTCAAGTAACCCCGAACGACCGGCGCACCTCGTACCACCAGCTCACCTATTTCATTGGCAGGCAAATCAACTCCATCTGCGTCAATACACTTAGCTTCAAACGTTGGCATCGCCGGTCCGACGCTAGTCGGTCGATCGAGAAAGAATTCCAGCGCGAGGGCTGCAATAATTCCACAGGTTTCGGTCATACCGTACCCCGTGTTTGGGCGTGTACCGGGCATTGCCACTGGTACCTTGCCTACCAGGTCCGGCTGCATCGCTGCTCCGCCGCCACCAATAGTTTTGAGAGACGACACGTCTCGCGCCGCAAAATCCGGATGCATAATGATCTCGCGCGTCATCATTGGCACCGCACTAAAAGTAGATATCTTTTCACTTTCGATGAGACGCAGCGCCTCTCCAGCGTCCCACTTGTACATATGCACCAAACACCCGCCCACTAGCGTTGCCGCATGGGCTACGCAGTTATTGGCGGTAACATGGAAAAGCGGCGTCGCCACCAAGGCCCGAATCGGGGCATCACTACCCGGCGCAGCGGGCTCTACTCCAGCGGCATAGGCCAGGGCTCTTGGCTGCACGGAGTTGATGAAAGCGACGTTCATTACATTGTTAACACAACCTCGATGCGTTAGCTGAGCGCCTTTGGGGCGTCCAGTCGTTCCTGAAGTATAAAAAATACAGGCATCAGAATCTGTATCGATCTGCACATCGGGAAGGTCTCCCCCTCCTGCCACCAGCGTCTCCCAACTTTCAGCCCAATCGGGAACCTCGGCTTTAGGCCGCACTGCGACTACACGCATCGCACTAAACTTGTCTCGCAACTCATCAAACCGTTGGAGCCGCTCCTCATCCGCGATAAGCACCTTGGGTTCCGAATCTTGCAGCGCGTACCCCATTTCATGGGGAACCCACCAGGCATTCATGCCGACCACCACTGCACCCATGCTTGTGATCGCCCAATAGGCCAACATCCATTCAGGGTAGTTGCGCATCGCGATAGCGACGCGATCACCGGGCTTAACACCTAGGCCCGCCAGAGCATTCGCAACCGAGGCAACACGGCGGTGCGCCTCGGTATAACTGATTCGTTCGTCCTGATAAATCAGGTAATCGTTGTCACCATGTCCCGCCGAAGCTAGCCAGAGATCCCTCAGGGAATTCGGCGCGTGCACATAACTCAGGATCCCTACACCGTTCACCGTCGCTCGATGGACTTCAAACATTTGTCCCGGCGCTGTAAATTCGCCCCAAGCTTTCTTTAGCTCTGCGTACATATCTCTTCCCTGTGGTGTCTTATTTTATGAGCGGCTGGCAAAGTCCAGTGCAGCCACTTTCGGCTCAGGAGCATAGCCGTAGAGCAGCGAAGTGACAACTTTTCACCGCCCAGAACACCCCCTTCACAAATCCACCGAGCGTCTTACAATTGCAAGCGCGGGCAAGCTGCTGCAAACTCGCCCGCTCGGACGATAGTCAGAGCAGATCATGAGCACACAAACTCTTAACCTCGAAGCACTTCAAACTTACCTGCAAGACAAGTTGCCTGGATTTTCCGGACAGTTGCGCGCCGAAAAATTTGCCGGCGGTCAGTCGAATCCGACTTTCCTGCTCAGCGATGACACCCAGAAGTGGGTTCTGCGGCGAAAACCACCGGGAGAACTTTTGGCGTCGGCGCATGCGGTGGACCGAGAGTATCGTGTTCTCAGCGCACTTTGGGATACCGATGTCCCGGTAGCGAAAACCTATTTACTGTGCGAAGACGATAGTGTCATCGGGTCCATTTTCTACATCATGGAGTATCTCGAGGGTCGTGTGTTTTGGAATCCTGAGTTACCGGAAGTGGCATCAAACGAGGAGCGCACCGCGATTTACGATGATATGAACAGGGTGCTCGCCGCACTTCATAGCGTTGACCCCGCGAGTGTCGGCCTCCAAGACTTCGGCAGGCCCGGGAATTATTTTGAGCGCCAACTCGGTCGCTGGACCAAGCAGTACCGCGCCTCTGAAACCGAGCACAGTCCGGCGATGGAGCGATTGATGGAATGGTTGCCTACAAACATGCCCGAGGACGATGGTCTGGTAAGACTGGTACACGGGGATTTTCGTCTGGACAATCTGATGTTCCATCCTACTGAACCCCGTATTATCGGCATTCTCGACTGGGAGCTATCAACACTTGGTCACCCCCTCGCGGATCTCTCGTATCAGGTTATGGCGTGGCAGATGCCCGTCGGGGACGGATTGCGGGGACTGACCGGCTGTGACCGACCAGCCCTGGGCATCCCATCCGACGATGAATACGTTGCCAGCTACTGCGAGCGCACCGGCCGTGCCGATATTGCGCATTGGAGTTTTTATCTGGTGTTCTGCTTTTTCCGCCTGGCAGCGATTTTGCAGGGCGTTAAAAAACGCTCTCTCATCGGTACCGCATCAAGTGCTGAGGCAACCGCCAAGGGCGCTTTGGTAGAGCCCCTGGCTGAGATGGGTGTTCTTTACATCGACAAGTGATCAGGCGGCATCACTCACCGGCTCACTCTCTTTAGATCTTCGACCCGCCAGGCGTGAACTTTGCGCCTGGCCCTTAGCTGCTTTTTTCGGCGCCCTTTTTACCGCAGTCTTACGTGCCGGCTTTACAGCTGCAGCAGCTGCTGTTTTGCCCAAGCGCTGCGAGCCGGTCTCGCGCATCGCTTCCCGATCCGAACGCGTGGGCGCAGGGCGACGACGCGAGGCTCGCGGCCGCTGATAAACATCCCCCTGAGGCCGTAAGTCACCGTACTCAAAGCGGTGCAGAATCTCTTCCATGGTGCGTGAGATCTTTGTACAAGTGCGAATCGATTCCACAGCAGGAAACGCAGATCGCTCACCGGCTTCCATCAAATACATGAGTTCTTTTTCAGATAAATGCGCGAGGATCTTGCCCGGATTATACCAACGGAAACTCGGCACAATATTAATATCACCACTGTACTCCTGATCCATGAGTGCATGCACGCCATTGAGCAACAGGTTAAAACGCGGCCAGGTATCGCCTTGTCGCTGCGCCACCCCTCGATAGAAGTTAAGCATCTCTCGCCCCATGCCCACCCCAAGCGAACCAAGAGCGCGAGTCAGTTGACTACGCTCTTTACCGCCGTTTAGAAACGGTGTGGCTATAGGGTTTACCATGCTCACGATATAGTGATTGGTACTGTATAGCCGCGACAAACGCTTGGCTGGCAGATCATCAGCAATACTACCGTCTACCCAACGACGTGTGGGTAGATAAGGTTGCGCCTCCTCGTGCACGTTCTTGGCCATGAGTGTTACCGGCGGGAAAACGCCCGGCACCGCACAGGAAGCCATCACTGCTGATCGTACAAACACATTAGGAGAGGTAATCGCATTGAGGAGTCGCGAGCGCTGGTGAGGCTCTGCGGGAGCAACGGTAATGCTGATTTGCCGTCCGGTCTTCTCGTAGGCTTCCTGAAACGTCAGGTTCGGCACAAGCCGCGCAATAATCTGCTCAAGGTCCCCCACATCAATCTGTGGGTTGCTACCTAAAAACATCCGCGAAAAAACACTCGCTTCCCGCTCAGCCTCAAAATAAACATTTGCCGGATCATAAAAATGCTTAAGTTCTTTGTCCGTGTGCGTACCGACGACGCCGGCCACCAGGGAACCGGCACTAGCGCCGGAAATCACCCGAGGCAGTAGATTCTGTTCAAGCAGCGTCTTCACAACCCCCAAATGGTAAAAACCCAGTACGCCACCACCGCTGAGCATTAGCGCCGAGCGTCCAAAACAAATATTCGACCGGTAGAAAAAATCCATTTTCTGCCGAATATCAATCTCTTTGACGTCCAGGTCAGCCAGATAGCGAAGGGCATCGTCAACCTCATCGATGTATTGTTCGATGAGTTGCTTGGTCCCATACTTCGCACGGCGGTACAATGAACTGCGCCCCATACCACCCATGTTCCCGTGGATACCCTCATTCAGAGTAAACATAAGTCCCTGATAGTCATTGCGAACCCGGAGACTCCGCAGACGATCAAGGCGCAGGCGAATCTGCGCGTAATCGTACTGACGACTCTGGTCCACATCACGCCAGCGCTTAGCACCACTTTGTTCGTCATGCAGCATGGCGATGTCCGACCAATCCTCGTAATTCAGGGCCGCATCCATAGTTTTCTCAATCTTTTTAAGCTTTCGCGACGACATCGGTTCTCCTGGTGCGCAAGCGGGTATGTGCGCAGCATAACGCACCTTTAAGCGCTATAAACATTACCTAAAGTAACAAACCAAAGAGCCAAGCCTAGCACTCCCATCACATATCATGATGCATTTGGACCGTACAGACTCTAAACTTCAGTAACACCGATCGGCTATCGCCTAAATAAAGGATACTGTTTTGCGCGCCTATCTTGTCGTCGCCGCCCTTCTTCTGGTACTGCTCGGAGGCACTGCCCTCTACATCCAGCAGAGATTCTCCGCCATGGCTTCTGGAGACTACGCTGCACCTCCCATCACCATAGCTGCAAACACCGCTGAGTCCCGGCCCTGGCGCGAGACCATTGATGCTGTAGGGACCATTCGTGCTGCACGGGGAATATTACTGACGGCGGAGACCACGGGAGATATCACCGCGATACACGTGGAATCCGGGGACAACGTCGACCTCGGCCAATCCTTAATCGGCATCGACGAGGAGTTTGAAGTCGCCACGCGACAACGGCTGGAAGCGCGCTTGCTCCTCGCAGATCAGCTGTATCAGCGAGATGCCCGTTTGATCAAAGAAAACTCCATTCCCCAAAGCCAACTGGACCAATCGCGTGCGGATTTGCAGTCCGCGCAGGCAGAACTCGCTGAAGTGGACGCCACCCTCAAGAACAAGCGTATCAGTGCGCCTTTTCCGGGACGACTTGGGATTTTTCAGGTACGCCTTGGAGACTACGTGGAGGCCGGCACGGCCTTGGTAACACTGCAGGACCTGTCACAACTGGAGCTAGACTTTTCGGTACCGGATCGCTACGCCCCCTTGATGCAACCGGGACTGACTATTAACCTGCGTACTGCCGCTTATCCCGACCGTGTTTTTCTAGCGACCTTGCGGGCAGTGGACTCCCAAGTTGATGAGAACACCCGGAATTTGCAGATTCGCGCCAGCGTGGATGAAGGTGAAGGACTGCTACCGGGCATGTTCGCGGGACTTGTTATCGACCTCAATCGCGAGACGGAGCGCGTATTTGTGCCCGAAACAGCCGTAAGTTATTCGCTGCAGGGTAACCTTGTGTACGTGATCGAAGAAGATGATGAAGGCCTCTTCGTGAGTCCGAGAGTTGTGAAAACCATCGCGGCTAACAACGGTGAAGTGGCTATCGCCAGTGGTGTTGCACATGGGGAGCGCGTTGTTACAGCGGGGCAAAACAAACTGTATCGCAACGCTCGCGTACAAATTGACCCCGATGCCGGTATCTAGCTATGCGCTTCACAGACATATTTATACAACGACCCGTACTGTCCATCGTGCTCAGCTCGCTGATCCTCATTGCAGGACTTGCGTCGCTGGCCAAGATTACGCTGCGGGAGTTCCCAGAACTCGAACGCAGCGTGATTTCTGTCACCACCGTTTATCCGGGGGCAAATTCCAGAACTATCCAGGGCTTTGTAACCACTCCACTACAGGTGAACATTGCGGGCGCTAGAGGCGTTGAATACATCAGCTCATCTAGCAATCCCGGGGTCTCGTCCATTTCGGTTCACGTGCGCCTCGGTGAAGAAACCTCAAACGTGCTCACCGAAGTCATCGCCAAAGTGAACGAGGCCCGGGATGAGCTTCCAGACGATGTACTGGATCCGGTGATCTCAACCACCAGCGGCGGTGATGCGATGATGTACCTCGCATTTGTAAGTGAGCAAATGACGCCGTTTCAAATCACTGACTACCTTCTCCGCAGCGTGCAACCTGAGTTAGCCACGATTGAGGGCGTCGGCAAGGCCGGTATTTTTGGTCGTTATCTGGCGATGCGCATCTGGCTTGATCCAGTTCGCATGGCAGCACTGAATGTAACGGCGAATGACGTCAACGCAGCGATTCGGCGTGACAATGTCATCAGTACTGCAGGGGCAACCGAAGGCCGATGGGTGCGCGTCACGGTGGATGCCGTCACTGGTATGCGCACCGCAGAAGAGTTTCAAGCATTAGTCGTGCGGCAGGATCAAGACAAACAGGTAAGGCTTGGCGATGTGGCCGAAGTAGAACTCGCCGCTGAAAACAATCAGACCCGCAGCGCCACTAGCGGAAGAGATGGGGTCTTTATGTCGATCAGCACAGCGCCGGATGCCAACCCACTTGCTGTATCCAGCGCCGTGCATGAAGTCCTCCCCTCCATAGCGGCAAACCTTCCCGCCGACATTGAATTGATTATGGATTGGGACAGCTCCGTTGCAATTGATGATGCACTACAGGAAGTGATCAGCACCCTTCTTGAGGCTGGACTCATTGTAATCCTCGTGATCTATCTGTTCCTAGGTTCATTGCGGGTCGTGCTTATTCCTTTGGTGGCCATACCACTGTCACTTATCGGTGTTGTGTTTATCATGCTGAGCATGGGGTTTTCGCTCAACTTGTTAACACTGTTGGCGATGGTAATTGCCATCGGACTCGTGGTCGATGATGCCATCGTGGTGGTCGAAAATGTCCACCGTCATATCGAAAAGGGAGCCGGCCCTATGCAGGCCGCGATTGACGGCGCCCGGGAAGTGGCACTCCCGGTAATCGCTATGACCCTAACCCTTGCCGCTGTCTACGCCCCCATCGCATTTATCGGCGGCCTCACAGGCGCTCTATTTAGTGAATTTGCGCTAACACTGGCCGGTGCGGTGCTCGTCTCCGGTGTGGTGGCACTAACCCTTAGCCCCATGATGGCCTCTCGTTTTTTACGTCGCCATGATGAACAGGGGCGTTTTGCCGACGCTCTGGACCGTTTTTTTCGAAGTATGAACCTTGGCTATCAGCAGTTACTGCAGAACTGTTTGAACAACCGTGGCGCCGTTTTGATGTTTACTGCGGGCATTTTTCTGAGCCTGCCTGCTCTGTTTCTCGTCAGTCAGCGCGAGTTGGCTCCCGAGGAAGACACCGGATCCCTCTACGTCGTCGGCTCTGCGCCAAGCTATGCCAACCTCGATTACGTCTCCGTATTCCTCGGTCAGGTTGTGGACATCTGGAAGGATATCCCCGAGATCATGTCATCTTGGCAAGTGGCAGAACCCGACAGCAACTTCGGCGGCCTGCAGATGACACCCTGGAGGGAGCGCAGTCGCTCTCAACAAGAAGTACAGCGAGAGCTTCAAGCAAAGCTTGGCAGCGTTGCAGGTATGGAGATGTTCACCTTTGGAGCGCCGGCATTACCGGGATCGGATTCGGGCTTACCCTTGAGCTTCGTCGTCGCCTCCACGGCAGGCTACGACGAGGTAGAGCGTGTAGGAGACGAGCTTGTCCGCGCCGCGCGGGAGTCGGGCATGTTTACTTTCGTCAAGCAAAGCCTCGATTTCAATCGACCGGAAATCAGCGTGGAGATCGACCGGGAGTTGGCAGCGCGACTGGGAATCTCAATGCAGGACATTGCGGATACGCTTGCAGTCATGCTCGGTGAAGCTGAGGTAAACCGGTTTGTCCGGGAAGGCCGCAGTTACAAGGTTATCCCCCAGGCCGGACGAAATTTCAGGTTGACTCAATCAGAGCTTGGGAAGTATTACCTGCGTACAACTGGCGGAGATCTGGTGCCTCTATCGAGCGTCATCAGCCTGAGAACGCGCGTAGAGCCCAACACGCTTTCGCAATATCAACAGCTCAATAGCAGCACACTGCAGGGCATGATGATGCCACCGAACACACTGGGAGACGGTCTGAGTTTTCTCGAGACACGTTTGCAAGACATTGCACCTCGGGGATTCCGCGCGGGCTACACCGGTGCATCCCGACGGTACGTTCAGGAAAGCGCGACATTCCCCATTCTTTTTGGCATGTCCCTACTACTGATCTTTCTGGTGCTCGCGGCACAGTTCAATAGTTTTCGCGACCCCTTGGTTGTTCTAGTGGCCGTACCACTATCAATTTTTGGCGCGATGCTGCCTATTGCTATGGGTGCAATGACTCTAAACATATACACGCAAATTGGACTATTAACACTGATCGGACTGATTGCCAAACACGGCATTTTGATTGTCGAATTCGCCAACCAACTGGTTCGTCAAGGCCACGATCGTCGTAGCGCTGTACTCCAGGCCGCAACCTTACGTCTGCGTCCAATCCTTATGACTACCTTTGCAACGGTCCTGGGAGTCCTCCCGTTGGTGCTCGCAAGCGGACCCGGGGCAAACGCGCGATTTGGTATAGGTCTAACGATCACTGCAGGCATGCTGATAGGAACGCTGTTTACCCTGTTTGTACTGCCGGTCTTCTACCTGCCCTTAAGGACAGAAACAGCGGCGGAGATAGATCCCGTAGCTGTCCCTGAGCCCATCCTAAGACTCTGAGACAGCGGCGGTTTCAGACGACCTATTCTTTTGTAGAGTCGTCTCGCGCAGCCGCGCGATATTCCTCTACGAGGTGGCGCTTATAGAGCTTGCCATTATCTAAACGAGGAAGATTCTCATTAAAATCAATGGAACGCGGAACCTTGATGTGTGAGAGTCGCTCACGGAGCCACTCCATCAGTTCGAAAGCAACTTCATCCGTAGCATCCACCCAGTTCTGCGGCTGAATTACGGCTTTCACTTCTTCGCCAAACTCGTCGTGCGGGATACCGAACACCGCGACATCCGCGACTTTATCGTGCGTTATTAGCAGGTTTTCAACTTCCTGAGGGTAAATGTTCACGCCGCCACTGATAATCATAAAATGCTTCCGGTCCGTCAGATAGAGATAGTCCTCCTCATCGAGATACCCCACATCTCCCGTCGTCGCCCAACCACGCTCGTTATAGGACTCCGCGGTTTTCTCAGGCTCATTGTGATACTCAAAGGTCGCCTGGGGGCCGCTAAAATAAATGGTTCCCACCTCACCCGGAGGCACCTCCAAACCCGCATCATCAACGACATGCACCTTACCTAATATCGCCCGGCCTACCGAACCTTTGTGCGACAGCCATTGCGCCGAATCGATAAGAGTGGCTCCCGCTGCCTCGCTTGCGGCGTAGTACTCAACAATCACCGGCCCCCACCAATCGATCATGCGCTCCTTGGTTTCAATGGGGCACGGTGCCGCTGCATGAATGGCAAACTGCATTGAACTTACATCGTACTTACTGCGCACCTCCTCGGGTAACTTCAGCATCCTGACGAACATAATGGGCACCCATTGACTATGAGTCGCACGATGCTCTTCGATAAGCTCCAAGGCACGCTCAGGTTCGAAGTGCTCCATCACAACCGTCGTCCCGCCCATGTAGAGCGCCAGCATGTTGTAGTGCAATGGAGCCGCATGGTACAGCGGCGCAGCTGACAGGTAGACCGTCTCCTCGCTAAATCCAAATGCCGCACCGAGTGTGCCCGAGAGAAAATGCGGCGTATGCACGTCATCAGAATCAGGCGGCACAAAAACACCTTTCGGCTGCCCGGTCGTCCCCGAGGAATAGAGCATCGGCACTCCGTTTGCCTGATCCTCAATCTCTGTATCAGGCTGGCCGTCCACGGCCTCCTCCCAGGACTCGAAGCCGGGACGGATACCACCAACCATGAATCGATGGTTCACGCCAGAAGCACTCGCTACAGCATCCTCCGCGACCGCTGCCACCGCGGGAGACGCTATGAACAAGCCCGCCCCGCAATTTTCCAAAATATAGGCCGTTTCATTGGCTTGCAGGTGACTGCTGATCGGCGTGTAAATAAGTCCCGCGCGCTGAGCACCCCAACATATTTCGAGATACTCCCGGCGATTCTCCAACATCAAGGCAATATGGTCGCCCTTGTTGAGTCCAAGTGATCTAAAGAGTTGAGCCGCCTGATTAGAGCGCTCGTCGAGCTCTCGATAGGTCACCATTGTGCCGCTATTGCCCATAATGATGGCTGGCTTGTGCGGATAAAGTTTGGCGGTCTCGCTAGGATGCGGCATCAGTAGATCCTCTGGATTTTTATTTGGTAAGTATGTAGATACTATAGAAAATTCTGCCGCTCAGGTACTCTGCCCACCGCCATCGCATGACCAGTCTTAGGAAACATCTCAAGCGTCACCTTAGAAACAATCGCAAGGGTTCAGCCAGCCCAAGAATTCGAGACTCCACGGAGGGTCTACATCGTGACAGAACTTACAGACATCTCACCCTCAGCACTTCGAGAACGCATTCGAAACGGCAGTTTTACCGGCAACACATCCGGTCTCGCCGCAGGCTTTGTGCAATGTAACCTCGTGATACTTCCATCAAAGTGGGCCGCTGACTTTCTGCGTTTTTGTCAGGCCAACCCAAAACCCTGCCCTCTGATTGCCTGTAGTTCGACACCCGGGGATCCAGGCCTGGCAACACTTGGCGACATCGATGTGCGCCGCGACATACCCTCCTATAGAGTGTTTCGCGATGGCGTGCTGGCCGAAGAGCGCGGCGATATTGTGGGTCTGTGGAACGACGATCTCATGACCTTTGCACTGGGCTGCTCATTCTCTTTCGAGGAGGCTCTCATTGGCGCAGGACTGGATGTACGCAATGTCACAGAGCGCGTCAATGTACCGATGTACCGAACTAACATTCCCTGCGAGCCCGCAGGACCGTTTACTGGCGACATGGTGGTCAGTATGCGGCCTTTCTCGCCTGCCAATGCGATACGCGCTATCCAAATTTGCAGCCGATTCCCCGCGGTACACGGTGCGCCCGTGCACATCGGTGATCCCGCTGCCATCGGTATAGCTGATATTGGCACACCAGATTACGGTGACGCTGTGAGTATTCGGGAGGGCGAAATCCCACTGTACTGGGCCTGCGGCGTCACACCTCAAGTGGCCTTAGAAAACGCTGCCCCACCACTGGCCATCACCCATACTCCGGGTTGCATGCTGGTCACAGACAAACGAAATGCCGAGCTGGCTATTTTTTAGGAGAGTTGCAGGTGCTGCTGAATTGTGATTTGGGCGAAAGCTACGGCAATTGGATTATGGGGCTGGATGAAGACGTTATGCCCTTTCTGGATCAAGCTAACGTGGCCTGCGGCTTTCACGGCGGCGATCCTGTCACCATGGAAAAAACGCTAAAGCTTGCTGCGCAGCACAATGTTTGTGTCGGCGCGCATCCTGCGTATCCGGACCTCGTGGGTTTTGGCAGGCGCAGTATGGCGCTTTCCCCCGAAGAGCTTCGTAGTGCTTTGCTCTACCAAATCGCAGCGCTCGATGGCATGGCTCAAACAACGGGCGTCAACATCGAGTACGTAAAACCCCATGGCGCGCTGTACAACGACATGATGGCCGACGCCGCAGTTCGCGACACGGTGATGCAGACTGTCGCGGCTTATGCAAAACCTCTCCGTTTAATGCTTCAAGCAACTCCTGCTGTCGATCAGCACCTCAAGGAAGCCTCGGCCTTGGGACTAGCTCTTTGGTTTGAGGCTTTTGCCGACCGCTGCTACGACGACGATGGCCGCTTGCTATCGCGACGCAAGCCCGGAGCAGTCCACGATCGAGCACGTATGCTGGCTCAAGTAGAGCAGCTTACACGCGACTCCACAGTTACGACTGTGTCCGGAAAAACTCTAGCGCTGCAGGTAGATACCCTCTGTGTTCACGGCGACAACGCTGAAGGTGTTCAAGCCATTCGTGAAATCCGGGAACTCTTAGCAGATGCCTAAGTCAGCACGTATTCAGTGCGCGGGGGAAGCGGCACTGATAGTGTATCTGGGCACCGAGAGCTCGCCCGAAGTGGCAGCCCGAGTACAGGCACTCGGCGATGCGCTTCGCCGGTCTCTGGGTAACATCCTCGTTGAACTCATCCCCTCCTATGCCTCGCTACTTGTGCTTTTCGATCCCTTACGCACTGATCGCTATCATGTCAGTCAATGCATCAGGAATTGTTTATCTGACCTCACAACGGTTGTTGCGAGCAGTGGTCGAGTCGTCGAAATACCCGTTTACTACTCGTCCGAAAGTGGCGAGGATCTCGAAAACCTAGCCAGTAGCAAGGGACTCTCAATTCAGGAGGTTATAGACATACATAGCGAGCAGGAGTATCGCGTCTATGCGATTGGCTTTGCTCCGGGTTTCGCGTACCTCGGCGACGTCGATACACGCATTGCTGCTCCGCGCCTAAGCACACCCCGACAGAGCGTGCCTCGAGGAGCCGTCGCCATCGCTGACCGACAAACGGCAGTGTACCCCGCGTCGTCGCCGGGGGGATGGAATCTCATTGGGCGTTCACCTCTAAAAATGTTTGATCCTCTCGCGGAGGAGCCCATGCCGGTCCATGTAGGCGACCGCGTGCGCTTTACACCGATCGACCGATCGGCATTCATCGCCGCTGGCGGTGACTTATGAGCGCACTGGAAGTTGTTCAGCCGGGACTTCTGAGTCTACTGCAGGATCGCGGACGCTTCGCCCAGGCGGCCATTGGATTGACCACAGGCGGCCCCATGGACCCCCTCGCCGCTTCTCTGGCCAACCGTCTGCTTAAGAATCCAAAGGATGCCACGCTGATTGAAGTGAGTTTTGGCGGGCTTGCGGTGCGAGCCATGGCCGAAACACAGATAGCGGTCACCGGTGCTACGCTGCCGCTGAGCATTGACGGCAAGGAACAAGCGCTATGGTCCGTTATTGATGTCGCTGCGGGAGAAGAAGTAAACCTGGGTTTTAGTGAAACCGGTTGCCGCAGTTACCTGGCGGTACGTGGCGGCTTTGATATTGTCGAAAGCTTCGGCAGCAGCTCCACGGTGGTGCGTGAGGGCATTGGCGGAATCAATGGCCAGAGGCTCGCCGTGGGCGATCGACTACCTATTCATGCTGCCGACCCCACACAGCATTTATGGCTGCCACCTCGAATGCGACCAAACTATCACCACCGGGCTACCGTGCGCGTCATACCAGGCTATCAATATGCGCATTTCCCTCGGCTAGAGCAGCGACGCTTCTTTGGCAGCGAATACCTGGTCACCGATCGCTGCGATCGCATGGGTTACCGCTTAGAAGGTCCGTTTATAGCTTGTGACATTCAAGGCATTCTTTCCGAGGGGATTGCACCCGGTGCCATTCAAATACCGGCAGATGGTCAACCCATAGCCCTTCTCAACGACCGGCAGACTATTGGCGGCTATCCAAAAATTGGCTGCGCGCTGTCCCTGGACTGCTCTGCGCTTGCGCAATTGCGACCCGGTGATACGGTTATTTTCACGCCTATCTCCGAAGACTATGCACACAATGCTTTGCATTTGGCCGAAGCTTTTGAACGATCTAGACAGCTGGAGTCCACACCACGATGACACTCTTTGATCTGGCCGAAGCCATTGAACAGTTGTTGGTGCAGAGAAACCTCCGGCGCATGGCGGAATTGCGCCCGGCACTCACCCCCGGCTACTCCTTACGTGCGGCGCGGATTCTAGAACAGGCGCAGACGGTACTGATCGGCACGGGCTTCCCCGTAACCGACACCTTTGAGACTGATGGACCTCTGGGCGCCATCGCGCTTTACCGGGCCTTGGAGTCCCTGGGAAAGACCTGCCATATTGCCTGCGCAGACCCCCTTGCCAGCGCGTTAGCTGGCGACTTCCGTGTCCTTAAGCTGAGCGCCTTCAGCATTGATGAGGGACGTGTAGAAGCACAGAAAAATCTTGCCTTGATCAAACCTGATGTCGTTGTATCCATTGAGCGCCCGGGCCTTGCTGAGGATAATCGCTACTACAATATGCGTGGTGAAGACATCTCTCCATGCTGCGCCGTATTTGATTACTATCTTAGGCTTCAAACCTGCCCCAGCATTGCTATTGGCGACGGCGGCAATGAGATAGGTATGGGTAAGCTCAGCGCAGAAGTCAGTGCTCTGGACATTCACGCTGCGGCGACAAACTGTGATGAGTTACTCGTCGCCGATGTCTCAAATTGGGGTGCTTACGCGTTGATAGCCGCACTGGAAGCACTCACAGAAACGCCACTAATTCAGGCGATTTCGCATCACGAAACGCTTCGCTACCTGTCTGAGCGCGGCAGTGTGGACGGTGTGACGCGAGAGAACACCCTCACCGAAGATGGTTTGCCCGCGGCGGCAGGCGCCGATTTATTGGATCAGCTACACCGCTTGGTGGCTCAGCTGGATCGTACGAAGGAGTATCCAACACCATGAATCAGGTTTACTTAAATGGCGAGTTTATGCCGATGAGTGAGGCAAAAATCTCACCCATGGATCGAGGATTTCTCTTCGGAGACGGCATTTATGAGGTCATCCCATCCTACAGCGGAAGAAGCGTTGGTCTTGGCCTACATCTCTCGCGAATGCAGGAAGGCCTGGATGCCATTGAGCTATCCATGAGAGTTGATCATCCCGAATGGAGCGCGATTATTGAACAACTCGCCAATTCCAATGACGGTGATAATTTGGGTATTTATATTCAGATTAGTCGAGGCGCGGACAGCAAACGTAACCACGCGATGCCCGTGGGCATTGAAGCAACGCGCTTTGCATTTGCGTTTGACATTCCACCACCACCTCAGCCGGATAAGGCATCTGCAAAACGCTACGAAGTCTCAGCGACGCGGGATCTCCGTTGGCAGCGCTGCAACATCAAGTCCACGTCGTTGCTGGGCAACGTCCTCCATTACCAGCACGGCTATGCTCGAGGCCACCACGAGACAATACTGTTCAATGCAGCCAATGAACTCACCGAGGCCGCTGCCTGCAACGTATTCGTCGTAACAGATGGGGTGATAGCGACGCCGCTTCTTGATCACCAAAAGCTTCCGGGCATTACGCGACTGATGCTTTTGGATATGTTAAAAAAACACTCCTCGCGCAAAGTTGAGGAGCGAGTGATACATCGCGACGAGGTCGAAAATGCAGACGAAGTCTGGCTCACCAGCTCTAGCAAAGAAGTCGCCCCCGTCGTGTCCATCGAAGGCCAGTCTGTAGGCACGGGTGAAGTCGGCGACGTATGGCTTGAAGCAGAAACATTATTCAGTCAGCACCGCTACGAGTATTAAGGTGGCTCGACCAACGTTTGCCAGAATCTTTCCTGAACATATCCGCCATAACGCGCGCCGTGTTCGCGAACTAGCTCCTGATTCGCGAATCATGGCCTGCGTCAAAGCGGATGCCTATGGCCATGACCTGGGCATTAGCAGTGATGCCTTAGCCAGTTGCGTGGATGGCTTTGCCGTAGCGTGTATTGAGGAAGCACTGAGCCTACGCAGCCGCCACACCAGTCAGCCCATACTCATGCTAGAGGGACCACAAAGCTCCGACGAGATTGGCGAGGCTGCCGATAAAAATATCACTCTGTGCATTAACGAGATGCATCAACTGGAGTGGCTCGAACACAGCGGCATTGATACAGGACTCTCATGCTGGGTAAAAATTGACACGGGCATGCACCGCCTGGGCTTCAACCCGCAGCTAGTCCCTGAGGTCCTCTCGCGGCTCGCTCCCAGGATTAACGCACCAGAACTGGTGCTGTGCACTCACTTTTCCAGCGCGGACCTTCCGGGCGAGAACGGTGTGCGTGAGCAGCTTGCGTGTTTTGACGACGCGGTGTCTCAAACAGAGTTCGCCCAAAGCACCGCTAATTCAGCCGCCATCTTCCGCGCACCAGCGAGCCACCGTGACTGGGTCCGCCCGGGCTACATGCTCTACGGCGGCTCCCCCCTTGCCGTCGCCACATCCGCGGACTTGAAGCTCAAACCTGCTATGGAGTTTAGTGCCGAGGTTATTAGTTTGAGAGATGTACCCCAGGGGGAGCGTGTGGGTTACAGCGGTCGCTGGGAAGCGCAGAGACCCTCGCGAATAGCAACGATTGCCGCTGGTTACGGCGATGGTTATCCTCGGCATGCGCCCGATGGAACACCGGTTTTGATAGAAGGCCACCGCCTTCCCCTCGCAGGACGTGTATCAATGGATATGATTACCGTAGACGTAACAGACCATCCAGCGGTTCAAATAGGATCCCGTGCAGTTCTTTGGGGCTCTGAACCCGGCGTTGACGAGATTGCCCAGCATGCGGGCACTATTGGCTACGAGTTACTCGCGGGAATGCCCAAGCGCGTACCCAGAATTGTGAGCCAGGTGATTTGAACCGGGGTTTGGCAACTGCTTTGAATCCCTTCGACGGTTCGCGACGTATGACAAAGCAACATCGACAGTCGGGAGGCTCCATATCGTGTTTAGCTTATTTAAGGGAAGTCCATTAAAAAAGTGGCAGAAAGAGCATGAATCGCTTTTAACTCAAGCTTTTCAAGCCCAGCGCAATGGCAACATCCGTCTCTATTCAACACTTACAGCTGAGGCCGAGGCCCTTCGTGAGAAGATCGAAGCCCTAAAAGCCGAGGGCGACAGTTAAAGACCGCCCCGTTCTGAACGTTTTTCGAGTGCGGCTGGAGGCGCTCTTCGATAAACTCACCCCTGATTATGCGGTGCAGTGAAACAAAGCTCTTGGAAGAATCTCAGACAAAAACCAAAGAACGCACAGACCTGCAGGAAAACCCTGAGGGCTTGCGTGACGGCAGCCTGTTGGCCGCCGTGGATTTGGGCAGCAATTCTTTTCATCTACTCATCGCCCGACTGGAGCAGGGAGAGATACGTCCAGCGCAGGCACTCTCAGAAAAGGTCCAGCTTGCAGCCGGACTCGAAGGCGACCGGCTCTCTCGAGAGGCTATCGATCGCGGTTTAGAGTGTCTCAGTCGTTTTGCACAACTCCTGCAAAGCGTGGAACCCCAGCGGATTCGGGTAGTGGGTACCAGTGCTCTGCGCCGAGCCAGTAATCGACGCACGTTCACAGAGGCCGCCCGGCGCATCCTAGGTGCACCCATCGACGTTATCTATGGCCGTGAAGAAGCGAGGCTTGTGTATCTCGGCGTCGCCCATACGCTTGCAGACGACACCCGGTCGCGATTGGTTGTTGATATCGGCGGCGGCAGTACAGAGTTCGCCATCGGCGAGCGGTTTGAGCCCCGCAGACTCGAAAGCCTGCAACTGGGCTGTGTTACCTATAGTCGCGACTGTTTTAAAGACTCACTACTGAGCAAGTCAAACTACAATTCAGCCTATGACCGTGCCTGTGTAGAGGTCTCGCATATCCGGAAACAGTTCCGTAGTAAACACTGGGTAGAAGCCGTGGGCTCATCAGGAACCCTTCAGGCGATCGAGGGCATCCTCACAGCCCAGGAATGGGCCCATGGAGGAATAACGCGCAAAGGCCTCCAACGCATGCGCAAAACGCTCCTTGAGTTCAAACATTTTGACGATATCAATCTTGAAGGACTCAGTGAAGCGCGCCGAACAGTGATTGCTGCCGGTGTCGCCATCGCCGAAGCCATATTCGACGTTCTTGAAATCGACGAAATGCGAAGCTCTCGCGGCGCACTCCGCGAAGGTGTTGTTTACGATCTTGTGGGACGTCTCAGCCATGAAGATGTGCGCGAGCGCAGCATCTTGGGCCTGATGCAGCGTTATCACGTGGACGAAGAGTCGTCTCAGTTAGTGGCGCGCAGGGCTCGTATGCTGTTTGACGCAAGCTATAAATCCTGGGATTTGGAAATTAGTGATCGTGAGCTACTGGTCTGGGCAGCACTGTCTCAGGAGATCGGCAAAGCCATCGCGCATAAGCACTATCACCGTCATGGCGCCTATTTGCTGCGCAACTCAGACCTTCCAGGCTTTCCGCAACACGAGCAAGAGGACATGGCGATACTGGTAGAGGGGCAGCACGGAAAAATTCGCCAGGGTCTTTTTGGTGACAGCGATGAGGCAGCGCTGCTGCGATTGCAAAGACTGGTGGCATTGCTGCGACTCGCTACGCTTTTTAAATACGTGGAACCGTTAGAGCATCTCCCGGACTTCACTATCAAAGCTTCCGCAAAGAGCTTGCGACTGGATTTCCCCAGCGACTGGCTGGAGCAACACCCCCTCACAGCCCAGGAACTATCTGAGCAGCAAGAGGCTTTCAAGCGCATTGATCTTCGTCTCGAGATCAACTGAGCCCGAGACGCTTTCGACAAAGCGCAGAAGCACGCCTTCAAAGATTTACCCAGCTGTTTAGCGACTTCAACCGGAAGTCGGCGCCTTCAAAACGAAGTATCACCGAGTTTGAGAGAATTTCCCGGACTTCCACGCCGCGGGTACGCTGCGTTGGATTCAGCGTCTCACCGTTAATCGTGACGCTCGAGGTACCCGCTGTATTGTAGTCATGACGGGAATACATCAAGGTGGGAACCCGGTCACGAAACTGCTTGGTCAAATTTTTGAGAAGCGGCGCAGGATGCGATTCAAGTGTATCTACAGAATTTCTGGCACGCATTTCACGCAATACCTGTTCAACGTCGATGACGTCTTCAGCTACCGGCTGCGCCTCCGGGAGGCTGTCTTGCTGAGTGACAGATTCTACGCTCACGGTATCGCTGGCCTCGAGAGAGTCAGCCGCAGCTTCATTCGACGACAGTGAATAAAGCGCCGCCACGGCCTGAGAACTCTGCGTCAGATCCATGCTTGCCTTTGTTCTTCGCTCTGCTGCCTGTCCTTCTGTCTGCCCAGAAACCGGCTGCGCATCCGGCCCCGCTGTTGCAAAAAGCATCTTGCTATCATCAGAGACCACTTGAGAATCGAGTTTTGCAGCCGGCGTGTCCGCCGGCGACCCGGCACCCGCAGGCACGGACGGAGTCGACGAATCCCGGAGCACCACGTAAAGCAGGGAAGCAGTCGCGACGATGAGAATTGCTACGCCCACCAGCAAGACCCCAATACGCGCATCCTTTGCAGACTGCGGCGCTGCGAGCTCCTGCGACAGGATGTCCGGTGCTGTGCTCGCTTGCTCGCGCTTTTCTCGCTCTGCGCGACTCAATGCATCCAGTATCAGTGACATGAGCATTCCTTGGCAGTAACGAACAATAGCGACTGAGTCTGTTTACTCATTGATTTGTTAAGCGTCGCTGTGGCTGCAAATCTGCCCACTCTCGTGCCTCTTCGAAACCCAGGTCGTCGCCTACGGCTAAGGACAAAGCCCGGAGCGTGTTCTCGCCCAACACACCATCAGCACGCAAACCGCGCTGCTGCTGAAACAGTTTTACGCGTTGCTCAAGTCGCGCATCAAAGAATGAGTCGGTCAATGGATTTTTCTGGCCATCAAGCCGGGCAAACAAGGCCGCCACTCGTCCCACATCATCTCCGCTATCTCCCAGCTCAAGCGTCCGCAAGACGCCCGGCGATGGCCGCCAAAGCTGCCAGACGGTACCCGTCCACTGTGCGGCCAGAACGTCCAGCGAGATTCCTTGGACGCCGCCGGGTGCATCCATCATGGCCAAGTCCCCCTCGATGGCCAGTACTAAGGCTCTACTCTCAAAGCGTCGCTCATCAAGTAAAGCAAGTAATGCAGGCCGTCCCTCAGTAATCAGCTGATTCCAGCTTTGAAGCTGACGCCTCTCGCAACGTAGGCCAGGGCTTAGCTCCGCAGCGCAGGGATTTGTAAGCATGGGCCGCTGTGTGCCATAGAGCTTGCCAAGGCGCTTCGCACCCTCTTGAGGCGTCAGACGCCATTCAGACGCCCGGGCGGGAGTTACCGTGTTAGCAATGACAATCTTTCGCTGACCTGCCTCATACACACTCCCCTCAGCGGTATTTCCCTGAGGAGTCGGCGCAACAGGGAGCGTCGGTGCTGTCGTCGATGCTAACTCTGAAGACGAAGGAGGCTTACTCAAGACCATCCAAGCCGCGAATGCCATCACCAGTAACACCAGACCCACCATGATCATGGGACGCAGAACGACGTTCCACGATGAGGTCCTGCCCGCATCGGCGCTCCCCAGTACTTCGCGAACAGCCTGCTTCAGAAGATTCCGATCAAGACGATCACTATCACGACCATAGGCCCCCAAGAGCATGCGATCGCAAAGGAGATTGATCAATCGCGGAACCCCCCGACTCTCACGATGTATAGCGCGCACTAAATTGGAAGAAAACAGCTCCCGTCCCGCAGGCATACCACCCACATGTAAGCGGTGCCGAATGTAGGCAGCCGTCTCGGGCAGGGACAATGGTTGAAGATCAAAGCGTGCGGTAATGCGTTGATTGAGTTGACGCAACTCTGGACGCGCGAGCTTAGCCGCCAGTTCCGGTTGGCCAATCAGAATGATGTGCAGAAGCTTTTCATCACTGGTTTCAAGATTTGTAAGCAGACGAATCTGCTCTAGAACGTCAAAGCTCAAGTGCTGAGCCTCGTCGATCATCAGCACGGTCTTGCGGCCTTTGGCGTGATTATCGAGCAAAAACCGGTGAACACTGTCCGTGAGCTCTTTTAAACCTGGGCGACCCTCGGTGAAGTTGATATCCAGTTCTTCGCAAACCGTTGCCAACATATCGCGAGAATCCAGCGCTGGATTCATTACGATGGCGATATCGGCATTCTCAGGTAATTGTTCGATGAGGCAGCGATTAATCGTCGTTTTGCCCGTACCCACCTCTCCTGTTAGCAGGATAAATCCACCGCCGGCTCCAACACCGTAGAGCAGATGCGCCAGTGCATCACGATGCCTAGGGCTCATGTATAGATAGCGCGGATTAACCGCGATGGAGAAAGGCGCTTCGCTTAAACCGAAATACTGGTAATACATGCCGAACTCTGTGTGGAACGGGTCTTCGCCAGAGACCAAGGATGCATTATGCCGTATCCGACTTTACTGTCGAAGAGATGTTCTCTTCCTCTACAGCATTAGTGAGAAGCGACAGCGCCTCATCGCACCAGGCAAGGTACTGTTTCCCGCCGCTGATACCTCCGAGCAACGCGAGGTATACACCCTTACGACGCAGGGGAAGCGTGCTTGGGTCGCCATAGTGCCTCCGGCGAATGCGTTCATAAAGGTACAAACGCTTCATCATCGCTTCTCGGCGCTCCAAGAACCGGCTCCGCAGATAATCGATGTTGGACTCCGAGAGGTTGTAGAGCTTGATGTAGAGCTCGTCTTTGGTCTCCTGCAAGCGCATTCGGTCTTTGGTAAGCACCCATTCATCCAGAGCCTCGCGACCCGCGTCGGTCAGTGCATAGAGAATACGGTCCGGGCGCCCTTTCTGACGCTCCGTGCGCCCTGTTACCCAGGCCAGCTCACTGAGTTTGCCCAGTTCGCGATAGATCTGCTGATGTGAGGCATGCCAGAAAAAACCTAGGGACTTATCAAAGGATCCAGCCAGATCGTAGCCTGATAGCTCGTCCTCAATAAGTGCCGTCATAATCGCGTAGCGCAGCGCCATGCGTATTCCCAGAGTTCACCTTGGTTCAGAGATTGTGCACTTAATGTCCAACTTATGCAAAATGTTGCATATCATCGACGCTTCCACTAGTCTGCCCTCCGGTTTTCGAAAGACTATCATCAATAATCAGGAGTCCTTTATGGCTTTGCCAGACACACTCAAGTCACGTTTGCGCCTGCCTGCAGTTGCCGCGCCGCTATTTATTATTTCCAATCCCGAGCTCGTCATAGAGCAATGCAAAGCCGGTATCGTTGGGTCCTTCCCTTCGCTCAACGCTCGCCCGCTTGAGGAGCTGGACCGCTGGATGCAGCGTATTACCTCTGAACTGGCTGCTTATGACGAAGCCCACCCCGATGCACCCTCTGCCCCTTATGCGGTCAATCTCATTGTTCACGGGTCTAACAATCGTCTTCAGGAAGATCTCGAAATATGCGTGAAGTACAAAGCGCCCATCGTAATCACATCCCTGGGCGCCAAGGAGTTCATCAACGAAGCGATTCACTCCTACGGTGGCATCGTTCTCCACGACATCATCAACAATCGCTTTGCTAAGAAAGCGATAGAAAAAGGCGCTGATGGCCTTATCGCTGTTGCTGCGGGCGCCGGTGGTCACGCGGGAACAACTTCTCCGTTTGCCTTAGTGCAGGAGATTCGCGAATGGTTTGACGGTCCCCTGCTTCTGTCCGGCTCCATCGCCAGCGGTGACGCAATTCTTGGTGCTCTAGCTATGGGCGCAGATTTGGGATACATCGGCTCAGCGTTTATCGCCACCGAAGAAGCCAATGCCGAAGAGTCCTATAAACAGGCGATTGTTGACTACAACTCCTCTGACATTATCTACAGCAATCTATTCACCGGCGTACATGGTAACTACCTTGCACCCTCGGTAGAGGCTGCCGGACTCGACCCCAAGAACCTTCCAGAAAGCGACCCCTCTGCAATGGACTTCGGCTCTGGCGGCAACACCGATGCCAAAGCTTGGAAAAACATTTGGGGCTGTGGACAAGGGATCAGTGCGGTAAAAAGCATCGGCTCCACTGCAGCACTCGTAGCACGCCTGCAAGCCGAGTACGCCGCTGCGCGTGCACGTTTGTTAGACGCTGCCTGACCAAATCAATGGCACCGGGAACCTATTCCCAGTGCCATTGCCCAACAGGTAGCAAAAACGGAGAAACACGCATGTCCCAACAAGCTACCCAACGTTCTTTTTTGCAAGGTCTGACATTCGCTCAGGTATTAACCATACTTGCCGCACTTACTTGCATGTCTGTAAACACTCTCGCCGAGGAGCGCACGGCCAGTTTTGCCGGCGGCTGCTTTTGGTGTGTCGAAGTCGATTTTCAAAAACTTGATGGCGTTATCGATGTGGTGTCGGGTTTCACCGGTGGCAGCCTTCAAAACCCCACCTACCGGGGCAATCACGAGGGTCACTACGAAGCGGCGGAAGTTACCTACGACAGTGAAAAAATCAGCTACGAAGAGTTGTTGGTTAACTTCTGGCGCACCATAGATCCCTTGGATGCCGGCGGACAATTTTGCGACCGCGGATTCAGCTACAAGACCGCTGTATTTGTCGACAACGAGGCCGAAGGCATAGCAGCGGAAAAGTCACTGCTTGAAGTTGATGCTTTATTTCCGAACGACAGTGTAGCCACGGTAATTCTTCCCGCCGGGCGCTTTTGGCCCGTCGAGGAGTATCATCAGAATTATGCAGAGAAGAATCCTCTGCGCTACAAGTACTATCGCTTTAGCTGCGGCAGAGACAAGCGGGTCAGCGAACTCTGGGATGACAAGAACTGGGGTCTAAGCGACCAGTCACTAAAACCTTAGGCGTTCTTAGACACAGGCAATTCATCGCGAGACCCATTCAATTCATCGAGTCAGACCCAAAGCGCCTTGAGCCTCGGGGCCAAGAGCTTGATACTTCGTCGTTCAATGTCTCTGCGCACGAATCCGTCAGCGAGCTCTAACGCTGGCTTTGAGACTGTCTCCCCCGACACCACAGGCGACCACAACAGGAACCCGTCAGGAATGAACAAAGCGCTCTCCTTGATAGCATTCACCACTTTATTGAGCGCTTGCGAGCAAACAGCGCCGCTTAGTGATATCAGTAGCCGGCCTGTCAAAACGGGATTAAGTTCCGGTGTCTATGCCGCTGGCATGAATTTGTCAGTTCGACCACAAGACGATTTCTTCGAGTACGCCAACGGCACCTGGTTAGCCGAAACCGACATTCCCGCCGAGGAAGTTGGCTGGGGTAGTTACCTGACCCTGCACAAAGAATCCCTGGAGCAATCTCACGCCATCGTGGAGGAACTCCTGGAGAGAGGCTCGGATCTTCCTCACGAACAAACGCTTATTCAGTTCTATCAGGCATGGATGGATGAAGAGCGCGTTCAGGAACTTGGCAGTGCCCCCCTAGCGGATGATCTCGCGCAGATTGCTGCGTTGGCGAACCATGCTGAGGTCGCCGCCTATCTCGCCGACAATAACGCAGAGGGGCTTGACGGGCCTTTTAATTTTTACGTCGATCAAGACGCAAAGGACTCGACACTCTACGTCGTTAACTTCACGCAGTCCGGTCTTGGCTTACCTGATAGAGACTTCTATTTTGACGAGTCCGAACGTGGAAGGGAGCTCCTTACGGTTTACAGAAACTACCTCCAAACGCTCTTGTCTCTTGGAAACGTTACCAGGCCAGAGGCTGCCGCCGATGATGTCATTGCGCTAGAGACTGCGCTTGCTGAGCACCATTGGGACAAAGTCAAAAATCGCAATCGTGAACTGAGTTACAACCCGGTAGAGCATGATGCCCTGGCGGCTATGATTGATAACATTTCCCTGGAGCGCTACCTCCAAGGCATAGGCGTAGCCGAGCAGCCTTACTACGTAGTGCGACAACCCTCTTACATTCAGGCAGTGAACGATCTCTTCCAAAAAACTGATATGCAAAGCTGGAAGGCTTATCTTGCCGCACGAATACTCACCACGTATGCAGCCTATCTGTCCGATGACTTCGTGGACGCACGCTTTAGCTATCAGCAAGCGGTTTATGGTCGCGAGGAGCAAGTAGAACGTTGGCGACGGGCTATAAGTTCGATCAACAGCTTGATTGGGGAAACTCTCGGACAACTCTACGTGGAGAAGCACTTTTCTCCAGACGCGAAAGAAAAAACGAACGAAATGGTTGCCTACCTCATCAGGGCCTACGAAGACTCTATCCGTAATCTTGACTGGATGAGCGCCAAAACCCGAGAACAAGCACTACTGAAGCTCTCAAAGTTCACACCCAAGATAGGCTATCCGGACGTGTGGAAGGACTACAGCGCGCTGACCGTAAGCTCCGAAGACCTCGTGGGCAATGTTAAACGCGCTCGCGCCTTTAGCCACTATGACAATGTAGACCGACTCGGTAAGCCCATAGATAGGAATGAATGGGTCATGCCGCCTCAGACCGTTAACGCCTACTACAACCCGGGACTCAACGAAATCGTGTTTCCCGCAGCCTACCTGCAGGCTCCGAACTACAATCCCAATGCGGAAGACGCGTTTAACTACGGGGCTATCGGGGTAACTATTGGCCATGAAATTGGCCATGGCTTTGATGACCAGGGCAGCAAGTTCGATGGCGACGGCAATCTCATCTCCTGGTGGACCGATGCGGACCGCGCAGAGTTTGAAAAGCGCACCCGGGGACTGGTGGATCAATTTAACGCCTATGAAGTCAAGCCGGGACTCAGCGTTAATGGTGAATTAACCTTGGGAGAAAACATTGGTGACCTGGGCGGTACGGCTATCGCGCTAAAAGCGTATCGCATGTCCCTGGAAGGCAAAGAAGCACCAGTGATTGACGGATTCACGGCGGAGCAGCGATTCTTCCTCGGCACGGCTCAATCCAGCCGCGTAAAATGGCGTGATCAGTTTCTGGAAATTCTGGTTAAGAGTGATCCCCATGCCCCGGACGTCGTGCGCGTGAATGGCGTGCTGTCCAATATTCCCGACTTCTACAAGGAGTATGGCCTGCAAGAAGGTGACGGGCTGTACATCGCGCCCCAAAAGCGAGTTTCTATCTGGCAGTAGCTGCAAAGACTCAGAGCAGTTGTCGGAGCCGAAGTCCCGGCCCCCGCTTGGCGACATGTGCGAGTAATAGCTCCGCAGTCGCCAGAGCATCGCTCAGGGCGTTATGAGCATCGTGTGGGATCAAGCCATAGCGATCTCGACAGGCCCCGAGTCTCAGATCGCCTTGAGCTATGGGGCGTTCCTTACGCTGCAACAATCGCTGCTCTAGCAACAAAGTATCAACAGTCGGCAGTAGAAATGGTACGCCGAACACTTGCTTGGCTGCTCGATCCAAGAATGCGATATCAAGAGCCGCATTATGAAAAACCAGCACGCAGCCCTCCGACGCCCTTAAAAACGCGCCAAGCACGTCAGCGACATCCTCTGCCTCGCACAGTTCGCAATCCCGCAGCTGATGAGTCGTCGCGCTTTGCCCAACGGAGCGTCGATTTCGAATAAGCCGATGCCCGGCGCTTCCCAAAACAATCTCCAGGCCCTCAGCACGAACCCACCCTAAACTGAGCAGCTCCGCTTTCGCTGGATCAAGGCCGGACATTTCGGCGTCACAGACAAGAAAGCTGACATTCTTAAGCTCGGCTAAAGAAGAAGGCAAAGGCACCGCCCAGGTGACTGCTATTGCTGTTGGCAGAGCTGTTCGTCGGGACCAACGCCAGCGCTAGAGCCTAAGCCGCCGCATCAGGCCATGCCGGCACGATAGTTTTGACGCAGCGATGCCTGAGCTTCGTCGATAATCGTAAAGGCATCCCGCAGTTGCTCTTTCGCAAGTCGAGGCAGCGCTCGGGGATTAACATAGTTATCTACAGCTTCTCCTCGCTGAATCTGCCCACACTGATGATCCATCCGTAAACCCTGAATAAAATGCAAAGCATCGGTGAGGTTCCGTGAGTCGACCATTGCCATTCGTCCTGCTCCCACCAAGGCCTGTAAGCGAGCCGCGGTGTTCACCTCTGGCAACTTGCCGGCGAGGGCATGTAGTCGGGCAATCTCCGTGACCGGCAAGACGCCGCGCTTCTTGATATCAAGGTTGTCCCGATGCTCTCCATTGCGGTCAACAACAAAGCGCCTAAACACACCCAACGGTGGCCGATTGTCGAGAACATTCGCGGCAAGTGCGGCCAGAAATATCGATTTGCTACTGGCCTCTTCTAACATAACTGTCTGAATAGACTCTGCGAGACTACGGTCGCCATAAAGCGCACGGATGTCAAAGAATATGCTGACGCGCATCACGGCATCGCTAGTAGGCGTTCTCGTCCAGCTGCGCACCGTTTCCTTCCACCGTGACAGATGTAATCGCCAGCTGTCGTTGCTAGCCATAATGTCCCCAGGGCAATATCTGTAACCGCATAGAGCGAGCCCGTCACAGACCTTTATGGCGAGGGCTCGATACCAATGCAAATCCTGAGCGCTCACACTATCGGCTATCACAATGCCATTATCCTGATCGGCGCCCAGCAACTGCTCGCCCCGGGCCTGAGAGCCAAATCCCAACCAGGCCCAGGGTCCCGGCGCATCCCCTAGCTCTGTCTCTACCAGCTGAATCAAACGCAGTGTTACCGCATCGGAGATCGCCGTTAATATTTGTGCAACCTGAGTCGCACGCATACCACCATTCACCCACTCCACCATGAGATGTCCCAGAGATGTCACAAGCTCCTGAATACCCTCAACACTGTTTTGTCTCGAAATGTGCTGCACCAGATAAACAGGATCATTCCTACGCGCCACGATGAGATCCGAAGCCGTCACTATCCCCGCAAGGCGGCCGCTCTCCAGCACAGGCACGTGATGGAAACTCCGTTGAATCATGAGCAAGGTGGTTGCAAACAACGACTCGTCAGCGGATATGGCTTCAGGGTAGGGGGTCATAACCTCGGTCACACATACTTGATTGTCCAAACCCGGCGCCAGTACTCTGCTACGGAGGTCGCGATCCGTGAGAATCCCCAGCAACGCATCTCCGTCCACCACAAAGGTGGAAGACACCCGTCGCTCTGCCATTGCCATCGCTGCCTGCTGCACTGTTGCCCCCCGTGGCACCGTCAAAACGTTTCGAGTCATTACCGAACTTACCGGGGCAAGCATCGGATTAGACTCTGGCTGATACCGTGCCGCGCGGCGCAGGCGTCGACTGCGCTGTCCGCTGAAGTAGCGATCAAACGTTCTGTTAGCGCTGCGCAATGATTGATAGCTAGCATCCGGGAGTCGATAAATCAGAGCATCTTCAATCACCAAGGCAAGCACATTGCCACGCTCAGCATTCAGGCCTTCGATGTTAAAACTCTCCCCCTCCCCCAACCGGTCCAGCAACTTGTTGTCAGCATCGCGGATATCCACAGCGCCGCTGCGCAAAGTGCGTAGACCCGAATACTCACCCTCCATACTGAAACGCTCACCGTGACTGTGATAGGACACTTTCATTGCGGATATTGCGGTCTCTAACAGCACATCATCCAATTCATTGAATGGTAGAGAGCCACGCAAAAACTCAAGCACTGCGGCAAGCTCGGATGCATCGCCAGCAATTGAAGTACCTGTCACTGTCTATTCCTCCGCCTGAAGAAACCGCGTAGATGCATCTGCAAAATACGCGCTCTGGGCAGCGGAAATTACCAAGCGAATACGCTCGTCGTCAGAGGGGACATCGGACAAAGGCAGGCGCCACCGAAAACCCTTCGCGTCAGCAGCTTGCATCGCTCGGGGTCCAGGGTCGCGATCCGGATGTGATACGGACATGAGCGCCGCCTCGAGTTCATGGGAAGCCGTGAGTTCAAGGGAAAGGCCGACGGTCTCATCAAGCCTTAATGTGATTTTCAGGTCCTGATTCTCAAGTTCACAGATACCGCTGACATACCGACAGTTACTTTTTTCAAGCAACGGGTAAGCTTTTCCCGGCTGCGCCGGCGCCGCTTTTTCGCCAGTCAGGTTACCCACCGCAAACCACGCAAGGATGGATAAAACAGGGGCCACTATTAAGGCCACCACGACATGCTTGTTCGTAAACATTGCCACCTCCGCACGCTGACTGAACAGCGTAAGTCTACAGATACGAAAGAAAAAAAAGGGAGCTACTGTTAACAGCGCTCCCGGGGTGTAAAACCGATAGTTTCGGCCTTGCTACTTAATGCTCCACCGCCGTCTCTGCGCCTGCAGGAATACGGATGTTCTCAACCATATCCCGCACTTCCGCCGGTGGTGCCGCAGTGACTGTTGATACTGCGATGGCCACGGTAAAGTTCACAATCGCGCCAACCACACCGAATGCGTTCGGCTCAATCCCCAGGAACCAGTTAGGCGAGGTGTCACCCAGGAAGGCCGTGGATGCGACAAACATGATCCCCTTGTGCTGAAAGACGTAGAACAGGGTGATGCCGATGCCCGCGAGCATTCCCGCAATAGCGCCTTCTTTGGTGACCCTATTGCTGAAGATTCCCATCATCAACGCCGGAAAGATGGACGATGCTGCCAGACCGAAGGCAAGCGCAACGGTCCCGGCTGCAAAGTCCGGGGGATTGAACCCGAGATACCCCGCCCCGACAATCGCCAGCGCCATTGCCACTCGGCTAGCCCTGAGTTCCTGCTTTTCGCTGATATTGGGAGCGATGATTCCTTTGAGAAGATCATGAGATATCGCAGACGCAATCGCCAACAGCAATCCGGCTGCAGTCGATAGCGCTGCCGCCAAACCTCCTGCTGCCACAAGCGCAATCACCCAGTTGGGAAGCTGCGCTATCTCTGGGTTCGCTAGCACGATGATGTCCTGATCAACTTTCACAAGTTCGTTCTTGGACTCATCAGCGCTGTACTGCATCAACCCGTCATCGTTCTTATCTTCAAAAGCCAGTAAACCCGTCTTTTCCCAATTCTTGAACCACTGGGGGCGCTCTTCGTAGGCCAGATAGTTACCTGCTTCAGGCTCAATGGTTTGCACCAGGTTCAAGCGCGCCATGGCCGCTACCGCAGGTGCTGTGGTATACAAAATAGTGATAAAGATAAGTGCCCAGCCCGCTGAGGAACGCGCGTCACGAACCTTGGGCACAGTAAAGAAACGAATAATCACATGCGGCAAGCCGGCGGTCCCGAACATCAACGACGCCGTGTAAGCAAACATGTTCACGGAGGAGATCCGAAGATCCGTGGTGTACTCCCGAAAACCGAGATCCACAACCACCTGGTCGAGCCTATCGAGAAGAAAGGTATCCGTACCCACTAATGTGCCGCCAAGCCCGAGCTGTGGAATCGGGTTGCCGGTTAACTGCAGGCTGATAAAAATGGCGGGGATCGTATAAGCAAGAATCAACACGCAATACTGAGCGATCTGGGTATAGGTAATGCCCTTCATACCTCCAAGTACCGCGTAGAAAAAAACGATACACATACCCACGAGTAAGCCAGTACCGTAGTCCACTTCAAGGAAGCGGGAGAATGCCACGCCGATACCTTTCATTTGTCCAATGACATAAGTGACAGAGCAAATAATCAGACACACCACAGCAACGACACGTGCAGTTCGCGAGTAAAACCGGTCCCCAATAAATTCAGGCACCGTGAACTTTCCATACTTACGAAGATAAGGTGCCAGTAGCATCGCCAAAATGACAAAGCCACCGGTCCAACCCATGAGGAACACCGACCCGCCGTACCCCATGAAAGCAATGAGACCCGCCATGGATATGAAGGAGGCGGCTGACATCCAGTCCGCCGCGGTAGCCATACCATTGGCTATGGGATGAACCCCTCCCCCGGCTATATAGAAGTCTTTGGTAGACCCAGCGCGAGCCCAAATAGCAATGCCGATGTAAATCGCAAAGCTGATGCCGACGACGATATACGTAAGTGTTTGAAGCTCCATGACTACGCCTCTTATTCTTCTTCGACGCCGAATTCGCGGTCAAGCGCTTCCATGCGTGAGCGGTAGATGAAGATCAATATGACAAATACGTAAATCGACCCTTGTTGAGCAAACCAAAATCCGAGTTTGTAGCCGCCGAACTGAATCTGATTGAGTACATCAACAAACATAATGCCGCAGCCGTAACTGACAACGAACCACACCACTAGCAGCTTTGCTATCAGCGATAGGTTACGACGCCAGTATTGCCTGGCTTGGTCCTCGGTCATTTTCTTGCCCATCTCGCGACTTCCTGATGTTTTTAGATATTTATACCCGCGACTTTAACAAAGCGGGAGGATGCCCGGGAGTTGTGATTTGAATTTGGGCGCGCTACGCCAGGTTTCGACGTTCGCGAACCGCTGCTGTCAGTTTTTCAAACACTGCTTCAGTAGCAGACCAGTCCATGCAGGCATCCGTAATACTTTGGCCGTAGACAAGCGGCTGGCCCGGCACGACATTCTGCCGTCCCTCAACAAGATTGCTCTCGATCATAATGCCAAAAATGTTGCGACTGCCCCGGGCGACCTGGGTGGCGATATCTTGTGCCACATCCACCTGCCGCGCGGGAATCTTACGGCTATTGGCATGACTTGCGTCGATCATAATCCGCGCCGGCAACCCCGCTTTGATGAGCATGGCACTGGCATCGTCTACTGAGAACATATCGTAATTAGGATGTTTCCCGCCCCGAAGAATGATGTGGCAATCCTCATTCCCGGTAGTCTGAAAAATCGCGGAATGCCCTTTCTTGGTTACCGAAAGAAATCGGTGCGGCTGCGAAGCAGAGTTAATCGCGTCAATAGCAACCTGCACGTCGCCATCGGTGGCGTTTTTAAAGCCCACGGGACAGGACAGACCCGAGGCAAGTTCGCGGTGCGTCTGGCTCTCAGTGGTTCGGGCACCAATAGCGCCCCAGGAAACGAGATCAGCGACGTACTGGGGACTAATGAGATCCAAATACTCCGTGCCCGCAGGTAGTCCCATCTCGGCAAGGTCTGACAATAGTTTGCGCGCGAGGTGCAGACCCTTATTGATCTGAAACGTATCGTTCAGATCCGGGTCATTGATAAGTCCCTTCCACCCCACGGTCGTACGGGGCTTTTCGAAATACACACGCATCACAATTTGCAGGTCGGAACTGTGCGTCTCAGCGGCTTTCCTGAGCCCTTGCGCATAATCTCTAGCGGCATTGGGATCATGAATAGAACAGGGACCAACGACCACCAGCAGACGATCATCCTCTCCGCGCAGGATGGCAGAGATCGCCCCCCGGGCTTTGGCGACGGTCTGGGCCGCGGCATCACTTAGAGGAATGTCCTGAACCAAGGACTCTGGCGAGACCAGCTCATTGGTCTTCTGAATTCGTAGATCATCAGTCACGGAAGGCATGATTTATCGCTATATACAGTTGAAATTGGCGCACAATGTTAGCATGCGCATGCACTGCCTCAGAATTTTGCTCATCTATCCCGATAATTCACTCAGAAGAGCTTTAGGCAATATGCATCCTGGGAGGCCTCGCAATTTCTATGCGCAGTGATAGCATCGCTCACTGCTAATTAAGGAGGCTCACCATGAATTTTTCAGCCCAACGATTGTTGCTCGCAATCCTGTTCAGCACCCCCCTCGTCGCCCTCACCTCGCTGCCTGCAAATGCGCAAGACACTGAGGATCCCAGGCTGTTTCGGTCCCTGGATGTTTTTGAGCTGGAATGGGCGCTAAACCCCCAGATTTCGCCCGACGGCGAGCACGTGGTCTACCGTCGCATGGGCTTTGACATCATGCAGGACAGTCGGCGCGGAGACCTGTGGCTTGCCGAGGTGAACCGTAAAGAGCAGCGCAAGCTCAGTAGCTTTGAAGGTAATGAGTCTGGCACCGCTTGGTCTCCCGATGGGACGCGTATTGCTTATGTTCGTAGCGCTGGTGAGGCCGAAGGCTCTGAAATTTATCTCCATTGGCTTAACGGCGGACAAAGCGCCCGAGTCACCCGCCTAAGCGCCACACCCAAAGACATTCGCTGGAGTCCCGATGGCAAACAGCTTGCCTTCGTTATGGATGTAAAAGCCCAGGCACCAAAAATCACACAGCGTCCCGCAAAACCCGAGGGCGCCCAATGGTCGGATCCACCGCGACTCACTGATCGCCTGTATCACGAACGAGATGGGACCGGCTACCTCGAAGCGGCCTTCAGCCATGTGTTCATCGTCCCCGCTAACGGGGGCACCGCGCGCCAAGTTAGCCACGGAAACTTTCATCATCAAGAGCCCACCTGGGCCGCCGATGGTCAGTCAATTCTCGTCTCCGGGAACCGCTCCGAGGACTGGGAATACGATTATCGCAACAGCGAGATCTATAGCATCAGTCTTGCAAGCGGAGACATTTTACCCGTTACCAGCACCGACGGACCGGATCACCATCCCACCATGTCTCCCGACGGCAAGCATCTTGCGTGGCTGGGTTACGCTGACAAAAAGCAGGCCTATCAGGTCACCCGGCTGCGGGTAGCTGATCCCGATGGCCTGGACGTTCGGGAACTCTTGGAAAAACTGGATCGTAGCGTCAGTTCGATCACCTGGGCCGCCGACAGTTCGGGGCTGTACTTCCAGTACGACGATAAAGGCCGCACGAAAGTCGCCTTTGTCAGCCTAAAAGGAAAACTCACAACCTTGGCAGACAATCTGGGCGGCACGAGCATCGGACGCCCCTACGCCGGAGGCTCGTTCAGCGTTGCTGACGCCGGGGTGGTCGCCTATACGCATACACGCCCAGAGTACCCAGCAGAAGTCGCCATCTATCGACGCAAGGAAGTGTCGCTGATCACCGACCTCAATGCCGACATTCTCGATCAGCGCAGCTTGGGAGAAACCCGAGAAATCTGGTGGCAAAGCTCCTACGACCAGCGGGACATTCAAGGCTGGATGGTGCTTCCTCCCAACTTCGATTCCAGTAAAAAGTATCCTTTGCTGGTCGAGAATCATGGCGGCCCCATCGCTAATTATGGGGAACGCTTCTCTCCCGAAATCCAGCTGTATGCCGCCGCGGGTTACGTGGTGTTTTTCCCGAACGCCCGGGGCAGCACCGGCTATGGTGAAGAGTTCGCAAACCTTCTGTATCACAACTATCCGGGACAGGATTACGACGACACCATGAGCGGCGTGGACGCCGTGATCGAGCAAGGTTTTATTGATGGGCAACAGCTCTACGTCACAGGTGGGTCAGCCGGCGGCATTATGACGGCCTGGATGATTGGCAAAAGTGACCGTTTTCGCGCCGCAGCTGCCGTCAAGCCGGTGATGAACTGGTACAGCAAGACTCTTAATGCAGACAACTGGTACCGTTACTATCACACCCGCATCCCGGGCACGCCCTGGACCAACCCTGATGACTATCTGAAATTTTCGCCTATCTCCCTGGTGGGGAACGTCAACACACCGACCCTGGTGATGGTGGGTCTCAGCGATTTAAGAACACCTCCCTCTCAGGCCAAGCAGCTCTACCATGCGCTGAAGTATCGCAAGGTCCCCACGGCTTTGGTTGAACTGCCCGGCGCTTCTCATTTCATCGCCAAGAGACCGAGCCAGTTGATCGACAAGATCAGTCACATCCTTGGGTGGTTTGAGCGCTACAGATGATTACGCTCGAGTGGAGCTCACAGCGACACTGACGCTAGTTTAGTTTTGCTGTGAGTCGGGCCTGGTGCTCGTTACCCAGCGGATGATGTGTTCTTCAAAATCATCCTCCGCCACTTCGGTTTCGCTCACCGAGCGTCCGCGCACAGACATCCCGGCCAGATGCACCGAGTTTGCATCGCCGGTCACCAACGGATGCCATTCAGGGAGTGGGCTCCCCTGATCCACGAGGCGATACGCGCAGGTATCCGGGAGCCACGCGAGATTCTCGCGTTGATCCGGCGCCAAAACAACACAATCAGGCACAAGCTCTTGTCGTGTTTCATAACGGGTGCACTGGCACTTTGTTTCATCGAGCAAGTGACAGGCCACATCGGTGTAATAGATTCCGCCGCTATAAGCATCTTCAAGTTTGTGCAGACAGCAACGGGCACATCCGTCGCATAAGGATTCCCACTGCTCTCGAGACATATCCTTAGGAGCAACCGACTCCCAAAATGGTTTATCCGTCACTCAGGAATTCCTCGGAGATTTCATTGCCATACAACTGCGCAGCGCAAAGTTGATATCGAATTACTGGTTTAGCTCTTGGGATCACGGATGAGCATCCTGTTGTTTTGCCGATCGACCTGAAACAGATCTGTCGCTTTAACCAAATCGCTGAGTCGACGATAGCCGTAGTTAATCGAAGAGAAGGAGGCATTGTTGTTGGAGATATAACTACCCACTCTGGACATATCGGCCCATCCATCGTCATCCGCTGTCTGATCAATCGCTGTACGGATCAACTTCACTAGCGCGCTGTTTTGCCGTAAGCGCGCCTTGGGCGTACGCTCAGGCAGAGACTCTGTCTCAGCGCCTTCCTTCTTTGAAGGGATAAGGTTCTCGATAAAGATAAAAGGAGAACAGGAGTCCACAAAGGGTGACGGTGTCTTCTTTTGCCCGAACCCATAAACCGGGAAACCGCTCTCAAGAATTCGCAGCACCAGTGGCGTAAAGTCGCTATCACTGGTCATTAGTGCAAAAGCATCTATATTGCCACTGTAGAGTAGATCCATCGCATCGATAATCATCGCCGAGTCCGTGGCGTTTTTTCCTTTTGTGTAGGCGAACTGCTGCATGGGCCTAATAGCATGCGGATGCAGCTTTTCTTCCCAACCAGACAAAGATGGGTTATTCCAATCGCCGTGAGCATGACGAACATTAACGGTGCCGTGTTTCGCTAACTCTTCCAGCACACCTTCTATTGCAAGCGGAGTCACATTGTCGCAATCGATAAGCAGCGCTATGCGTTTGGTCTCAGACACAATCATCGTCCCTGTCGTTGCAAAGAATACAGTCTTTCACTGTATCGACTTCTTGAGCAGAACTCGAACAGAAACTACGGTTCAGTCGCTGTCTTTCAGTGCCTCGCTCTCGCCATAGCGTCGATAGAAAAGCTTTATCCAGAAAGTAGAAAACGCGGTGGTATAGACAATCACAAGCACTACTGCCGCGTACACTTCGCCCTCTAACACTCCCGCGACTCGACCTAACTCTGCAAAGACAAGTCCAACTTCGGCGCGAGGCACCATAGCCATACCAATGGCCTGGCGAACCAACCGCGGCTCGCGAAACAGCAAATGACCCGCCATCACCTTGCCCGCAATCGCCACCACGGCGAGTGACAGGGAGAACATCCATACAAAGGGAGACTCCCAATTCACTATGCGTAAATCCAAAGACAGACCTACACCCACAAAAAATATGGGTGTGAACAGCTGGACGATAGGGCCCATCTCGCTGCGGACCTGATCAGTGAAAGCAACGTCCGGCGCCATTTTTGCCCCAAAGGGCAGAAAAAAGCGTCGCGACAGCGCGAGTCCTACGACAAAGCCACCGAGTAATTCCGGTGCACCCACCGCGTGCGCAACCCAGGCAAAAAACAACACCAGAGAAACAATCAACGTGGCGACAAGTCCCGGCAGCTCGGTAATGTGTCCGTAGCGGCTAAGCACCGACGATATTAGCTCCGCGACGATAGGCGAGATCACAAAGAACAGCCCGATAAAGGCGACTAGGTTCAGTAACACCCCATAGCCAACTTCGTGGGCGATAGACATCTGAAAAAGAAAGGCAAGAATCAGTACACCCAAAATATCGTCCAGCACCGCTGCGCCCAGGACGACCTGCCCTTCCCGGCTGTTTTGCCGGCCCACATCCTTAAGAATGCGCACGGTGACCCCGATGCTGGTCGCGGTCATTGCCCCACCGACAAATAGCGACACAAGCACCGGCATCTCAAATACTTCGCGACACAAGAAATAGCTGCCCAACATGGGGAACACCACCCCCCCCAGGGCCACGACACTCGCTTCGGTTCCCGCAGCGGTCAATCGTCGAATGTTTGTTTCGAGCCCCACCTGGAACAACAGCAGAATGATGCCTATATCGGCCAGCAAGCGAAGGAAGTCATTGGGATGGATCCAACCCAGTTGGCTGGGGCCAAGGACCACACCCACGAGCAACTCGCCGATAACAGAAGGCGCGCCCAAGTGCATGACGATTTCACCAGCGATCCGAGCGGCCGCAAGAATAATCGCTAGCTGTAGAAGAACTTCAGCGCCTTCCATGAATTCAGCTTACCTGTCAGATACCGCATTAGACGCTTGAGATAATGGCAGTGAGCACCGATAACAGCAAATCGTTGAACTACACGTCGGAACTCGCGAAACTGCACAAAGGGGCCGACTGGCTTCCCTCGTTGAACTGTGTATCCTTCGCGGCCCATTAGTCCATGCAAATATAGGAATCTTCTTCCGTGTTCGACACCTTACGCCAGGACTGGCTTGGCAATGTTCGCAACGACCTTCTGGCCGGCCTTGTTGTTGCCCTGGCATTGATTCCCGAAGCCATTGCCTTCTCTATTATCGCGGGCGTTGACCCGAAAGTCGGCCTGTACGCATCGTTTTGCATCTCCGTTGTTATCGCCTTCGCCGGGGGGCGTCCAGGCATGATTTCTGCGGCCACCGGGGCAATGGCGCTGGTCATGGTCGTACTGGTGCGAGAACACGGCCTCCAATACCTCCTCGCCACCACGGTACTTACCGGTGTACTGCAAGTCGGTGCGGGCTGGGTGCGCTTGGGAAGCCTTATGCGCTTTGTCTCTCGGTCGGTGGTTACGGGGTTTGTGAATGCTCTGGCCATCCTGATTTTTATGGCGCAATTACCTGAACTCATAAACGTCACCTGGCACGTCTATGCCATGACTGCCGCAGGGCTGGGGATCATTTACGGCCTTCCCTACATCACCCGCGCCATTCCATCTCCGCTCATAACTATCGTCGTATTGACCATTGTGGCGATCTGGCTGGACCTGGATATCCGCACGGTGGGTGATATGGGCGATCTGCCGGACAGCCTGCCCATATTCCTCATCCCCGAGGTACCACTGAATTGGGAGACTCTGGGCATTATCTTCCCCTACGCGCTCACGCTAATGGTCGTTGGTCTCCTGGAGTCTCTTATGACCGCGACCATCGTCGATGATCTTACCGACACCAAAAGCAATAAGAATCGGGAATGTGTGGGCCAGGGTGTCGCCAATATAGCCAGTGGCTTTATTGGCGGTATGGCGGGCTGCGCAATGATCGGTCAATCGGTGATCAACGTGAAATCCGGTGGCCGAGGTCGCCTGTCTACGCTGGTCGCGGGAGTGTTTTTGCTCATCATGGTGGTCTTCGCTGACGCCTGGGTCAGCCAGATACCAATGGCTGCTTTGGTCGCCGTTATGATCATGGTGTCCATCGGAACATTCAGCTGGTCGTCTATACGTGATCTAAAGGATCATCCCCGAAGTTCCAGTGTCGTGATGCTAGCCACCGTTGCGGTCACTGTCGCTACTCACGATCTTGCTCGCGGAGTGCTTACCGGGGTTTTGCTATCCGGCTTTTTCTTTGCTCACAAGGTCGGCCAAATCCTATACTTGCGATCTATGGTTGATGACGACGGCCGCGCCAGGACCTACCGTGTCTTCGGACAGGTATTCTTTGCCAGCGCCGACCGCTTCATCGCTGCTTTTGACTATCAGGAAGTGATTGAGCGCGTATGCATCGATGTCAGTCGGGCCCACTTTTGGGATATCACCGCCATAAGCGCTCTGGACAAGGTTATTTTGAAGTTTCGCCGTGAAGGGACAGAAGTCGAAGTTATCGGCCTCAACGAAGCCAGCGCTACCATGGTAGACCGCTTCGCTATACATGATAAAGATGGCGCCGACGATCTGCTGATGGAGCACTAACGATGACTGTGAATGATCAGGACAAAATTCTCGCCTGCGTCGATCAGTCTCACTTTGCCGACTATGTCGCAGATTATGGTGCCTGGGCAGCCGCTCGTATTCATGCCCCGCTTGAGCTACTCCACGTCATAGACACCCACCAGAATCCACCCTCGAGTGAGGATCACAGTGGAGCGATTGGCTTCGATGCTCAGGAACAACTACTGACAAAATTAACGGCAGAAGACGAAGCCAGAACCCGCGCCGCGCGAGAAGCGGGCCGAGTGTTTTTGAATAAACTGCGGGAGCGTGCCAGCAACCAAGGAGCCCCACAGGTCGATACACGCCAACGTTATGGACAGTTGGTTGAAACACTTCACGAACAAGAAGACGGCGTACAGTTAATGGTGCTGGGTCGACGCGGTGAGTCCGCAGAAACCGCTCCTAGAGACCTCGGCCGAAATGTTGAGCGCGTGGTCCGCGCGGTGAATAAACCCATCCTGACGGTCACGGAGGGCTTTCGAGAACCTAAGCGCATCATGTTCGCCTTTGACGGCAGTGCAGTCACGCGCCGCGGGGTAGGAATGATTGCACGCAGCGCACTGTTTCGTGGCCTGCCGATACTTTTGCTCATGTCGGGAAAGGTGAACCCGGACGGCTCAAAAAAGCTCGACTGGGCAGAGAAGACACTCACCGCAGCAGGCTATACAGTCACCAAACAGCTTATCCCTGGCGACGCCGAAGCCGTCATCGCAAAAACCGTGACGGACGAATCCATCGACCTGTTGATTATGGGGGCGTTCGGCCATTCCCCATTACGCACGCTCTTTTTTGGCAGTAAGACTGCTGACCTTTTGCGCTCATCAGGGATTCCCACGCTGCTGCTTCGCTAGCGGTGCTTCCACTCATTTTCAAAAGGTGCTCAGCCCATGCTTTACTCTTTGCTCCGTCACCGGTCTCTTCTCAAGAGCTGTATAGCAGCACTCTGCCTGAGCCTGTGGGGAACCGCTTCAGCGCAGGAACTTGAGCCCAGCGAAGGCTTATTTACCATCCAGGCCTTCAGCTATGAGGATGGCAGTACAGAAACTCTAACTCAGCACTACATAACTTTGGGAGCACCGCGAACCAACGGCCAAGGCAAAGTCACTAATGCCGTGCTAATCATGCACGGCACCACCGGCAGCGGCGCGGGCTTTTTAAGGGACAAATTTGCTGGCGTCCTGTTTGCCCGCGGAGGGCTCCTGGATGCCTCCCGCTACTTCATTGTACTGACCGATGGTATCGGTCACGGCCAGTCCAGCAAGCCAAGCACCGACTCTGCTGGAGACTTCCCGAAATATAGCTACAACGACATGGTGCATGCGCAATACCGCTTACTCACAGAACACTTAAAGGTGAATCACCTTCGGCTTGTGACTGGCACCTCCATGGGCGGCATGCTGAGTTGGGTCTGGGGTTATGAGTATCCTCGGTTCATGGACGCAGTCATGCCCCTGGCGAGCCTTCCCGTTGAGATCGCCGGGCGCAATCGCATGCTGCGCAAAATGATTATCGATGCCGTCAAGAACGATCCGGATTATCAGAACGGCTTTTACGAGACGCAGCCGGCAGGCCTTCGCGAGGCGCTCTACCCACTGATCTTTATGGTATCGAGTCCGCTACATTATCAAGAACTTGCGCCAACAAGAGTCGCGGCAGAAACGATGCTTGATACTAATCTGAATCGTTACAGCAGCATCATGGATGCCAACGACCTCATCTATGCGTTTGACGCGTCCAGAGACTACAACCCGGCCCCGCGGCTTGGGGAAATCAGCGCGCCCCTGCTTGCGATCAACTCAGCCGATGATCAGGTTAACCCACCGGAGTTGATGCTTCTGGAATCACATATCGATCAAGTGGTACAGGGCGAGGCCGTCACGCTGGATATTTCACCCCTGACCCGGGGCCACGGCACGCACTCGCTACCCAGCATCTGGGGGCCTTACCTGGCACGTTTTCTTGAGGCAACGGATACAGAGGAAGCCTTCAGCACACGCGACTACAGCGCCTTAAAAAATCCAGACGCAGACATCTGGACGACCCAAGCCCCGGACACTTTTGTAGCCGACTTTGATACTACCGAGGGCAGGTTCAGTGTTGAAGTCGAACGAAGTCTGGCACCCCTGGGTGCTGACCGCTTCTATCAATTGATCAAGGCCGGGTATTACGACGGGGTGCATATCAATCGTGTGGTGCCGGGGTTCATTGCACAGTTTGGCGTGCACGGCGAACCTACTATCAATGCGATATGGAAAGATCAAATGATCCTCGACGACAGCGTCCGTAGCAGTAACCTGCGCGGCCGCATCGCCTTTGCCATGACAGGACCCAATACTCGGAGCACGCAAATTTTTATCAACACAGCCGACAATGCCAGACTCGATACCGGCGGTTTTTCCAGCTTCGGTACAGTCATCAGCGGCATGGCGGTTGTTGATCGTCTATACGGGCTGTATGGCGAGAACGCGGGAGGAGGCCTTCGCGGTGGCAAGCAGGGCCCGCTGGAGAACGGAGGCAGTGAGTATTTGCATAGCAACTATCCGCTATTGGATTTTGTAAGTCGCGCCACGATTCGATGATACAAATCGCTGGTTCTATCGGTTAGACCGGCCTGGTAAACACGCAGCTTTCCCACTGGATATGCGCGCGAGCATCATCGTCGCGGCATCGGCATAACACCGGGGCCAGACCTGCCACCAAGGCCTGCTCTTCTAGCTGCTGAGCCGACACGCCAAAGAAACCTCGCAGAGTGTTTTCGGCATCGTCACTCCCATGTCTTAGCGTGATCACAAGATTGCCCTGGGGGAGTAGCAAATTGCCCAGGGCCCGCATAGCGCTTGCTCTTGAGGCAGGCGCAAGGTGCTGCCACACGGCGGACACTAGTATCAGATCAAATCGGTCTGGCAGCAAAGACAGCACGGCCAGATCAGGCAAGCAGTCATCGACCCAGTGAATCTGCCCAGAGTTCTCCCTCATGGCTAAATCGCGCATACCTGCGCTGGGCTCCACCGCAACAACCGACCAGCCATGGCTTGCTAACCACAGAGCGTCGCGCCCGGAACCAGCCCCGACATCGCAAGCGCGCCCGGAAGCTTGCTTCGCGCAGACCGCCGCAAGCCAGTCACCGTGAACCAGCTGTGCGCTGCGACTAAGATAACGCCCACTCAACTGCGCTGCATTTTCGGTGTAGTAGTCCACAGTGCTTAGAAACACTCAGTCTGAATCATGAATGCTGACACGCCCTACTCGGTTGCTGCTGCTCTGATGAATGAGCAGTTCACCCTCGCGAGTGACCCACACATGGCGAACGATACCCACACCGGAGGGTATGGCCCAGCTCTGAAAGACCTCACTGACGGGATCAAAGCGCACCAGAGCATCAGGCCGCATGCCCGACTCGTTGTACCAAACCACATCATCAATCACGGCAATGGCATAGGGATGCGATTTGGGGCCGCTAGGCGACGGCCACTCTTTGCTAATACCCGTCTTGGGATCGAGAACACCTATGCACCCCATAGACGAATTGACGTACCAGACGCGACCATCACTGGCGATATCAAGACGGCGGATACGGGTCTTTTCGTCGGGGATATCAAAAAATTTCAGCTCCATACTCTCGGGATCCATGACGCTGATCGCGTTGGTGCCGTTGTGTGCAATCCACAACCGCCCGTCTGGCCCCACCTTGATGCCGTAAGGTCGCGCTCGGGTCTCTACTTCACGCAGCTCTCCTGTTTCAGGATTCAACCGTCCAAGCATGCCAGCCTGTTGAGCGGTGAAGTACAGATTGCCGTTTGGATGAAACGCCGCGGTATGTGGGTCAAGCGCCTGAGTTGGATATTCGACGATGACGCCTGTCGCGGGGTCTAGCTTTCCGATCGTTGCATTGCCATTACCGGTGTACCAGATGGAGCCATCCGCATTCGGGACAATACTGTGCGGGCGCGCCGCCGGCGGCAAATGAAACTCCTGCATCGCGCCGGTTTGTGGATCCAGACGCCCCACAAGGCTCGCCCACATCCCCGTCCACCAAATACTGCCATCGGCCGCCTCTATCGGATCCCGGGATCGCTGACCCAGCGTCGGCGCAATCCATTCTTCAATGGTGATTTTGACCGGCCCTGAAACCAGTGTCGGCTTACGCTCTTGCTGGGCAGGAAAGTTCGCTGCCAAATACTCCGCGATAGTCTCCGCCTGAGGATCCGCGAGCTTAATCATGCTATTGATCAACATGCGCCATTCACTAGCGGTATCAAACCCAGCGGAGTTCAGGATTCGCGAGCTGCTGTGACAACTCACGCAGAGCTTTGACACAAGCTCTTTACCAGGCCCCGGGGGAAGCTCCTGCGCTTGTGCAGGTAACACAAAGAGCAGTAACAGCAGCGATCTGGATGTAACACTAGAGCCGGTGAAAATTGACATGGACTTATACCCGCAGCCGTTAGACGTGTCACAAGACTAGCGGTCTTTAGTATATGGAATCCAGTCCTAAGCGCTGGAGAGAAAACCTCCAAAAAGACAGCGATAAGTTTCTATCGAGGGACACGACGCTACCCACAGGAGACCGCACAGTGCAGACTCAAATTGTTACCCTAAAAAATTCGACACCTCGGAGATCAAAATGCCTTTGCTACGTAATCTAGGGCTTGCAACCCTCTCGCTCATCATCCTCAGTCTGCGCCCGGCTATAGCGCTGTGGCAGACACAGACACCCCCAAGACCGTTAAGGAAGTTCCACCCCCAACTGAGTTTGTGACGGAACATACGGGAACACTCAACGGTCGCAAGCTGAAGTATCGCGCCAGAGCCGGGGAGACCTATATACATGATGAGAACGAGGAACCCAGTGCGACGTTCTTAAGTTTCGACTATGTCGCGATAAACGACGGCAAGGATCGACCAGTCACATTTGCCTGAAACGTTGGACTTGGTAGCGCGTCTCTTTGGTTGCACATGGGCACCTTTGGTCCCAAACGCGTTGTTGTGTCGTCAGACGCGCAACATGCCGGTGCACCACCCTACCCTCTGGTCGAGTCCAGGGAGACTATCCTTGACGTTACGGATCTGTTTTTTATCGACCCCGTGGGCACCGGCTTCTCTCGCGCCCTGGGCGAGCACGACGGCAAAGAGTTCTGGGGCGTGACCGAGGATGCAGAATCCATCGCCACGTTTATTCGTCGCTGGCTCACGGTCAACAAACGCTGGAACTCGCCTAAATTTCTCCTCGGCGAAGGTTATGGAACCACCCGGGCAGCGGTAATCGCAGACATTCTGGAGAACGAGCAGCGTGTCGCACTCAACGGCATTGCATTTATCTCCCAGGCCCTCGATTACGCCGGTTCGACTCCTTATGTGGCCGACAACCTCATTTCTCACATCACCTACGTCCCCACCATGGCGGCCACGGCGTACTATCGCCAGCGAGTGAATGGCTCAGGACGCGAGTCTTCAGAAGTCGGTACAGAGCGCCCGGGAGTTCGCCGTAGACGAGCTTCTTCCGGCACTTTTCAAAGGCGACACGCTCGATGCAGACAGCCGGGTACAGGTTCGCGATGAACTCGCAAGGCTTACCGGATTGACACCGGAATACGTTGAAAAGGCAAATCTGCGCGTGCGCGGGACGCGTTTTGCCCAAGAGTTACTTCGTGATCAGGGCATGATTGTCGGCAGTCTAGATGCGCGGTACGTAGGCGAGCCTGTCGATGACTAAACAGCTCGAGCCGACTTCGACGCGGCCGGCAACGCCATCTCCGGAGCGTATAAAGCGGCGATGATGAGCTACTTGCAGAGTGAACTAGACGTAGATTGGGACCGCAGCTACCTGTCCCCCGCTGATCCAAGAGTCAACGATGAATGGAACTGGAGCCCCGAGGGCAGAGATGCCGACTGGGAGCCCCATTGGGTCAACACCACTCATAACCTTGTGAGCGCCATGGAGGCTAACCCGGGAACTCAAGGTTCTCGTCGCATCGGGATACTCTGATTTAGTGACGCCCTTCTTTGACGCAGAATACAGGTTCAACCGCTACGGAATAACGCCAGACCGCGTGGACTATCGTTATTACGGCGGAGGGCACATGATGTACGTTAACGAAGATGCACGCGTAGAGTTACTGCAGGATATACGGTCGTTTTTAAAAGCCCAGCTGAACTAGTCACTATGCAAAAGGCGCCGGGGAAGCTCCGTCCCGGCGCTCTCAAGCAAAACCCTCAAAGGCGATTGCAAGCTATCGGCAGCAGTCGCCGACCCGCGCAATGAAGCACCAAGACCCGTAGCAAGCATTCGCTGATAGTAAGGAAGCTCCCGTCGGTAGCCTGGAAGGTGATCATCAAGCGCATCATCGCTTTGCAGGCCGGTCATAAACGCATCGACGAGTGTCCCAAGTGCCTCTTGTAAGGAGGGTTTTTCCGCAATACCTTTGTCCGGCGTTATTGACCAAGTCATATCCTGACGCAGCTCGCAGGTTCCTAGGCAGTCACCTGTTTCTCGATCTCCCCACTCCGTGGGACCCACCAAAGACAACTGCCAGTCCCCAGCTTTGGCGTAAAGGTAATAGATCGTACCCAGCGCCGGCTTGAACTGAAATTTGGCTGACAGTACCAGCACTGACGCAAACCAATCAAACAACAACTCCGCGGGGGCTTTTGCATTGACAGTGGACGGACGCGTCTCACCCCAGTGCGAGAGAACAGGAACTAGACCCTTACCTTGGGGATTGGGATTTTTGTGCGGATTGCGTGACATGTTTACCTTACGTGTCGACACGCCACTCGGTTCTTCGCATGACGAACTTTAGGGTGGGCATCAGGATTTGCATCAGCCATCTTCGCAGATGGCCCAATACGCATCCAGCATCTGACCCACGGTATTCGGTTCTACTAGATGGGCGGCATACCAGGTATGCAAACAACGAATACGTGTGAAGTCAGCGATGCCACCGATGCCACGCTGAGCCAGGGCATTCCACTGCCCGCGACTTTCGAGCAACTCACGCTCTCCGCTTACAAGGTGTGACTCCCGTAACTGGATGTGACACTGGTGATCCATCTCCATAGCATGTTGGAGCTCAGGAGACTCGTCGATGAGCGCTTGAAATACCATAATGCGCCCAGTAGCCTCCTCGCGGTCAATACGAAGATTAAGGCTCGGGTCGATCAACCAAAACAGTGTCGGGAACGGCTTTCCCTCGACTAACGATGCGACGCGAATCACACAGGGCTGACCATTACTGTCCATGACCGCCACGTCGCGTAATCCCCGGGGACGGCGGCCAAGACGTGCCTGAACAAGCTCGAGCATCGCCTCATTAATCGATGGATTCTGTTCAGTACTGCTCATGAAACAACAATACCCGTTCTCAGTGCCTCCTGTCATCGTGGAACGGTACTTTGAGGCGATCGGCAATACCCTCAATGCTCCGTCTCGAATGTTTGACAATGTTAGGGCAGCCGCCTACTCTCCATCCCGCCTTGGGTGCCTACCGACGCGCGAAAGTGTTGGGGTAGGTTAAAAGGGAAGCAGGTCCACGGTCGTGACGAGCGTATGCTCTTAAGCGACCCATTCCTGCGCTGCCCCCGCAACGGTAGGTAGTGTGAAAGCACTACGAGCCCGATACCTGCCCTGGCAATAGCACCCGATGGAGCGGAGGGCTTCACGAAAGGTCGCTAAATGCAGTCCTCGCACGAGTACGCACAGCGCAGGCAGTGTTTTGTTTCCTTGATCCCCTCCCTCAATCGCCCTATGGCAATTGAGGACAACCACATGTTTAACGTCAGCAGAACAACGACTCAAAGTCGATTCAGATCTATACCCTTTAACTCACTACTCGCATGCGGACTGTTGATACCCAGTACACAGCTTGCTGCACAAAGCGTTTTAGAAGAAATCATCGTAGGTTCATCACGCGTGGAGATGCCGCTGCGCGATGTCGGCACATCAGTTACGGTGTTGACGCAGGATGAAATCGTTCAGCGCGGGTTTCTGAGCCTTCCCGATCTTCTTCGTACACAGCCTTCTATCGCTGCAACCAACAACGGAGGACCCGGTAAAGCAACCAGCCTCCGCGTTCGAGGAGAAGAAGGCTACCGAACGATGGTCGTGATTGACGGCATCGATATCAGCGACACCTCGAGCCCACAGGTCAGTCCCCGTCTAGAGCAATTGCTGACTTCGGGCATCGCTCGCGTAGAGATACTCAGAGGCCCTCAAGGCTTGAGCTATGGTGCAGACGCTGGGGGTGTTATCAACATTCGCACGGCCACACCGAACGAGGGGTTAGGCGGTGGCGTATCCGTGGAGCAAGGCCGCTACGACACGCAACAGCTTAGTGGGCGCATCGGCGGGAGTTTTGACAGCGTTGATTTTTTGATCAGCGGAGCCGATTTTTCGACCGACGGTTTCAACGCCCGAAATACAGACACCGACCTCATCGATGACGATGGCTACGATAACCAAACACTCCACGCACGGGCCGGATGGGACGTCAACGACAGTCTCCGAGTGGAGGCTGTTGCTCGACAGGTAGAAGGCGACAATGCCTTTGATGGATGTTTCAACTCGGCGTTTTTGTCCAGCAACGACTGTGATGACAGCTTCCAGCAGGACAGCTGGCGCATATCCGCAGCGTTGACCCAAGAGCAGTTTTCTCACGAATTAGCCTATAGCGACAACACAACCGAGCGGGTGTTTTTTGCCGAGAACTCAACTTTCTTTGCTGCCGAAGGTGGACTGGAGCGTCTCAGTTACATTGGACAGTGGCGTCGATCAGACAACATGTCTCTGGTGTACGGCGTGGACCAGGAAAAGGAATCTATCGATGACGGCAGCTTTGACCGCTCACGCCGACAAACTGGCATCTACGGTGAGTATCAAGGACGACTAAGCGAGTCCTTCACTGTCACCGCCGGTGCACGACACGACGACAATGATGATTTCGGCACCTACCTGAGCTATCGAGTAAGCGGCGCCTGGGTCACAGATCTCGCAGGGGGAGAGCTGAAACTCAAGGGCGCGTACGGAACGGGTTTTCGCGCTCCCAGCCTTTACGAAATTAGCTACAACAATGGTCCTTTTGCTCGACCGCCTGCGGCAGATACCGTACTCAGTGAAGAAACCAGCGGAGGTTACGATCTGGGAGTAGCCTGGGCGACCGAGAACGGAACCTATTTAGAAGTCACATGGTTTGATCAAGAGATTGATGATCTCATCACCTTCGACCTCGTTGGGTTCTCAGGCTACGTACAACAAGCGGGGCGCTCAGACTCTCAGGGCATCGAGCTCATCACAGACTTACCCCTGGCCATGGGCTTCCGGTTAAACGGCAACTACACGTGGAACGAAACGACGACACCCGAGGGTGATCAACGCGCCTTTCGACCAGAACATCTCGCAAACCTGGGCATCGCCTATCAGAACGCCGACAGTAGGCTGCGTGTCGGCGTTAACGTCCGCTCCTCAGCAAGCGCCGTGGACACTTTTGGCGCTGACCTGGATGATTATGTATTGATGGATGTTAATGCTAGCTTTGAAGTCATCACCGGGTTAACTGTGTATGGGCGCCTGGAAAACGCACTAGACGAAGAATACGCGGAGATCCCAACGTACAACACCGCTGGTCAGGCGGCATATGCAGGAGTGCGCTATGAGTTCTGACGCTAAAAAGGAAGCTCGTCACAAGCTTGCCATGGAAAAGCAGAAAGGGTCGATTGACGCCTCTATCGCGGCAGCGGACGTAGAACGCGGTGTGGGAATACTGCTTACTGGAAATGGCAAAGGTAAAACAAGCTCTGCCTTCGGAATGGTATTACGAGCCTTGGGCTATGACCAGAAAGTCGGTGTCATCCAGTTCATCAAAGGCCAACAATTATCCGGCGAAGAGATTTATGTCCGAGACCGTTGTCCAGATGTGGCTTTCTACCAGATGGGGACCGGCTTTACCTGGGACACTCAGGACCGCAGCACGGACATGGCCGCGGCGCGGACGACCTGGGAACAGGCCCTACCCATGCTCAGAGATCCAAGCTTTGATCTTGTAGTGCTAGACGAACTGACCTACATGCTCTCCTTCAACTACCTAAGCGAAGACGAGGTTGTCGAAGCCATCCAGAATCGGCCACCAGAACAAAGCGTGGTGGTCACTGGTCGCGGCGGCGGTACCCGCCTACGGGAGATTATGGATACTGTCTCAGAAGTTAAAGACATCAAGCATGCCTACAACGCGGGCATCAAAGCTCGTCGTGGCGTCGACTACTGAGCCGTGTCTTTTAGAGGCCTAGGCGCCCCTCCGTCGCTTACCCTGCTTCTGATACTGGCAATTTGCGCGGCGCTTTCACTGGGCGCAGTGCCACTGAGCCCTAAAGAGCTCCTTGCCGCACTCAGCGGCAACGGAGCTCCCCTGCACGAAACACTGCTGCTACAACTGCGATTACCCAGAGTTTTACAGGCTGCGTGTATTGGCGCGCTACTGGCGCTCACGGGCGCCCTCTCTCAGGGAATGTTTCGAAACCCCCTCGCCGACCCGTCCTTGATAGGGGTTACCGGCGGCGCATCCCTCGGCGGCGCATTAGTTCTGGCGCTGGGGGTCGGTGCAGGTTTGAGTGGTGACCTGTACGTTTCACTCGGCGCTTTTGTGGGCGGACTGGCGGCAACCTGGCTCGTTTACCGAATCGCTCGCACTACTGACGGAACGTCGATATCAACACTTTTACTAGCTGGAGTAGCGATCACGGCCTTAGCCGGCGCATTGGTGAGCGTGCTTGAAATGACCGTCGACAACAGTACATTGAGACGCGTCGCGCTTTGGCGACTGGGATCTCTGGCAGGCGCCAGTTATCAAACTTTAATGATCGCGACGGCAGCTCTAACACTACTCATCGTAGCGACACTACCGCTTCGCGATGTCCTCAATGCCTTATTGCTAGGTGAGGCTGAGGCGGTACATTTGGGCTATCGCAGTGACAGGAGTAAAGCAGTACTGACCACATTGATCGCCGCTGGCATGGGCGTCAGCGTAGCCTTGGCAGGGGCTATAGCCTTCGTTGGCCTTGTCGTTCCGCATATGGTGAGACTATATTCCGGCCCGGAGCATCGCGCACTACTGCCGCGCTGCGCGTTGCTGGGCGCCCTAGTCCTGGTACTCGCCGATCTCATATCCCGAATATTGCTAGCCCCAAGTGAAATCCCACTAGGCATCGTTACAGCTTTGCTTGGTGTGCCCTACTTCCTGGTTCTTCTGCGCCGCTATCAAGCCAGGCTAGTATTCTCGTGAACGGTCCGTTATTGGAAATGCACAGTGTAGGACTGAGAATTTCTAGGAGCACCTTACTGAGGGACATAAGTTTTGCGCTCAATCCCGGCGAAATCGTGGGCGTCGCCGGGAGCAACGGCGCCGGTAAAACTAGCCTCCTACGGCTGGCCTGTGCCGAGTACGCACCCAGTTTTGGCTGCGTGCACTTTGACGGTGAGAACATGGCGTCCCTGAATCTCCGCGATCGGGCTAAACGCCTGGCGGTCTTACCGCAGAGTATGGGGCTGCAGTTTGATTTTACGGTCCGACAAGTAATCACTCTAGGGCGGTCCCCGCATGGTGATATTGGCGGCGCCGGTGAGGAGGTGGTTGATCAGGCCCTCGAGCGCTGTGAACTCACGAATTTCGCTGATCGAAGTTACCCATCATTGAGTGGTGGAGAGAAACAACGGACACAGTTTGCCAGGGTGCTGGCACAGCTTTTAGCACACAGCTCCCGCAAAGATCTCAGTGGTCAAATCTTGATTCTTGACGAACCAACTTCAGCTCTGGATGTTCGGCATCAGGAACGGTTCCTGCAACTCATCGCTGAGCTTCGGGATCGCGGCTGCGCAGTCCTGATGGTGATGCATGACATTAACCTACTTAGTCGCTGCGCAAATCGGCTGCTGTATCTCAAACAGGGGGAAATGTTGTCCCTGGGGCCGACAGCTGAGCAGCTCAATGAAAGCGCACTGAGTGACCTTTTCGAATACTCGTTAAAGATAAGAGCAATGAGTGATGATGCCCCTCCCTTTGTTTACCCGGCCCCTCATGCACTTACCTCTTAAGAACGGGACACTGTGGCTCTGTCTGCTTTTACTGCTGCTAACGCAGCACGCAGCATACGGCGCCTTAGAAGCGCGGGATGCCGAAGATCGTCTGGTAACGCTGGAGCGGCCCGCCACGCGCGTGATCGCCTTAGCTCCACATATTGTCGAAAACCTCTTCAGCATCGACGCCCAAGACACACTCGTAGGAGCCGTACACTATAGTGACTACCCCGACGCAGCGGGATTGATCCCCCGCGTCGGGGGCATAGGCTCCATGAGCCTGGAACGAATTGTCGCCTTAGAGCCGGACCTCATCGTGTTGTGGGGATCGGGAACACCGATCGGTTTGCGCTCGAGTATCGAACGACTCGGGCTATCCTACTTTGTCGATGAGATTCGTTCCCTTGCGGATCTGGGCGACAGCTTTGAGGCGCTAGGGGTACTAACAGGGCATCAGTCCGAGGGCGCGCGAGTTTCAGCACAACTACATTCATCCCTTAACACCCTGGACTCCGTGCAAGCCCGGCGACGCAGCGGCAATATCCCGGGCGTCTTTTTCCAGCTCTGGGACCAACCACTGCAAAGTATTGGTAAAGACCACCTACTGAGCGAAGTGATCGAACGCTGTGGCGGAAGAAGCATTACCAACAATATCGCCGGTCTTGCGCCTTTAGTAAGTCTGGAGCGCGTTTTGTCCGACAATCCGGCGCTCATCATTGTGGAGAACCAACAACAGGCGCGGCATTGGGATAGTTACCCGGAACTCAAAGCAATGCGCACAGCCAACGTCGCAGTCATCAACCCAGACCTACTACATCGCCCCACCCTACGTCTGCTGCAGGGTATGCAGATTATCTGTAAAGGCATCGACGCAATCAGTCAAGCCGCTAACGCTAACTGATTAGCGTTCTGCCATGCGTGCGTGCTCAGCAGCATAGGTGTACACCACGTCCGTACTCGAATTGAGTGCCGTTTCCGCAGAGTCTTGAATGACACTGATAATGAAACCTACGGCAACCACCTGCATAGCAACGTCTACGGGGATACCGAACAAGCCACAGGCCAGTGGGATCAACAACAGACTCCCGGAAGGAACCCCAGATGCACCACAGGCCGCTAACGATGCAACAACACAAAGTATCAAGGCCTGAGCAAATGACACCTCGATACCCAAAGTATGCGCGGCTGCCACAGAGAGTGTGGTGATAGTTATCGCAGCTCCGGCCATATTCACCGTCGCTCCAACGGGAATAGTGACTGAATAAAGCTCCTCACTGATTCCTAAACGCTTAGCCAACGCGAGATTGACGGGGATATTAGCCGCAGAGCTGCGCGTGAAGAATGCTGTGACGCCAGACTCTTCCAGACATTGGAAAATCACAGGATAGGGATTCTTCCGCGTTAACAGCCATACATAAAATGGATTCACGACTAACGCCACGATCAGCATCGCAGCCACCAAGAGCCCCGCTACACTCAGATAATCCGCGAGCACTTCGACGCCAGTAGTGGCAACCGTCAAGCAAACCAGACCAAAAATACCAATGGGCGCGAGCGCGATGATGTAGCGGACAATGTCTGCAACGCCATCCGCCAGAGTTTGTAGATTTTGACGAAAGGCTTCTGATGCCCTACGAAAACTCAGGCCCAGTAAAATGGCCCAACTCAAACAACCCAGGAAATTGCCTGTAAGCAGCGCATTGATGGGGTTGTCGACCAGCTTAAACAGCACATCACGGAGCACGTTCCCTACCGCTGCCGGCGGTGCGCCGTCTGCCGCGCCCGTCAGAGCGAGGGTCTGAGGGAACGCGGTAGACAACAGTAAGGCCACCAGAGCGGCGCTCATGGTGCCTGCAAAATACAGCACGAGAGTAATTAAAATCCGTCGAGAATCCGCAGATTTTTCATGGCGATTGGCAATGGCCGACATCACCAAAAGCATAACCAGCAGGGGCGCCACCGCCTTGAGCATGGCGACAAACAACTGACCAAGGAGACCTAGATCTACCGCCAGGCTGGGCCACAACATGCCTACGATAGCCCCCGCGATAACACCAATAACAATACGCGGGACCAGCCCGATATCTGAAAGAGTCACAATGAAACCTCAGTTAGGAAAGGATTTATTGTACGCCAGAGCACAGCAGTTTTATGCGACCGTCGAAATGAAAAACCCGGCACTAGGCCGGGCTTCGGTGAACATCTTCTTGAGTAAGACCAAACTCGTTTTAGTCGAGCAAGTCTGGCTGCTCAGCCACGATGACGTCATACAGCGGCTGGAAGCTAAACCAGCCTGCCAGATGCGAACCCACCTGCTGTGCCGTACTCGCCGCCACATCGTGGGATATCGGCTTAGGGGTGCCCGCCGCTTCTGCCATGAGCTGTGCCTGACAACTGCGCTCCATGGTGACAAACCACCAGCAAGCCTCGTCTACACTTTCACCGACCGTGAGCAGGCCATGATTTTGCAAAATGACCGCTTTGTTGTCGCCCAGAGCGTTCGCAATATGATCACCCTCAGACACATCCAAGACTACCCCGTTGAAGTCTTCAAACACCGCGTGACTATCGTAGAAAGCGCAGGAGTCTTGCGTCAGCGGATCCAGCTTACGGCCCAAACTTGACCAGGCCTTGCCATAAACGGAATGCGCATGCGCCGCTGCCGTCACTTCCGGATGGTTCATGTGAATACGCGAATGGATTGCAAACGCGGCGCCATTGAGCAAGCCCTCGCCTTCCACGACATTGCCAGCGTGATCGACTTTCAAAAGGTCGCTCACTCGCATTTGCTTAAAAGAGCGGCCCATGGGGTTCACCCAAAAGTGATCCGTATGCTCCGGGTCGCGGACGGTGATGTGACCAGCCACACCTTCGTCAAAGCCAAACTTGCCAAAAATACGCAGCGATGCTGCCAAACGTTGCTTGCGCTTTAAACGCTCGGCGACGACATCATCTAATACAGTATTCATTGTGACTGTGTCGCCCTGGTTCATTACCAGGTCCGCAGCTGCTTCACCCATCGTTACTCTCCTTGACTGTCGTTACTTCATTTAATGTTCAATGTTCAATGCTAGCGCATGACTACGCAAATTTCTCTATTTGGCTTCGCGCTCCAGGTGCGGAAAAGTAGGGAGTGAGGTTTCACCCACTCGGACGCCTTTGACGTGGGTCGCTAACGCAGGGCCGACCATAGGCGTTACGTGCTGGGGTCGTAAGTCCTCATGGCACTCGCTGCAGGTCATTACCGGCGACGTCTTTTTCCCGCAGCTTTGATGAAAGTACTCCACAGGCGCACCGTCACCGCGATCCATCCACTCGTCGCCCCAACGACCTAGCATCATGAGTACCGGGTACAAACTCAAGCCCTTGCGGGTGAGTCGGTACTCGTGACGTGGAGGTTTTAGACTGTACTGTACGCGCGTCAACACACCCTGCTCAACGAGCTTCGTCAAACGCTCGGAAAGGCGGTGACGGGTTATTCCCAGGTTAGACTGAAATTGATCGAAACGCCGCGTGCCAAAAAACGCGTCGCGCAAAATAAGTAGCGTCCAGCGCTCGCCTACCACAGACAATGCCCGTGCTACGGAGCAGACCTGAAGATCGATATCATCCCAACGCATGGCTCACTCCTACAGAGGCTGACAACTGTGGTTCACATTTTCTCGCAGGCATAAAAAAAGGCAAGCCATTGCTGGCTTGCCTTTTCCGAAAACTTTGCGCTTTAAACGGCGACAATGTTCTCGGCTTGAGGACCTTTTTGGCCCTGAGTAATTGTGAACTCAACTGCTTGGCCTTCGGCCAGAGTTTTGAATCCAGAGCCAGTGATCGCGCTGAAGTGTGCGAATACATCTGGGCCGCTCTTCTGCTCGATAAAGCCGAAGCCCTTAGACTCATTAAACCACTTCACGGTACCGGTAACTGTTTCGGACATAACGTCATATTCCTGTAAATAATAATAAACACTGCCTCTAATGAGGCATTTGTAGCCGCAAAAAAGACTGAAATTTAGAACTTACAGGACGACGAACTACTGAGAGATCACGTAATGAAGAGCTTAAACACGAGGCTTACTTTTAGCTGTGCGTACGGTACAGCCCGCTTACCCTTAAGTCAATTAAAACCTACAACTATAAACACAGTGCCAGGGACAGTCACTTACTGATGCTCATGCAGCGCCTTTCGCCACCTTGTTCAGGTGTTTCAGCTGTTTCAGCCAGATTTGGTGGAACTTATGCATTCGTTTAGGCGCAAGGATCGCCCCAATCCTTGGGATGACCCCGTTCTGAGTTTCTTCCCTCAGGACATAGCAGCCCTGCGGCTGCGGTGACATGCGCCATGCATGATAGATAGAAACCCCGAAAGACTCCGATGACCAAGCCAAGCGCTCCGCCGGCTCGCACTCCTCAACGTTATACTCGATGGTCACCCCAAAGGTCTTCCAGCGAAAACGCGTGACCAGTCACGGCTGCTAGCCTGAGCAACTTTGACGCACAAAAAGCCCGGCTATCGCTAGCCGGGCTTTAGTCGCTAGAAGCAGTCAGGCTCAGCCAAACTGATTCATCGTGTTGTCATCGCCAGCAGCCTTGAGCGCTGCATCACCGGCGAAGTATTCCTTGTGGTCATCGCCCATGTCCGAACCGGCCATATTCTGGTGCCTCACACAGGCGATACCCTGACGAATTTCCTGACGCTGAACACCCTTCACATAACCCAGCATGCCAGCCTCACCAAAGTACTCTTTGGCCAGATTGTCGGTAGACAATGCTGCGGTGTGGTAAGTCGGGAGTGTGATCAGGTGATGGAAGATACCGGCTTCACGCGCAGCATCCGCTTGGAACGTACGGATACGCTCATCGGCTTCCGCCGCAAGATCCGTCTCGTCATAGCTCACGTCCATAAGCTGGTCGCGATCATAGGCCGATACGTCCGTACCCGCTTCACTCCAGGCATCAAACACCTGCTGTCGGAAGCTCAAGGTCCAGTTGAAGGATGGTGAGTTGTTGTACACAAGCTTGGCACCAGGCACCGTCTCGCGAATCTTGTTCACCATCGCTGCAATCTGCCCCACATGCGGCTTCTCAGTCTCGATCCAAAGCAGGTCGGCGCCATTTTGCAACGACGTGACGCAATCCAGTATCACACGCTCAACACCCGTATCCTTACGGAACTGATATAGGTTGGACGGCAGACGCTTAGGACGTAAAAGCTTACCTTCACGATTGATAATCACGTCACCGCTCGCAAGCTGGGATGGTTCAATTTCATCGCAGTCGAGGAAGCTGTTGTATTGATCACCCAAATCACCCGGAGTATGAGTCACAGCGATCTGCTTGGTCAGGCCAGCACCGAGCGAATCGGTACGGGCAACGATAATGCCGTCGTTCACACCCAGTTCTAAGAACGCGTAGCGCACTGCCCGGATCTTCGCGAGGAAGTCTTCGTGAGGCACGGTAACTTTACCGTCCTGATGGCCACACTGTTTCTCGTCAGACACCTGGTTTTCGATTTGAATGGCGCAGGCGCCCGCCTCGATCATTTTCTTGGCCAACAGGTAGGTCGCTTCAGCGTTACCAAAACCCGCATCGATGTCGGCAATAATCGGCACGACGTGTGTCTGGTAGCTATCAACCTTTTGTTCGATAGCCTTGGCAGCCACCTCGTCACCTGCTTTACGCGCTTTGTCTAGCTCTCGGAACATTCCACCGAGTTCACGGGCATCGGCCTGGCGCAGGAAGGTGTACAACTCTTCGATCAGTCCGGATACGGATGTCTTCTCGTGCATAGACTGGTCAGGCAACGGGCCGAACTCGCTACGCAGGGCAGCAATCATCCAGCCAGACAGGTAGAGGTAGCGCTTATTCGTATCACCAAAGTGCTTCTTGATTGCAATCAGCTTTTGCTGACCGATAAAACCGTGCCAGCAACCCAGAGACTGCGTGTACTGCGCGGTGTTGGTATCGTACTCAGCCATGTCCTTACGCATGATAGCGGCAGTGTATCGAGCGATATCAAGCCCAGTCTGAAAGCGGTTCTGGACGCGCATGCGCGCTGCGTACTCTGGATTGATATCTTTCCAGCTGTCGCCATTGGTAGAAACAATGTCCGCCGCCGTCTGGATTTCCTGTTGGTAGGTCATAGGTCCCATCCCTTAGAAGTAGTTCAAAAAAGTTCAGCCGCGAGCGCGGCATCAACAACGGAAGGGAGTCTAGGACATTAGACCACTATCAACATAATCAATGTGTTCTATTTGTGCTATTCACTGGGTGAATGATTTGGGAGTGCCTTTACAGCCCCTCAGTTCAGCTCCCAGCGGTGCCCTCGGAGCCAGACTGCCGCCGTGAGAGCGATACCCGCGAATACCAGGCCATAGGCCACACTCAGCAGGTCCAGAGCCATCCAATCCGGCCCAAACAGATAGAACCCTACCGCCGTACTGTCCGAGAGAAATCCATGAGGAAAGTGTCGACTGACCGCATTTCCGACTACCTCCGAGCCAAAGAAAATTGACTCGGCAATAAACAATCCGATAAACGGCGTGACGGCCATCAGAAACGGCGATCGGCGAGCCAAAGCGGATGCACAGAGTAGCCAGGCATACACTGGCGCGATCAACAGTACCGTCATTACCCAACCGCTGATGGGGTCCAGCATCAGGGCGACAAAGTCGATATTGCCGACAACCACCTCAAAGGGATCCTGATCCATGCGCCAAACGAGCAGCATCATCAACAGCACGTAGGCAAGCTGCAGTAGCAGACTGATAGCGATGTAAAGCAGCGGTGCAACGATCAGCGCCACCGTAAACTTGGAAAGTACTATTTGCCACTCGGTGACAGGCATCGAGCGCCAGAACAACACGCTGCGGTCCTTACGGTCATCGTAGAGAGAATTCAGCAAGTAGTTCACGCTCGTGAGCAGCAGAATCAACAATAGAATGCTGTGCACAATGCTGAGCATGACGTTGAGTTCTCGCCCACCCATCTGATCGAGGGCGTGATCGAGCTTATCGTCTCCGGTAGCCTTATCGCTACTGGGATTAAAACTCCACTCCCGAGAGAAGTTCCACTGATCGTCAGCAGACTCCTCTTCCACATAGATTTCATAGGTGGGGGCTTCGGCTACCCCCGGAGGCTGAGGTACATCCGAGGGCGTCGCAACTTCGACGACGGTTACTTCCTCCTCGCCATCTTCTCCGATGGTGATAGAGATGTTCACGTTATCATTGCCCTTGCGCATCATCGCTTCGAGAATGGTGTCGCCCACCACACTGATACGATTAGCCAAGACAACGCTTCCGAGCATGAGAACGACGAGCACCACGGCCGTGATCACCGGCGTCCAGACCAGCGAGTTTTTGTACTCGCGAAACTCACGCTGAAGTAAAGTCATAAATTGCGATGTTTGGGTGGTAGCCATGTTCCTATCCCCCCACCTTGGCAACAAACAGGTCCGACACCGAGGGCGTCCGTATCTCACCAAGCCCGGCGAGCTCCTGGGAACCCAGTCCTTCAAAAATGTAAGCCTTGCCACCCAGGATATTGCGCTTCCCAATGTAGGGCAGCTGCTCGGCGCGATTAACCGCGTCGCCCAGTGCATGCACTTCGTGGAAACGCTCCTCGATATCCATAATTGACTCGTGAAGAATGAGTTTGCCGTGATGCATAAACATCACATGCGTCAGAATGTTCTGGATTTCTTCGACCTGGTGTGTCGACACAAGAATCGTGCGCTCACCATCAAAGTAGTCGTTAATCAACTGCTCGTAAAAGCGCTTGCGAAATAGAATATCCAAACCCAGCGTCGGCTCATCAAGAATCAGTAACCGCGCATCAATGGCCATTACTATGGCAAGGTGCAACTGCACAGTCATTCCCTTGGACAGATCCCCCACCCGACGCTTAGGATCAACGTCCGTGGTCGCAAGAAACGCCTCGGCCTGGTCCCGATTAAAACGTCGATGTGTACCGGTGACGTAGTCCAGCAATTCGTACACACGCATCCAGCGAGGCAAGACCGCGGTATCGGCGATGAAGCAGACTTCTTCCATCATGCGACCACGGTCCGCTATGGGTGAGTATCCGAGTACCGAAAGATCTCCTTCGCAACTGGTAAGGCCCAGCAAGGCCTTCAAAATTGTTGTCTTTCCCGCCCCATTAGGGCCAATCAAGCCAATGACATTCCCTGAAGAAATCGACAAATCCACGCCGTCAACCGCACGAAGATCACCGAAGCTGCGCCGAAGATTCTGCGCCTCAATGATGGTCTGCATTTACATTCCCCTGCATTGTCATTAACTGTTCACTCACTTCTTCCATTACCAGGCCCAGCACACGAACTCGTGCAACAAAGGCCGGAAGCTCTTCGTCCAAAAACCGCTGCTGCTCATCATTCGTAAGAGAGTTGCGAGCCCCGGACGCCACAAACATGCCAAGACCCCGGCGCTTCTCGAGCAAGCCCATCTCCACCAATTCCTGATAGGCCCTCCCTACGGTCAGGTGGTTGATTCGGTAATCCGTTGCCACCTGGCGAACCGACGGGATCGCCTCACCTTCAGGGAAACTACCGTCCATGACGCGCTGGATAACCAGATCGCGTAGCTGGCGGTAAATGGGTTGCCCTTCTGTCCATTCCATAATCAGTGTCATCGCACGACTCAGTCGCGGCGACGAACGTCCCCGCTGCCCAATTCAACACGTTCAACTTCAGGCGATCCACCGTATACAACATCACCACTACCCAGGATCGATGCGTTCAACTGCTCACTCACTTCGCCGATAGAGGCCGAACCAGAACCCACGATGTTGGTTTCTGCGCGTCGACAATCGACCCTCGTCATTCGTGCATCACCAGACCCGACGACATTAACCTCAAGCTCCTCCACAAAGCCCTGCTCCGTCACGTGCAGGTCACCCGAACCCGTGACCACAAACTCACCGGTGTTGGCGTTTACCGTTCCAATAAACAGGTTACCGCTGCCCGTAACGACCGCTTCGAAGTCTTCGACGTCAATATTGACGGCCCGGAAGTCTCCGGAACCCTCGACGCGTACTTCTAGCTCGCTACCTCGCAGTTCGAAGGCGTTAATCTCTCCGGAACCCTCAACCACCATAATCGTCGTAGATTTCTTGTCAGACGCATCAAATTTAAAGGGTTTGATGTAGACCTTGCCGGAACCTTTCACTTTTAGTTCTTCAAGCTCAGGCATCACCACGCGAAAGGCGATTCTCTTGTGTGAACTATCCTTGGAGCCGCTATAACTCTTGCGCGAACCCAAGACCAGCGTGCCTCGCTTCACGTAGAAGGGTTTCGAGTCCAGATACTTGGACGGCCCCCGCAGTTGTAACTCGATATCATCACCTTGGGTGATCTCTACCTTGGCAGAGCCGAGGACCACAACTTTACTAAACTCCAAACCCTCTACCCGACGCGTCTCCTCGTCGGCCAGCAACTGAGGTGAAGCGATAGCCAGGGCAAAGAAGCCTGAAAAGGCTGTCATTGCAAATGACTTACGCATCCTGAACCCCCTCAGAAGGATCCTTACGATCACCACCACGAGCCGCTTCGATCACCAGACCTGCCGGCAGCAGACACAGCGCCGCGATGGCACCGCCGCCAGCAGCACTCAGTGACGCGCAGGCAAAGAAGACTAATGCTGGCATGAGCATGCGTATCGACGTCGGGCTAGTCATTCCTTTGCGTAGGCTAATCATTATTTTGTTCCGTATATCCGTGGGTGTTATGGTGAACTATAGCACCCAAATAGGCTTCTGCAAGCGGCCGTATTTTCGGAAAATAACCTAATAAATCGTTATATTACAATAAGTTACGGTGTATTTTAAAAATAAACATTAAGTTTAGGCTCGACAACGTGTCAGATTCTGTCGCATATTCCCTGCAACTCGTCGCGCGAGCTCAGAAGCACGCTCTGTGTGGGCTCCCAGAGGGTGTTTTTCGAGGGTTTTTTCAAAGAGGAATAACCAGCGGCGATAGTGCTCATCAACGAACAACTGTCGCGCATCTACCTCGCGGTGCTGGCGCATCATATGCCGTCGATAATCACGATCACCCAGCAGCATCTTTCGCCAGTAGGCCTTGATCCTCGGTAGGTGCTCAGACAGATCGACCTGAGCAACCTCCAGGAACAGGGGCGCAAGCACTGGGTCCGCCAACACCCGTTCGTAGAATGCATCCACGAACTCATCGATCTGCTCCCGCACATCAGGACCCACTTTCTGCATCGCGCTTAGCTGCGCTTTTTCTTTTGCTTGCTCTTTTTAGCTTGCTTAACGTGAGCCATCAGTCGCCGTTTACGATTGATTTGCCGATTAGTCAGCTTGTTGCGCTGACCCGCAAAGGGATTCTCACTGCTGCGAAACTCGATGCGCAGTGGCGTGCCGGTGAGCTCAAGACAGCGACTAAACGTCTTCTCCAGATAACGTTGATAGCTACTGGGTACCTTATCGGTCTGATTACCGTGTATGACAACCCGGGGCGGGTTTCGGCCGCCAGCGTGAGCGTAGCGCAGTTTGATGCGTCGTCCATTGACCATTGGAGGCGCATGATCTGCTACGGCATCCTCAAGAATACGTGTGAGGCGACTGGTTCCCATGGGCTGCATGGCCGCCGCATAGGCTGCATCAATCGATCCAAACAGTGTCCCCACACCAGAGCCATGGAGTGCTGATATAAAGTGCATGTCAGCGAAATCAACAAATCGTAGGCGTCGATCTAGTTCAGAGCGAATAGACTCTTTCTGATCAGGATCCAGACCATCCCATTTGTTAACGGCAAGCACCAAGGCTCGCCCCGCCTCAAGGCAGCTGCCTAAGATGTGCAAGTCCTGATCCACCAGGCCTTCCTGACCATCAACCAAAAGTACCACTACATTGGCATCGCTGATGGCGCTGAGAGTCTTGATGATGGAAAACTTCTCTACCGCCTCGCGAATGTTTTTGCGACGACGCACACCTGCAGTATCAATCAGTGTGTAAGGCCGACCTTCGCGTGAAAAATTAATGTATACGCTGTCTCGGGTGGTACCGGGCTGGTCGTACACCACGACTCGGTCCTCTCCAAGAATACGATTTACAAGGGTGGACTTGCCCACGTTGGGGCGACCGACCACGGCCACCCGGGTACCGCCCTGCTCCTCTTTCGCGCCGTCCTCTGGATCTGGCAGCGGCACGGATTCGAGCACTGTTTCAATCATCTGGCGCACGCCTCGACCATGTGCGGCGGCAATGCCGTGTATGGAGGCAATACCCAGGGAGTGAAAATCACTAACCGCGACATCAGGATCCCGGCCATCAACCTTGTTCACCACAAGATGGAAGTCCCGGCCCTGCTGACGCAGGTAATTCACCAGCTGCACATCTACTGGATTAAGACCGTCCTTAGCGTCCACCAGCAGCAGCACAACATCAGCTTCGTCAATGGCGAGCAATGACTGCTCTGCCATGACTGCATCGATACCGTCTTCACCACCACTAACGCCACCGGTATCGATCACAATAAAGGCTCGATCCTCGCTGCGCCCCTCCCCGTATTTCCGATCCCGTGTCAGACCCGACAAATTGGCTACCAATGCATCTCGGGAACGCGTGAGCTGATTAAAAAGCGTCGACTTTCCGACATTCGGGCGCCCTACCAGTGCAATTGATGGCAACACCGCGATCAGGACCTCGGCCGAATGTCATAGGCGATCAACTTCCCGCCATTGGTGTACACATA
>NZ_JBLGBE010000011.1:0-64997 GCF_047617445.1 Congregibacter sp.
GTCGTTACGTGCCACGACTGATCGCATTGAGTACGATCGTAGCCTTTGATGAAGCTCTGGAGGTGAGCCTGCCCGATATCCCTAATGCCCCGGCTTTTGCGGCTATCGATACTGCAGGCCAGGTTGAAATGCTTCGCGCCGCGGAGCTTGCAGGTCTGGAGCTTGTGGAATTACGCAACTTCAATCCGGGTCAGCTGCGCTGGGCGACCGCTCCAAACGGAGACGGAAAGTTACTCGTGCCGATCTCAGTCGCGGAGTCTCTGGCAGTAACACTTGCTGAGCTTCCGGACTCTCAGCGGGTTACCTGGCAGCACTACCGAATACGTCGGGGTGACAGCCTTATACGCATCGCCAAGAACTTTGATACGCAGGTCGGATTGCTGCGAGAGGTTAACAACCTTAACGGTAATCTCATCCGTGCAGGTGACACCCTCATGATTCCCGATAGTGTCGCCTGGCAGCAGAGTCTAGCTTTGGCACAAAGCGGCAGTACGGGCGTGCGCCGCGGCTACACTGTGCGCAGTGGTGACTCGCTGTACGAAATCGCAATGCGTTTTGATGTCACCATCGACGACATCATCGGCTGGAACAAACTCGACCCAGGCCGCTACCTCCAGCCGGGTCAATCCCTGACCCTGTATCTCGGCGGCGACTGACTCTAGCGCCAGCAGGGTCGCTTTAGGCACCCTGCTCTTGTTGCTCCTTTTTGATATTGAAGAACACGGCGTATAGCGTCGGCACTACCGTCAAAGTCAGTATGGACGCAAACCCGAGGCCGGCCATAATTGTTACCGACATATTGACGAAGAACACATCCGACAGCAGGGGAATGAGTCCTAGGATTGTTGTGCCCGCGGCAAGCAACACCGGGCGAGCCCTGGATACCGCAGAGTCCAGTATTGCGTTGTAAGGGTCATGCCCCTCCGCAATCTGTTGATCAATCTCCTCGATAAGCACGATGGCATTTTTGATCAGCAACCCTATCAAAGATAGAGCTCCGAGCATGGACATAAAGTCGAAGGCACCGTTGGTGGCTAGCAACCCAGCGCTGACCCCCACGATGGCCAACGGTACCGTTAGCCAGATAATCAACGGCTGTCGCAGCTTGCCAAAGAGTACAATGCTCGTGAGTATCATTAACAAGATGCCTACAGGAAGCGAACGGCCCAGCCCCTGCTGAGCATCGGCGTTGTCTTCATATTCACCGCCCCAAGCAAGGGTGTAGCCGGCGGGTAATTCAATGGCCTCGATTTGCGGTTGAATACGCTCAAACAGTGGCGTGGCCAACTCGCCACTAGGATTACACGACGCGATTATCGTCGGAATGCGGTTGCGTCCCCGCAGCAGCGCGTTCTCCCAATCCGTGCGGTAGCCCGATACTACCGAAGATACAGGTACAGTTTGGCCGAGAACTGCACTCCAGATCTGGATATCTCGAATGGCATCCACATCGATTCGCTCGCTTTCACTCGCGCGCATTTTTACCGGCAATACTCGATTACCATCCCGGTAACTACCTGCTGGAATGCCATCAAAAGCGAACTTCATGGCGTCACCGAGATCTTCTCGAGTAATGCCTAACTGTCGACCGACCTGCTCATTAAAGATTGGTGTGATGAGCTTCACCGGCGAGCGCCAATCATTGCGAATATCAACAGCGTCGTGATCATCGCGCATAATCGATTCGGCCTGCTCCACCAGTTGTCGCAGGACTGTTGCATCGGGGCCGGAGAATCGTGCCTCAATCTTGGCGTCGCGTCCGGGGCCTATGCGTAAGGACTTAACAATGGGGTCAATCCAGGGTGCTTCACTGCGTAGCTTTTCGGCCGCTAGGCGCTGTAGTTCACGCACCTGAGATGGATCCGTTGCGCGCACGATAATCTGGCTGTAAGCCGGTGTAGGTTCTCTTGAGTCATAGACCAGCATGAATCGTTGGTGTGCTCCGCCGACCACGGTCGTCGTCTGGAGCACGCCCGGCTGCTCTCGAAGGAATTCTGCTATTGCGAGGCTGTCGTCTCGAGTCCTGCGAATATCGGAGCCTTCGGGCTCGTAGATGTCGACAAAGAACAGGGGGGTGCTGGACTCCGGGAAAAATCCGCTTTTGACCTGGCCAAAGCCGATAACACCCAACACGAACAGCGCTAATACGGTGACTAAAGTAACCCGTCGGTAGTCAACGGCAAGACCCACAAGCCGCCGATAAGCTCGGAAGACCTTGCCGTCATAGGGATCTAGATCCTGCTCCGGACCTCCCTGCTTCAGGAGAAGTGCACACAGCAATGGGGTGGTGCTGACTGCCGTGATCCAGCTAAGAGACAGGGAGATCAATATGACGTAGAACAGTGAACCTGCAAATTCACCGGTGTTGTCCGGCGATAGCCCGATAGCAGAGAACGCAAGAATGCCGATGACTGTGCCGCCCAGGAGCGCCCAGATTGTTTTGCCCACCGCTTCAGTCGCCGCTTCAAGGGCTTTCATGCCGGATTGCATACGCACCTGCATACCCTCGGCGACCACAATGGCGTTATCCACCAGCATACCTAAAGCGATCACCAAGGCACCTAGAGAAATGCGTTGCAGCTCTATGCCGAAAAGGTACATCAGCAGCAAGGTGCCCGCGACGGTGATCAACAGTACCGAGCCAATAATCAAACCCGATCGCAGGCCCATAAAAACCAGCAGCACAGCGATCACAATCCCCACGGCTTGCGCGAGACTGACGAGAAATCCACCCACCGACTTCTCCACTTCCGCCGGTTGGTCGTAGACAGCTTCGAGTGACATGCCAACGGGTATGCGTGTTTGAAGCTCGGCTATACGCGCGTTAATACGCTTGCCCACTTCGACAACATTCTGTCCCTGCGCCATGCTAATTCCCACGCTAAGCGCTGGCTGGCCATTGTGGTAATACAGTTTGATCGGTACCGCTTCATACGCTCGAGTGATCGTAGCGATATCCCGAAGGCGCACCAGACTTCGATCCTGAGATGAAATGAGGACGTCCCCAATCTCCTGTACGGAATCAAACTCCCCGGTAGGTTTGATCCGCAAATAGTCATCCCCGACTCTGACATTTCCGGCATCGACAACAGAGTTCTGCGAGCCAAGGACTCCCGCGATGGCAGCCGGGTCAATTCCCAACTCCGCCAGGCGAGATCGGGACATATCGAGGTAAACGACTTCCTGCTGTTCGCCGTCTATCGAGACCTTGCGTACACCCTCCACCAATACCAACTGGCGTTTGACATCATCAGCCACGTCATACAGGTCTCGCCAGGTATAGCCCTCGCCCGTGAGCATAAGATAAACGCCATACACGTCACCAAAGTCGTCGATTACGATGGGGTCCTGCGCTCCGGGTGGTAATTTGGGTCGCACGTCGGTGATTTTACGGCGCAGTTCGTCGAATACGTTCGGAAGATCTGCGGCGCTAAATTCATCTTTGAACTCTATCGTGATATCCGACAGGCCCGGTCGGGAGACTGACATTTTCAGGCGCTTTAACTGGGGTAGTTTCTGGATCGCATCTTCCAGATGGTAGGTCACCTCGTCATGCACTTCCTGTGCGGATGCACCGGGATACCGGGTGATGATCTTGGCCATTTTGATGGTAAAAGCGGGGTCTTCCAGCTTGCCCATCTTCTGGAAGCCAAGCACCCCCCCGGCGACCATGATCACCACGACCAGCCAGGAGATAACCGGTGTACGAACTGAATAGGCGCCAATGCTCATAAAGAATCGCTATCGCCAGGGGCCGTCTCGCGCGGAATAGCCTGCTCACCCCCGAGCATGCGGGTGACCTGCATGCCATCGGACAGGTAACTCGCACCCACGGCAACGATCTCTTCACCACCAACCAGGCCAGAGAGCACTTCGATCATGTCTCCAGAGACCCGGCCTGTTTCAACGCTGATGCTTCGGACCTGCATGCTCTGGGCATCCAGCACGAACACTCTGGGTGACAGAGTTGCATCCGCCTGAACCGCCCTGGCGGGCACCCAGGTGACGGCATCGCTCGTTAAAAGATCGCTAAAATCCACTTCAACCTGTGCGGTCATTCCCGGCAGCACAGTGAACTCATCAGGCTGGCGCATACTAAAAGTCACAGGGAAGGTTTGCGTATCTGGATCAGCCCTTGTCGCCAGCTCTTTAAGCTCCAGCGCATAACTAATGTTTGGCCGGTTGTCGAAGGATGCCATAGCCCGAACCGACGCCGCGGAGCTTTCCTCCAGAGGATCGCTAGATAGCTCACCCTCTCCTCCGCTCGTGACGCTGCGAATAACGGACTCAGGCATTGCGATAATTACGTCAAGGAGTTCTGTGTCCTGCAAGTAAACGATGCTCTGCTTGGCTCGAACCTCTTCAAAGTTGTCGACATAGCGTCGGGCAATCCGCCCGCGAAAGGGGGCGCGCAGAGTCGCGTAGTTTAGATCGGCTTTGGCCTGAGCCAGGGCTGCCCGTGCGGAGCGGAAGTCCGCTTCCATACGATCGTAGTCCAACTGGGAAATACTGCCTGAGTCTATGAGTTCACCGGCTCGGCGAAAGTTACGTTCGGTATTTTCAAATACCGCCTCACGGTCCTCCAGAGTGTTTTTAAAGTCGGTGGCGTCTAGTTGCGCAAGGACCTGCTCCGCCTCCACGACCTCCCCTTCACGAATAGGGAGTGCTTCGAGCTGACCAGACACCCGAAACGACAGCTCAGCCTGCGTTGCCGCCTCGATACTTGCGGGGAACTGTCGGATCTCTGCGCTCAAGCTTTTGTCCACGATAAAGAGCTTAACCGGTCGTGAACTAACGCTCTCGCTGGGGGGAGGAGGCTCGGAGCAACCCACTATGCTGAGCCCCAGAAGCACCAAGGTGCTTCGCAGAAGCAGAGATTTGGATTTGATCTGACTCGCAGCCATCAGGGGGGCATTCACGCAGTGGGGGTTTTTCATGGAGGGGCAGCGCTCGCTTTGCTCGACTGTCGATTATACGAGGCGCTTGTGGCAGTTGCCTAGCGATCGCTATTCTTCTTAAATGAAAATAGCGCAATGCTTAAGACTCCAGATGCCATTCTGCGTGTTTGCCTAGTGTCGGAAAATACAGTGCGCAGCGGACAGGTTCAGGAAACCGCTCCCGAAGCGCTTCGGCATAGGCCTTTAGCTGGGGCGCGTAGACCGCTAACTGCGCTTCTATAAACTGCGCCTCAGACTCTCCCTCACCGGGTGCGCTGGTTTTGTAGTCCACTACCCATCGGTCGCCCAGAACTTCATCCACAAAAGAGTAATCCAAGATTAACTGTTGCGCTCCCTCTTCTGTGAAACTTGTGAGCGCAAGTTCCGCTGCGCGCTCGGAACGCTCTGGAGAGAGCATCCAGCGACCCCAGGCGTCAGCCAAAACGTGATCAAGTATTTCCCGGCCCTCAATTTCCAGTCCCTCCAAGGCGCTACTGTCGGCTCCAGCGTCCAGCAATGCTACGCGCAGTAAACCTTGAAGCAAGGGGTCACATGAATCAGGAAGTTGCTCTCGATAGACCAGTGCTTCTAAGCAGCGATGGATAGCGGTACCAAACGCTCTGGCAAGGTAATTGTCAGCAAGGATCAAGCCTTGCGCTTGAGGCTCCTGCGGGGTTACGGCGATGACTGGAAGCTCTCGGAGTCGTCTATAGCCGCTGATAGACGTTTCATCGGTAGCCTCTTCCCCTGGAACGAAGCAGACATCGAGCTGATCTTCTATCGTCGGCCAAATAACATTGAGTAAAGATCCGGCGCCCGGCCCCCGATAGTCTTCCTTACCGTCATCCCAAGTGAGCGTCGCGCCTAACCAAAGATAGTCTGCAGCGCGAGTACAGCCTACGTAAAAAAGCCGGGTCGCTTCGCAATCGCGCTTTTGTTTTGCCTGCGCTTTTAAGTAGTCATAAAGACGCGGACGTTCACCCCCTTCAGCACTTGCCCGAATGTCCAGGAGGAAGGTTGGAGGTGCTCCCGGGAGTACAAACTCATCCCAAAGGAGCAACTCACGATCCTGGCCAGCGGTACTCTTAGCTAGAGCAGGAATGAACACCCAGTCAAACTCTAAACCCTTGGCCTTGTGTATTGTCATCACCTGAACTTTACAGCGCTCGTCCCCGGGCGAGGCATAGAGGGTGGCCATAGCGTCGGTGAGCATCCGACCATTCAAGGGATACCGCTCCAGCTCTAGTTGCTCTAGACACTGAAAAAAGCGCTCAGCGTCACGAATATCCGCCTCCTCCAGCAACCGCCCTGCGCCAAAAAGTAGCAACCAACACTCCTCGACCCACACCCGAAGGGCGAGTCGGTCCCGGTAGTGGTCAGCCCAGTTCAACAGTCGCGATAGATGTTCCACGCGCTGTTGTGCAACGGCGGATAAGCGTGAGTAGTCCGGCGAATTTGTAACATCGGGGTCGCGTAAGTCTGCAGCTGTCGGGCACGCCATTGACATCAAGAGCAGGTCGGCATTATCCAGAGCAATTGCTGGGCTGCGCAGGAGGGCTAACCAGGCATAGCGATCGAAACGATCGCACAAGACCGTGCTGAGTGTTAGGAGGTCCTGGATAAGCGGTCGTTGAGCGAGTGTGTCGAGATCCCTCGCTGCCACTTCGATGCCACGTGCGCGCAGCGCCGCCAAAACAGGGCGTAGCTGTGTTCGAGAGCGACCAAGAATCGCAATGCTTTCTACCCGATCATCAGCGATCCCCTCCTCCAGCTTTAGACACAGAGCGGCGATTTCCGCATCGGCTGCGCCTTCGCCTGTAAATACAGCAATTTCGGGCGCTGCGCCCGGTGCTCTCGCGGCGGTGGCGCTGCGATATTGCACAGCTCCCACCTGAGCATCATCAGCAATGGGGAATCCGGCCCTAAAGTGGCTATTAGTCCACTCTACTAAGCCTTGGCGACTGCGAAAGTTCACGCTGAGATCAAGCGCGGTCAAAGCAAGGTCTCCGATGCCCTCGCTGCGGGCCCGGATAAAAAGTCCAACGTTAGCTTCACGAAAGCCGTAGATGGACTGCATCGCATCTCCCACCAGCAGGAGTGTCCGTGGAGCCCGCATATTCTCGACGTTGTGTTCCTGCCAACCTCGGGTCAGTCGTCGAATGAGTTCAAACTGCACGGAGGATGTGTCCTGAAATTCGTCGACCAACAAATGTTCGATCACATGGTCCAGGCGCAGCGCAATGTCTGTAGGTTCATCATCGCTACCCAGCGCGGTTAGCGCAGCGAGCGCTATTTGTGCATGGTCGACTTCCCCTGCTTTTTGAAAGACCAGCAGCAGCTCAGCACCCAATCGTGGCAGCAGTCGAGTGAGTGCCGCCAGGACGTCCCAGTGCTCGGGTTCCTCGTCCACATCGGGTAAGAGCAGCACCTGTCTCATGTCAGACAGCAGCGCTGGATCCCTGTCTTCTCTAAGCGCAGCCAGTAGTGCGAGCATTTGCTGCTTTCGCTCAGCGGCCTCCCCGGCGCCGGTGGGAAATCCGTTGTTCTTGTTGACCGTTTTTCGCCAATCACCTTTCCCGGTAAGTAATAGTGCGGCTACCGCTCGCCAAGTCTTAAGGTCCTCGGTGTTTCTCGAAAAGACAGTGTCACCGCCAAGCTGCTCACCTTGGTATCGTATAAGCTCGCCAAGCTCACCAAGGTAGGGATCGAGACGGCGCTGCAGTTCTTCCAGGCGGTAACGAACCAGGGTCTCGGTAATCTCCAGTAAACTGCGGCGGTCGCCATCCCTAAGACCTGCGCCGCCGAAGACTGGCTGCCACTGCTCTCGTCGCTGAAGGAGTCCGGAGAGGAGCTCTACGGTGGTCTCCCAATCGTTGTCTAAATGGAGGAGGAGGGTTTCGATGTCCAATGTTTTTCCATCGCTAAGCCGCGCCAACTCCCGATGTAAAAACCGTTCAATAGCCTCGCGAAACAAAGGCCTGCTGTCGTCCGTGGCTGTAACTTGACCGCCACAGCCACTGAGTACGGGCATTTGCCGCGTGAGATATCCGCAGAAACTGTCAATGGTCTGAATGCGCAGTCGCGAAGGATTGGCAAGCAGTCCCCAGCCTAACGCTGCATCGTGCTCACGCACTGCCTGCGCGGCAGACAGGAGTGCTTCTTCATGTGGGTTGTTGGCGCTTACGCCATCAGCCGCGTCGCGTAATGCGTTCACAACGCGGGCGCGCATTTCTGCGGCGGCTTTGCGCGTAAAGGTTATGGCGACCACACGTTCAGGCTCGCTAACTCGTTCCAACAAGCCCAAAAAGCGTCGTACCAACAAAGCGGTTTTACCTGAGCCCGCCGGTGCGCTCACGCAAAATGACTCCAATGGATCGACTGCACGCTCTCGGGCATTTACATCAGCGGGAATCACGCGAGTTGCTCCCTCAATCGACACAGCGAAAAGCGTTGGCAGTATCGACATGCTTCGTTCGTGGGATCTACAGGACTGTGTCCTGAGACAAACTCCTTGGCGAGCAAAGACAACTCCTGAGTCCAGTGCTCGCGCAGCGTGTTTATGCCACCGCTCTGGCCTTCTGTGAGATGCTTCTCGGCACTCTCTATACCCTTGATGAATTCTCGTTCGCCGATACCCTTGAAGCCTTCTGAACCGGGCTTTAAGGATGCGTAAGCGATTCCAGCGGCAGGCGGTGTTAGCAAAGCGTACAGCGGTAGCTGGGGCCGTGCGGGGCGCTCACCCAGCCACTGTTTTACACTGCCAATTGCTCCGCTTTTGTAATCGATGATCAAATCGCTGCCGTCGCTCAACCGATCAACCCGGTCTACTCGCAATCGCAGTCGAAGACCGCCGAGTTGATGCTCACGGGGTTCTTCACGACCGGCAACCACAAACGCTTCGGGCCGCTCGCGCTCCAGGGCCAACCAGCGCCTTAGAACGCTATCAAGCCGCTGTCGTTCCAGGGAAAGCAAATCACCACCGAGAACGTCCAGCCGCTCTTTCAACAAGCCGTTTTGTGCATAGTCCAGGGCCTGCTGAATGATAGGTCCAAGCTCTAATTCAGTAACTGATGAGAGTCCCGCACTATCGCCAAGACTGCCCCAAACATCATACAAAGCCCGGTGTATCAGTGTGCCTCGCTCTGACGCGAGGAGTCCTGCGGTCAAGGCTGGCGGCTGTGCTGCTCGCAGTCGGGTCGCCGCAAAAGCTTGGAACGGACATGCCGATTGCTGCTCTAATACGCTCGTCCCTACGCCTTTAAATGCGCGCTCCCCCTCTGCTAACGGCACCGGATCTAGCGCGACGGCATCGAACTCGGCGCTGGCAGCCTGGGTAAGCCAACGCTTGTCTACAAACCATTCTTCACTCTCAGAACTCTCAGCGGTATCAGCCAACAAAGGACTGGGAAGCGCTTGTGCGCCATCGAGTTGATTGACATAACTGGTTTGTATCTGCCCTGCTCCGGCTAACCATTGCTCCCAGCGGGCCTTCGCCCAGCGCCGCTCCCAACCAGCATCGGCATGGGGCATATCCTGTTCGCGTTGAAGGCTATGCGGCAAATAGGGATTTGGCTGCGCGGCTGCGGGCCAGCGGGCCGCACTCATTCCAGTAATCCACATAGCGTCAAAACTAAGGCCTGTGGTTTCAAGAGGACCCAGTATCTGAATCGACTGGTCCTCGGTGCGCGGTTGGAACTGCTGCTCGCCAAGGAGGTCTCTGAGACTCTGAATGGCCTCGGACAATGTCAGCGCACCAGCAAGCAGATCGAGTGCGGCAAAGGAATCCAGCGCCTCCTGCCATTGCACCGCCTGTTGATACTCCAATGAATCCAGGGCCGCGCCCTGTGGCCAACCCCAAGCTGACAAAATCGCGCGGAACGGCTCCAGCCATTGTGATGGCGGGCGGGCGCGCCTCTGCCAGCCGCCGTTTGTTTCCGCCTGCAGCACTATGTCCCAGGGCGGCGGGCTTTTTTCTTTATCGAGTAAATTGTCCAACACGCCACGCATGACGCGCTGAGGAATCCGCTCCTTAGCAAGCTCTCGCAGTTGCCTGATGGACCGCTCTCGCTGATCTATACGGTAATTTAAGGGCCTAACAAATCTAGACTGAAGGACTGCGATGACGTTTTCGACGTCGATTTCGGGCAGACTGAACTCCAGAATTCGCAGCGCATCTCGCACCAATGGCACCCGGTCCAAAGTAAAGCCCGTAGCGAAGTTCACCGGCAAACTTGCGTAATTTTGTGTCAGACAGGCAAATTCCTGCCGGAGATAGTATTCAAGGCGATCCCGATCGCTATGCATATCAGACAGCACGACGGCATAGCGTCCATTGGGGTCGCGTTCCTGCTGTTCCCGACACCAGCGGGCCGCCATTTGCAGCTCGCCTCGCGGATCAGAGAAGGCTCTAGTAGGCTGAATCCGGGCCGTTTGAGACGGTAGTTTCAATTGCCGCCACGCCGGAGAAGCCTCGCAGAGGGCTTGATGCAGGGGCGGTAAATCATCCTGACTAAGTAAAGCCACCGCTTGGTCCAGCGCGTCGGGACAGCTGAGAAGTTGCTCTAAGGCCTGCTCTGGTGTGATCGCTTTTAAGTCAACAAGCGCAGCGCGAAAACGGCCCTCCCAGCGCAGGAATGCCCGGGAGTCTTCATCAAAGCTAAACGACTGATGCACAGCAGGATTGCCGAGATCCACTCGCCACAGTGCAAGGGTCTCACTCGCTTCCTGACTCAGTGTCGCTGCTCTGGTAGGACTGAGTAACGAGAACGGCACCGTCTCATCAGCATCGATGATCTGGCGCCAGATGAGTCGCTGTCCCGCGGTGTCCACAAGCACCCTGGGCGCTAGCAGGCCACGGGTAACAGCTTTCCGCCAGCGCTCAATCCAGAACTGTCGAACCGGTAGCACAGTACTGCTGTGCCATACCCGCTCCCCTCGAGCGAAACGATACTGCTGTTCTGCTTCGCGCACGGCTCTGCTGAGACGACGGTTGGGCGTTAGCACAGCCGTGCCATCTGCAAGAAGCCCAGCAATACGCTCTATACCGCCAAACAACGGACGCAGGCTCATGGCCTAAATCCCATCGGGAACGGGTGAGACTGTGTATTCATTATCGCGCCTCTGCATTACAATTCGGCGCCTCAAATAGTCACCACGCAAGCTCGCACTCTAGCAGGACCGTTTTCATGAGCAACACTGTTCACAACATCAATGTCGCCTCACAAGACATATTGCCTACGCCCGCTGCTTTAAAGCAGCTCATACCCTTGACAGATGATTTGGCACGGGCGATCACGGCCAGCCGGCAAAGTGTCTTTGACATACTTGATCGGCGGGATCACCGGCTTTTGGTTGTTGTGGGCCCCTGCTCTATCCACGATACCGCCGCCGCTTTGGAATACGCGGCGCGTCTGAGCGCGCTCTCCAAGGCGCTAGATGACAGCTTGTTTATTGTCATGCGCGCTTATTTTGAAAAGCCCCGAACGACTGTTGGCTGGAAAGGCCTCATCAATGATCCCTATTTGGATGATTCGTTTCGTATCGAAGATGGCTTAACAATCGCCCGACAGCTACTTACGGATATCGTCGCTATGGGCCTCCCCGTATCCACCGAGGCACTCGATCCGATTTCACCGCAGTATCTTCATGACCTGATTTCCTGGTCCGCGATTGGTGCGCGTACCACGGAATCTCAAACCCATCGCGAGATGGCCAGCGGTCTGTCATCGGCCGTGGGATTCAAAAATGGAACTGACGGTGGACTGACAGTTGCGGTAAACGCAATGGGCGCAGCCTCTCAATCCCATCGTTTTTTGGGGATCAATAGTCAGGGGCAAGTCTCAGTATTTACCACGCGGGGTAATGGCTACGGACATGTGGTATTGCGCGGCGGAAGCAGTGGGCCCAACTACGATTCCGTGCACGTTAAGCTTTGTGAACAGGCGTTGGACAAAGTAGACATGCCGCAAAACATTATGGTCGATTGCAGTCACGCCAACTCCAACAAGGACCCCTCGCTACAGCCTCTGGTTGCAGACAATGTTGCCAACCAGATCACAGCGGGCAACCAATCGATCATTGGCCTTATGATCGAGAGTCACCTTCACGCGGGTAACCAGGGTATGACGACTAACCCGGCTGATTTGGAGTATGGCGTGTCAATTACCGATGGCTGTATCAGCTGGGAAGAGACGGAAACTTGCCTACGCTCGCTCCACCACAAGCTCCGGGACTTACTGCCCCAGCGTATGAGTTCTTCTGTGCCCTCCTAATGATGGCCCTCGCGGGCGATCAATAGAAAGCGTTGCTTCGATCCGAGTGATCAGTCATATCGCGCACGCCTTTGAGCTGCGGGAGCTGATCAAGCAGCGTTTTTTCCACGCCGTCCTTGAGTGTCATAGACACCGCACTACAGCCCTGGCATCCGCCGCCAAAGCGCAGGATAGCGTAATCTTCCTCGGTGACTTCCACTAGGGACACTTCGCCACCGTGGGCAGCCAAAGATGGATTTACCTCGTTGTACAGCAGGTAATTAATGCGATCCTCGATAGGGGAATCGTCGCTGACTCGTGGCATTTTGGCGTTCGGTGCCTTGATCGTCAGCTGTCCGCCCATACGGTCGGCGGAGTAATCCACCAGCGCGTCCTCAAGGAACGGTACACTGCGACCGTCGAGGTAGGCGGTAATTTTGTCAAAGGGGTGCTTGACGTCATCGTCCAGTACGTCGGCCTCCCGGCAGTAAGCGATGCAGGTCTCTGCGCGCGCAGTGCCGGGTGAATTGATGAACACCCTCACACCGAGAGTGTCGTCCTGCTTAGCGAGAAGTTCTGCAAGATATTCTTGGGCGCTATCAGTAATCGTGAGCATTGACGTTTTATCCAAATACTTCCTGAGTAAATTAGTCGGGTATTATAGCGGTACTGCAGCTGGCCGTCACCCTTTCAAATCATAGTCAGCGTGTTTTTGCTCGCAGGCTGGAATTGTGCCTAAGCCCGCGTCCTTAAACTCTGCTAACATTCTGCCCCGATTTTCACGTCCTTAACGCGCCGTTGCGGACGCCACAGGCCCACAAATTAAGCAGGTATCATGAACTCCTTTAGTCCAGTACCCGGTCCCCTAGCAGATGCCCTTCACGATCGTATTTTAGTGATAGACGGCGCTATGGGAACCATGATTCAAGCCGAAGGTTTGCAGGAAGAGGATTATCGTGGGGAGCGCTTCGCAGATCATGCCGGGGATCTCAAAGGCAATAACGATCTGCTGTCGATCACGCGTCCACACCTCATCGAAGGGATTCATAGGGCGTACCTTCAAGCCGGCGCTGACATCATTGAAACCAATACGTTTAACGCGACTGCCGTCGCTCTGGGAGATTACGGTCTCCAGGCTATCGCAAGAGAGTTGAACGAGACCTCGGCGCGAATTGCCAGAAGCGCCGTGGAAGCGATGAACGCGGAGACCCCCGAGCGACCGCGCTTCGTCGCCGGTGTATTGGGGCCCACACCACGAACCGCTTCGATTTCGCCGGATGTGAATGATCCGGGGGCTCGGAATGTCGACTTTGCCCGCCTGAGTAGTGATTACTCAGAAGCAACGCGGGGCTTGCTTGACGGTGGCGTGGACGTCCTGATGGTTGAAACGATTTTCGATACACTAAATGCCAAAGCAGCGATATTTGCCATCGAAAGCGTCTTTGAGGAACGCGGTGTGCGCCTCCCAGTGATGATCTCAGTGACGTTTCCAGATATCAGCGGCCGAAACCTGTCGGGACAGAGCCCCACTGCTTTTTGGTACTCCGTGGCTCACGCCAGACCGATGGTCGTGGGCAGTAATTGTGGTCGACGCTTTCTCGAAGTGCGGCCATTTCTTGAGGAGCTGTCAAAAGCCACTGAGGGCTACTTCAGTGCGCACCTCAATGCTGGACTCCCCAATGCCTTTGGCGAGTACGACGAAGCTCCGGAAGTCATGGCCGCCGAATTCAAGGACTTTGCAGAGCGCGGCTTTGTCAACTTGGTGGGGGGTTGCTGCGGCACGACGCCTGCGCATATCCGAGCGATCGCGAACGCAGTACATGGAATAGCGCCCCGAGCACTCCCGAATAATCCTGCGTCGTGCCAGCTCAGTGGTCTGGAGCCCTTTACGTTTAACGCGGACAGTCTCTTTGTAAACGTCGGTGAACGTTGCAATGTCACAGGCTCAGCGCGGTTTAAGAAACTTGTCTTGGCCGATGAGTATGAAGCCGCACTGACGGTAGCGCGGACTCAGGTTGAAGACGGCGCTCAAATTATTGACGTCAACATGGACGAAGGCATGCTCGATGCCAAAGAAGCCATGGTGACCTTCTTGAATCTCATTGCGTCAGAACCGGACATCTCTCGCGTGCCGATCATGATTGACTCCTCCCGCTGGGAAGTCATCGAAGCAGGTCTGCGCTGTGTTCAGGGCAAGGCTGTGGTCAATTCGATCAGTCTCAAGGCTGGGGAAGACGAGTTTTTAGAGCAGGCGCGGCTGTGTCAGCGCTATGGTGCTGCAGTCGTGGTGATGGCTTTCGATGAAGACGGTCAGGCAGATACGGTCGCACGGCGTCAGGAGATATGTCAGCGCAGCTGGGACCTCCTTCGGGAACGGCTGGATTTCAATCCCCACGACATCATTTTTGACCCCAACATATTTGCCGTTGCTACGGGCATCGAGATCCACAATAACTACGCCGTGGATTTTATCGAGGCGACCCGCTGGATCAAGGCCAACCTCCCCGGCGCCAAAGTGTCGGGGGGTGTCTCTAACGTGTCCTTTTCGTTCCGAGGCAATAATCCAGTACGCGAAGCGATTCATTCGGTGTTCCTGTATCACGCGATTCGCGCGGGAATGGACATGGGCATCGTCAATGCTGGACAGCTAGCCATTTATGACGAGTTACCTGAGGAACTTCGCGAAGCGGTAGAAGACGTGGTACTGAACCGCCGGGATGACAGCACAGAGCGGCTTCTTGATATTGCCAGTAAGTACCACGCGGATGGTCCTGCCACAGTACGTGTCGAAGATCTCGCCTGGCGAGACGAGCCGGTAACCAAGCGTCTTGAATACGCTTTGGTCAAGGGCATTAACGGCTATATCGTAGAAGATGCGGAAGAAGCGCGGCAGCAGGCGGCACGCCCCATCGAAGTAATCGAAGGTCCGCTTATGGACGGCATGAATGTTGTCGGCGACCTTTTTGGCCAAGGAAAGATGTTTCTGCCGCAGGTGGTGAAAAGTGCGCGGGTGATGAAGCAGGCAGTCGCTTATCTACAACCCTACATCGAAGACGAGAAAGCCACGGGCAGCACAAACGGTAAGATTCTCATGGCAACGGTCAAAGGCGACGTGCACGACATTGGAAAGAATATCGTCGGCGTGGTGCTTCAGTGTAACAACTACGAGGTTATCGACCTGGGCGTGATGGTGCATTGCGAAACGATACTCCGCGTTGCAAAAGAAGAAAACGTAGACATTATTGGCTTAAGCGGTCTGATCACCCCCTCGCTTGATGAAATGATGCACGTTGCCAGTGAAATGCAGCGTACGGGCTTTTCCGTCCCGCTCATGATCGGTGGCGCGACCACATCCAAGGCGCATACTGCGGTCAAGATCGAGCCCAACTATCAAAACGATTTGGTGGTTTACGTGCCCGACGCTTCCAGAAGTGTGTCCGTCGCCTCACAGCTGCTGGGGGAGCGAAAGGCTGGCTTTGTGAGCGATCGACGAGCCGAGTACATCCAGGTTCGTGAGCGCATAGCCAATCGCAAGCCAAAGGCAAAGCGTCTGTCTTACCTAAAAGCCCTGGCCAATCGTGCCGTCTTTGACTGGGAGAGCTACCAGCCACCCACACCAAGCTTTACGGGCGCACGGGTGTTCAAGGACATCCCATTGCAGGATCTGGTCGATACTATCGACTGGACACCTTTTTTCATCACCTGGGAGCTCGCTGGCAAGTATCCGAAGATACTTAAGGACGACGTTGTCGGTGAGCAGGCGAGAGACTTGTTCGCCGATGCGCAGGCTATGCTCAAACAAATTGTTGACGAGAATTGGTTGGAAGCGCGCGCCGCAATCGGGTTCTGGCCTGCCCACAGCGACGGCGAAGACGTTCTGGTAGATGTCGGGGATGATGCCGCTCCCCTGCGATTGCATCACTTGCGCCAGCAAACCGAAAAAGCCAATGATCAGCCCAACTTCAGCCTCAGTGATTATGTGGCACCTAGCAATGATTACATTGGGGGTTTCTGCGTCACTACGGGCCACGGAGTTGCTGAGCGTGCTGCCGCTTTTGAAGCCAATCATGATGACTATAATTCGATCATGCTGAAGTCCCTGGCAGATCGTCTAGCGGAATCGCTGGCCGAGCACATGCACCGACGGGTTCGTCAGGAGTTCTGGGGCTACGCCTCAGATGAGCAGCTATCCAATGAAGAATTGATACGGGAAAGGTATCAAGGCATACGCCCTGCCCCGGGCTACCCCTCCTGTCCCGATCACACGGAGAAGCGTGCGCTGTTTGATCTACTTGATGCAGAGAATCTGTGCGACGTGACGCTTTCGGATAACTTCGCCATGGAGCCGGCCTCTTCGGTCAGCGGTTGGTACTTCTCCCATCCCGAGGCGCGATACTTTGCCGTTGGCAAAATTGGCGAGGATCAGCTTGAGTCCATGGCATCACGTAAGAACGTAAAGACCTCGGAGCTGGCCCGTTGGCTCGCGCCGAATCTTGATTGAGACTAAGGACAGCCAGGACCAATATGACAAGCGATACCGATTCGACCAGTGGTCTACCAGACTCAAGCGTAGAGAGTTCATCTTCTGATGAGGCGAACGCCGGCGAGGAGAAAAAGAGTGCGCCTTTGAATCCACTTCAAGTGATCAGTAGCGTGTTTGCCGCAGGGTTAGGCGTTCAGAGTAGTAAAAATCGCGAACGCGATTTTAAGCAAGGTCGTATAGGCACCTTTATCTTTACCGGCCTGTTGTTCACCGCCCTGTTCATAGGCACGGTCTATACCGTAGTGAGCTTGGTGCTAAGCAGTCGCTAAAGGGGCCTAGTCTTCTTGGATCGCCATTTTACGGCGCGCCCAAAAACGCAATTGAAGCTGCCCCGGCGATAGCTGCAACTGCCGGTGACTGAAAGTCTTTAGCTTGGCATACCTGCAAGCCAAAAACACACGGTCGCTACAACGACAGTCATAATAACTACAGTGGCGACAGCGTCAGCTGTGCTATTAGATTTCTCGGGTCCGCTTGCGGCCATGGATTTCTTCCTTTCCTGTGTCTAGCGTGTGTGACGTGTACCGAATGCGCGAACAACGCAAAAATGCTTTGTGCCTGTGCGAAACGCGGCGGAATTTTAGCACTGCAGGCTCGCAGCCCCAAGTACTATCTATCTTCACACCGGCCCATTTTATCAGTGAATTTCAGAGGTTTTAGCGAGGGCTCAGGGACTCAAAGTGTTTGGTAAACCGCAGTCTCCATTTCGAAAAATAGCGCAGAAGAAGCTTCATCGGCAAAAGGAAGTATCTGACTGAGGTACGCCCCGCCGATCCCGTTCACCGGATCGATCCAATAGTAGCTATTAGCCAGTCCCGCCCACATCAATGTGCCTGCTGGACGCCCAGTGAATCCCGCTACCTCATTGATTTGAAAACTCAAACCCCAGCTCTTAGGGTCTCCCGGGAAAAATTCCCCGTCGTTACTTAGCGAGGGCGCACAGGAATGCATGGTTTGAACGCGTAACGGGCCTATCTGGTTACTGCACATCTCAGCGACCGTTTCCGCCCTTAAAATACGCGAGCCATCAAGCACCCCTTTGTTCAAAATCATACGGATAAATTTCCCGTAATCTCGCATGGTGCCCCGCAGGCCACCGCCTCCCTCATCGAACTCTCGCTGATCAGCTTGTTCCAGCGGCAGTGGAACTAAGGATCCATCAGGTATACGTGCGTGTAGATGCGCGGCGCGAGCAAACATCGAATCGTTGTAATCAAAATGCGTATCTACCATACCCATTGGGCCGCACAGATGACTGTCAAAATAGTCACCCAGGCGCATGCCGCTAGCCGCCTCTACCATCTGCCCTGCCCAATCAATACCAATGCCGTATCGCCACTGTGTTCCGGGATCAAACATCAAGGGCTGGAGTAAGGCTGCTCTTTGTTGGCTGCTAATGTTCGGTGAGCCGGTTGCTTCAAGCCAACGACTGCAGGCTTCGTCCCACATGTGATAACTGTAGCCGGAGGTATGCGTCAGCAGATGTCTCAGTGTTACCGCAGTGGCGGGCGCCCGGGTCACGGGCTCCCCATTGTCATCAAATCCCTCGAGCACCTGTGCCGTCCTTATCTCAGCGCAGAGGTCTCCAGCCGGTGCGTCCAAAGAGAGCTGCCCCCTCTCTACCAACTGCATAGCCGCCGCCGCAGTCAGAGCCTTGGTCATGGAAAAGATTTTACCCACCGTGTCGGTGGTCATTGCAATGCCACTACCTAGCTGGCGCTCACCAAACCCGCCTTCATAGCGCACGCCCTCACGATCCACGACAATTGCTGTGACACCTGGAGCCGCTCCGCGCGCGATTCCGGCTTCAAGAATGCTGTCCAGTTGGTCTTTCATAGGGGCACGCCATAACTTTTTGTGCCGTGGATTCTGGAGCATCCAGTGTTACTGTCAAGCACACGCTGATGCCTCCAATAACTAAATCATCCAAGCTTATAAAAAACAAAAATAGTTGCATCCCCATAGCTTTGATAGAGTGCGCGCTCATTCAGAAGCGTGCTTCTCATGTATCAATACGACAAGTTAGACCAAACCATTGTTAACGAGCGTGTCGCTCAGTTTCGAGATCAAACCGAGCGTTACCTGCGCGGCGATCTTAGTGACGCTGAGTATTTGCCTATGCGCTTACAAAATGGTCTGTATGTTCAGCGTTTAGCACCCATGCTGCGTATCGCAGTGCCATATGGCCTTATCAGCAGTATGCAGTTGCGGGCTATCGCAAGCATCAGCCGACGCTACGACAAGGGCTATGGACATATCAGCACCCGGCAAAACATTCAGTTGAACTGGCCACGAATTGAAGATGTACCCGACATTCTTGCGGATCTTGCCGCCGTGCAAATGCATGCCATTCAGACCAGCGGCAACTGCGTTCGCAATACCACGACCGATCAATTCGCCGGTGTCGCCGCAGACGAGGTGGTAGACCCACGTCCCTACTGCGAGATCATTCGCCAATGGTCTACTTTGCATCCTGAATTTGCCTTTCTGCCGAGGAAATTCAAGATCGCGGTTAATGGTGCCGAAGAAGATCGGGCGGCCATACATTTTCACGACATCGGAATCGAGCTTTATCGGAACCTGCATGGTGTAGTGCGTCTGAAGTTCCTTGTTGGCGGCGGCCTAGGCCGAACGCCGGTGGTTGGATCGGTGATCCGGGATGATGTTGCTACCGAGCATTTATTGACCTATCTCGAGGCGGTCTTGCGGGTTTACAACCTTCACGGACGTCGGGACAACAAGTACAAAGCACGAATCAAGATTCTCGTAAAAGCCATGGGAGTGGAAGCTTTCCGTGACGCGGTGGATGCCGAATGGGAGACAAGTCGCGGAGGACCCAACACCCTGACGGAGGCTGCTCTTGCGGCCGTTGCCGAGCACTTCACGATGCCCAACTACGCGGTCACGGATGCCTCACAAGAGTCCGCGTTTCTCGCAGAAGCCTGTGCTCGAGAATCATTGTTTGCAGGTTGGGTAAAGCGTAATACCAAGGCGCATAAGCAACCGGGATATCGCGCAGTCACAGTAACCCTCAAAGCGACTGGGCAAGCACCAGGCGACGTCAGTGCCGCTCAGATGGATGCCTTAGCAGGGCTTGCTGATCAGTTTTCGTTCGGGGAACTTCGCAGCACTCACGAGCAGAACATAGTTTTGGCTGATGTCCGAGAGAGCGAGCTCATGACGTTGTGGAAGGCACTGCAACCCCTGGGCTTAGCAGCATCCAACGCCGGGCATATTACGGACATGATTTGCTGCCCCGGGGGGGATTTTTGTTCGCTGGCTAATGCCAAATCTATTCCTGTAGCGCAGGCGCTTCAAGAGCGCTTCGAAACTATGGATTACCAATATGATTTGGGCCCCATAGAGCTGAATATCAGCGGCTGTATGAATGCCTGCGGACATCACCATGTGGCCCACATCGGCATTTTGGGCGTGGACAAGAAGGGCCAAGAGTTTTATCAGGTGTGCATTGGTGGCTCTCAGGCAGGCAACGCTAGCGTAGCCCGTATCCTGGGCCCCTCCTTTAGTCGTGCCGAACTACCGTCGATCATAGAGAAACTACTGGAGCGCTATCTGAAGCTTCGAGAGTCCGATGAGGAGCAATTTCTAAGGGTCTACGAGCGATGTGGTATAGAGCCTTTTAAGGATGCGGTTTATGGAAAAGCCTGAGCAAGATGTCAGTTCAGACCAGAACAGTGCTGGCGGGGCTGCAGGTGCCTACGCCTTGCAAGAATGGATTGACGCCGGTAAACCAGCCTCGGCTTCGGTGGTTGTAGCAGGAGAGGATGATCTCGCAGACCATTACGCAACACTTCTCAGGGTGCCGCAGATAACCATCACTTTTGCTGGCTTTATGGACGGGCGGGGCTTTAGTCACGCTGGGAAGCTGCGTCAAATGGGTTTTGATGGAAAGCTTGTAGCCGGCGGCGAAGTGCTGGCGGACCAATGGGTGTACCTACAGCGCTGTGGCTTTGATACCTTAGAGAGTGTGGAAGTCGCCTCCAACGCCAGCGCCCTCCCCGGTTTCACCGAAGTCTATCAGGCCGATGCACGTGAACTTGAGCCCCTGTTTCGGCGTAAACGCCAGGTCTGATAATTTTTGATCGCCCGGTGAACGCCGAGCGCCTGTTACAATCAAAGCTCGACCCACTAAGCGACGCGCTATGGATCCAAGCTCAGTCACTTTTGCTTTCTTTCTGATTTTCAGCGGCGCTGCGGTTTTAGCTTCGATTGCGTTGTACACCCGTCAGCCATTGATCATTGCGTATATCGCATTGGGCGCACTCATTGGTCCGTCGGGCTTTAGTCTTGTGACGGACCTGCAGCAGCTATCAGACATTGGCCACATCGGCATTATATTCCTACTCTTTCTTCTTGGCCTCGACATGCAGCCGCAAGCGCTGTTCGCCACCCTGCGCAAGTCCACGGTTGTAGGTCTGGCTAGCTCCGCAATTTTTTTCCTGATGTCCTGGTTAGTAGCGAGCCTGTTTTTTACGGGTCTTGGTGAGACGGCCATTGTCGCGATAGCGATGATGTTCTCATCGACTATTATCGGCATAAAACTACTGCCGACCACGATTTTGCATCATCGCCATATCGGCGAAATGATGATTGGCCTGCTTTTACTTCAGGATTTACTGGCAATCATCGTATTGGTTTTTATCATGGCAAGCGGTAGCGCCGAGGAAGGCGAAGCCGCGTGGCATATTGCCAGAGTACTGGTGGCCCTACCCCTGCTCGGCTTGGTTGCCTGGGCAGCAGTTCGATTTGTGCTTCTGCGATTGATTCAGCGGTTTGATCGTTTTCATGAGTATATTTTTCTTCTAGCAATTGGCTGGTGTCTCGGCATGGCTGAATCTGCTCAAGTTCTGGGGCTCTCTGCGGAGATTGGTGCATTTGTAGCCGGTGTTAGCATCGCGACAAGTCCTATTTCGCAGTACATAGCGGTAAACCTAAAGCCCTTACGCGATTTCTTCTTGATCCTGTTTTTCTTTGCCGTAGGTGCGCGTTTTGACCTGTCTATGCTCGAGCATGTGTGGCTTCCGGCGACCTGTCTTGCGGTACTAGTGCTCGTTATGAAGCCGATCACTTATCGTCTGCTGCTTAAGGGGATGAGCGAGCGTCGAAGTCTTGCCTGGGATTTGGGGTTTCGACTTGGGCAAGCCAGCGAGTTCTCACTGCTCATTGCCTACATTGCTTTCGATGCGGGTTTGCTTGGACTAGAGGCCTCTCTCACTATTCAGGCAACTACGATCATTACCTTACTCGTGTCGTCCTACATCGTAGTACTTAACTACCCGAACCCGATTGCTATCAGTGATCACTTGCGTCGAGATTAGACTTGGGACTTGTGGTTTATCAGGGCAGACGACGCGCATAAAAAAGCCGGCTTGCACCGGCTAATTACAAGTATCCGGATCACGCTTCTAGAGCAGGGCTTCCAACTCAGGGAGCGCTTCAAAGAGGTCCGCAACAAGTCCGTAGTCAGCAACCTGAAAGATCGGTGCATCCCCGTCCTTGTTGATTGCAACGATCACTTTTGAATCCTTCATGCCAGCAAGGTGCTGAATTGCGCCGGAAATACCCACGGCGATATACAAATCAGGCGCGACAATCTTGCCTGTCTGCCCAACCTGCATATCATTGGGAACGAAGCCCGCGTCGACCGCTGCGCGAGACGCGCCGATAGCTGCGCCAAGCTTGTCCGCAATAACGTCCAGGAGCTTAAAGTTGTCGCCGTTCTGCATGCCTCGGCCGCCGGAGATCACAACATCAGCTGCGGTGAGTTCTGGACGATCAGACTGTGCAATTTCTTGACTGACAAAGCTCGAAATACCTGCGTCATGAGCGGCATCTACTGCCACCAACTCAGCACTGCCACCCTCGGCTGCGACAGCATCGAAGGCCGTAGTACGGACGGTGATAACCTTCTTGGCGTCGGAGCTCTGTACCGTAGCGACCACGTTTCCGGCATAGATGGGGCGCTTAAAAGTGTCCGGAGACTCGACGCTGATAACGTCGCTGATCTGTGCAACGTCCAATAGAGCAGCGACGCGAGGCATAATGTTTTTGCCGTTACTCGTCGATGCCGCTACGATGTTGTCGTAGTCTGCACCCACGTCTGCAATCAGAAGGCTGACATTCTCTGCCAACTGATTTGCATAGGCCGCGTTATCAGCGCAAAGTACCTTTTGGATTCCCGGAACTAATTGCGCTGCAGATGCTGCGCCCGCGCAGTCGGCCCCTGCAACAAGGATATCAATATCTGATCCCAAGGCCTGTGCTGCCGCTACGGCATTCAGAGTGGCTACGTTCAGACTGCTGTTGTCGTGCTCTGCTACAACGAGAGTACCCATTTAGATCACCTTCGCTTCGTTTTTCAATTTGTCGACCAGTTGCTCAACCGACTCTACTTTGATGCCCGCAGAGCGCTCTGGGGGGGGCTCGACCTTGACCAGACTAAGGTGAGACGTTACCGAGACGCCGAGTTCCTCAGGAGTCAGGACGTCGAGCTGCTTCTTTTTGGCTTTCATGATGTTAGGCAGTGATGCGTACCGTGGCTCATTCAAGCGTAAATCTGTCGTGACGATTGCTGGGAGGCTCAGACTGAGGGTCTGCATACCACCATCAACTTCTCGAACTACCGTGAGCTTGCCATCTTCGATCTTGATCTCTGACGCAAACGTTCCCTGGGGCATGCCTGCGAGGGCGCCCAGCATTTGTCCAGTCTGGTTGTTGTCGCCATCAATAGACTGTTTACCGAGAATCACCAGATCTGGTGACTCCTTGTCTACGATGCTCTTCAGCAGCTTAGCTACAACGATAGGCTCAGGATTTCCCTCAACCTCAACGTGGATACCTCGGTCGGCGCCAAGCGCAAGAGCCGTTCTGATCTGCTCCTGGCAGTTTTTCTCTCCCACTGATACCGCGATCACTTCCGTGACGGTGCCAGCTTCTTTAAGCCGCACAGCCTCTTCTACTGCGATTTCGCAAAAGGGGTTGATCGACATCTTGACGTTATTCAGATCGACATCTGAACCGTCAGCCTTGGCGCGTACCTTGACGTTGTAGTCTACGACACGCTTGACTGCGACGAGAACCTTCATATTGTCTCCCGTGATGGGTTAGTGGTGTTTAGGAGCGGCGAAGAACAGCCCCCTAGAAAAGCGGGGACAAATGGTGCCGACATTGCCTGCGTAGGTCAATAGGAACCTCTTATATATCCACGCCCATGAATGATAGCGGATTTGGCGACTTGACCTCAGGCCCACTTCCCATTCGCGCGTCAAGATTGTTTCTGACGTGCCTGTGGCCTTAAAGGGCCTCGAAACTCTATAATTGACGTTTGATTAAGCCGTCGTCCAGTCTTGGGCGCGGCACCAAAGCAAAAGGGGTTATACAGTGGAACGTGAGTCCATGGAATTCGATGTTGTTATCGTAGGAGCCGGCCCTGCAGGACTGTCAGCGGCATGCCGAATTATGCAGTTGGCGCAGGAAAACGATCGCGAACTTACGGTTTGCGTTGTGGAAAAAGGCTCGGAGGTGGGCGCGCATATTCTATCTGGCGCTGTTCTAGAGCCTCGTGCGCTGAATGAACTGTTTCCGACCTGGGAAGAGATGGGCGCGCCGCTGAAGACCAAAGTGACTAAAGATCATTTTTACTTCTACACCGGAGCAAAGTCAGCGATAAAGCTGCCGAACTTCGCTATTCCAAAGCCTACCCACAACGAAGGCAATTACGTCGTATCTATGGGTAACGTCTGTCGTTGGCTGGCCGAACAAGCCGAGAACCTTGGCGTCGAGGTTTATCCCGGGTTTGCCGCCTCAGAAATACTCTACGGCGAGGACGGAACGGTCAAGGGCATCGCTACGGGTGACATGGGGATCGGTGCCACGGGTGACCACAAAGATAGCTACATGCGCGGTATGGAGCTCCATGCCCGCTACACGCTTTTCGCCGAAGGCTGCCGTGGGCATCTTGGCAAGCAAATCATCAGCAAGTTTGGACTTGATGACGGTAAAGACCCACAGCATTACGGTCTTGGTATCAAAGAAATCTGGGAAATCCCACCGGAGAAGCATCAGCCTGGACTGGTTGTTCATGGCCTTGGCTGGCCGCTCAAAGAAAGCGGTTCCAGTGGAGGCGCGTTCCTCTATCACGCGGATGACAATCAGGTTTATATCGGTTTTATTACTGACCTTAACTACAGCAACCCACATGTGTCTCCCTATGAGGAGTTTCAGCGCTGGAAGCATCATCCTGAGACACTCAAGTATCTCGAAGGAGGCTCCCGGCTGAGTTATGGGGCGCGGGCTATTGCCAAGGGCGGCATCAACTCTTTGCCACAAATGCAGTTTCCCGGTGGTCTCCTGATCGGTTGTGATGCAGGCACCCTTAACTCCGTCAAGATTAAGGGTAATCATACAGCCATGAAGAGCGGTCTCATCGCCGCTGAGGCCGTAGTGGAGGCTCTATTGTCAGACTCTCCCCCCGCCCAGCTCGACAGTTTTGAAACCAAGATGCGCGACTCCTGGTTGTTCGACGAACTCCACAGCACACGGAACTATTCAGGCTACATGCATAAGTTTGGCTTCATGCTCGGCGCTGCGATGGTGTGGGTCGATCAGAATATTTTTGGTGGAAAAGCGCCGTTCACTTTGCATGACAGCAAGCCTGACTACGCAGTACTCAAGCTTGCGGCAGATTGTCCGAAAATCAACTATCCAAAACCAGACAATGTGATCAGCTTTGACATACTCTCTTCCGTGTTTTTATCGAACACGAATCATGAGGAAGATCAGCCCTGTCACTTGACGCTAGCGGACAGCAGTGTGCCTATAGAGTCGAACCTGCCACTGTTTGATGAACCGGCGCAGCGCTACTGCCCGGCTGGTGTGTATGAGGTTATCGAGGACGCTGAAGGGAAGCGCTTTCAGATCAACGCGCAGAACTGTGTGCATTGCAAAACCTGCGATATCAAGGATCCCGCCCAAAACATTACCTGGGTTACCCCAGAAGGGTTTGGCGGTCCTAACTACCCCAACATGTGATGGGCTCAGTCGGTGGCGCCGAGGGTAAGCTCTTCGCCACCGCTGATAATGTAGGCACGACCCTCTTCGATCACGGCTGAATCCAGAAGGCGGTACCAAGCTGCCCGGCTTATCTGCGCGGTAAGGCCGTTGGGCAAGTAAACAAAGGGCTCACCGTCTTTGCCAGCGCCCTGCAGCTTGTATTTTCCGCCGATGTTGCAGCGTCCGCCGGTGTTTAGCAGCACTTGCCAAACCCCATCGCCATTATTGCCCGTTCGTTCGCAGTCTATCGCCACCAGCGCATGCCGCTCCACCTGTATGCGCCACTTTTCCACGGGCGTTAGCAAATAGTAGTGGCCATCGTCTTCCCGCCGTAACAAGGAAGCAAACACGCGCACAAGGCCTTCTCGCTGAACAAGCGAGCCCTCGTGCGTCCAACTACCGTCGGCAAGTATGCGTATGTCGATGTCGCCACTGAGCTCAGGCGACCAGGATGCCAGAACACCAGGACTTGGCAGTCCTGAAGTTGCAGAGACTATCGTATTGACCAGACCTTTAAGCGTCTTAAAGAGGCCTCCTAGTAGACAACGATCTCAGCGCGGCCGCGGAGACTGCTTTCAAACTGCTGTTGTAAGGTTCCGCCGGTTTCTCCGGCAATGCGTTGACGAAGGCTCGCGCGCTCCTGCGCAGGTAGACTTTCTGGGTCTCCGCTACTGACGCGTGCTAGTTCGACCAAATAGCTTGCATCCGGATCTGCGTCCACAATCTCTCGCGTGGAACTGCCGTCCTGCGGTGCTGACATTGCAAACAGTCTCTCACGTACTACGGGCGGCAGGCTTCGACTATCGCGGCGTACGCCCAGCTCAACTTGCCACTGCAAGCCAGCAGCATTCGCTGCATCTTCAACCGTACTTCCCTCTTGCAACGCAGCCATGAGTTCCATGGCCTGCGCGGCGGCGGCCTCTTTTGCCAGGCGCTCACGCAATTCGACTTCAATCGCCGACCGAACATCAGCTAAGGGCTTAAGAGCCGCAGGGCGTCGTTCCGCCACTCGCAGCAACACAAACTGCTCGGGACCGAGCTCGATAACTTCACTATTGTGACCGGCCTCGAGCACATCTTCTGAGAACGCAGCTTGAAGCAACACTGGGCGACTAAAAAGCCCCTCTCGTTGATTACGGCTCACAGCGTCTGATTTTTGTACTTCAAGATCCAATGCCTCAGCCGGGTTATCCAAATCTGCCGCGTTAAACGCGATATCGCGCAGTCGTTCGACGTCCACCAGTAGGTCCGCCGCCGCGTCTATGCTTTGAATTCGTTCCTCTAACTCCGCCGCGACATCCTCAAAGTTGACGCTACTGCCTTCTCGTCGGTCCGTGATTAGCAGGATGTGCGTTCCAGCTTCGGTCTCCACCGCGCCAGACTGCTCACCCACAGCCAGTGCAGCGATGGCTTCCTCCATGGCTTCAGGGAACGTGTCTCCAGCTGTGTAGCCCAGATCTCCGCCCTCTTGAGCAGACCCGATATCGTCAGAGAAGGCCACTGCTGCTTCGCCAAACTCCATTCCCTGGCTCAGTGCGGTCTGTGCCTCTGCAACTCTTGTGCCGCGGTCGTCATCTGAACCTTCAATGAGAATATGCGAAACACGCGCTTCGGTTGCGAGCTCAAATTCATCCCGAACCAACTCGAACTCTTCCCTTAAACGGGCTTCATCCACATCTTTGCGGTAGCCATCGATACCTAACTCAAGGTACTCAAGAACGACGCTTTCCTCACTTTGAAAACGCGCCGGATTTTCCTCGTAAAACGCCTCGACAGCCTCATCGCTAAGATTGACCGTGGCGATAAAATCAAGCAGGGGTAAGCTGATGTAACGTACGTCTCGACCCTCCAGAGCTATCGATGAAGCTAGTTGAAGCTCGGCATCAGTACTGAAATCACTGCCTGCAATGCCTGCCCGTAACTGGCCGATTTCAATATCTTCGGCTAGGCGTTCACGAAATAGTGCGGGGGTGAATCCGGCACTGGCCAAAGCACCTTGAAACATGTCTGGCGAAAACTGTCCGTCAATCTGAAATTGCTGCATGGAGCCGATAATGTCGGCGATTGCCTTGTCGGAAGTGTTTAGCCCCATATTACCTGCAGCTTGCTTGATAATTTCGCGTTGGATCAGTGTCTCAAGCGCCTGTTGACTCAACTGTGCCTGATCAAGCAAAGCAGGGTCGGCATCTTCACCCAACATGGACAGCAGGCGCCGCTGCTGTACGGACAGCTCCTGCTGCAATGCAAACGGCGAGATTTCCTCGCCATTGACTTCGGCAACCCCGTTAGAGCCTCCACTAAAAAGAAGCGACTCGATACCAAAGATGGAAAACGAAATAACGATCAGCCCGATGATGACCTTGGTGGCCATTCCCTGAGTATTCGCCCGGATATCCTGCAGCATTGATCTACTACCCTGAGGTGATGGTGTAAAAATTAAAAAACATATCGGCTTTCAGCCTTTACGCACAAGGCGCACCGAGGTGCGCCTTGCATGAAAATCGCTATATGTGCGACTACCCGTCCTCTGGTTACTCACTAAGGTGGCAGGCATTCGCTACAGCGAGGCTTTACTCGTTAACGGCTTCTTTCAGGGCTTTACCAGCCTTGAATCCTGGCACGTTAGACGCTTTGATTTTGATGGTCTCACCCGTTTGCGGGTTGCGTCCATCACGAGCTGCGCGGTGCTTCACAGAAAACGTACCGAAACCGACGAGAGAAACCTGGTCGCCACGTTTCAATGTGTCGGTAATGCTATCCACTACGGCATCGAGTGCGCGACCGGCATCGGATTTATTGATGTCGGCAGCTGATGCAATAGCGTCGATAAGGTCTGATTTGTTCACTAAAGGTCCCCTTTTAAATTTTAGATCGTAAAATTGTAATGTGTCGGATTGCGGATTTGCGCAAATTCCGTATCAAGCCTGTTCCGGCTATTTGAACTACAGCCCCATCTGTTTCGAGGCTATTTACCGGTCTGTAACGAGTAAATCAAACCGAATGTCTAGTAGTGCTGCGTTTGTCATTGTTAGTCGTCGTCAGTAGCCAAAGTGGCGACTGAAACGGGTATTTCTATGCCTGTCGCTAAGTACTTAAAAGCAGCGAGACTCTATACCAGCGGCCTCTAACGGGTCAACCGCAGGCTTGCTAAATCAACGCTTTAATGGGTGTTTATGCGCTTTTTGTCCCCATCCCTACCCTGTTCTGCCTGAGACCGAGCAGTGCCTGCCAAGTAGTCCTCATCACTTAGGGGTACCGGAGGACTTTCCAGGGCGATCGCGAGGACCTCATCAATCCACTTTACGGCCACAATCTCCAGATCCGCCTTAATGTTATCTGGGACTTCCTGAAGATCACGTTCGTTCTCCTTGGGAATGATTACTGTCTTGATTCCTCCCCGCCGGGCAGCCAAAAGCTTCTCTTTGAGCCCACCGATAGGCAGCACTTCACCACGGAGCGTGATTTCACCCGTCATGGCGACATCGGCACGCACAGGAATCCCTGTGGACACTGATACAAGCGCCGTACACATGGCTACGCCGGCGCTGGGCCCGTCTTTGGGTGTCGCTCCCTCGGGCACGTGAATGTGCATATCGTGGCGATCATGGTAAGTCGCGGGTATTCCGAGCATCTGAGAGCGGCTACGGACGACTGTGCTCGCAGCTTGAATGGATTCCTGCATCACATCACCCAATGAACCCGTCTTCACGTAGCGGCCCTTTCCAGGGACAGCGGCTGTTTCAATAGTGAGTAACTCACCCCCTACGGACGTCCAGGCTAAACCGGTCACTTGACCAATCTTGTTCTCTTCTTCGGCCACACCGTAGTTAAACTTCCTGACTCCCAGCAGCGTCGACAACATTTCAGAGTTCACTGTTGAACCGTACTCAATCTCTTTGAGCGTGATGCCCTTCACCATTTTGCGGCAAATCTTGGCGATCTCGCGTTCGAGGCCGCGTACGCCGGCTTCGCGGGAGTAGTAGCGAATCATATCGATCACCGCATCTTCACCAATACTGAGTTCGTCGTCTTTCAGTCCGTTGCGCTTAATCTGCTTGGGGATCAAGTAGCGCTGCGCGATGTTGAGCTTTTCATCTTCTGTGTATCCGGGAAGACGAATGACCTCCATACGATCAAGCAAGGGGCTCGGGATGTTCATGGTGTTAGAAGTACAAACGAACATCACATCCGACAGATCGTAATCGACTTCCAGGTAGTGGTCGTTAAACTGATGATTCTGCTCGGGGTCCAGGACTTCCAGCAGTGCGGACGCAGGATCTCCCCGGTTATCCATACCCATCTTGTCGATTTCATCCAGGAGAAACAGCGGGTTTCGAACTCCGGCTTTGGACATTTTCTGCAGCAACTTTCCTGGCATGGAGCCAATGTAAGTCCTACGATGGCCGCGTATTTCGGCTTCATCGCGTACGCCGCCCAAAGCCATGCGAACAAATTTACGATTGGTCGCCCGCGCTATCGACTCCCCCAGCGAGGTCTTACCTACGCCTGGGGGGCCGACCAAGCACAGTACCGGGCCTTTTACTTTACGAACGCGCTTTTGTACGGCGAGATACTCGAGGATGCGTTCTTTGACTTCTTCAAGCCCGTAGTGATCCGCATCCAAAATATCGGAGGCACGCTTAAGGTCATGCTTAACCTTGCTGCGCTTCGACCATGGCACGCTCACCATCCAATCAATGTAGCTACGCAATACCGAGGCTTCAGCCGACATAGGTGACATCATCTTAAGCTTGCCAAGTTCTGCCAGAGTTTTATTCCTGGCCTCCTCTGGCATTTTAGCGTCAGCGACTCGTTGCTCGAGCTCATCCGCCTCGTTAGGCGCTTCATCCATCTCCCCAAGTTCTTTCTGAATCGCCTTCATCTGCTCATTCAGGTAGTACTCGCGCTGGCTCTTCTCCATCTGCTTTTTGACACGACCACGGATACGCTTTTCGACCTGGAAGACATCGATCTCGGCTTCCATTAGCCCCATCAGGTACTCCAATCGCGCCTTCACCGACGAAATCTCGAGAATCTTCTGCTTCTGGCCGAGTTCCACGCCCATATGAGCGGCGATTGTGTCGGCAAGTCGTCCGGGCTCATCAATACCTGTGAGGGAGGTAAGCACTTCCGCAGGTACCTTCTTGCTGAGCGTCACGTACTTTTCGAAGTTGCTGGCAGTCGTACGCAGCAGACCTTCTGCCTCGTCCTCATCAGGTTCATCCGCCTCAATTTCTCGCACGCCGGCAACAGTAAAGTCGCCATCGTCATTAACAAAATCAACGGCTGCGCGAAACCCGCCCTCAACCAACACTTTGATGGTGCCGTCAGGGAGCTTTAGCAATTGCAGAATATTGGACACAGTACCGACCTGGTAGATGTCGTCGGCCCGAGGATCATCGTCTGAGGCATTACGCTGCGCTACCAGAAGAACTTGCTTGTCATTGGCCATCGCGTGTTCAAGGGCCTCTATAGAGCGCTCTCGGCCCACAAACAAGGGCAGGACCATGTGCGGATACACCACAACATCGCGCAGTGGCAGCAAAGGAAGTTCTAGTACGGGGTGCTCGCCCATCGTGTTCTCCAGGTCAGACCAGAAATCAGATATGGTATTTCAGACTCACAATTAATGGGGCCGAACGCGCTAATTACAAGTCACATGGGAGTCGAATATAGATCTTCGTTCGGTGGGCACGAGGCCCGTCGCAGAACCTATTCTTCTGGAGCAGCCGCCCGGACAGGCTCATTGTTCTGGTAGACCAGCAGCGGTTCGGAATCTCCCCGAATCACAGACTCGTCCACTACGACCTTGGTGACATCATCCCGCGAGGGGATGCTATACATCGTGTCCAGCAATACGCCTTCAAGGATAGACCGCAAACCACGGGCTCCCGTCTTACGATCCATGGCCTTCTCAGCCACCGCGCGAAGACCATCTTCTCGGAAGTCTATTTCAACGCCTTCCATATCGAAGAGCTTGCTGTACTGCTTGGTCAGCGAGTTGCGTGGCTCGGTAAGGATTTGTACAAGAGCAGGAACATCAAGCTCTTCCAGCGTCGCTATCACCGGCAAGCGCCCCACGAACTCAGGGATCAGTCCGTACCGCACCAAATCCTCGGGCTCCAGGTCAAACAGAACTTCGCCCACATTACGCTTTGCGTCTTTACTGTGAACGTCTGCACCAAAGCCTATGCCGCCCTTTTCGGATCGATCCCGAATAACTTTATCCAGTCCAGCAAACGCGCCACCACAGATAAAGAGAATGTTTGAGGTATCGACCTGCAGAAACTCTTGTTGGGGATGCTTGCGGCCGCCCTGAGGTGGGACCGAGGCTACGGTACCTTCGATGAGCTTCAAAAGCGCTTGTTGAACGCCCTCCCCGGAAACGTCTCGGGTGATCGAGGGATTGTCAGATTTGCGAGAGATTTTGTCGATCTCATCGATATAGACAATACCGACCTGCGCCTTTTCAACATCGTAGTCGCACTTCTGCAGCAGCTTTTGGATGATGTTTTCTACGTCTTCACCCACATACCCTGCTTCTGTCAGCGTGGTAGCGTCGGCGATAGTAAAGGGAACATCAAGCAACCGCGCGAGGGTTTCTGCGAGCAAGGTCTTGCCCGAACCTGTGGGCCCGACGAGGAGAATGTTACTTTTCCCAAGCTCTACATCGTTACTCTTGGAGTTACCGTGACGGAGACGCTTATAATGGTTGTAGACAGCGACAGACAGTACTTTCTTGGCCCGTTTTTGGCCAATAACGTACTCGTCGAGAATGGCGTTGATTTCCTCTGGAACGGGAAGCTTTTCTTCACCGTCCTCCGATGCGCTTTCCTGCACCTCTTCGCGAATAATGTCATTGCAAAGGTCAACGCACTCGTCGCACACAAAGACCGACGGGCCAGCAATCAGCTTCCGAACCTCGTGCTGGCTTTTGCCGCAGAAAGAACAATACAAAAGCTTGCCACCGTCATCTGATCCTGATGAATCCTTGTTCATTGGCTCACTTCGCCTCCCACGATACTGCCAGCGCTTTTAGGTTGATGTTTTTCGCCTCCTAATGCAAGTCGAAGAGAGATATCAGTGGGACAAAGCTGATACTGAATCACGCGCTGCTGCCAGCGCTCCGCGCAGTGACGACCTCATCGACCAAACCGTATTCCTTACTTTGCTCTGCATCCATAAAGCGGTCCCGCTCGGTATCACGTTCGATAACCTCCAGAGACTGCCCGGTGTGCTCGGCCATAAGACGATTAAGACGCTCACGAATAATCAGGATCTCCTTCGCCTGAATATCGATATCCGTAGCCTGACCCTGAGCACCACCGCTGGGCTGGTGAATCATTGTTCGAGCATTCGGCAAGCAATAACGTTTTCCCTTGGTGCCACCAGAGAGCAAGAAGGCGCCCATGGAGGCAGCCTGACCCAGGCACATAGTGCTGATATCGGGCTTAACAAACTGCATGGTGTCGTAAATTGACAGCCCTGCAGTCACTGATCCTCCGGGCGAGTTGATATACACGTGTATGTCTTTGTCAGGATTTTCGGACTCAAGAAACAGCAGCTGGGCAACAATGAGGTTTGCCATATGGTCCTCTATCTGCCCCACCACGAACACTACACGCTCTTTGAGAAGACGTGAGTAGATGTCGTAGGAACGCTCGCCCCGCGACGTCTGCTCAACCACCATGGGCACGAGGCCGAGTGATTGAACTGAGGGTGCAATTCCTTCGATCTGTTTCAACATACCTTGTTAGCTCCTGACGCTCTTTCGTTGACTACTGATTAGCCTGCTGACCCAGTGCAATAGCTTCTTGGTAGGTACACACCGACTCATTGATTGCGGCAGATTCCAGCAGACGTTCAACCACTTTATCCTCGAGGACTTTAGATTGTACGGCCGCGAGCTGCTCCTGGTTTCCAAAATACCAGTTAACAACCTCTTCCGGGTCCTGATAAGTTGAAGCGATCTCTTCTACCGCGCTACGCAGCGCGTCCTCATCAGCTTTGAGTTCGTAATGCGCAATGAGTTCCGCCAGAACCAAACCCAACTTGACACGTCGTGCGGCATTCGCCGCAAACATGTCATCTGGAAGGATCGCCTTAAGATCCATGCCTTCCGGAGCAGAGCCGCCGAACTGCTGAAACATCTGGTTACGCAGCGCATCAGTCTCTTGCGAAATTAGTGCTGCGGGAACGTCCAGATCAGCATAGGCTTCAACAACCGCGTCCATAACCTGCTTCTTGACGCGCGCATCTACCGCATTACGCAGCTCTCGGGCCATATTCTGCTCAACTTCGGCGCGAAACTCGCCTTCGTCGTCGCCTTCAAGTCCGTATGCCGCGTAAAGCTCCGCGTCTAGCGGTGCCAACTGCATCTCTTGTACTTTGTTCAAGGTGACTTTGAACTCTACTGCCGCGCCCTTAAGCTCGTCAGCGTGGTAGTCGTCTGGAAAGCTCAGCGAAAGTACTTTTTCGTCACCCGCAGTCATACCGACCACGCCGTCTTCAAAGCCTGGAATCATCTGACCGGAACCAAGCTCAAGATCGCTACCTTCTGCGCTGCCGCCTTCGAACGCTTCGCCATCGCGAGTACCTTCAAAATCGATGTTCACGCGATCGCCGTCTGCTGCGGGACGCCCTGCCTCTTCCCAGCTTCCGCGCTGCTTACGAAATACTTCAATGATGTTGTCTACGTCATCACTGGAAACTTCGGCTGCGGGCTTGTCTACCGGATAGCCCTTGAGCTCGACAATCTCGACATCGGGGAACACTTCAAAGGTCGCGATATATTCGAGGTCCTTGCCGGCGTCCATGTTGCGGGGCTCGATGGTTGGCTGGCCCGCAGGCTTTAGTTTTTCCTGGGTCACCGCCTCCTGGAAGCTGCGACTCATCACTTCGCCCAGCACCTCCTGGCGAACTCCGGGACCAAAGCGCTGACGCATCACCTTTAATGGCACCTTCCCAGGCCTAAAGCCGGGTAGACGCACGTTCTTGACGGCCTGACGGAGGCGCTCATCGACTTGCGTGTCGACGGTTTCGGCCGGTACTCCAACGGTCAGCCGGCGCTCCAGCTTTGACGTTGTTTCTATAGAAACCTGCATAATCTGGTGATCCCTTGTAACTCATTCTTTGGCGGGGCTTTACATAGCCCCTGATTGGTGCGGAAGGAGAGACTCGAACTCTCACACCATAAGGCACTGGAACCTAAATCCAGCGCGTCTACCAATTCCGCCACTCCCGCATACTGACCAAGTTGCCTTCAGAGTACATCGAAAATCCCTGAATTCACCTGCAAAACATTGATATTTCTAGAAATTTATCGAAAGCAAGGCCTGAGCCGGGCACCTTCGAGGGGCGCGATTTTGCCACAGGCTTGGGTTGTCGGCAACATGCCTTTCAACAGGTAAGGCAGTCTGGGTCAAATTCGTAGCCGCCAGACAGCCAATCGCGCAATTCCAGAGCTGCCACACTATCGACTTCAGCTAATGATTCCAACCCAGCACGCTTCGCCGGATTGATCTGATCGAGACCCTGCGTGGCCAGCGTGACACAGGCTTGGACTAAATGTTCGCTCAAGCCTGCCGCGGCGCACACCTCCGCAAACCGGGTGGACTGCTGACCGTAGAGCGTTGGCAAAGAAGCGAGTGCCGGGAGTGACAGTGCAGGCTGATTCATTGCATTGCACCAGTGGCTTCCAATAAGGCCTCCTATCTCTGGGGATCTACCGCTCAGGGCTTCGACGTAAACATGTGGGGATCTCGCGCGACTATCGTTTACTGGATAGTTGTCCCAAATTGCTATCTTCCCTGCGCACTCGCTGCTAACGACCTCGAGCGATAATGGGCTAATGGATTCGGAGCACACTGCGGGGCCGGTCCAGAACACCTCGTACGCACCGTCGAGTTCATCGTGCAGAGACTTTAAGTAGCCGTCCGGCCTCGGACCAAAAATCTGATCGAGAATGGGGTCATCGCTGTAATACGTTGGGCAAACACGCAAGGCCACCGCTTTATCAGCGACCCAGTGCTGTACGTCTCCACAAATCTCAGCCTGTCGAGAACCAAGGCTATCAAGATCACCCGGCATGTCATCAAAGAGGACCGCCAAGCCCGACACACCCAAGTCGATAATCTCTCCAACCTTGGCTTTTAAAGACTCGCGGGCGGAGCGATTGTAATCGCGGTAAAGCTCAAAGGGAGACAAGCCCACATGGAACGATAGGGAATTCCTGCCGCACCGCTGGGCAACTGCCGCCAGGTGCGCCCGCTCTGGTAGCGGCCATGGGCTCTGCCAGGCCTTTCGCAGATACGCATCGGCTTTCGGGGCGTAGAGGTAGGCGTCGATTCCAATAGCCGGCAACCACTCGGCCATTAACAATCTTGATGACGCAGACCAAGGCCTGCCGTAGAAGCCCTCCAACACACCTAAAATGGGTTTATGGCGCTTCATATCAGCTTTTTAGCTCCCTCTGGTTATCAAAACGATATGCGCATATGCGTAAATGAACTAGTCCGTCGTGAACAAAGTATGGAATATTTCCGATTAATCGCATTATTATAACGATGACCCCATTTCCTCGCAGGAATGGTATGTCACCGGAACAAACCCAATGTTCCGTGATAGAGGATTAACTTCCTTTATGTTTCACTCCTAATGGTCTTATTGGGCTCCTTTTGGAGCCCACTTTTTTGCCAAAATTTTTTAAAAATCAAAGCGTTATGACCAGTATATCGAGTTAATTCTTAAGTTTTCTGCGCATTAGCAACCCACCGCGTATTTCACCGACAGCTTGCTTAGCGGACGGCAGGTTCAATGACTGTGTAAGGTCGTTTAGTGTTTTTTAATATTATTTTCAGATGCTTACGGCTTATATCTACGGGACAACCACACCCCGGGCCTCCGTTCTACATCGTATGTGTAGGTCGGTCTGATGTAAGCATGCCTGCAAGATGTTCTTCAATTTTCGCATTCGCTGCTGCGTCCTGCTCAGAGAACTGCACACCAATACCCGATGTACGATTGCCTTGGGCTCCGCGGGGCGTAACCCAAACCACCTTTCCTGCAATAGGTATTTTATCCGGCTCTTCCATCAACGTCAGAAGCATAAACACCTCATCGCCAATTTCGTAGCTCTTGTTGGTGGGAACAAAGAGGCCGCCGTTTTTGATAAACGGCATATAGGCAGAATAAAGGACGGCTTTATCCTTTATTGTCAGTGAAAGAATTCCCAGATGGGCTGACGACTGTTCACTCATAATGATGCTGGCACGCTTTTGAGAAAATTGAGTGTAGCATCGCGCTTACTTGTCCCAAAGCCCGTTCATCGCGGATGTCACAGTGAATCGAAGAAGATCCACGTTAGGGTTGGTTCCGCTACGCTTGGCGGCCCGCAATTGTGCGATTGTCTCAAGTGCAGCAAAGCCCCGCAGAGCTTCTTGCGAGCGAAGTTGAGTTGCGGGTAATTCTCGCAGCCAAGACTGTAAGGTACTTTCGAGTACATCGAGGGTGCTGTCGGGCTGGACATTTGCGACTCCCTGCTCCAAGGCCCGTGAGGGGCGCCCTTCTTGCAACATCGTCCGCGCAGTTCTATGCAAGCTAATGAGTGCGTCGCAGTCATCACTTTGTAGTTTCTCCAGCGCCTCCAGTGGCCTACCACCGCAGAGCTCGAGCATGGAGTCCACAAGCTGACTGCTGGCCTCAGCCTCCCCAAGCGCCTCCAGCAACCACTCCCGGCCCAGGGGCACTGCAGGAGAGGGCAATTGCCACCGTTGGCAGCGGGATCGAATTGTCGCTGGCAAGGGGTAACCGCTAGCGCTGACCATTACAATAAATGTTTCGGACGACGGCTCTTCCAGACACTTAAGAAAAGCGTTGAATGCGGCCGGGGTCAGTGATTCCGCAGGCGAAACCAATATCACCTTATAGCGACCGAGTGTGGGTGTGCCGGCAGCGAAGCGTATCACTTCGCGAATGGCGTCTATTCCTATAGCTTTTCCAGTCTCCGCGGGCATCACAATCGATAAATCCGGGTGCGCACCAGACGCCGTCAAAATGCAGGTTTTACAGCCCCCGCAGTTGCCCTCGGAACGGGTGTTGCTGCACAGCAAATACCTGGCTAGAGACAATGCCAGTCGATTGCGCCCGGTACCTGGCTGTCCTTCCAGAAGCATTGCATGAGGCAAACGTTCCTTCTTAAACAGCGTATCCAGGCTGCTCCACGTCGCATGATGCCAAGGGAGGCATCGAGACTGCGCTGGCGGGATAACCCGCGGCGGTAACTCCGTCATTCGTTATCTACCAGCGGAGGGCATGCGATCAAATCCTTGACGATGGCTTGCAGCGCTCGCTCCACGTCTACCAGCTCCGCCGAAGCATCAATAATCTGATAACGACCGCTACTGCGTTTAGCCCGGGACAAGTAAGAGTGCCTCACTCGCTCAAAAAACGCTTGATCCTCAAGCTCAAAACGATCCAACGCCCCTCTTCCCCGAGCTCTCGAAAGGCCGACTGCTGCAGGGACATCTAGCAACAGGGTCAGATCCGGACGCAAGTTCCCCTGCACCAGTTCTTCGAGTGCACTCACGGGCGCCTCTCCCATGTTACGGCCGGCGCCTTGATACGCATAAGTCGCGTCGGTAAACCGATCACACAACACCCACTGCCCCCGTTCCAATGCGGGGACAATGCACTCGGATAGATGCTGAGCGCGCGCTGCAAACATCATTAGCAGTTCGGCAACAGGGTCAATGCCCTTCTCCGACGGTGTCAGCAAGGTCTCTCTCAATTGCTCGCCCAGCCGGGTGCCGCCGGGCTCTCGCGTGCAGACGATATCGACACCCGCCTCGCGCAGCCCCTGCTCGACATAGGTCATTGCCGTGCTTTTGCCAGCCCCTTCGCCACCCTCCAAGGTGATAAATAAGCCACGCTGACTCACAGTTACCTACTCTCCGGCGCTGATCGATAGTTAGACCGCCGTGACAATTGAAAGCGACGCACGGCGGCTTCATGCTCTTTTAGTGTTGCGCTGAACGCATGGCTGCCATCACCCCGAGCAACAAAATACAGGGCATCTCCAGGAGCTGGGTTTACGGCTGCCATCAGCGCAGCCCTGCCGGGCAAGGCAATCGGCCCCGGGGGAAGTCCATGGTGGCGATAACTGTTGTACACATTGCTTGGGTCAATCAGATGTTTGCGCTGCAGGTTACCCTGAAATGTATCGCCAAGTCCGTAGATCACCGTGGGATCCGTCTGCAAGCGCATGCCCCGTTCCAGTCGACGAACAAATACACCGCCAATTGTCGGCCTTTCTTGTGCCAGGCCCGTCTCTTTTTCTATGATCGAGGCCATGATCAGTGCTTCGTAGGCCTCGCTGTAGGGCAGCTCAGTTTGTCGTTGCTGCCACACCTCCGCTAACGCTTCATCCATCATGCGGTGGGCCTCGGACAGCAGTTTGAGATCACTGTCACCGCGTTCATATTGATAGGTCTCCGGCAAGAAATAGCCTTCAGGGCTAGCGGCTGGCGCCACCAAACTCAGTAAGCTCGGATCGTCGGGACCTGTGAGAATCGATTTAACTCCTTCGCTGGACTGAATAAGCTCAAGGGCCTCTCGAAGTGTTATGCCTTCGGGCAATGTTACGAGGTAACGGACCGTCTTGCCGCTTTGCAGGAGTAACAACAGTGTTTCAGGCGTAATTCCTTGGGGTAGGTGGTATTCACCACGACGAATCCGGCTGTCTGCCCCCAAAAAACGTCCCATTATGTTCAGTAGTCGCGCATGCTCCAGGACAGCTGTTTCAGCGAGACGCCTGGATAACCGGTTCAAACTATCCCCGGGCTCAACCTGCAGGATAAGACCTTCTGCGGGCACTAAGAGCGGGCGTTCCCACCATTCGCGTAACAACATTGCACCGGCGACCACTGCGATTAGCAGCAGCAGAACTGCCATGGCTACATTGCGCAGCATTGCCGAGCCTCTTGGTAGTAAGCCTGCTGGAGCCGCTCTAGCACGGCTGATGGCTCGAATTCGAGTTCGTCGCATCTAGCCACGTTTCGAATACCCATAATACTGTTGCAGATGAACATAGCATCCGCTGACTGCAGATCAGAGACTGTCAGCGTGGCCTCCACAGCAGACAGTCCTTGCTGTGCAGACAGCTTCTCTAAAATGAACCGCCTCCGCGTGCCCGACACGCCACTTCGGTCGCAGCCAGGTGTTAGCAAGGTATCACCACTGAGCAAAAATATATTGGCGTTACTAGAACATTGGTACGCCGCGTCACTGCGGCACAAAAGCACGTCATCGACGTTTCGATCGAGCGCTTCGGCGGCTGCCATTACCTGCTCCAGACGATTGCAATGCTTGAGACCGGCTAACAGGGGCTGCTCTCCCATGATAATTGAAGAGGTAACCACGACGGCTGAAGGCAGGGCTTGGAAGGGTTCACGTCCAAGATCTGAATGCGCTGCGGTAACTCGCCCTCCCACTCCTTTGGACGGCGCATAACCTCGACCACCTCCATTGCGACTAACCGTGATCCGCAGAACACCCGCACTATGTTGGTAGTGCGTTTGAGCCTCAGCGATGGCCGCATGGACTGCGCTACTGGAGAGATCGATACCCAGACGCTGTGCGCCACGAATCATCCGATCCAAGTGTAGCTCGGGCCAAAGCGCTATGCCGTTTACAATCAGCAACGTCTCGAAAACGCCGTCACCGTAAAGAAACGCGCGGTCAGTGGCTGGCACTGATTCCGCAGCTTGCTCCGGCATTTCCCGATTCAAGAGCGTGCCTAAACGCGACCGAATATCAGCGAGCCGTTGGTACCACCAAAACCAAAAGAGTTGGAAAGACTGTGAGTAATAGTCATTTCCCGCGCAGTATGTGGAACATAGTCCAGCACACAGCCCTCCCCGGGCTTGTCTAAATTAATCGTCGGTGGAGCAACTTGATCACGAATAGCCAGCACTGCAAACACAGCTTCAACTGCCCCAGCTGCGCCGAGTAGATGTCCGATCATGGACTTTGTAGAGCTCACCGCAACCGATGCAGCGGCAGTGCCGAACACCGACTCAACAGCGCGGCTCTCGGCAACATCTCCAGCGAGTGTGGACGTGCCATGAGCATTTACATACTCAATGCTGGCCGGATCGATCTCAGCGTCCAGTAATGCATTGCGCATAGCGTCCGCCGCACCGCGGCCGTCCTCGGGAGGGAGCGTCATATGATACGCATCACCGCTCATGCCAAAGCCACAGATCTCAGCAAAAATATGCGCGCCGCGCGCCTTGGCGCTCTCGTACTCTTCGAGAAACATCATTCCCGCACCATCACCAAGCACAAAGCCATCGCGATCTGCATCCCAGGGCCGAGAGGCTGCCTGCGGGTCATCATTGCGCGTGGACAAAGCCCGCGCTGCGGCGAAGCCACCCAGCCCTACTTTCGTGGTCGCCATTTCGGCGCCCCCGGCTAGCATTGCATCCGCATCACCCTGAGAAATCATCCGAGCCGCAAAACCGATGTTGTGAGTGCCGGTGGTGCAGGCAGTGACGATGGCGATATTGGGCCCACGCAGGCCGTAGCGAACTGACAGGTTTCCCGAGATCATATTGATAATAGATCCGGGTACAAAAAACGGCGAGATACGTCGTGGACCGGAACTGTTCACAATCTCCGAATTTTTTTCTATCTGGCTAATTCCGCCAATGCCAGAGCCGATGGCGCAGCCAACACGGCCAGCATTTTCCTCGGTAACGGTAAAGCCAGAGTGATCAAATGCCTGAATGCCCGCCGCCATGCCGTACTGCACAAAGGTGTCCATCTTGCGAGCGTCTTTGGCTGGCAGGTAGGCTTCGATATCAAAGTTCCTGACACTAGCGCTAAATCGTGTGCTGTAGGCCCCGACGTCAAACGTCTCAATGGACGCAGCACCACTGCGTCCAGCAAGTATGGATGCCCAAGTGGACTCCACGTCGTGTCCCACGGGAGTGACCAAACCCATCCCCGTCACAACTACCCGTCTTCCCTTCACAATTGCTCTCCCTTCGATGACGATTCACTACCGTGTGTACACAAACAGAAAAGCCGTGATACCTAGCGGTAGTCACGGCTCTTCACGTGCAAAACGCGTAAACGCGCTAGCGCTACCCTCAGGAGAGGTGCTCGTTAATATAGTCAATAGCCAGCTTAACTGTCGTAATCTTCTCAGCTTCCTCGTCAGGAATTTCAGTTTCAAACTCCTCCTCGAGGGCCATGACAAGCTCTACTGTGTCAAGCGAGTCTGCGCCAAGGTCTTCTACGAACGAAGCCTCAGTCTGTACTTCTTCTTCTTTGACGCCGAGCTGCTCAGCGACGATTTTTTTTACGCGTTCTTCAATGCTGCTCATGATCCTCGAATACTCCTGATGAAGGAAAGCCTACACCCCCAATGTGCTCGGGTTAATGTGAAGTCTACCGTCTTTTTGCGATCTGGCATATACCTACCCCGGTCATTAGGCCATGTACATACCACCGTTAATGTGAATTGTTTCGCCCGTAATATACGCTGCCGAGTCACTGCATAGAAATGCAACCAAGGCACCGATTTCTTTTGCTTCCCCCAAACGTGCCAGAGGAATCTGCGACAACATCGCGTTGCGTTGATCTTCGCTAAGCGCTGCTGTCATATCGGTGTCGATGAATCCCGGCGCAACCGCGTTGACCGTTATGTTTCGTGCACCTATTTCTCGAGCCAGCGCGCGGGAAAACCCTTCTGCACCAGCTTTACTCGCTGCGTAGTTGCTCTGACCGGCATTACCCATAGAGCCCACTACTGAAGTGATATTCACTATCCGGCCCCAGCGGGCCTTGGTCATCCCACGTAACGCAGCTTTTGATGTCTTGAACAATGCAGTCAGGTTCGTATCGACCACACCCTGCCATTCATCATCTTTCATGCGCAGGAGAAGGTTGTCTCGCGTAATGCCCGCGTTGTTTACAAGAATGAGCGGAGCACCGAAGCGTTCGTTGATTGCTGCAAGGACTGATTTAACACTCTCGGGGTCAGCAACGTCCAGACACATGCCAGCACCGCCGAGGGGGCTCAAGCGATCGTCAATGGCTTTAGCGCCGCTGTCAGTAGTAGCGGTGCCTATCACGGCGTGTCCGCCGGCTGCTAAGGCGTCAGCGATAGCTCGGCCGATACCTCTGCTTGCGCCGGTCACCAGCGCTATCCGGGACGCAGTGTCTTGTGTCTCTTCTGTCATCGTTCTATCCCTATTATTGTCTACTCAAGTACCGAGTGATTTCACTGCGGCCTGGAGGTCGTCGGGCTTTTCGAGATAAGCGCAGCTCAAGCCACGATCTATACGACGAAGCAGGCCACCCAAAACGTTGCCTGCACCGCACTCGACAAATTGCACCGCGCCCATTGCTTGCAATCTGCCAACGCATGCGGTCCAGCGAACTGGAGCTGATATTTGCTGCACCAACAACTGTCGGATTCGCTCAGGATCCTTCTCTGTCTGCGCGTGCACGTTGTGCACCACCGGTATATCGGGCGTTGAAATCTCTACACCGGCCAGCACTTCAGCCAGCTTTTCACCGGCGGGCACCATCAAGGATGTATGAAAGGGCGCGCTTACGGGAAGCGGCATGGCGCGCTTCGCACCGGCTTCTTTTAGCGCGGCAATCGCATCATCCACCGCAGTGCAATTGCCGGCGATAACGACCTGTCCAGGCGCATTAAAGTTGACGGCCTGCACGACGCCTTCAGTAATACTAGAAACCTTTTCACAAGTTTCTGTGACGATTCCATCATCAAGACCGAGTATTGCAGCCATCGCACCAACGCCCACAGGCACAGCCGTTTGCATAAAACGTCCACGCTCGCGAACCAGCGTGACCGCATCGTTCAAGCTTAGGGCACCGGCACAACACAAAGCCGAGAACTCGCCAAGGCTGTGGCCGGCCATCGCCGACGGCGTAACTCCACCGCGAGCAATCCAGGTGCGCCAAAGCGCTACGGATGCAGCTAACAATGCTGGCTGTGTGTATTCCGTGAGATTGAGCTGCTCTGATTCATCACTGAGGATCAGTGCCGCAAGGTCAAAACCCAGGGCATCGGAAGACTCCTCAAAAACTGCCGCCACTTCAGAGAATTGTTCAGCAGCCTCAGCAAGCATGCCGACGCGTTGGCTGCCTTGGCCAGGAAACAGAAAAGCGAGGTCGTGACGCATACACTAACTCCAGTCAGGTCCGAGAGGTTTAGCTCACGGAGGCCAAAACAAGCTTCGAAAACAGAGTGTCCGACAATGAGAGTCTAGCAACGAAGTGCGGCACCCCGACAAAGTAAACACGATGAGTTCACCGCGCTTCACTTATTCGAAGGTGCCGCTGTCTATCTACCTTACTGCCCGGTGCTTTCACATCGGGCGGGAGGGTTTAGTCGTCGGTACCGGTGTCAATCACTTTCTTACCACGGTAAAAGCCGTCCGCAGTAATGTGGTGACGTCGGTGGGTCTCACCCGTCGTCTGATCTACGTTCAGAGTGGGTCCACTCAGCGAGTCATGCGATCGACGCATGCCACGTCGCGAGCGAGTCTTTTTGCTCTTTTGAACAGCCATGGGTTACTTCTCCTTCGTGTCGCCGCTATCTAAGAGCGCCGACAAAACACTAAAAGGATTCTCCGATGCTTGCTCGGTCGAATCCCGTTCTTCATTATCTGATCGATCAGGCCGATCACTCTTCGGTGGCTCACATTCACCTTCGGGGTGATATGCCACCACCGGCAATGCGAGCGCCAATTCTTCTCCGGCCAGCTCCCACAAATCCACCTCGTCCACCGCTATCAGCGGTTCGAGGCCTGCGGGCAACTGCAGTGCCTGCTCGTCGTCCGGCACCAGACCGAGGCGACTTGATGTCTTAAGTTTGCAGTGCACCGGCTGCAAGCAGCGCTGACACTCCAGCACGACTCGCGCTTCCATATCTACAGCCGCGAACTGCCGCCCTTCCTCGTTCTCGCCAAACTCCACGCTGATCTCAACGATGGGATTGGCTGGGTCCAAAAAAGCCGCCAATTGCGGCAAATGCTCAGATCCAAGGCAGCCTGAATACTTCGCACACCGGATCACGGCTTTGCGTATGTTGACTCGATTCGGGAGGGGGGCTGCCGACATGGCGGCGCACTATAGTGATCGCCCCCCCACTTGTCAAAAAAATCTTTACAATCCCGAGCGTTAGCTTAAGCATAGCGCCATGAGCCTCCTTTCGCATACGCCACTAATTCTGGCATCCACATCGCCCTATCGTCGACGACTTCTTGAGCGGCTGGAGCTGGCATTTACCTGTGCAGCTCCAGAAACCGACGAAACCCCGCGGCCGGGAGAGGCTCCTGACGCTCTTGCCTGCCGTCTTGGGGACGCCAAAGCGCTTGCGGTAGCGGCCTTGCACCCTGAGTCTGTCGTGCTGGGGAGCGACCAGGTTGCCGCTTTACCGTCGATGATCCTGGGTAAGCCGGGCAGTTTTTCGGTAGCGCAGCAGCAACTGAGACTCTGCAGCGGTCAGTCTGTGGAGTTTTACACCGCTGTGAGTCTGGCGCAGCGGGACACGGTTATCGCCCAGCGATGCGTTCGTACGACTGTGAGATTTCGGTCTCTGGCAAATGCTGAGATCATCGACTACGTCCGCCGAGACGAGCCGCTGGACTGTGCCGGTAGTTTTCGCTGGGAAGGCTTGGGTATCTGCCTGTTTAAAAGCCTTGAGAGCGATGACCCTACGGCACTCGAGGGCCTCCCTCTGATTGCAACCTGCGACATGTTAAGATCGGTTGGACTATACCCTTTAAAAACAACTATTTAGGGCATCTTTTTAATACGCTAGTTAACTCACTGTCCAAGGGTGCATGCAGCTCATAACGCTGTTCATTGAGCACAAAGGACAGGGATTCAGCGTGCAGAAACAAGCGCTTAAGCTGAAGCTTGCGGGCGTAGGCTTCACTTTCCGGGCTCTGGTACTTCGAATCCCCCAACAAGGTGTGTCCGGCATGGAGTGCATGCACGCGGATCTGATGCGTGCGTCCGGTAAGGGGTCGAGCTTCTATCAATGTTACAGCGGAGAAGTTCTCTCGTATTCTGAACTCGGTTGTGGATGGCTTCCCCTCTTTGGCCACTTTAACCATACGCTCACCCGATTTTCGCTCAAAGCGCTGCAGCGGCGCGTCAACAACGCGCATATGTCGCGGCCAGGCCCCCTCGGCAAGCGCCAGATAGCGCTTATCGATCTTACCTTGGGCGCGCAGGAGTTCGTGCAGCGCACGCAGGGCAGCCGGTTTCTTGGCGATAAGCACCAAACCGGATGTCTCTCTGTCCAAACGATGCACGAGTTCAAGAAACCGTGCATCCGGCCTCATGGTGCGCAGGGTTTCAATCAAGCCAAACTGCAAACCGCTACCACCGTGCACTGCTATGCCCGAGGGCTTATTGATCGCTAACAGATGATCGTCCTCAAACACCACGCTGGCAGCCAGACGCGCCTGCCATCCAGGGGGCGCAGCGCCAGGTTCCCGAGCTGGTGGAGCGCTCAAAGGAGGCAGACGCACCCTGTCTCCCAAACGTAAGCGTTGATCAGGCTTTGCCCTCCCCTTGTTTACCCGGACCTCGCCTTTGCGCATAGCGCGGTACAGGCGCGTCTTGGGTATTCCAGGGCACTCCCGCAATATGAAGTTGTCCAGTCGTTGGCCATCGCTACGCTCATCAACGGTCAGAAAGCTAACGCCACTCACGGGACGCACCAGAATTTGGCTGGGGGCCGCATCAACATAGGGTTTTTAATCGTCCTTCTTTTATTTGAGCAGAACCAAGCTTGCTGCTAGTATGCCGGCCTGGCGACTGAATTGACGCATAAATCTCGCCCCGGTGCACTACTACGCTACTTGGGGTAGGCCAATTATGATCGATCAAGTCTGAGCCCGGGACTCCCCCAACAGCTAGCAGTCAGCACTTAGTTGTTTTGTATGTTGAACAGGCGCCGAACGTTAAGCGCTGGAGCCCGTAACTGCCAGAGAAAGTCTCTCACTTTAGTTCATCGGTTGCACAGGCAGCCAGAACGGTTAGTCCGGGACTCATCAGGCGTAACACGGCGAGGGCAGCCATGAGAGTCTTTAGCTGCAAGTATACGATGCCGCGCGAGATCGAGACGAAACTCCGACCCGCGCTATTGGAATATTGAAAGAATACAGAGTTACAGAACACGTTTTTTGATCAGTTCGCATACCTGCGAGCAAGGCTACGTCAGGCGCCGCAACATTCGGCAAGACGCAGTTTTTCTCAATGAGAACGCACTGTAGCGACCGATACGCCTGCGAACAGCGCATTGCACGGTCCAACGGTTCGGGAGACACAACTCTCGGGCGCTACCGAAGAACAGATAAAAAAGCACCCGATCGCAACACCAACAAGCAAGGTTGCCGGGGCAAGACCAGAATTAGCGATGAGCGGCGGCGCTTAGCAGCCTGCTCAGAGATAACAACTAGTGCAGCGAGACCGCCGTGATTAAGCGGAACGGGTTTACTGCAGCGCACTAAGTTTTCGAGAATTTACGTTTCTGCAGGTTCTCGAATTATGAAGGTGTGCACTGGCGTGCGCCGGCTAAACCCCACGAGAGGTTTGGTTACACATGAAGAAAATGCTTATCAACGCTACGCATGCGGAAGAAATGCGCGTAGCACTTGTCGATGGCCAGAAGCTCTACGACCTGGACATCGAAAACAGAACTCGCCTGCAAAAGAAAGCTAACATATACGTTGGCAAAATCACCCGGGTAGAACCCAGTCTCGAAGCCGCTTTTGTGGACTTTGGCGCCGAGCGCCACGGTTTTTTATCGGTTAAAGAAATTGCTCGAGAGTACTTCTACCGAGACCCCAAAGACATCGATGGAAAGTTCTCCATTCGCGACGTCGTTAAAGAAGGCACCCGACTGATCGTTCAGGTCGACAAAGAAGAGCGCGGTAACAAGGGCGCTGCACTAACCACGTTTATCAGCCTGCCAGGTCGCTACATGGTCCTGATGCCAAACAACCCTCGAGCAGGTGGAATTTCTCGCCGTATCGAAGGTGATGATCGAGCAGAGCTTCGAGAAGCTCTGAGCGCACTGGATATCCCCGATGGCATGGGTGTCATTATTCGCACCGCCGGCGTTGGACGATCGGCAGAAGAGCTCCAGTGGGACCTTAACTATCTCCTGCAACTCTGGGAAGCCGTCAGCACAGCCGGCGAAGAGAACCGCTCACCGGTGCTTCTTTACCAAGAGAGCAATGTCATTATTCGCGCGGTTCGCGACTACCTCCGGGACGACGTTGACCAGGTGCTCATCGATTCCCCGGATGCCTTTAAGCAGGCGATGGACTTTGTCAGCATGGTGATGCCCAAGTACCAGCAGCGCATCAAACTCTACGAAGACAGCACTCCACTGTTCAATCGATTCCAGATTGAAAGCCAGATCGAGACCGCTTTTGGGCGAGAGGTGCGCTTGCCGTCCGGCGGATCCATTGTGATCGACCCCACGGAAGCACTGGTGTCTATCGACATCAACTCTGCCCGTGCAACCAAGGGCGTGAACATCGAAGAAACCGCGCTGCAGACCAATCTTGAGGCTGCTGACGAGGTCGCACGACAGCTTCGGTTGCGCGACATGGGCGGACTGATTGTTATCGACTTTATTGACATGCTCGCTGCAAAGAATCAGCGTGCTGTTGAGACTCGCGTACGTGATGCGCTCGCGATCGATCGTGCTCGAGTGCAAGTTGGGCGCATCTCACGCTTTGGCCTGCTAGAAATGTCGCGCCAACGTTTGCGCCCCTCCCTTGGCGAGACCAGCGCTATTGTATGTCCTCGTTGCACAGGCCAGGGCAGCATCCGGGACACCAAATCTCTATCGCTTTCCATCCTTCGTTTGCTTGAAGAAGAAGCCACCAAGGAGCGCAGCGCTGAAGTGCGCGCGATCGTACCGATAGATGTCGCCGCTTATCTCTTAAACGAAAAGCGTTTAGCGCTGAGTGAAATCGAAACACTCACCCGGGTTCGCGTACTGGTTATACCTGACCCGAATCTCGAAACACCGCACTTTGAAGTAACTCGCCTTCGCGATGATGAAGTTGATGGCGATCAGCAGACCAGCTATAAGATCGAAATCGCAGTACCTGACGCAGATAGCATTTCGGATGCTCATGATCATAGCCTTCCGACTCAAGAGGCAGTGGTGCAGAGAATCGCACCTACAGCAGCACCAGTTCCCGCCGAAACTGCGGATAGCAGCGCGTCGCAGACAACTACTGCTGCGGTCGCAGCCACGGCTGCCGTCGCGACCTCAGCGGTCGCAGCAAAGCCCGGGCTAGCACAACGCTTGTGGGTTAGCTTTTTTGGCGCCCCTGATGCTGAAGTCGAGTCAACGGACACGGTGTCAAAGGAAGCCGCTAAGGCCGACACCGATAACGACAACGCCAACGGCAGCAATGCTGACAGCCAGGCCTCAGATGACGATCGCCCCAAAAGGACTCGTGGTCGCCGTCGCCGCGGCGGACAAGGTCGCAATCAGAATCGCAGCGTCAATGATGATGACCAAAGCTCGGATTCAGAGACAACAGAGACAGCAGAGACAGCCAATGAGCCTGTCGAATCTACTGCCGAAGTCGTCTTAGATAGTGACGGCGACGAAAAGTCTGACGATGGCACTCGCCGCCGTCGTCGCCGTCGTTCGCGTGGTGGACGTCGCCCTGGCGCCGAAGGTTCGGATGTTGCGTCGGAAACAAGCGATCTTGATGTCGATGATGCCGATAACACAGAAGACTCTTCTGTTGTGGACGCAGACGACGCAGACGACGCAGACGACAATTCAGAGACTGAGAACAAGCCTCGAAAGCGCCCAAGTGGACAGCGTCGCGGAGAGCCCCGTCGTCGTCGTCCAGCGGCTGCAGCTGCAGCTGTAACTACAGAGCGCGCAGCTGACACTCCAGATACTGATACTCCAGCGGCGCCTCAGGATGTAACGGCAGAGCAGGCGCCGGTAGCGGAAGTAACAGAACAAGATGCAGCGGTAGAACAAACGATGGAAGCGGAAGCAGCGTCTGAGCCGGTAGCGTCAGTCGATGAGGTCGCTGTCGTTGAGGCAGTAGAAGCCGTCGTTGAAGAGAGCACTACTGAGCTTGCTGGCGAGTCAGTGAGCAGCCCTCAAGTTGAAGCCCCAAGCGTGGGCAGCAGCATTGAGGCCGCTATGGGGCTCACTGCGGAAACTCCGGTTAAGGCGGGAGAAACCGGTGCTGAAAGCTCTGAAGCAGAGTCCACAGAGATCGTTGTTGATACTGCGGATCTGGACAGTGCCCCTGAAGAGGAGCCTCAGCCAGTGGCTACGGCCGAGGAAACCGCTCAGGCATCTTCGCTACCAGTGGACTCTGTCACAGACGACGCTCCGGCGGCAGGGCTGGATGAGGAAGGACGTGCAGTGAACGACCCGCGCATATCCCCTGCCCCAATTAGGGAGTTCAAAATCGAGACTGGGCAAATGGTGCTGTTTGGTGAAAGTCCTGCGCCAGCTGTAGATGCGCCTGATCATCAAGTACCCCGAGCGAGCAATGATCCCCGAGAACGTAAAATTGCGGCCAGCGCTTAAGGTTAGTAGAACGCCACGGCCGCAGTAAGAGGCCGCAGTTTGCTCGATAAATAGCACCGAGTTCTTGACGAAGGGCTCGGTGTTTTTTTAGGGGGCTTCGAAAACCACTTTTCCATCAACGATCGTCAAGACAACCTTGGTCTTATGGATTGCGTAGGGGTCCAGGGAAAAAAGATCCTGATCCAAAACCACCATGTCAGCCTGCTTTCCCGGTGTTATAGAACCAATCTCATCCTCTAGACCTAACTGATAAGCCGCATCTATAGTATATCCCCGGATGGCTTGCTCCAGAGTGATGCGCTCATTAACGGGTGGCTGCGGAATATAGTCTTTATCTCCCGGTGGCTGTCGTGTGAGCGCCATCTCAATATTGAATACGGGATTCATTCCATCCAACCCTATCCAGCTCGCGGGAAAGTCGCTTCCCAAGGTCACTTTGCCGCCTGCGGCAGCGATGGAATTGAGCGGATACATGTGCGTGAGCCGTTCCTCGCCCAGATAAGCCAGAACGATGTCATCGTAGGCATACCAGGTGGGCGTTGACTGCACCATGACATCTAGTTCACCAAAGCGTGGCACGTCGGTGGGATTAACTAACTGTGCATGACAAATAGTAAATCGGCTCGTGCTCTGGGGGTGCTCTTTCCGTGCATACTCAACGAGATCGAGCGCCATCCTAACGGCTCCATCACCAATGGCGTGCAAGTGCATGTCGATTTTCTTTTCGGCTGCAGCAGCCACCACTTTCTTGGTGTTTTCTAGAGAAACCAACGGTTCTGCCCGATGCCCAGGCGGCTCGAGGTAGGGATCAATAGTGTAGGCCGTTTGCGCCTCCACTGTACCGTCCAGCGAGATCTTTAAGACCTCTACATCAAAGAACTCATGCTCATGCGCCTTTGACAGTCTTTCTAGATCATCCAGCGCTGTGGCAAGGCCCCGGTCGCTGTTTACATAATGAGATCCAAGAATACGCAAAGGCAGCTTTCCGTCTTCCGCTCTCTTGCCCATAAAACTAAATAGCGCCCCGTCGCCCTCGATCATGCCAGCGTCAAACGCTGCCGTGATGCCCATGGAGGACATACTTGCCAGGAACACGTCAGCGGACCTATCCAGGATCTCTATGTCAATCACCCCGAGTTCTTCGGCGATCCAACCAAACGCTTCACCTTCTATCAACCATCCTGTGGGGCTGCCATTAGGGTAACGACGATAAAAGTGCGCACCGGGTTTTGGATCCGGCGTATCGGCAGTAAGACCGACCATATCCATGGCCATGGTGTTTACCCATGCTGAGTGAAAGCCTTCATCAAAAATGATAACGGGACGATCTGACACAACACTATCGAGATCCTCTGCGGTCGGGCCTCCGGGGCCAAAGGCTGCGCCCAAAAACCCGGCACCTAACAGGGGGTTCTGATCCGGGTAGTCTTCGGCGTGCTTAGCGATGGTAGCCAGGGCCTCTGCAGGCGTCATGGTGGGATTCAGCGTGGCCGCGAAGAGATAAGGCAGCGTCGAGCCCACATGAATATGTCCATCGATGAAACCGGGCAGCAATAGTTTTCCCGAAAGGTCGTAGCGCTGAGTGTCCGCATCTATAAACGCGTCAGCCCCTGCGTCACTGCCCACGTAAACTATTGTGTCGCCTCTTATGGCAACCGCTTCGGCCCAAGGTGTCGAAGAATCGAGCGTGTAAACCTTGCCTCCGGTAAACACCTGATCTGCTGGATCTTCTTTTGCGGCACTTTGGGTGGCGCATAAAAGCACCAGTACCATTGAGGCGAGACGAGAAAAAAAGTGCATGAACAGCGCTCCTGACGAAAAAGGTTCCGAGTAGTTGTCACTTTATGCGGCTGACTCTCACTACCGCAGTCGGTACTATGGCGTCAGCGGCACAGACTCACAAGCCCATCATTCATCCACCGTGACTGTGGCTTAACGCCCGTTTGTCATCACAATAAGGAAGCGCAATGGCGCAGCACAGCGCTGAACAGGCGAGCTGGTTACGAGCCACTTTGAGAGAAGGCTTTGATCGTCTCCAACGGGGTGATCAGGCAGGCGCAGCAAACTGCTGCCGCCAGGTCCTTGAGAAAAAGCCGGACCTTGCGGAGGGGCATTTTTTGGTCGGCATGATCGCCCTGAATGCAGACGATTCGCGAACCGCGATTCAGGGATTTGGTTCTGTGACCAAACTACAGCCAGACCACAGCGGTGCCTGGGCGCAACTCGCTCGTTTGTTTATGCGACGCGGCCAAGTGAATCGTGCGGAAGATGCTCTAAAGAATGCGGTTACTCATGCAGATGATAATCCTATCGTGCAAGACACCATAGCTACGGTTTACACCTTACTGGGCAACGCGGCTTCCGCATCTCAATGGCAGGAGAAAGCCTTGGCCCGGCAGCCCAAAAACATAGGCTTCCTCATTAATAGGGCAAACAACCAAATGTTTATGGGTGACTTCGCGGGGGCTCGTTCGCGGTTGGATTCGGCCGTAGCCCTGAATCCTCGTCACGCGAATACTCACTGGCTGATTTCGAGCCTCGAGAAAGTGGTTGATCGCAGGCATGTTGATGAGATTACGAAGATACTGAGTGAAAAGGGGCTTAAAGATCAGGAAATAGCCTACCTCTCCTATGCCCTGGGAAAGGAGTTGGAGGACCTCAGGGATTGGCCCGCAGCGTTCGATGCCTTTGCTACCGGAGCCGCCGCACGGCGGCGAACAATGCAATACGACGAAACTGCTGAGACCGTATTTTTTACGATGTTGTCCGAGACCTATACCAAGGACTGGCTACAAACACGCGCTGCCGGTTGCGATAGCAACGCCCCTATCTTCATCGTGGGACAACCTCGCACGGGTACAACGCTGGTGGAGCGCATCATCAGCAGTCACAGCGCAGTGCACTCTGCGGGAGAGTTGCGCCAATTTGAAGGCGCCTGCAGACGCTTGCTGGGTGCTCAGGGTGACGGCAGCGCCGAAGCCGTGTTCCGTTCAGCGGCAAGCTTAGACCCCGAGCAACTAGGCAATGCTTACATGACCCTGACACAGCCTATGCACGGCGACCGTGAACGCTTTGTAGACAAGCTACCCATGAACTTCCGCTTTGTGCCACTCATACTGGCAGCACTGCCTAATGCGAAAATTATTCATGTGCGCCGAAGCCCCATGGATGCCTGTTTTGCCAGCTTCAAACAATTGTTTGCTGACGCTTATCCACACTCTTACGAGCAAACCGAAATGGCGCATCATCATGCGCGCTACTACCAGCTTATGGGCGATTGGCGAGAACGATTCGCTGGGCAGTTCCATGAAGTGGATTATGAAAAAGTGGCGGCTGATCCCGAACCTCACGCACAGGCTCTCATAGAATATCTGGACCTACCTTGGGAAGATCAGTGCCTGGATTTCTATCAGCAAAGCGGGGCTGTCACTACGGCGAGCGTGGTACAAGTGCGAGAGGCAGCGCATACGCGCTCTGTGGGGCGCTGGCGCCGCTATGAAGCGCAGCTTCAGCCTATGCAACTCGAACTGCAAAAACTCGGCATTCCCCTAGAACACTGATCCGCCTACCCCCAATGGGGTAATGCTTGGGGTCAGCTAGTGCTTGTCTGTCTCGTCCGAGTTTCGTAGTCTAGGGGCAATATCGACATTGCGACGCAAGACCGAGCGGAAAACAAGCATCTGTCTGCGTGCGCCACTAGCATCGCAAAGCGCGATCTAAAGTAGATCGATATGTGAAACGCCCGCAATAAGAAAATCTCAGGCCTGCGTAAGCATACGAGGGCTGGGGTGGCGTCGAGACTCTGTTACCGGAGGATGCCGCCGCCCCAGAGGTACTGACTAAAAACTTAGCTAATACGCTAAAAAAGGGGTCGTCATGAAAAAAACTTCACACTCTCCAGCAGGTTTCTCCAAGCCGTCATCTTTAAGGCGGCACCTCGCGCTCGCCGTATCGGCGGCCTTGGCTGCAGGAACCGCGCAGGCACAGCAGCTAGAAGAGGTGATCGTGACCGCGACCAAACGGGCCGAGTCCGTGATGGACGTACCTCTTTCAATGCAGGCCCTGTCGGGAGATTTTCTTCGCAAAATAAATACTGATGACATCAAGGATCTAGCTAACTTCACTCCGGGGGTTAGCGGAAACTCCAAAGACAGCTTTTTGGATACTATCGCGGTGCGCGGCATCACGACGAATGACTTCGGTAACGGCGGAGACCCCACGCTCGGGGTGTACAAGAATGGCTTCTACCAAGGACGAAACGGCGCGGCAGTAACCAGCGTGTTCGACCTTGAGCGATCAGAGATCCTCCGTGGCCCCCAGGGCTTTCTTTTTGGTCGAAACTCCATCGCAGGTGCGATGAATATCATTAGTCGTCGACCCACCCAAGGGGAGTCTGATAGCTACGTAGACCTCCGCGTGGGTGAGCGCGGAATCTTCCGCATCGAGGGCGGCACTAACTTTGACATCAGTGACTCCATCACCGTGCGTATCGCCGGCCTGCACTCTCAGGAAGATGGCTACTCAACCAACGAGATCACCGGCGAAGACTTTATTCAGCACGAAAAGTCGGCGCTGCGCTTTACGGGTAGCTACGATGCTGGCGGTGCACTCACAGCCAACCTATTTGTGGAGTGGGAAGACCGCGATCAGTCGGGCACGGTTTATAGAGCCACGGGAGACGGTCCAGCCTTTGCCACACTTGAAAGCATCTACGGCGACATCCCCCTACCCTCCGATCCAAGAAACGTGCGTATTGACGGTCCCCGCAATGGACTCTTCGATGGCGGCGAAGTCTTTCAGGTGGGCTTTGAGCTGAACTATGATTTGGGCTGGGCGACCTTGACATCGCTCACCGGCTACAAAGAGCATGATTACGGATACACCGAAGACTTTGATGCAACCACCATCACCATCTTCAACTATGAACAGGTTCAAGAAGGCGAGTACTTTGAACAGGAACTTCGCCTAACCTCAGATAATGAGGGCATGTTCAATTGGTATGCCGGTGTCTCTTATTATCAGGAAGATATCGAGACAGAGTTCCTAGGGCAACAGGATGAAGACGTTTATTGCAATGTCTACTGGGGCGATACCTGCCAAGGACTCTTTGACTACTACAATTCCTATGGTTTGAGCGACTATCTCGTTTACTACTTTGGCACCAGCAACTGGACGCCCAGCGGTAACAACGGACTCATTGATGATTGGAACCGCACTGTTGGTGACTTCAGCGGGTGGGCAGCCTATGTAGATCTGCAGTTCCAATTCACCGATACGATAGATGCAAGCTTTGGTCTGCGCTACAACGACGATGAAAAGACCATGTCACAGGAAGTGCTCACCGATAGAAATCAGAGCATTCTTGGACAGGTGGTCCAAACCGGATTTACAACGCCCCAAGGCCCGGTTTCCGATACCCAAAGCTGGGATGAAACCACCTGGCGAGGGGTGGTGAACTGGCGACCCATGGACGACACGCTTTTTTATGCCAGCGTGACAACAGGCTACAAGCAAGGTGGATTTAACAGCTTCTCGGTAGATCCCGGTGGCCCCTTCAGTGGTGTAGAGGCTGTACCCGGCGTGCACCGGCCCTCCTCCTTTGATTCGGAAACGGTCATCTCCTACGAGGTCGGCTACAAGGCGACACACCTGGATGGCCGCAGCCAGATTGCCGCTTCCGTGTTTATGTACGAATACGAGGATCTGCAGGCGACCTGCGGCGTCCCCGGCACGCCGGTGGTCATTGTCTGTAACACGGGGCAGGTTGACGGCACGGGCTTTGAGGGCACATGGAACTTCGCTATCAACAGTGTCCTGAGCTTTGGCTTGGGTATGTCCTGGTTCGACAGTGAGGCGACGGGCATTCAGGACTTCTGTGGCGGCGGCGATGTGCTTCTTGGCGATGCCAGCGCCTGTGAGGGCTCGCCCATTCCCTATATTCCAGAGTGGTCAGCCTTTGGTACTTTGGACGCCGTCATGCCCCTGGGTAGCGGTGAGCTGTTTGGCAACCTGTCTGCCAGCTGGGAAGATGATTCACCCACTGATTGGGAGCCGTTTAACCCCATCACTGTGGCTGCAGGACAACGTTCAATCGGTAGCTTCACCGAAGTACAGGGTCTGGGTGGATATCGCTCGGACACAGGGTGGGCATTGGCCCTCTATGTGGAGAACCTGCTGGATGACGAGTACTTTGATCAGGGTGTAGGCATCACGCTTCCCGGATCGCCGTACGCACAGTTCGGTTTTGGCCCTAGCCGACCTCGCACTGTAGGCATGCGCTTTACCTGGAACCTGTAAGGGCTCTATGCCATCCCGGCTCAAGATCAGCCGCCGAGACTTTCTCGGCGGCCTTGCCCTGGGCACTACTGCAGGGGCTTTAACACCGCTCGAACTCCTCGCTCAGGCAAGTGGCTCGCGCCACTACCCGCCTGCTCTCACCGGCCTGCGCGGCAGTCAACCGGGCTCCTTTGACGTGGCTCATGCTATGGCCTGGGGAGGCAAGAAGTTTAGCGCTCCCAAGGAACAAACCGATAAGGACTACGACCTGGTCGTAGTGGGTGGGGGTATTTCTGGACTCGCTGCGGCATTTTACTGGCAACAGGAGAACGGTTCCGACAGCCGCATACTCATCCTTGATAACCATGATGACTTTGGCGGTCACGCCAGGCGCAATGAATTCACTGTGGATGGTAAGCCACTCGTCGGGTACGGGGGCAGTCAATCCATAGACACGCCGGGGAAATACTCTCCTGCTGCCATACAGCTGCTTCGCGATGTGGGCATATTTACTGATCGTTTTTACGAGTATTTTGATCAGGAGTTTTTTGCACGGCACAACCTGAACCGGGGTAGCTACTTTCCCAAAGAGGTATATGGCGCGGATTTGACCCTGCCTGGTTTAAACACCTGGCGAAGCGGTAACGATCCTGCTCTGCGCGAAGAGGATGTAAAGGACTACCCGATCCCTCCCGCGGCACGGACAGCGTTGCTCACGCTGATGAACAGCAAAACCAATTACGCGGCGCATATCCCTCGCGATGAGCGTGCCGAGTGGCTTCGCAAGCAGAGTTACCGTGACTTTCTTCTACAGACTGTCGGTGTTCCCGAAGACGTTTACTACCTCTTCCGCGACGGAGCTAGAGGCTGGTGGGGCGCCGGCTGGGACGCGATCTCGACTGTCTCAGCTGCAAGCATGGGCATGCCCGGGACTCTTTATCTCGATCTCCCCAAGGATAGCTCCCCTGAGCCAGTCCGTGACGAACCCTATATCTTCCATTTTCCGGATGGCAACGCGGGTGTCGCGAGAGCCATCCTTCGCAAGTTGATTCCGGCTTCGGTCCCCGGATCGAGTATGGAAGACCTCGTTCTTGCGAACACGGACTATGCAAAACTCGATCTGAGCAGCAGCCCCTGTCGCTTACGCTTGAATAGCACTGCGGTAGATGTGCGGCATACCAGTGATGACTCCATGGTGAACGTTAGCTACGTGCGTGATGGCAAAACCTATCGAGTTCGCACGAAGCACACAGTGATGGCTTGCTACAACGCGATCATTCCCCATATCTGTCCGGAGCTTCCTAAGGATCAGCGGGAAGCAATCGACTACGCGACGAAAGTCCCTCTCATCTATGTCAGTGTTGCGCTTCGCAATTGGCGGCCTTTCGCTGAACTCGGCATGCACAGTATCAACATCATGCAGACTGACTTTATGCATTCTTTTGGCATGGACTTCCCGGTCAGCATGGGGGGCGTCGACTACCCTGAAAATCCCGACCAGGCGATGATTCTCCACGGAACCGTGGTGCCCTGTGCGCCAGATAAAGGCCTGACCGCTCGGGAGCAGCATGTTATCGGCCGACGCTCCATTTACGAAATGAGCTGGAACGATATGGAGCAACGCATCGTTGGGCAAATTACTGGCGCGCTCAGTAGCACTGACTTTGATCCTCAGCGTGATATCGCAGCTATCACCGCCAACCGCTGGCCCCACGGCTACGCCTACGAGTACAACGATTACTCTGACCCCCCTGAGTGGGGGCCTGACAATGGGCCGCATATTCTCGGTGCACGACAAATGGGCCGCATCTCCGTCGCCAACTCAGACGCCTCCGCTTATGCCTTTGTTAATGGGGCTATCGATGCCGCCTACCGTGCCACCCGCGAGCAGATAGCTTAAGAAGATGGATCCAACTCACCCCGGTGCACTAAGCCTGTTACCCACAACCTTGGTATTTGTCCTTGCGGTGTGGACGCGAAGACCTATTGAATCGCTACTATGCGGCTCGCTGCTCGGCTTGGTGATGTTGTTTGGCACGGGGTTTGTTACGGGCATGGCCGAGGCCTCGGTGAGCGTTCTGACGGACCCGGATGTAGCGTGGGTAATACTGGTATGTGGTCTGATGGGGGGCTTGATCGCACTGCTCATGCGTAGCGGCGGCACCAGTGCGTTTACTCATTTTTTAAGTGATCGCGTGGGCGATCAGCGCCGTGCATTGTTTGCTACCTGGCTCATGGGTATTGCCATGTTCGTCGATGACTACCTCAACTCTCTCGCGGTGGGGGCAGCAATGCGGGATATCACCGACAAATTCCGCATATCGCGTGAGAAGCTGGCTTATGTTGTGGACTCCACTGCTGCTCCCATCAGCGTCATCGTCCCCTACTCCACCTGGGGTGCGTTCTTTGCAGGATTGATTGTGGCCAACGGTTTGGCCGAAGAGGGCCAAGGTCTTCAGGTCTATATCAGCGCTATCCCCTACATGTTTTATGCCTGGGCTGCGGTGCTCGTAGTGCCATTGGTCATCGCAGGATGGATCCCATCACTCGGCAGTATGCGAGCCGCCGAAGAGCGCGCTCAAACTACCGGAGTCACCGTGCCACCAGAAGCCGCCCACATCGAAGCGGCCAACCGCTCCATAGAGCCCAAAGCTGGGGTCAAACCCCGTCTTTGGTTGTTTGTAGCGCCTATGGTGTGTCTAGTCGCCGCCACCATCGCATCAGGAAATGACTTCCTTGTGGGGATCTACATCGCTCTGGGTGCCACAATTGTCGTGGTCCTTGGACTGCGCATCCTTGATCTACACGATACCTTCGACACGGTTTTGGACGGCTTTAAAACCATGATTGAGCCGTTGGCGGTTCTGGTTGCAGCCTTCATCCTCAAGGAGGTCAACGATGACCTTGGCCTTGCGACCTATGTGGTCGCCAATCTCGAACCCATACTGACTGCAGAACTACTTCCCTTTGCCATCTTTGTTGCCATGGGCTTGGTATCGTTTTTAACAGGTTCCAACTGGGGTGTGTTTGTGATCATCTTGCCCATTGTTGCCGCCTTGGGACAAAACTTGAATGCCGACATGACGCTGTTAATCGGGGCCACATTATCTGCCAGCACCTTTGGCAGCCATGCCTGCTTTTATTCAGATGCCACTGTTTTAACGGCCCAAGCCACAGGCTGCACACCCATGCAGCATGCGCTTACTCAGCTTCCCTATGCACTCATCGCCGCCGCTATTGCCGGAGTCGGCTATCTTGCGGTGGGCTACCTTGTTTGATCGCTTTTTTTAACTGTCACATAGCACCCAATTACCCAATAGGAGTAACACCATGAACGTATTACCTTTGAGAAAAATGACCTTGGCAGGGCTTCTAGCGGGCCTATTGATCGCTCCAATGCAGTCAGTGCTCGCCCAGGACACAGTTTATCCCGCAGAAATGAGCAGCAACGATATTGCAGGCGCAATTTTTGACCACCCGGACACCTTGGTGAAAGGTGAAGGCGCAGCTACCGTAAAGGACATTACTTCGCTCATGTCATCGGACGGCCGCTTTGCCAGCGGTATGTATCTGGCAGGAAAATCGCGATGGGTTATCGAAGAGCCTTACGGCGTAGATGAGTTCATGTACTTCTTGGAGGGTGGCGTCACATTGACATCCAGCGACGGCTCTGTAACTACGATCTCTGCCGGTGAGGCAGTGACCATCCCCAAGGAATGGACCGGAATCTGGGAGACCGAAGGCTATAAGAAGATCTGGGTGATCTACTCGGACGATGGCTCCGCCTTCGAGTGATACTGGCATTGAGCGGACCGAAAACCCTTGTCTTGTCAATGAAGGTGAAGACTACCGTTGCCACGCTGCGATCAGTAGGTATAATCCCGTCCTCTGGCCGCAAGGCGAGAATCCGGTGGGCTGGCTGAGTGGTCGAAAGCGGCGGTCTTGAAAACCGTTGAAGGTTTATCCCTTCCTAAGGTTCGAATCCTTAGCCCACCGCCAAATGCTTCATCAAATTAACGCCTTCGGGCGTTTTTTTGGTTTTAGATGCCCTTCACACGCCCTTCAAGACGCCGTGTTGCCTGTCGTTTTAGACTCTGTCGGGGCATACGGTTCGAACCTTTGGGCTTAATGCACTCACGGCTTGGGAAGAACCGCAGAACAGTTCCGCAGAAGAACTGCTCATAGCGTTCTATCAGGCATCCAACGTTATGCCTCTGTGTTCAGTGCGCGGCAGCTACGATGCATTGTCCTCCACGGGTTTAACGGGCTGGTGGGCGACGGGCTTCTGGTCGAAGAACTGACCGGCGAATGCGCTATCAACATATTGGTACACGAGGCTGACAAGGTTCTCAGTGCCTTAACCAACCACCCCAGGTTGCAGTTTTATCTACGCCAATCGATTTCAAAAGACTCTGTGGGAATATGCATACTTGAAACCCAGCGCGAGTCTCTGGGGCAACTGCGTGCTGAGTTGCTCGCTGTTCATAAAGCCCGAATCTGATTCCGGCTCTATTGGCGCTGACTCCCGGGTCGAATACTGCGACCTCTAAAAAGCCCCCGCCGGCCCAGGGAACACTACGGGGGTTTCGCTGCCATCCTTGGCAACCGAAGATACGCCAAAGAAATAGTTATCGATCACCAAGTTGGTGAATTCCCATTCGCTAACATTGCCTACAAACCGAGAATGAGCCCACTGCGCTGCGGTGGTTTTCCTCCACCACACACGATACCCCGCGAGATTCTCTCTAGCCTTTTCATTCCCACCTGGTGACCAACTGAGTGTTGCAGACGCCCTTACTGCGCCGGTAGCCTTTACATCTTTAGGAAACGGTGGAGCGCCCGCAATACCGGCCATAGATATTGCGTTGAGTGCTGTGAGTTTTGCGGCATAGGGGGCGTTCACTCCATCGAGGGTGTCGCCATATTCTCGACCGTCCTCCACACGAAGATCCTGATGCTGCCGATCATAATGCTCATGAGTTTCCATAATGCGGACTCCAGGAATCCCCACCGCATTGAAGGGTCGGTGATGACCTCCGCGACCAAAACGGTCCAGACGATACACCATTTCTACATTCAGATTTGTCATGTAGCGATCGGCCATGGCGTCTATGTACCGTGCCAGGTTCCGCGAGGGGCTATCGACCTCCCCGCCGGTAAATCGTCGAGCGCGCGCTTCTTCTTCGGTCTCCACCGCACGAGTGCCTTCTGAGAACACTCGCGCAACACTGTTGTCGATCACGCCATCAATACCAGAAATGTTTGAGATCATATCGTTGTTCAACACGGCCTTGATTTGCCAGCCTTGCGACAGGGCGTGGGCCGCGACGATTCGCCCGCCTATCAGGCCCTGCTCTTCGCCTGCCAGGGCCGCGTAGACAATACTGCCGTCAAACTCATACTGACTGAGAACCCGTGCAGCCTCCAGGACCCCTGCAACCCCCGAGGCATTGTCGTTGGCACCGGGACTCTCGGAGCTTGCGTTCATAACGTCCGATACGCGGCTATCTATGTCGCCAGACATAAGCACCATGCGATCGGGATCCAGTGCGCCGCGCTGAATAGCGAGTACTGAAACGATCTCGACGGGGTCAGGGACCCGACGCTCCCCCGCTACCGTTTCTCCAACGTAGATAACCTCTAGACATCCACCACAGTTGGCAGAGATGCGTTCGAACTCGGCAAAGATCCAGCGCCGCGCGGCGCCAATTCCTCGCGTTTCACTCCCCGCATCTGAGGCTGTATGACGTGTTCCAAAATTGACCAGCGTCTCGATATCACTCATCACGCGCTCAGCGGAGGGCGCTGTGGCAATGTCATAGAGATCCATCACTTCGCCCGGAGGTGCGGTTTGAGCGTGGGCTACCAACGTGAACACTCCAAGAGCCGCGCTGAGCGCTGCTGCAATCGCGGTCTTGGTGATTGCATGGCCACACTGCTTGGGGCAGTTCATAGATTGAATCAACGTCGATCTCCGGAAAGCTCTCACTTATTGCTCGAAAATTTCATCAAGAAAGATTGTGAAAGATGCCCATGATTGTCGATCAGCTTTCTCTCGGTACCGCGGACTACCAAACACACTAAAGGCATGGGGCGCACCGCTATAGGTCGTCATCTCGTGAGGTACGCCATCGGTTTCTAATTGCTCCGCCAGTGAAGCGAAATCAGACATACTTACAGAGGTATCGGCACTGCCGTGATATACCATCACCGCGCCTTGAGTATCATCGAAGTTCTGCCCCTCTGGCGTCGCTAGGCCTCCGTGGAAACTTGCAAATCCTTTAAGTGGCTCTCCGGATCTCGCGAGTTCCAAGACTGCAGTGCCTCCAAAGCAGTAGCCGACAACGACGGCTTCAGAAACATCAGCACCACTGTCGCTGGCGGCGGCCATAGCGCCACGCATGAGCGAGCGCATTTTCTCTCGATCTTCGTAGAGCGCGCCAGTGAGCGCGATCTTGTCCTTAGTCTCTGTAGGCCGCACACCGGCACCAAACAAATCAGCAGCAAATACGCTGTAACCCATGGCAGACAACATCTCGGCACGTTTGACTTCGTAGTCCGTAAGACCGTCCCAGTCATGAACAATGACAACTAAACCACGACTGTTGTCCGCGGGCTCAAAATAACCCTCGTACTTCTGCCCCGCCACCTGGTACTCGACGGCCTCGCCGGCCAGTACCGTTTGCTGCGCCAGTGCGCTCAGAGCGAGTAAACCAAAACCTACGGCTTTTATCCTGTTCATAGTTGCTTCTCTTTTATCGCTTGTTCAATCCTTTATGATTGACGTTTATGCACGCTGGAGGCAAGCAGTTTGGCCACTCTCGATTGGTGGGTTATCGGCAGTTATCTGTTTGGGATGCTGGCGCTTGCGGCGTGGCTAGGCCGCAGCCAGCACACCGAGCGGGAGTACTACCTCGGTGGAGGCTTACCAGCCCCGGCACTCGCAACATCAATTCTCGCTACGCAGTGCTCCACAAACAGCTTGCTTGGTGCACCCGCCTTTGTAGGGTTTGCCGCTGGTGGCGGTTTGCTCTGGCTCCAATACGAGCTCGCGGTTCCGCTGGCGATGCTTGGTCTTGCATTCTTGTTTCCCGCCATACACCGCAGCGGCGTAATTTCGATCTACGAATTTCTAGAACAACGCATAGGTTCTGGAGCGCGGCTCACTGCCAGTGCCAGTTTTTTGCTCTTTCGCGGCATAGCCACCGGCGTCACAGTTTACGGCGTCGCGTCAGTTCTGGCCTTGATAACTGGAATCGGATACATCCCGGCAGTGGCTTTACTGATGGGCGTCACGGTGACCTACGACGTCATGGGCGGGATGCGTGCGGTCGTGGTATCAGACGTCATTCAAATGCTGCTACTAATCAGTGCTGTACTGATTTCTTTGGTTTATTTAGCACCCGATCTCTGGTCGAACATGGATGCTCTCGCTGAGCGCAGCCAGCCCTTGATGAACGACTGGGGCGTTAGCGGCGCAAGCGACTACGGCTTCTGGCCCATGCTGTTTGGTGGCCTTTTTCTGTACATGGCCTACTACGGCTGTGATCAGAGCCAAGCACAGCGCTTATTAGCTGCGAGTAACGAAAGAGATCTCAACAAAATTCTCGTGTTGAATGGCCTCATGCGCTTCCCCCTGGTGCTGGCCTATTGCTTACTTGGACTCGGTTTGGCGGCGTATGCGCTACAGAGGCCCGAGTTTCTGAGTGAACTTCCCGTCACCGCATCAGGTGCACCAAATCTTAATCTGGTGTTCCCCTCCTTTGTGATGCGCGAATTCGCGCCCGGTTTGGCGGGTCTTGCCATCGTCGGATTATTTGCTGCGGCTATGTCCTCAATAGATTCTGCCCTGAACAGTCTCTCCGCTAGCACGCTTGAAGACTTCCTGCCGACAAGGGAGAGCAGCTCAGAACGCGGTCGCTTTGTGCAATCCAAGGGGGTCACGCTGTGTTGGGGCGTATTTGCTGTGGCCTTTTCCTTTAGCGTAGAGCATATCGCCAGCACACTTTTGGAATCGATCAATAAAGTAAGCTCACTCATTAATGGTCCGTTGCTCGGCTTGTTTGTAATTGCTATTTTGCTACCGGGCACAGCATCGCGGATCGCGGTCACGGCCTTTCTCTGTGGTGCCGTTCTCAATCTGTCGCTATGGCAACTTGCCCCTGACGTGTCCTGGCTTTGGTGGAATCTGGCGGGATGCCTCACGACACTAGCCGTCGTGATCTTCTACAGCGGCTATGCTGCCGTTCAGTCCGCTCTTCAAACCTTAGGACGTG
>NZ_JBLGBE010000012.1:0-56246 GCF_047617445.1 Congregibacter sp.
ACCAGCTGGTGTTCTGAGGATTTATGGGGCCTACGTAAAACAGCACGTCAGGACGACCGGGGTCACCTGGCTGCCAAACTTCATAATCTTTGGGGAGATCTGATGCCCGCTCCAACAGCAAATCGAGCACAAGACGAGCAGTGTGCGAATTGTGAACAATCTGCAGCTTCAGCGCGCGGTCGGAGCCACGCAACTCGCCGATACTTAGATCCTTTCTCGCGGCAAGGTGCACGACACTTTGATAGAGCGGCAACACGGTACGTATGCCCGCCTGAAATGCCCTGGTGTTCTCAACAATCGCCAGCTGCGCTGAACCATCCAGCAGCGACTCAATGGGATCATCGCCATCAACGTTACTGGCATCTGGCTCCAGACGAATACCTGTCTCTTCTTCAACGATAGTCGACAGTGCTGCAAAGTTTAGCTGCCGGTCATCGGGCGGATGAAGGCGTAGTACCGTCGCGAACGCCGTAGAGCATGAGAGCGCCCAGAGGAGAAGCGCCCACGCAAAAATCGAGCACTTGCACAGGGGTTTCCTGCGGCCGATAATAAATGAGTAATTGTGTGTATTAGACATATCGATGAATCGTGAAGGCACTTAGCGCATCATAGCCAGCACACAGCAATGCACCAAGTCGATCAAACATCAGCTCTGTAGATAGTGGCGCCAGAATATGTGTGTGGCCACGCTACGGTAGGGTCGGTAGCGCTCACCCAATTCCTCCAGACCCTGAGCGTCCGGCTTCTCCCGGATACCCTTCACCGTCACGACTGCCTTGACCAACGCAAGGTCCCCAATGGGCCATAGATCAGGTCGGCGCAGCGCCAGCATGAGGTAAACATCAGCCGTCCAGTTACCCACGCCCGTGATCGCCGTGAGCAACTCTCGAACTTCTGCATCCGATTTTCGTGTCAGGGACCGAATAGGCAAGTGCCCGTCGAGAATCGCGTGGGCAACCAGCCGGGTGTAGCGTATTTTTTGACGACTCACCCCTGCAGTACGTAGCGCTTCATCAGACAATTTGAGGTACTCCTCCTCGCTAAACTCGGGTAGTAGTAACGCGACTTTGTCGAAGGTCGCCTTCGCCGAGGCGAGGGATACTTGCTGCTCAAAAATAATAGTCACAAGCGTCGCGAACCCGTTGGGGCGCGTAAGAAACGGAGGCACGCCAAAGCGTTCAATAATCTGAGCAAGATCATCATCACCGGCCATAAGCAGCTCCACAGCTGCGGCGTAGCTACGCTTGGTAAGTCCAGACATAAATCACTAACTCAGTGGACGGTTTTACGGCGTCGTGCAAATTACGCTGGTCGAGTTCGATCACTCATTGAGGTATGTGTCGCGAAGCAGCCGCTTGAGGATTTTACCGCTAGGATTGCGAGGAATGCTATCGACGAATCGAACCGCTGTCGGCTGCTTGAAGCGCGCCAGTTTTCCCTGACAAAAAGACAAAACTGATGCATCGTCCAAAGAGGCGTCGGCCCGTATAACAATCGCCATTGGACTCTCGCCCCATTTCTCGCTGGGCAGTCCGATGACCGCTGCATCCGCCACGCCATCATGCTGCATGAGCACGTTTTCGATCTCCGCCGGATAAACGTTCTCACCACCGGAAATGATCATGTCTTTCTTACGATCGCAAATGGTAATGAAGCCTTCATCATCCATTCTGGCGATGTCGCCGGTGTACAGCCAGCCGTCCTGAACGGTCTCTGCGGTTGCGTCGGGACGATTCCAATACTCTTTCATAATGTGCCGCCCACGCAGCAGTATTTCTCCCGCCTCTCCATTGGCTACAGTGTCGCCATGCCCATCGACGATTTTCGCCTCGGTGTGGAAGAACGCGCGGCCTGCAGATCCAACGTGGGCCAGAGAGTCTTCTCCGACAATTAAGCAGCCCGGCCCTCCGCTCTCCGTCAGGCCATATACCTGGTGAACCTCAACACCCAGATCGATGAAGGCGTGAATCGTCGCTACGGGTACCGGCGCAGCGCCACAGATAATATTGCGCACGCTGGAGTGGTCGTACTTCTCCCGACCCGACACTTGCAGCATAAAGTTGAGCATTGCGGGAACAGCGAGAGTCGTATTGATGCGCTCGGACTCAAACAACTGCCAGACCTTCAAAGGGTCAAAGTCGCGAAGAATGACCAGGGTATTGCCCCGGTAAACCGCGCCGATCATGGGCGCGAGCGCCCCCACATGAAACAGGGGCAATAGCAGTAAGTAACGGTCCGTACCACGAATGTCTCCGGTGTTAACCATCGAGATGATCGCCCAGAACACCGTCTCATGAGTATGCACCACGCCTTTGGGCAAACCCGTCGTGCCTGAGGTATACATGATGAACAGCTTGTCTTCGGCTACCGCGAGCTCCTTGGGCTCATGCTCCGGTTGCTGTGCCAGCAAACGCTCATAGTGCCTCGCAAAGTCCGGAGCCTCGGGCCCTATGGCTATCCAGTGCTCGACATCACTGCCGACAGCTCCACGCGCACGTAAGTCTTCCGCTAATGCCCTAAAGTCGGCATCAAAAATCAGCGCTTTGGCACCACCGTCTTTGAGAATAAAAGCCAACTCCTCGGCGGTGAGACGCCAATTAAGGGGCATGATCACCAGACCGACTTTGGCTGGTCCAAAGAAACTCTCCACGAACTGATGCCCGTTGTAGGCAAGCACGGCCACCCGGTCGCCAGACTCCAGCCCCATACCCGATAGGGCATGGCATAGTTGATTCGCCCGGGCATTGGACTCCTCAAAAGTAAAGCGCCGCTCTGCTTTAATGTCGTAAAGCATTTCTTGCTGGGGGCTCATTCGTGCCCGAGTCGCGAGAAACTGACCAATATTCATGTCGGAAGTCATAAGCAACGATCCATTATTATGATTTTAAGGACTTAATCAGGTTAGCCTAGCCCAGACTGCCTCGCTTGAAAACACGTGATGTCGCGTTTTCGTGATCGACGCTGCGTGATAGTGTGTGGCCGCATTGCAATTTCTGCAGGAACAACAATAGAGATCGTATTCATGAATAGAATTCTTTTGGTGCTCATTAGCACTATCGCTGTCGCCGTTGCTGGCTGTAGCTCTAATCCTCCCGTCATTGATTACGATCGCAGCGTCGATTTCTCCGGGTACAAAACCTATGCATTCATTAGCGACCATCCAATGATTCGCGCAGAAGGCTCACCGCCGGGATCACCTTTGCTTGAAGGCCGCCTCATGCGCCTGGCCGAGGATAACCTGAATGCCAAAGGTTTCATCTTGGTGGCCGACTCAGAAGCAGCGGATTTTGCAGTTGGCTTCACCGTCGGTGCTCGAGACAAAATCAAGGTCAATAGCTATCCCGAACCCTACCGACCCTACTATGGCGGGTGGGGCGGCTGGGGGGCGCCGTACTACGGCGGAGGATATGGCGGAGGCTCCAATGTTGATGTCCAACAGTATGTTGAGGGAACACTGGCATTGGACATTTATGACGTTAGTGAACACAAACCTGCGTGGCACGGCGTTGCCACCAAGCGCATTACCGACAGCATGCGTCGCAAGCCCGATGAATCACTCAAGGAATTCGTTGACGAAATTCTCGCGGGATTTCCCCCCGGGTCAATGGCGCAGTAACGATGTTCTGGGCGGTAAACAGGCTTACCGCTCATAATTCGCCAGCTATCGCTGCACCCGTTTAAAGAGCTTGTCAAAGAGATCGGCATCGTCAAAGTGACGCCGACCTACAAAGGCCGTCGGCTGACGGCCACGTTCGCGCATAGCCCCGGGAGAACGAATACCCATGGGCCACAGGTAAAAGCGCTCACCACGTTCAGTGCCTGGCACTATGCCGTTGGTATCAAACAAGCTCCTGGGACCTTCAACGGAATCCAACGAGTAAAGACCCGAGTAATTAACCAGTTCATAGCTGCGATTCGCCACTCCATCGGCAACTTCAGATGAGCTGGCGTACACCCGCTGAAGGTAGTGCGAACCACTGCTGATGCGTAGCACGGGGCCATCGGTAGACGGCGCCCTTTGAGGGATCAGCGGCGGCTCCCTAAGCTTGGCGTTTTCGGCTCTCGCCTCCACACGATCGCTAAGAAAGAACTGCTGGTAGCATCCACAGGGGTGGATACTGTCATACAAAAGAACCTCGCCAGAGCTATCGAGGGTCACACGCCAAACGAGCCCATCCAATGCCCCCGACAAACTGTCCATCGCAGCCGTTGACGGTCGTTGATCAAACCAAAACACGTAGTTCAGCTGAAGATGTAACTCACCTGCAAAAGGCATAAGGCTCGCGTAGCGATAAGCAGAAGCCGACTCAATGGCAACGCCGGGAGAGCCGTTCTCGTCAAAATAGGGTTCGCCAGGGATGTCATAAGGGCCAAGCTCATCAATCTCAACGGTAGGCGCATGGCGCACGAAAAGATCGCGCAGCGCAGCTGCTGATTCCAAATCAAGTCGCAGCCCGAGACTATCCCGACCTATACCATCCAGTGTCGCTGCACGATTTTGCTTTGATTTAGCGGTCTGCGCAGGAGACGCCAGTGAATAGCGACGTAAGCGACCGTACCGGGGGATTTGGTTCAAGGGCAGCGCATAGCTGTCGTGGATGCTGCTTTGTAATGACTCTATGCCCAAGCCCGCAAAGATCGAACTCAGGGGGTACAAGCCCAGCGCCCGACGGAAGGTCACATAGTCATCATCAACCTTTAAGGCATCCACCAGAACGTCCCAATCCAACACAGGATCATCGACAGCCATAGGGTCCTGCCTGTCGCAGCTCTGAAAATCAAAGCCGGTCAGTTCACTCGGGAGCGGTCTGTGGACAGCACTATCGCGGAGCATATTTTTCAGTAAGCGACGTCGCTCAACGCCGGCAGCCTGTAAGCGCGCCAGCCAATCCCCACGCTGCCGCGGAGTCAGCAATCCCGGATCAAAACTCGCTAAGCCGCGATTAGTCCCCAGTGAAGGAAATCCATGAACCCGCCGCGGCTCACCCAGGCTAATACCGCGCTGAACCGCCAACTCCTCCAGAGCGATGTAAGCGTCGTCACAGCTAAGGGCTGCCAAGGGCTGTGGTGCACTCGCACAAGCAGAAAGCAGAACGAGTGTAAGAAGCGCGAGCAGCGCCCGGATGCCGGCCTCACTAAAAAACAACATAGGCATCTGGATTCAGTAGCGCTTTGGGACTAACACGGCTGTTTGACTACGGGAAATCAGCAGCCCAGTTTTACTCTTCTTCTTTTTTACTCTGACGCTGCCGCTCATAGGGCTTTTGCGTGGGCGAGCCAGCCATGCTGCGAAAGGTCAGCCCGCCAACACTCCAGCTGTCATCGTCCTCTTGAACAGCTTCGGTCGCAGCGGCGTGAGCCGCCTTGTCAGATTGATCTGACCCTTGGCCGGCTGTACTTACATCTATTTCTTCTACTGTGCTTTGGTGAGTCGCACCATAGCGTCCAGACTGCGCTTTGATACAGGCCGAACCCGCGGCAGCACGAACGAGGTTCTCAGTGTCATCACTCCACCAACCGTCGGCGCCAGCACGCATTTCGGCAATAGTATCGGCAACCACATCGGCGCAGGGATCAGCGAAACTTGCCACAGGCAGCAAGAAAAATGCACTCAAGGTAAGGGTCAAAGCAGTTCGCATAGGAAATTTCCGGTAGGTAAAACCTAGGAGTATAGCGAAGCTTTTCAGATCCGAAAGCACTGAGAGACATCCAGAAGCTTTCGCACCAAAATGATGCGCGCCGCTCCAGGATGCAGCTTTCTACAGCATTGAAGCCCCGCTGTCTGCCGCTAAACAAGCCCTTTAATGAACATAAAGACACCAAACGCGGGGATATCTCAATTCTGGTCTGGTTTTTGCTCATACAGTTTCGGGCGAACGTGAAGCGGTCCCTAAAGGCACCGCGCACCGTGCACCACAAACAACTTTTAGGGTAGAGAGGGTATCCATGCAAAACATGCAAAATCTGAAGCGTTTTGCCGCGCTGACCGCACTGGCAGGCTGTGCATTTACAGCGCCGACACACGCCGGGGAACTGAGCGCCAATGCCTCCGTCACCAACAACTACATCTGGCGAGGACTCACACAGACCGAAAACAATTCAGCCGTTCAGGGTGGCATCGACTACTCCTCAGACAGCGGCTTCTACGCAGGTACCTGGGTATCTAACGTTAATTACGGTCCATCGGACGTTTATTCCTACGAGCACGATGTCTACGGCGGTTACGCCTTTGACGCAGGCGGTGTGAGCTGGGACGTGGGCTACCTGTATTACAACTACGACAAAGAAGCCGAGTTTGACTTTGGTGAGGTGTACTTACGTGCGGGCATCGGTGGATTCAGCGCAGCCGCCTACGTTCTTACCAACACCGAGGCAGACGAAGCACCAGGGCAGGACTTTGGCGCTGGCGGCACCTACTACGTGTCTGCGGACTACGGCTTTGAAGTTGGCGACGGCATCGGAATTGGCTTGCACATGGGTTACCACGATGGCGATTTTGCCGAGGCCTTCAATGGTTCTGATAGCGGCTACTACGACTACAACATCAGCCTCTCAAAGGGCGGATTCGGGTTCATGTTCACAGACACAAATGTCAGCGGCCCAGCCGCTGACGGCGGGTATGACAACGACCAGTACAAGGTTGTGGTTTCCTACTCTGTAGACATCGAACTCTAGAGCAAACCACCAGGTTCACTGCGAGCTTAGCCGTCCCGATCACCGGATATTTTTCGGCGGTCGTGGCGGCATTTTTGTGTCCTGCCCTCGCTGCAAAGCTGCTCTGGCGAGTGCAATACGTTGCTCGCGAGGCAACTCTGCTGCCACTTTCACCAAGTTCTTGTGAATCAGAGCCTGGTAGCGCTCGCTGACTTCGCGGGATTTTTCTAGCGCCAACTCCAAAGCCTTAGAGTCATAGTCCTGGGTAGCCACCGCTTTACGCACCGCGGCCTGGGCTTTACGCATGTCCTCGCGCAAGGGCCGTACCTCTGACAGCTGAGCACGCATCTGTCCTCGCACTCGTCGCTGGGTGTCGGATGACAGATGCTCAACCGCCCAAGCCATCGGCGGTGACTCAACAGCAGAACCACGCTTCTTCCCGATGACAAAACCTGCGATCAGTAGATTCACCGCCAACGACAGCAGCAGCGCCATAATTAATACGGTGTTCCTATTCATACCAATCCGCTCCGGTCACAGGCAGTAGCAAGCTTCGTTCTTGCGCCTCCCAATCTGTCATCAGGTCAGCAGGGACGATGTCATGTGACCCCATACCAATCGCCAGCCCCAGCACCAAGGGCAGCGCTGCCGCCATCGCCGGACGCCACCAGAACTGTGGGACTTCGGGCAGTAGCCAGTTCAAAAGGCGGTCGAGCAACGAGACAGGCAATGCATCGAAAATGCGTTGCTCCAGATCAACATCTGCGGGGATGTAGCTGTCTAGCAGCGTATCGAGGTCCCGGGCCTCAAACAACTGACGCCGCATCTCTGGAAAGGCATCCAAACAGGCGCGCATGTCTTGCCGCTGATGTTCCGGCCACCGCTCTTCGGCGGCACCATAGGTATCCAGCAATTCCTGGAGTCGTTCAGGACTCATCATTGCTTAGTAACTCCTCTTTCAAACGACGCCTTCCTCTTGCCAACAGCGATTCAAGAGCTTCCACCGATACATCCAGGATTTTTGCGGCGTCACGATTGGATAAGCCCTGGTAATGACACATCAATAAAGCACTACGCTGACGCTCGGAGAGGCCTTGAAGCGCCAAGCGCACACGATCGGCTTTCTCCATCGCCTCAAAATCGGCGTAGGGCCCCGTGTCTGCTGACTCCAGCCGAGCTTCGTCATCAGTAAACTCAAGGCGCGCATTGCGCCGAAAGCTATCGATGCAAAGATTATGTGCAATGTTGTGCAGCCAGGTTGTGAGGCGAGCGGTGGCGCTATTGAAACTGCCGGCGCGAGTCCACAAGCGCACAAAGGTTTCCTGCACAATGTCGTCCGCGCCACTGACGTCCGATAACATTCGTCTAGCGTAGTTCGACAGGGGGCGCTGGTGTTGCTCCACCAGCACACCAAACGCCGCCCGATCTCCCTTGGCGACGCGTCCGACGAGCAGTGCTTCTTGCTCTCGATCCATAAAAACCTAAATTTACAGACTACATTCAGGACTGATCGGAGTCTTGCCTAGTATCAGACTTGCGACGCTGACCTCGCTTCTCGTGCATGGCTTTTGCTTCATCCTCGCTGACAAAACCATCGCCATTGGCATCCATGCGTTGGAATGCCTGGTCTTGGGCCTCTGTCTGACTTACTACGCCATTACCGTCGGTATCCATGGCGTCAAACATCTGTGGCATCTTCGCCTGGCGCTCTCCGGCAGTTTCCACCGCCGCTAACATTTCATCTCGCGTCAGTTCCCCATCCCCGTCGGCGTCAGCGCGCTTAAACATCTTGGGGCCACCTCTGTGCTTCGCTGGCTGAAACTCTTCACGACTTATCTGACCGTCGCCGTCCGAGTCCAGACTCAGTATCCCCCCTTGCGGTTGGGCCATCGATGTCATCGACGCCAACAGTGCCGTAACGCTGGACAAAACAAACCGTATTTTCTTCATAGTGTTGCTCCAAATCACCGAAAATCTTGCATATCACTCAGTCATACGCAGAAGAAAGTCGAATCCGTCGCGGCATTGAGCCTAAAGATACAACTTGTGATTCCCCCACCTCCGCACTAACTTAGAACGATGGGATACACAATTAGACCTGCAGTTACCGGCGCCTTTAGTATGAGCCTGACCTTAGAGTGCTTCCAGAGGGCGAGCCGTGCGTCAAGTTAACCCGCTTCGTGAAGGCTCTGCAAAGCCGATTCTGGAGTTAGCCTGCTATCTCAGTGCCGCCGTGTTGCTGGCATTTGCCGTCACGGTTTTTTTGCGCAGCGAAGTGCGCGCTGCTCAATCCCTCGATGCAATGCCCGATATGCAGCTTTGGTCCGACATTCGAAAGGATGCCTATTTACGTGCCATCGAAACGGAAGATACGCCTGTGCTGGCAATACTTCGGGCGCCGTCGCTGGGATTGTCGGTTCCCGTTTATAACAGCGCCAGTGATTTAAATATGGATCGAGGTGCTGGAGTCATCGACGGCATGGCTTACCCCCATGAACCGGGTCACATCGGTATTGCTGGGCACCGAGATGGTTATTTTCGAATACTCAAGGACGTTGCTATCGGCGACAGCCTGATTCTGGACACCCTCAACGGGGAGCGGCGCTTTGTTGTCGAAGATTTACGCATCATCGATCCTGAAGAACTGCATTATCTACAGGAAACTGAGGGCCCACGTTTGACTATCGTTACCTGCTATCCGTTTTATTTTGCGGGTAGCGCCCCCCAGCGTTTTCTCGTCCGTGCCGCACCGACGCGGACACCCCTCACCGCCGGCCAATCTTCCTAAGGAGCAATAAAAATTGAAAAAGCACATCATAGGCGCAGCGATCGCCGTTGCACTGAGCGGCCAGACATTGGCACAAGAACCCGCCCCCACCTGTGACGACCTAGTTTGGTCGGCGCAGGTGATAGCGGCAAACCCTGATATCGCCCTATCATGCCAGGGTGTTTATGCACGTAATGACGAGATGTATGCCAAAGTCACCATCGAGTTAACGCGAGTTCGGGGTAACCGTTTGACTTTCCGTCCACAGCACACCGACGGAAGTCAGGGCGCTCAGCGAAGCATCAACGTCGACAATAGCTGGCGAGCCGACATTGATGGGCGGAAGTACCGGGCCAGCGAACTATTCCCCGGACAGGAACTGAGTGTCTATATTCCTGAAGATCGCTTTGCTCTTGCCGTGCACGATGGCGCTTTTGATGGTGATGAGGAAATGATCACCATCGAAGAGGCAGTGGTCGTTGCAATGCCCAAGACGGCCTCGCCGGTATACGCAGCGCTAGGCCTTGGTTTAACATTGTTGGGCCTGGGATTTGTCATGACCACGCAACGCAGATTGCGATGCGCTAAGGCTTGAACTAGGATTCGACTTTCGTTTAATGAGACTAATGATCGCCCTGCAGCCGGCAGCAAGGGCTTGTCCGGGCGGTCATTAGATTTAACACAAGAGCGACACCATGTTTGAACGTAAAACCAATAAGCCTCGGCAGCAGGAGCCAACTCCTGCTGCCGCCTCCAAGACGGAATCCGTCGCCAACAAAGCAAGCACAATAGCAAAGCGCCCAGAGGGAGTACTCGCAGTGATCGGATCAAAGGTTAAAGTCAACGGCGACATCATTAGCAGCGAAGATCTGCTGGTCGAGGGCGAAGTCACGGGCACTATCACCCTGACGGACAATGAACTGGTCGTAGGCACATCCGGCCGAGTTCAGGCCAACATCAGCGCAAAAACCGTGCGCATAGAGGGCGAAGTAAAAGGTGACGTTGACGGAAGCGAGCGTGTTGTTATCTGTGCTTCAGGCAACGTGCAAGGCAACATCAGCTCTCCCCGAGTCATGCTCGAAGACGGCGGCCGCTTCAAAGGCAGCATCGATATGGGCGGTAGTAAGCCCGCGGTCACGGCCAAGCCGATGTCTTCTGCAGCCCCCGAGGTTCGCAGTATCGACAAGGCCGGGTAATTAAATCCCGTGGTCGGTCTACTCGGTAAAAAGTCCGATCGCAATAATCCCCCGACGACCGTCGCGAGTCGATTGCTTCCGGTAATGCTCGACGAAAAGCGGCTGGCGTCTTTGGGTGCGTTGAATATTCTGGATTTTGGTCGCGCCAATAGTGGCAGTCTGGAGTTTTTTAATCAGTTCTCCTGCCGCTTATGTGTGCTGGATGCCGCCGATAGCCTGCTTGAATGGTCCGCAGGCCTGGAAGCTCGCATGGACGACCCCCCGTCAACCCAGCAAATGCAGCTGGAGCTCAGTGGATTGCTATCCTCTATGGGTGCGTATCGTTATGACCTCGTGTTCTTCTGGGACACTCTGAACCACCTCCATGAGCATGCGCTCTCAGCATTTGCTGGTCTGCTACGACGCTACGTGAGCGCAGACTGTCGTGGACACGGGTTCATGTTGCACAAACGCGGTGCCGAACAACTCCTGCGGCATATGGGCATGGCGGGCGACAACCTTATCTCGGTGCAAACGCAAACCCCGGCAACGCTGTATCCGCACAATCGCAAAGTGGTCAATGACGCTTTGGGCCCGGATCTGCGCATTGATCACGGCGTACTTCTCGGAGATGGGCGTCTCGAATTCTTAATGGTTAGTGACGCCGGCAAAGAGCAGGTCGCAAGATAGAGATCGGTCATTGGGCAGCTCTCCACGCTTTGCGTATACTCGATTATCGATAGACAATAAGCGGTAATACAGCTTGTTTATACCATCGTTTGGCACAACCCACCTCCACGGCATTTATCACGCCTCGCCTGCCGTTTATTCTTCGACTCGCAAATGGGTCATGTTGTTACCGTTGCTCTCGGCGATGCTGCTCACAGCCTGCGATGGCGGAGAGTCCAATGTGGAGCAGGGCAATCGCGAGGGCGTTCTGCATTACGGCAATGGCAGCGAACCCCAGGGACTTGATCCCCACGTAGTCACAGGTGTCCCAGAGAACATTTTGATCAGAGCGCTGTTTGAAGGTCTGGCGGTCAAAAATCCCTACACGCTGGAACCTGAGCCCGGTGTCGCACAAAGCTGGGACTTTAGTGAAGACGGTCGCGTCATCACCTTTCATATCAATCCCGAAGCCCGCTGGTCCAATGGCGACCCGGTCACCGCCGACGACTACGTTTGGAGCTGGATGCGGGCGCTACATCCAGAGATGGGAAATCTCTACGCGTACATGCTCTTTCCGGTTAAGAATGCCGAGGCATTCTTCACTCGAGAAATTGACGACTTTGCTGATGTTGGCGTCAAAGCGCCGGACCCTCAAACACTGGTAGTGACCCTCACCGACACGACACCCTACTTTCTACAGTTGATGGATCACTACAGCACCTTTGCCGTGCATCGCCCCACCATCGAAAAACACGGCGCCTTCACCGATCGCTTTACCAAATGGACGCGTGTGGAGAACATGGTGAGCAACGGGCCCTTCGTTCTTGATGAATGGCTACTCAACCGTCGCATCATCGTGCGTAAAAGCGACACCTACTGGGATAAAGATCGTGTTCGGCTCAACAAAGTGGTGTTTTACCCCACAGAAAACACGGTATCCGAGGAGCGCGGCTTTCGGGCGGGGCAGCTGCATTACACAGGTACGATCCCCATGGACAAGATTCCCGCCTATCAGGCCATGGAGAACTCCCCCTATTACCAGGAGCCTTATCTGGGCACTTACTATTATCTGGTGAACACGCTCCGCCCACCGATGAATGACGCCAGAGTGCGTCGCGCGCTGGCTATGGCCGTAGACCGCGATACGCTAATGCGATCAGTGATGCAAAATTCCGCGGTATCTGCCTACAGCATCACACCCCCGGGCACCTTGGGCTATCAGCCACCGAAGACCTTCCAGTTCGACCTGGACAAAGCACGCGCACTGCTTGCAGAAGCAGGCTACCCCAACGGCGAAGGCTGGCCGGGAATGGAGATTGTGTACAACACGCAGGAAGCACACCGAAAGATCGCCGTCGCGCTGCAGCAAATGTGGAAAGACGCACTGAACATCGAAATCACCATCTCCAATCAGGAGTGGAAGGTCTATCTGGACTCCGTAACGAATATGGACTTCGACCTCGCACGTCGCGGTTGGATTGGGGACTATGTGGACCCCAATAATTTTCTTGATTTGTTTCTCACCGGCGGGGGCAATAACAACACAGGTTATGCCGACCCGGCCTATGATGAGCTGATACAGAGAATCGCACCCCAGGCCAAGACCCGGGAAGAGCGCTACGCGGCCTTCTACAAAGCCGAAACCATGCTCATGGAGCAGATGCCCATCATTCCCCTCTACACCTACACCAGCAAACACCTGATGCAGCATAGTGTGTGCGGCATGCCGACAAATCTCATGGACTCCTTGAATCTTAGATACGTCTGGCTCGATCCCCAGCGCACAAGCTCAGCAGAGCCCTGCGAGTAATGCGCTTTTGCGCACCGGTCTCAGGCGCGCTGATTATTGCAGCACTTGTCGCAGGTTTGGCGGGGTGCTCCCCGGGAGAATCCCGGGTGGTACAGGGAAATCGCGATGGCGTGCTTTACCTGGGCAACGGCACGGAGCCCCAGTCTTTGGACCCTCATGTACTCAGCAGTTCCCCGGACTCACGTATCGCTGGGGCGCTGTATGAAGCCCTGATCACCTATAATCCCTACGATCTGTCCGTCGAGCCCGGTGTCGCCGAGCGCTGGGAGTTCAGTGAAGACCGCACCGAAATTACCTTCTATCTCAATCCTGACGCTCGCTGGTCTAACGGAGAACCGATCACGGCCGAGGATTTTCGTTGGTCCTGGATGCGTGCCATCACGCCGGCAATGGGTAACCTTTTGATAGAGGTGTTTTATGGGATCCGCAATGCGGAGGCGTACAGCAAAGGCCTGATTGATGATGCTGATGTCGTGGGGATCCGCGTCATTGATCCGCATACCCTGCGGGTGGAGCTCGCATACCCAGACCCTTTTGCCTTACTGAACTTTGCCTACGTCTACATGGCCCCGGTCCATCGCGCCACCATCGAAGCGCACGGCGCGATGACCGATCGCTACTCAGCCTGGACCAAACCCGAGAACTTTGTGGGTAACGGACCTTTTACTCTCGAAGACTGGAAAATGCAGCGTTTTGTTAAGGTCAAACGTAATCCCTATTACTGGGACAACGACAAGGTAGCGCTCAATGCCATGGTGTTCCGGCCTATAGAAAGCGCCACCACCGAAGAAAGGATGTTCCGCAGCGGGCAACTCCACAGTACCTCCATGGTGCCCAATAATAAGGTGAAGGGATATCGCGAGCAGCCCGAAAGCCCCATGGTGGAAGGGCCTTACATGGGTTCCTACTACTATCTACTCAACAACAAGCGCCCGCCTTTGGACAATCTATCGGTCAGGCGAGCTCTCGCGCTGGCGGTGGATCGAAAGACCCTCGCAAGCACGGTACTTCAAGATACGGTGCTGCCCTCGGCCAACTATGTCGCTTTGGGTATGCCGGACTACGAACACCCCCAGGTATTGGCGTTTAATCCCGTAGAAGCCCGGCGACTCTTAAGCGAGGCCGGATTCCCCAATGGGAAGGGTTTTCCTGCCATCACGCTTAACTACAACACCAGCGAAAATCATCGCAGTGTCGCCGTCGCCGTACAGCAGATGTGGAAGCAACATTTGAACATCGATGTCACGCTTGCGAATCAGGAGTGGAAGGTCTATCTCGATACCATCGAAAACCGGGACTATCAGATTGCGCGCATGGGCTGGATTGGGGACATAGTGCCGAGTGCTTTTCTTGACCGTATGGTCAGCAACGGACCTACCAATCGCAGTGGCTTTGCCAGTAACGAATTCGACGACATCATTTTCAACAGGATTCGTCCAGAAAAAGACAAAGCCAAGATCATGACTCTCTACAGAGAAGCGGAGCGAATACTGCTGGAAGATACACCGCTTATTCCCATCTATTCCTACAAGGTCAAACGTCTCGCGCAACCGAGCGTCAAAGGCATGCCGTCGAATCAGATCGACTATATAAACTACAAATACGTGGAGCTCGATCCAAAAGCACCCGCGTGGACATGGCAAACTTTAGCTCCCTGAACCTGGAACCCTGACCCTGGAAACAAAAGTTATGTGGCGATTTATCAGCATTCGATTACTGCAGGCCATCCCGGTCCTCCTGGCTGTTATTACGGTGACCTTCTTTCTCATCAGGGTCGCGCCCGGGGGCCCCTTCGACAGTGAAAAAGCGGTGATTCCCGAAGTTAAAGCCGCCCTGGAAAAACAGTATCGACTCGACCTGCCGCTCTTTCAGCAATACACCGCCTACCTTGGCGATCTTGCTTCTGGGGAATTCGGACCCTCGTTTAAATATCCGGGGAGAAGCGTTAATGAGCTTATAGGTGCGGGACTGCCCGTCACGGCAGAACTGGGATTCTATGCCTTACTCGTTGCGGTACTCATCGGCGGCCTGGCGGGAGTCATCGCATCATTGCGGCCCAACACGGCGCAGGACTACATCCCCATGAGTTTGGCTATGATCGGAATTTGTATGCCCTCGTTCCTCCTCGGCCCCTTACTGGTGCTGTTTTTTGGCATCGAGTTGGAGTGGCTACCGGTGTCCGGCTGGGGCGATATACCCGGGGACAAAATTTTACCTAGCATTACGCTCGGCGCCGGATATGCCGCCTATATAGCTAGGCTATCCCGAGCGGGCATGCTCGAGGTTCTGTCGCAGGACTACATCCGCACAGCCCGCGCCAAAGGCCTGCCGGAATGGCAGGTAGTCACGAAGCACGCCTTGCGTGGCGGGCTTATGCCCGTCGTCACCTTTTTAGGACCCGCCTTCGCAGGACTTCTGGCCGGCTCATTTGTGGTGGAGACAATCTTCCAGATACCCGGCCTTGGCCGATTTTATGTACAAGCGGCATTTAACCGCGACTACACGATGATCCTTGGCACCACGGTGTTCCTCTCTGCGCTCATCGTCTTATTCAATTTACTGTCCGACATCATGGCCGCCTGGATGAATCCACGACTGCGTCATCAAATCGGAGGCGCATCATGAACACCGAAGTGCTATCGGACATCGCCAGCGCAGAAGAAGGCACCTCACTGTGGAAAGACGCCTGGTTACGACTGCGTAAGAATCGCCTCGCCATTATTGGCCTGTGCGTGCTCCTGGTATGTGTCTTTTTGGCGCTCCTCACACCCCTCATTGCGCCTTATGCTTATGACGCGCAAGACCTTGATTTGGGTGCAACGCCACCCTCCGCGGCACACTGGTTAGGAACAGATATCTTCGGGCGCGATATGCTCACGCAGATCCTCTACGGCGGACGTATCTCTCTTGCGGTAGGCTTTATTGCCACTGCGGTAGCCTTGGTCATCGGTATTACCTGGGGCGCCATTGCAGGCTATGCCGGTGGTCGCGTAGACGCTGTCATGATGCGGCTGGTGGATATCCTCTACGCCCTCCCCTTTATGATCTTTATTATTCTCTTGATGGTCGTGTTCGGACGTAATCTGCTGCTGCTGTTTTTGGCCATCGGGGCCGTTGAATGGCTCACCATGGCAAGGATCATGCGCGGGCAGGTGCAATCGCTTCGCCAGCAAGAGTTTGTCGAAGCCGCAATCTCCCTGGGGCTCTCTCCAGGCGCGATTATCCGTCGCCATCTGATTCCCAATGCGCTGGGACCGATCATCGTGTACACCACGCTGACTATCCCCGGCGTGATGCTCCTGGAGGCCTTCCTGAGCTTTTTGGGTCTGGGTGTACAGCCTCCTCAAACCTCTTGGGGGCTGCTCATTTCTTACGGCGCCGAGACCATGGAGGAATATCCCTGGCTGCTCATCTTCCCGGGGCTGGCCCTGACCGTCACGCTCTTCTCTCTTAACTTTCTCGGCGATGGCCTGCGCGATGCGCTGGATGTTCGCGGCTCAAAGGACTAAGCGTTATGGCTTTACTTGAAGTCAAGAATCTGGCGGTGAGCTTTGTCACTCGCAATGGCGTTAACAAGGCGGTAGATGACATCTCCTTCACCGTCGAGTCGGGCAAGATTACGGCGATTATCGGTGAATCAGGCTCGGGTAAATCCGTTGCCTGCTACAGCCTGCTAGGGCTAATCCCCATGCCGCCGGGCAGAATCGATGGAGGTCAGGCGCTATTTGACGGCAAAGACCTGCTGCAATGCTCGGAGCGAGCATTGCGTAAGATCCGGGGACGGGATATCGCCATGATCTTTCAGGACCCCATGACCTGCCTAAACCCCTACATGACCATCGGCAAGCAGATGGTCGAGCCCATCGTGTATCACCGGGGAGCCAGCAAGTCCGAGGCGCGGGCAAGAGCTATCGAGCTATTGGGTGAAGTGGGTATCCGCGATCCAGAAAACACCGTGGACAGTTTTCCTCACGAGTTTTCCGGCGGCATGCGACAGCGGGTGATGATCGCAATGGCGCTCATCAATGAGCCCAAGCTCTTGATTGCCGACGAACCCACCACAGCACTGGATGTCACCATTCAGGCACAGATCCTTCAGCTCATTGCCGAGCTGCAGCGCAAACGCGATATCGGCGTCATCTTTATTAGCCACGATCTGGCTGTGGTGGCAGACATCGCCGATGACATTTGCGTGATGCAAAAGGGCAAGATTGTAGAGTCCGGCGACCGCGCTGCAATTTTCAGTAACGCCGAACACCCTTACACAAGGAAACTGCTGTCGGCCATTCCCGCCGGTACCAAGGTACCGCAGTCGCAGGATGCTGAACCCTTGATCCAAGTGCGTAATCTAAAGACCTGGTTTGAGGTCCCCGGAGGTGAAACGGTCAAAGCCGTCGATGACGTAAGCTTCGATATCCACAAGGGTGAGATTCTTGGCCTGGTGGGAGAGTCGGGTTCGGGAAAGTCGACTATCGGACGATCCCTGCTGCGTTTGGTGCCGGTGAGCGAGGGACAGGTGACCTTCAGTGACACCGACGTTACGGCGCTCGATGGGCCAGCGCTAAAAAAGATGCGCCGGCGTATGCAGATGATTTTTCAGGACCCTTTTGCATCCCTAAACCCCCGCATGACGGTATTCGATACCCTGGCAGAACCGCTACTACTTCACGGTATTGAAACACGTCGCACGGTTGCCGACGGCGTCCTCAAACTGATGGATGACGTCGGGCTGGCCCGGGCTTTTGTCCGCAAGTATCCCCATGAATTTTCCGGCGGCCAACGGCAACGCATTGCCATTGGCCGCGCTCTGGCCACGCGACCAGAGTTTATTGTTGCCGACGAACCCGTGTCTGCGCTTGATGTAACCATTCAGGCACAGATTCTTGATCTGATGTTAGAGCTTGGCCGCGAGTACGGACTGACCATGCTGTTCGTCTCCCACGACCTCGCAGTAGTGAAGCATCTAGCCGATAGAATCATCGTGTTGTACCAGGGCAAGATCGTAGAAGAAGGGACTGGCGAGTCCTTATTCAACTCGCCGCAGCAGGCTTACACACAACAGTTATTGCAAGCCATTCCCGGTCGTGCCCTGCTTTAAGGGCCTCGACCGCAGCCCCTACTACTGAATATCAGGGTAGGGGTTTGGACCACCAGCGTCGATCCAGGCATCCAACTCGGATGCCAGTACCGTCAGAGGTACCGAGCGTAGTCCCAAGATGCTGTCGTGGAAGTACCGCTGATCGAAGTCAGCGCCAAGCACACTTTCGGCCCGGGCACGCTTCTCTCGAATCAGGATTTCTCCGAGCTTGTAGGCCAGCGCTTGTGCGGGCCAGGCAATATAACGATCCACCTCAGTGGTGATTTCGTGCTCTGACATGGCAGCGTTATCGCGAAGATAGGCAATTGCCTGCTCCCGACTCCACCCGTATTGATGCAAGCCCGTATCTATCACCAGACGGCAGGCCCGCCACATCTCATAGGTCAACTGCCCAAAGCGCTCATAGGGTGTCCGATAGATACCAATCTGGCCTCCCAACCATTCGGTGTAGAGCCCCCATCCTTCGCCATAGCCAGAAAAATAGTTCTGGGCACGAAACTCCGGTATCTCTCCCGGTGCCTCAAGCGAGATTGCTGCTTGCAAGGCATGCCCCGGGGCACACTCGTGCAGCGTCAGCGCAGGGAGCGTATATAGAGGCCTTGCAGAGAGGTTATAGGTATTCATGAGGCAGGCGTTCAGACCACCGCGCCCGCCGGTATAGATCGGTGCAATCGCGGGAGGTACGGGATTGATCGCAAAGCGCCGTCGCGGCAAAAATCCCAGCACTTCAGCAAGTTTGCCATCCATCCTTTTAGCAACGTAGGCCGAGTAGCCCATGAGCTCGTCGGCTGTCTTGGCGTAGAACTGCGGGTCCGTGCGAAGGAAATGAAAGAACTCCACCATATCACCGTCGTAATCCAGCTCTGCAAGAATCAGTTCCATCTCCGCGCGCAGTCGCTCAACCTCCGCAAGTCCCGTGTTATGAATCTGCTCCGCGGTGAGATCAAGGGTCGTAAACCCACGAATCTGCGACTGATAGAACGCTTCGCCATCGGGCAAATCCCGAGCGGCAAGCGTCGTTCGAGCGCCCGGTAAATACTCTTCCCGCATAAACTTCAGAAGCTCTGTATAGGCCGGCACCACCTGCGTAGCAATGACCTCCCGAGCCTCAGCCTGCAAACGGTCTCGCTGGCTCTCATCCATCATGGCGGGCAATGCATCAAGCGGTATCCAGTAGGGGTTATCGATCCCAGGGAGGAGATAGGCCTCGATAGACTCGTCACGACCTTTCAAACTCACTGCAGGCACCGTGTAACCCCGAGCCATGCCCGCGCGCATGTTGGCACTGTGCTGAGCAAAGAAGCGTGGTAGATCTCGAAGCCTGCCCAAATAGCGCCGATAGCTTTCGGCGTCAGTAAAGCCACCATTTTGCGGATGTAAGCCTGCCCAGAAAAAAGTGTCTGAATTTAAGGGGGCTTCATAGGTTTTATAGCGCGCATCGTTCGCGAGGGTCTCGATAATTTGCCGAAAAACAGCGGCGTTAATCGCCCCTTCATGACTAAGCTGTGCCACAGAGATCGTGTTCAACTCCTCCAAGGCTGCCTCCCAGTAAGTAAGACGCTGCTTCTGCGCCGTGGCACCGACATCGGCAAGACCCGCCTTTTTTATCCACGCGCCACTGTCGTCACGCTGCTTTCCAAACTCATTTTGGCGCCACTCCCACTCTCGCTCATACAAAGCCGACAACTGTGCATCAGCACTCGTGCCGCCCATGGGGGTCTGTACGTTACTGGCACTGCAGGCGGCTAACACCAACAGCGCAAACATTGCAGAAATTGTTCGCATGGGAGTGAAGTCTCTTCCAATAGGATTGCTCACAATACATCAGGGATCTTCGGGTCTCAATTGTTTCGCCCTTGGGTTTACACTTAGCAAACTAATGGAGAACCTGCAGTGAATAATGACGAGCAAATTGCTTACTGGAATGGCGACGCGGGACGCAAATGGGCCCAACGGGACGCCTTGATGTCGCGCATGCTGGCACCCGTGGCCGAAGCACTTATGGATCACGCAAACATTGAAGATGCCAAATCGGCTTTGGATGTGGGCTGCGGCGGCGGAAGTGAAACATTGATGCTCGCCGCCAGGCTGGAACCCCACGCTGAGGTACTTGGTGTCGATGTGTCGGCCCCTCTCCTTGAGGTCGCCAGACAAGAACTGGCGAGTCTAGGCGACGCCGGTAAAGGTGTGAATTTTGTCGAGGCCGACGCGTCATGCCATGATTTTGGCGACCAGAAATTCGATCTGCTGTTTTCGCGTTTCGGTGTCATGTTTTTCGAAGACGCGACCGAGGCCTTCACCCATCTGCGCAGTGCTATGCAACCCCGGGGCCGGCTTGCTTTCGCTTGCTGGCAATCTCTGGCGAACAACCCCTGGACCGCGCTTCCACTGAAAGCCGCATTATCAGTGCTACCTTCGCCGCCGCCGCCCAAGCCGAGAAGCCCCGGACCCTTCGCATTTGCAGAGTCGGAGTACATCACCTCTTTGCTTGGAGACGCTGGCTGGAACGACATCGTAGTAACACCGCATACCATCAGCATGGATTGGGAGGACAGCGGCGGGTTCGAGGCAACCGCTAGGGAGATGGTCAATACCGGACCGGTGGGGCGCTTCCTGGCCGACGTAGACAGCATTACGCGAGACGCCGTTCACGCCGCAGCAGCCGAGGTACTGGCACCGTATTTTCAAAACAACAGCCTATCCTTACCGGGTGCAGTTTGGCTGGTAACGGCCAACAACTAGCAAACATAAGGTAAACAGACACATGCCGACAATTGGAACACCCTTCGCGTCTTCAGCCACCCGGGTACTTCTGTGTGGGGCCGGTGAGCTTGGCAAAGAAGTCGCCATTGAACTCCAGCGCCTGGGCGTGGAAGTCATTGCCTGTGACCGCTACCCAAACGCACCGGCGATGCAGGTTGCAGATCGCAGCTACGTATTTTCCATGTTGGATGGGGAACGCCTGCGCGCGGTTATCGAGAAAGAGAAGCCAGACTTTGTCGTCCCGGAAATCGAAGCCATCAATACGGACACCCTGGCAGAACTCGAGGACGAAGGATTTAAGGTAGTCCCCTCTGCTCGGGCCGCCCAGCTGACCATGAATCGCGAAGGCATTCGTCGACTGGTTGCGGAGTCCCTGAACATCATCACATCACCCTACCGTTTTGCGGACAGCAGGGAAGCTTTCACGACGGCAATCCAAGCGATGGGTACACCCTGTGTAGTGAAGCCCATCATGAGCTCATCAGGCAAAGGGCAGAGCGTTGTACGCGGACCCCAAGACATACAATCTGCCTGGGACATCGGTCAGGAGGGAGGCCGCGCAGGAGCTGGCCGCCTCATCGTCGAAGGCTTCGTGGACTTTGATTACGAAATCACTTTGCTCACCGTGCAGCACATAGCAGGCGTGAGCTTTTGCGCTCCTATCGGTCATCGTCAGGAAGATGGTGACTATCGCGAATCATGGCAGCCACACCCCATGGACCCCGAGGTCCTCCAACAGTGTGAAGATATTGCGGCGCGTGTCACCGGCGCTCTGGGTGGTAAAGGGCTATTCGGTGTTGAGTTCTTTATCAAAGGAACAGAGGTTTACTTCAGCGAAGTGTCTCCTCGTCCACATGACACTGGCATGGTCACGCTCATCTCTCAAGATTTATCAGAATTTGCATTACATGTTCGTGCGTTTCTGGGATTACCGATTCCAGGAATTCGCCTGCGCGGCCCATCTGCCTCAGCAGTGATCCTGCCTGAGGGTCACTCCGAAGACATTCAATACGGCAACCTCGCCGCGGCGCTGGCTCGGCCGGATACGGAGCTTCGCTTGTTTGGCAAACCCACCATCGCGGGCCGCAGGCGTATGGGCGTTGCACTAGCTTGCAGCGACGATATCGACAGCGCCCGAAGCAAAGCCTGCAACGCAGCGGCCGAGGTGCAAGTCACCCTCGGTTAATTTCCAACCCTTGAAAAAACAACAGCATGTCCCCAAATAAGTAACACGGGCGCTCAATTGGGAGGCCCGTTTAAACAATATTGCTTCATTGGGAGAATATGATTATGCGAAACACCATTGATTTTTCACCTTTGTACCACTCCGCCATCGGCTTCGACCGCATGGCAACGTTATTGGACTCGGTAGCCCGCGACAGCAAGCCCAGCTACCCGCCCTATAACATCGAGCAGGTCGAAGAGAACCACTACCGCATCACTATGGCAGTCGCCGGATTCACCGAGGATGAGCTGGATATAACCAGCGAGCAGAATGGCCTTGTGATCAGCGGACGACAACAAAGCGATAGCGACAGCCGTAACTATTTACACCGAGGCATTGCGACGCGTGACTTTGAGCGCAAGTTTCAACTCGCAGAACACGTCAAAGTAGTGTCTGCGAAGCTTGAGAACGGGCTTTTGCATGTCGCCTTAGAGCGCGAAGTACCCGAAGAGATGAAGCCTAGGAAAATCGCCATCGAAGGTCTAGGCCAGAGCAGTCTGCTGGAACAGAACGCTGCCTAAGTATCATCGCGAACGCCAGGTCGTTCGCTCTCTAACAAGCCGGGCATTGATGCCCGGCTTTTTTGTGGTTCATCGCGGGTTAGCGGGATCAAGGCCGGCGCTTAGCGTCAACTATCGGTCCGCAGGCTTTCTCTGAGGACCGAAACGTCGGCGAAACACGCGGTAGTCCTTTGTAGCTGCTCGCGCATCTCCAAAGACGCCCTCACACGATTAGAAGCACTCGACGGACGCTCAAAGGACTACCGCCTACCTCAACTTGTCAGTGCCACAGCGAGGCTCCGAGGACCGGAGCAGTGAGGCTTTTACTGTGGCTGACTGCGTTTAACGGCTTCGTCACGAATTCTCGCTACCATCGCCAGAAGGCCATTGCCTCGAGTCGCCGAGAGATGGCGGATCAGACCCAGCTCTTCGAAGTACGCATTGATGTCAAATGCGAGAACGTCTGACGGTGACTTGTTGTTCAAGGCCGCAAGCACAATGGCCAAAAGTCCTTTCACAATAAAGGCATCGCTATCAACGCTGAGCTGCAAGCGTTCTTGCTCGTCGCTTACATCTATCCAAACCTGACTCTGACAGCCGCGCACTAATCGCTCGTCACTACGCAGCTCCGCGGGCATAGCCGGCAGCTCCCGGCCCAGATCAATAATGTAGCGATAGCGATCTTCCCAGTTATCAAAAAAATCAAGATTCTCTACGATATCGTCGGCGGTGACAGAAGCACCAAAAGGATTCACGGGGGCGGTCATAACAACTCAGTAACACTCATACAAACAACGTCTCAATAAAACATACCGGTTTCTAGCTGCGCCTCTTCGGACATCATGTCTTTGCTCCAAGGCGGATCGAATACCAGTTCTACGCTAACGTCTTTGACAAACGGCACCATGCGCAGGCGATGTTCAACATCACCCACCAACACGGGGCCCATGCCACAACCCGGCGCTGTCAGCGTCATGACAACGTTAATACACTGAGCTTCTTGATCGACCTCTACGCGATACACAAGACCAAGGTTCACAAGGTCCACAGGGATCTCTGGATCAAACACCGTGTGCAACGCTTCCCAGGCTTGCTCTTCACTGATACGTCCATCACTGGGTGGCTCAAAGCTCAGCGTTAAGCCCTCAAGGCCCAGGGCATCGGCGTCAGTACCATCAATACGCACCATGTTGCCGTTGTGAACAATGGTGTAGTTACCGCCTAGAGATTGCGTGAGGGTGACAAAGCTGTCCATTGGCACCGTCACCGCGTCCCCAACAGGTACCAAGCGGCCCTGTACTTCCCGACGCACGGTCAGCAGCGTTCTTTCCTGTGATGACATCGCTAAGCTACGCTGAAGCTTTCGCCGCAGCCGCACTCAGCGACCACGTTGGGATTATTAAACTTCAAAACCTTGTTGATACCCTCGCGACTGAGGTCGAGCTCGGTGCCACGGAGAAACTCCAAAGCATCCGCGGCAACAAAAAGCTGTATGCCATTGTCCAAAGCCATTTGCGCATCATCAGATTCGCCGTTATCAACCTCTTCCATCACGTACTTAAAACCGGTGCAGCCACTCTCTTGCACACTAATACGCACTGCCGTTTTCCCTGCCGAAGCGAGACTATTACGAAAGTGCTCCGACGCCGCGGCGGTAACCCGCAGCGGCCCTTCAAATTCAAACGTTTCAACACTCACTGTCTTTTACTCCCGTATTCGCCAGACAAGCACAGGCCAGCCTAGCGAGGGCCAAAGAGGGATTGCGCCTTCTTCAACCCTGCAATCAATCTATCCACATCATCCCGGTTGTTGTACATCGAGAATGAGGCTCGCACCGTCCCGGGCAGCTCAAAATGCGCCATCAACGGTTGTGTGCAATGGTGGCCGGTGCGCACCGCGATCCCTTGCTCATCAAGCAACATACCCACGTCCGACGGATGGCAGCCATCCAGGACGAAGCTAAAAATCCCCGCGCTACGCGTCGGTGCACCGATGCGCCGTAATCCTGGTATCTCCATAGCAGCTTCGAGGGTCGCGCTGAGCAATGCATCTTCGTGCTCCGCCGCGGCCGTACGATCAATGTTCGATAAATAATCGATGGCTGCCGCCAAACCTACCGCCCCAGCGATATTGGGGGTACCTGCCTCGAATTTAAAGGGCAGCGTATTAAAGGTTGTACCTTCAAAGCTGACCGTTTCAATCATTTCGCCACCCCCCATAAAGGGCGGCATAGCCTCAAGTAGCTCCTCTCGGCCCCAGAGCGCGCCAATACCCGTCGGAGCAAAAAGCTTATGCCCGGAAAAACAATAAAAATCACAGCCCAGGGACTGAACATCCACATCCCAGTGACCTACCGCCTGCGCACCGTCTACCAGCGTGACGGCGCCAATGGCTCGCGCTCGAGCGCATATCTCCGCCACGGGATTGATGGTACCCATGGCGTTAGACACGTGATTCACCGCTACGAGCTTTACGCGCTCATCAAGCAGGGCATCGAAGGCTTCAAGATCAATTTCTGCGGCCGATGTTACCGGAATAGGAACAACCTCCGCACCCACGCGCTCTGCGGCTAACTGCCAGGGCACGATGTCTGAATGATGTTCAAGCCAGGAGACCAACACTCTGTCCCCCGCCTTCAAATTCTTCATGCCCCAGCTATAAGCAACGAGGTTTATTGCCTCGGTGGTGCCTCGCGTCCAAATAACTTGACGACTAGAAGGGCTGTTCAAAAAACTCGCGACCTTCTCCCGAGCATCTTCAAAGTGACGCGTAGCCCGGTCTGACAAGGTATGCACACCACGATGCACGTTGGCATTGTCGTGGCGATAGTAGTTTGCGATAGCCTCAATGACGGCCTCGGGCTTTTGTGTGGTCGCCGCGTTATCCAGATACACCAGCGGCTGGCCCTTGATCATTTCCCGAAGAATCGGGAAATCAGCCCGCACTTTTTCAACATCAAAGCCGGGCGTCGCACCAGCCTTTAGCGGGCTCACAACAGATCCCTCGAGAGCTCCGAACTCCGTGCAAAGCGCGAAGCTAGAACCGGGCGCAGATAGTTGCGCAAGGACTCCAGCCTCAGGCCCTCGATCAGCTCATTGATGAATCCAAAGCTCAGCATCACCTCAGCCTCTGCGCGAGACACGCCTCGCGTTCGAAGGTAATGCATCGCAAGCTCATCGATCTGGGCCACGGTCGCGCCGTGGGCACACTGCACATCGTCAGCATAAATTTCGAGCTCAGGCTTGCTGTTTATCTGCGCTTCCGCGCTGGTGAGCAAGTTTCTATTAGACAACTTTGCGCGAGTTTTTTGAGCGTCGGGGTGAATATGGATTCGCCCATTGAATACCGCCGTTGCACGGTCAGCGATGATTCCTCGAAACACCTCATCCGTGTCGCAATGTGGCACGGCGTGCTCAATGGTGCTGTGATAGTCAATGTGCTCATCACCGCGCGGCAAATAAACGCCATTGAGAGATGCGTAGGCACCTGGGCCTGCATGATTTACAACCAGGTCAAAACGTTTGAGAACACTGCCCAGCGCAAGATGAAAACTCTCTAAGCGCGCATCGCGATCTAAACGGGCGTGGACACCCCCAATATGCACGGCATTTCCGGATTCTTCGTGGATACGATAGTGGTATAGCTGCGCATTGGGAGACAGCAGTAACTCGGTCATCCCGTTGCAGAAACTGTCATTGGCGGCATCCAAAGAAACGAAATGCTCGACGATCGTCGCACGTGACCCTGCCTCTGCCAGTACCAGTAAACGCTGATTTATGGCTGTCGGTGCCGTCGCGCCGCTCACCAACCACAGAAACTCGACCGGAGATTCCGACGATGCATTCGCTGCTATTTCGACAAACACGCCATCACGCAGTGTCGCCGTATTCAGAGCCGCAAACAGATGATTCTCTACGTCTAGAGAGGTATTCAGGTGCTCGGCGATCTTGTCTGCCTGCGCTTCGCTCGCGTCATCAAATCGGCACACTTGCACACCATTGGCATGCGCTGTGTTTGACAGCGCCGGCTGATAAATACCATCAACGAAAACCAGTCTAGAGCCGCCAAAGCCCTCCTCCAGCGTTTTTGGCAAGGCCGCAAGCGTTGTGTCGGCATCGGCTAATTCATAGTCGTCACGAAGCGCCGAAAGTCCAGTGTACTTCCAGTTCTCCGTGCGCCGGGTAGGCATAGAAGCGCCTTCCCACGATGAAAGGCCTCGAGCCTGAACAGACTGTAACCAGTGGGGAATACGCCGTGTGGCTTCAGCCAACGGTTGCTGCATAAAGCTAGACATCAGGCGACCTCATCCTCAAGCCAAGCGTAGCCTTTGTCTTCGAGGTGCAAGGCCAACTCCTTGTCTCCCGAGCGCACGATACGCCCTTCGGATAACACGTGGACGCGATCCGGTTCCACAAAATCCAGCAGGCGCTGATAGTGCGTTACCAAGACAAAAGCACGGTCTTCGCTGCGCATTGCATTCACACCTCGGGCGACAACCTGCAGGGCATCAATATCCAAGCCACTATCGGTTTCGTCAAGAAGGCATAAGCGGGGCTCAAGCAACATCATCTGGATAAGCTCGTTGCGCTTTTTTTCACCTCCGGAGAACCCTTCATTGACTCCGCGCTTCAAAAATTCCGCCGGGAGATCAGCCGCCTTACTGGCTTCTCGTGCACGCTTCATAAAGCTCACGGCGTCCAGCGCCTCCAAGCCTCGATGCTCGCGCACGGCATCCACGGAGGCCTTCAGAAACTCCATGTTACTGACTCCCGGAATCTCTACCGGGTACTGGAAGGCCAAAAACAGGCCAGCACGTGACCGCTCTTCAGTATCCAGCTCAAAAAGGTCCTCGCCGTTAAAAGTTACGGAGCCTGCGGTCACTTCGTAACCTGGACGCCCTGCCAGCACATGACCCAGGGTGCTCTTTCCGGAGCCATTAGGGCCCATGATGGCGTGCACTTCTCCTGCTCCCACTTCAAGGTTCAGGCCCCGGAGAATCTCCTTGCCTTCGACCTGCGCGTGCAGATTTTCGATCTTCAACATGCTCTTACTACTCCTACTGCGACACCACTTTGTATCGCGTTATCCGACCGAGCCTTCAAGGCTCACTTCCAGCAACTTTCCAGCCTCAACGGCAAATTCCATGGGCAGTTCCCGAAACACCTCCTTACAAAAGCCATTCACAATCATCGACACAGCTTTTTCTGCGTCCAGGCCGCGTTGCTGACACAAATACATTTGGTCATCGCTCACCGTCGATGTCGTAGCTTCGTGCTCTACCACCGCGCTTGGGTTTCTGCTCTCGATATACGGGAACGTGTGCGCCGCACAACGATCACCAATGAGCAGCGAATCGCACTGGGTATAATTCCGTGCACCCTCGGCTCGAGGACTCATGCGAACCAATCCACGATAGACATTGGAACTCTTTCCCGCAGAAATACCCTTTGAAATGATCGTTGATCGGGTGTTTTTCCCGAGATGGATCATCTTGGTGCCGGTATCCGCCTGCTGCATGTTGTTTGTAAGCGCCACGGAGTAAAACTCACCAATACTGTTATCACCGCGAAGGATGCAGCTGGGGTACTTCCAGGTCACCGCAGATCCTGTTTCAACCTGAGTCCAGGAGATTTTGCTGTTGGTGTGGGCTACGCCGCGCTTGGTAACAAAGTTGAAGATGCCACCCTTACCCTCCGCATCGCCGGGGTACCAGTTCTGAACCGTCGAGTATTTAATCTCTGAGTCGTCCAAAGCCACAAGTTCCACCACTGCCGCATGCAGCTGATTCTCATCACGCATGGGCGCGGTGCAACCTTCGAGGTAACTCACGTGACTCGCCTCATCGGCAATAATCAGGGTCCGTTCAAACTGGCCTGTCTTCGCTTCGTTGATTCGAAAATAGGTCGAAAGCTCCATAGGGCAACGCACACCCTTTGGTATGTAGACGAAGGAGCCATCACTAAACACCGCACTGTTAAGCGCCGCATAAAAATTGTCCCGCCGCGGTACAACGCTACCGAGGTACTTGCGCACCAGCTCCGGGTGCTCGTGCACCGCTTCCGAAATCGGGCAAAAAATCACGCCGGCCTCAGCAAGCTTGCTGCGAAACGTCGTCGCCACGGACACGGAGTCAAATACTGCGTCTACGGCAACGCCCGCGAGCATCTCCTGTTCGTGCAGGGGGATACCCAGCTTGTTGTAAATTTCAATCAGCTCTGGATCGACTTCATCGAGGCTCTTAGGGCCGTCTTCCATACTCTTGGGCGCTGAGTAGTAGGACAGTGCCTTGTAATCGATGCGCGGATAATGGACGTGCGCCCATTCCGGCGTTTCCATTTTCAGCCAATCGCGATAGGCCTCAAGGCGCCATTCCAGCAACCACTGCGGCTCATTTTTCTTGCCCGAAATGAAGCGAATAACGTCTTCATCAAGGCCTGGCGCCAAGGTGTCGGACTCGATGTCGCTGACGAATCCAGCGGAGTATTCCTTGTCGATCCGGCTATCAATTACTTCCTGAGACATACTGTGTTCCTTTCTGATCTAGCGTCGAATTCAGGCTGTGCGCACAAGGATTCCGGCAAGCTCATCCTTAGCCTGATTCCGCATAATCTGCTTTTCGGAGATATCCCGAATCTCGCGCCGGGCAACAAGGTCTGCCAGACTGATATCGGTGAGAAAACTCTTGATACCCTCGGATAAATCCATCCAAAGGTGGTGTGTCAAACAAGTATCGCCATCATGGCAATCCCCTTTACCCCCACATCTTGTCGCATCGGTGTCTTCATTCACTGCAGCGATGACTTCGGCAACGCTAATGGCGTCCGGCTCGCGCTTGAGACGATAACCGCCGCCAGGACCGCGCACGCTACGCACCAGATCCTGTCGCCTAAGATGCGCGAACAGCTGCTCGAGATAGGACAATGAAATACCTTGGCGCTCGGAAATAGCCGCCAAACGGATAGGTCCTCGCGCCTCATTCAAGGCGAGGTCCAACATAGCCGTAACGGCATATCGTCCCTTAGTAGTTAGGCGCATAAGCAAAATCCCGTGAGTCTATCGAGAGCCTCGAAGTGTTTCATACCCCACTATTTTAGTCAAGTATAAGACCAAGCGCATTACTGGGTTTTTACGGCTGTCCCCCGCGATGTAAACACCGAGTTACTCCGCTGCGGGCTCGATCTCCAGCACCAATGCGCCGGCTGCAATCTGCTCCCCTTCCACGCCGTAGATAGCGCTTACAACACCATCAACCTGTGCCAGTAGACGGTGCTCCATCTTCATCGCTTCTATGATAGCCAACTCATCGCCTCGAAACACTGTCGCCCCTGCGGTGACCCGCAACGCCAAAAGATTACCGTGCATGGGTGCAAGAACCGCCCCCGAACCCTCAGCATCGCGATCCGTGGCCGACAAGCCAAGCTCATTCGCCAATACAAACGCCCGTCCGTGCCATTGCAACGCGACGGTGGAATGACCTACAAAACAATAGGCGACATCTTGCTGAATGCCGTCTATCGCGAGACGCAAGTAACCCTCCCGAGAGCTGCCTATCAGTTCAAGTTGCAGCTGTGTGCCACCCACCGAGACCTCATAGCAGTCCGAGCCCTTGGTCAAAACACTCACTGTCTGCAGCTCTTCATCTACCTTGTAGGCGAAGACGCTTGGGATTCCACGCTCACCAAACGTGCCAGAGAGCAAAGCATCGTCAGACACCCGCTCGTAGAGCGAGCTCTCTTCACCCTCCAGATATTGCAGCAGCGCCGCGACGCTCAGCTCTTGCTCTAGGGGTAAAGATTGGTGGACGCCCTCGGGGAACTCTTCTTCGATGAAAGCCGTGGTGGCCTCTCCGCTGGCAAAGCTCTCCCGCTCCAACACATCAATAAGAAACTCACGATTTGTGGCGATACCAAAGAGCACGGTTTGGCGAAGGGCTCGCAGCAGGCGTCGCCGGGCTGTGTCACGATCCTCACCATAGGCGATGATCTTCGCGACCATCGGATCGTAAAACGGCGATACCATTTGCCCGGGAAAGAGCCCATGATCCACGCGTATCCCTTCCCCCTCGGGCGGCTCCCAAGCCAATGCAAGGCCGCTTGCTGGCAAGAAGTTGTTCACCGTGTCCTCGGCGTAGAGTCGAACCTCGATGGCATGCCCATGCAGACTCACCGCGTCCTGAGTACAGGGTAGCGCTGCCCCTTGAGCTACTTGCAGCTGCAGATCAACCAGGTCGATACCGGTAACGAGTTCGGTCACGGGATGCTCTACCTGTAACCGGGTGTTCATCTCGAGGAAATAGAACTGCTGATCGGTATCAAGTAGAAACTCTACGGTACCCGCGCCCGTGTAGGCGATATTCTTGGCCGCAGCTACTGCCGCCTCGCCCATCGCGGCGCGCAAAGCCGGCGTCATAACCGGACAGGGAGCCTCTTCGACGACCTTCTGATGCCGCCGCTGCACTGAACAATCGCGCTCTCCCAAGTGAATGACGTTGCCCTGGGAGTCACCAAAAACCTGAATCTCGACGTGCCTTGGCTGCATCACGGCTTTTTCTAAAATTAGCTCACGGCTGCCAAATGCGTTCTCGGCTTCCGAACGAGCCGCTTCCAGCGCAGGCAAAAAGTCGTCCATATGACTCACTAAGCGCATACCACGCCCCCCGCCCCCCGCCGCGGCCTTGACCATGATGGGCACCCCGATGTCACTCGCAGCCGCGAGCAATGCGGCATCGGACTGGTCCTCAGATTGATAGCCGGGGATGCAGGGAACACCAGCGTCGAGCATGCGGCGCTTCGCGGCCGCTTTATTGCCCATGAGTTCGATAGCCTCGGCGGAGGGGCCGATAAACACCAAACCCGCATCTACGCAGGCCGCGGCAAAGTCAGCGTTCTCCGAAAGAAATCCATAGCCGGGGTGAATCGCCTCTGCCCCAGTGCGCGCAGCGGCATCAAGGATGCGTGCAGGATCCAGATAGGATTCCTTTGCCGGAGCGGGACCGATCAACACCGCCTCATCGGCGAGCGCCACGTGCGGAGCATCGACGTCGGCTTCCGAGTAAACGGCAATGGTCCGATAGCCTGCTGCCTGAGCGCTGCGTATCACGCGTACCGCGATTTCGCCGCGGTTAGCGACCAATACGCTATCAAACAGTCGACTCATTTCGTGCTCCCTGTGTCGCTACTTTTCATGGAACCCCATTGGGCTGGCCGTTTTTCGGCGAAGGCCCGCATTCCTTCCCGCGCCTCATCGCCCAGCATGGCGTCAGCAAAACGCTCTGCAGCAAACTGCACCAGTTCAGCACCTTCAAGGCTCTCGCTGGCAGAAATGATTTGTTTGGTTAACCGAATGGCGCCGGGGGCACCCCGATGGGCATCACGCAGTACCGACTGCAAACGCGACTCCAAGGCCTCAAGATCAGGTTCCACAAAATGTGCAAAACCCAGGCGATGCGCCTCTACACCATCGAAACGCTGTGCGGTCAGCAACAAACGGCGTGCCTGAGAGGCGCCAATGCGGCTAATCACCACCGGTGTAATCTGCGCGGGAGGAATGCCTAAGGTGACCTCCGTCAGCGCAAACTTTGCGTCTGCCGTTGTGACCACGACATCGGCCAAGCAGGCGATCCCCAGTCCGCCCGCCATGGCAGCGCCTTCGATCACGACAACAAATAATTGTGGCAGCTGTTTAATCGCGACCATCATCCGCCCAAAGTCGGCGTTAAAAGCGACGATGTCTTCCCGGGGCATACCCTCCTGAAAAACATTGCGAAACATTTTTAAGTCGCCGCCAGAGCAAAATGCGCCCCCTTTGCCGCGCAACACCACAAAACGAAAATCTGAGCCGGGAAGCATCTCGAGTACGGCTGCCAACTCGTCAGCCATAGCGCCTGACAGGGCGTTTCGCGTCTCAGGGCGGTTAAACCATATGGTCAGTGTGTCGCCTTTCGGCTCCAGCAATAAGTTTTCAACGACGGGAAGCATAGAGTTTTCCTTGTTAGATTCTTGGGACGGTCACATTCGAGCCACGCCGAAGGCATTGGGGCTGACCTCGCGGTGGCGCCCCTCCCAACAGGTCTGAAGGGCCATCGCAATGACCTTGCGACTGTCCCGAGGATCTATCAACCCATCATCCAACATGCGGCCTGATGTATAAAAAGCATCTGACTGCCGGTCGTAGTGAGCGATGACCTTCTTTTCTTGAGCGCTGAGCATGGCTTCATCAACATCACGGCCCTTGCGCGCGGCACCTGCACGAAACACCTCGGACATGGTCTTTGCCGCCTGCTCACCACCCATGACACCGATCTGGATGTTCGGCCAGGAAAACACGAAGTCCGGATCGTAACCCTGACCACACATCCCGTAGTTGCCTGCACCGAAACTCGCGCCAATCATCAAGGTTAGGCGCGGCACCCGGGCATTGGTCACCGCTTGAATCATTTTGGCACCGTGCTTGATCATGCCCGCGTGCTCGTACTGGGTCCCGACCATGTAGCCGGTAATGTTTTGCACAAACAACAAAGGCGTATCGGACTGATCGCAGAGCTGTATAAACTGCGCGGCCTTTGTGGCACCGTCGGGATCAATCGGGCCGTTGTTACAGACAATTCCAACCGACATGCCGTGTATGCTCGACTGCAGGCACAGCAAGGTGATTCCGTAGGCTGGCTTAAACTCCGTAAAACTCGAACCATCGACTAATCGGGCAATCACCTCCCGGGCATCGTAAGGCTGACGGTAATCTACTGGAACAACACCCAGAAGCTCATCACTGGGGAAAACCGGCGCATCAAACTCCGTAGCTGGCGGCTGAGCGCAGCGTCGGTTCCAGTTGATGCGACCCATCACTTCGCGGCATAACTGCAATCCATGGGCATCGTCCTCGGCCAGGTACTCCACCAGGCCGGTCACGCGAGCATGCATGGCAGCGCCCCCAAGCTCAGCATCATCCGCAACTTCACCAGTGGCAGCTTTTAGTAGAGCGGGGCCCGCGAGATAGGCCTTGCCGTTGTCCTTCACGCCCACAACGTAATCACTGAGTCCCGGCATGTACGCCCCACCTGCTGCGGATGCGCCATGGAGGACTGTGAGTACCGGCAGTCCTGCGGCAGACAGTCTGGCCAGACGGGCAAAAATGCCGCCTCCCGCCATCCACATTTCCACTTCGTATTCAAGAAGATTCGCTCCCGCGCTTTCTACCAGATGCACAAAAGGCAGTTTCTGCTGCAGCGCGATATCCATGATGCGACAACCTTTGCGGGTTGATGTTCGCGTCATCGCACCGGCGTTGATCCCCGAATCATCGACCTGAATCATGCAGCGGGTGCCTTGCACGTAGCCGATCCCGGCAATCTGCGTGGCACCTGGAACCGATGTCTCGGCGTTTGTGTCATCCAGGAGATAACCCGCCATATTCCCGATCTCCAGAAAAGGTGACCCTGGATCCAGAAGCCTTGCCAGACGCTCCCGGGGAAGAAGTTGGCCGCGCCTTTCAAAGCGTGGCCGCGCCCCATCGGACAGAGTGCGCGAGCGCTCAAGAATAGCGTTCATCTTTTCGATGAGCTCAAGGTGATCATTGCGATTGCGCGCAAATGCTTCGCTAGCGTTGCTGATTGATGAACGAAAAGGCTGTGCCTGATATGCCATAAGGTAGGTCTCTGAGCGTTATTCAGGAATGGGTATTTGGTGCTGCAGCGCAAGTGCGCGGGGAATGACGACTTTCTCGGTCAATAAGAGCTGCGCATAACCCTTACCTTGAGGGTCGGCGCGCAAACTGGCCGTGCCGCCTCCACCCAACACGTCGTGGAGAAGAAAATTCAGTGCATGACTGCCCGGCAGATAAAAGCGCTCAACCGGCGTGGACTGCCCGGGCGCAAGAAAGTGCGCAAAGTAGTTTGCGACTTCCTCGGGAATCAGCTTGGCAGCAATCCATGGCAAAAAATCCGGGTGCCGCGCCATGATCCCGATATTGGCTTTATCGCCCTTATCTCCGCTGCGTCCAAAGGCCAGCAGCTCCAGGGAAACCTGAACGCCATCCTCCGCCGAGGCATAAGCAACAGGGACAGCCACGGGGCCTGGAAGATCTGTAGGGTTGCCCACCTCTGCCTCTGGCGCAGGAAGCGCCTGCCCATCAAGCTCAATGGCTATCTGCAGCTGCTCTTTGGGAATCAGCATAGAAAACAAACGCACCACCGGCGTGGGCTTTGGCCGCGCCCCGGCAAAGCTAGTGAGCCCCGGGGGAGCTGTGAGCGCGAGCCCCACCATCTCTTTGAGAAAGATACCGACGCCCTTGGGACTGGCATGCTTCACAGCCAGCTTCACGTCAACCTCGCGACTTCGGAAGTAGCGAACCGCAGCCCCAAAGTGTGATTCCACGCCGATCACTTCGACACTGGTTTCAGTCAAAGGCTCAAGACCCGCCTGTGCAAGCATTGTTTCGGTGCGGGCAAAAACACTTGCTGCCAGATGTTCGGCTTTTTTGTGTGCATCACGGCCAACCATGGTCCAGATCTGCCCTGCACGATGGCCATCGGCCCAGGTCGCGCTGACCTTATAAGTTGACGGCGCGCCGTGCCCTCGGGCGCCACTTACGCTGACCTGATCCGGAGCTGCCTGCACAAGCTTTACCTGGGTGAAGTCACAGACAACGTCGGGCAGCAGATAAGCTCCCGGATCGCCAATCTCGTAGAGCATCTGCTCGCCCACAGTACCCACGCTGACCAAACCACCCGTCCCCGATGGCTTGCCCACGGTAAAGTCTCCGCTCGCGCTGAGCTCGGCGATGGGATAACCCGCTGACCCCAGAGAATCAATGATGTCTTCCCAGTCCGTGAAGTTACCGCCGGTCGCCTGGGTGCCGCATTCGAGGATGTGTCCCGCCAAACTACCCTGAGCGAGGCGATCAAAGTCGTCGCGCTGCCAATCAAATGCATGGATACAGGCGCCCAAAGTCACGGCACTGTCGACACAGCGGCCGGTGATCACAATATCGGCACCCGCATCGAGGGCGGCAGCAATAGGGAAGGCGCCAAGATAAGCGTTAATGCTCGCAACACGCGAGGTGTCAGGAAAGGCATCGCCAGAGAACATCTCGGGCACATCACTAAATTCAGCGGCCCGCGCCGAGAGGTCATCACCCAAAACTACGGCAACACGCAGGTTTAGTCCCTGATCCGCGATCACCGTACGCAGAGCCTCGGCACAGGCCCGGGGATTCACCCCGCCGGCATTAGCCAGCACCTTTACACCTTGAGAGGCTATTTGAGCCAGATTCGGAGCCATGGCGGCGCTCACGAAATCCGTGGCGTAACCCTTGCTCGGATCTGCGACGCGGGCTCGCGCCATAATCGACATGGTGACTTCGGCCAGGTAGTCATAGACGATATAGTCGAGCTCGCCGGACGCTAAAAGCTGCGGTGTCGCCAGTGCGGCATCTCCCCAATACCCTGATGCGCCACCGATGCGGATTTTACTATTCACTGCCATAACAACCCAAACCCCGTTACTAAGGGATCACGATATTATGCAATACTCAATATTTATCAAGTGTTGCTCAATGCTATATTTACCTCCACATATCGACCCACTATGGCGCTGCTATGATCGCTGACGAGAAAATCCATGACTGACAATGCACGACGCCGATCCAGGGAGCGCCTGGAAGAACGCGAGCGCGGCATTCTCGATGCGGCAACCAAGCTGTTTGCCACCGCCGGATTTCACGCTACCTCGACACGCAAAATCGCCGCAGCGGCTGGCGTCTCCGAAGGCACAGTGTTTCATTACTTTGGTAGTAAAAACGAGCTCATGCTCGGCATCCTTAATCGCTTTTATAACGAAGTACTGAATCCCCGGGCCGCAGAAATACTCGACACAGTCATGGACACTCGAGGTCGTTTGCGCGCTCTTGCGATTCATCATGTCTCATCATTGGCGGCGGACAATGCCCTGATGATGCGCCTACTGCAGGTCTACGTCGGCGTTGATCTGGAGATTTTGGGACAGGCTAAACAATCGCCGCTTCGGGATCTCAACCGCAGTTACGTCGGCCACCTGGACCGGGTAGTTCGGGAGGGCATAGAGCGAGGCGATCTGCGCAAGGATCTGGAAACTCGTCCCCTGCGGGACCTCTTTTTTGGCACCTTGGAGTACGGACTACGCACGCACATGTACCGCCACGGCACCGAAGGCCTTGATGCCTATGTGGACGCCTTGCTGGAACCACTATGGGCGGGCCTGAGCGATAGTCATCCCACCAAGACCCCGGCGGAGTTACTCACCGAGCGACTTGAAGAGGCCTGCGAACGTTTAGAACGCAGTGCCGATCGATGGGAAAACAGCTAGCCGCGGTCGATCTTCAGTCCACGACTGCAGAGCTGGAGAGGCGTTGACGGCCGCTCAGCCAGAGCCTGAACGCGCGCAGATACTGGTGGTTCAGTAATGCCAAGAGCATGTCCACTTGTCGATGACTTATGCTCCCACCGCTGAAGGTGATCAGCGAGCGCACCGGCATCGTACTTGCCATTTGCTCAAACATTTTGTCGAGGGTTTCATCGCCGTCATGCATAGACCCGTCGCCAAGGACGATAGCCATGACCCGGGGTTTGATGCGTGCGCCAAGCCAGGTGCTACCCACTTCCTCGAGCGACGAATTGAGGTGGAATGGCCGGACCGGTTCAGGTGTCGGGATGGGTTTATTCAGCAATGCCGTGAATGTTTCGTCATCCATGGGGCCTGGCACAGGTTGTGGTGCCGTGGCCGCTGCGCTGGGGGTGGCGGATGGGGTCTGTTTGACGGCCACCGTCGCCCTGATGTCCCGGCTGGAAGCGCCGATGCGTAGCTCAAAATCACCACCTGGGTTAATCCAGCGGGCATGGCCGATATCGTAGTAGGCAAAGTCCTGTGCTTCGAGCTTCAGCGTAAGCGTGCATTGCTCACCGGGTTCGAGGAAGACTTTCTGGAAAGCTTTCAATTCCTGTTCGGGTTTGTAAACCGGGCTAGCCAAGGCGTGCACGTACAGCTGCACTACCTCTGATCCGGCAACAGAGCCAATGTTAGTGATGGTGATACTGACGCTCTGATCGTCCGCGGCGAGTCGGGCATCGGCGTATGCAAAAGTGGTGTAGCTCAAGCCATGACCAAAGGGAAACAGCACCGGCAAGCTGGCACTATCGAAATAGCGATAACCGACGAAAAGGCCTTCCCGATACAGCACCTGACGCTCGTGGCCGGGAAAGTTGGCGTCTGAGGCTGTGTCTTCGCGGGTCCGAGGAAAGGTCTCTGCCAGCTTACCGCCGGGATTGGCATGTCCGAACAAAACATCCGCAATAGCCCCTCCGCCAGCCTGTCCCGGCAGGTAGGCTTCGAGGATGGCTTGCGGGGCGTCGACCCAGGGCATGGCTACGGGCGCCCCATTACAAAGAACAACTATGGTATTCGGGTTGGCGCGGCTGACGGCGGTAATAAGATTTTGCTGCTGTTGCGGAAGCTCCATGTGCTCGCGATCAAAGCCTTCCGATTCGTAGATGCCGGGAAGACCGGCGAAAACCACAGCCACCTGGGCGCCGTCCGCTGCGCAAACGGCCTCGTCGATGAGTCCATCGTCCAGCGCGCTGGTCTTGGGATCGTAGCCGGCGGCATACACAGGTTCGTGGTGGACCAGTGAATGAATCGCGTCCCAAGCGTTATCGAGTCTGACGGGATTCACTTGCGAGCTGCCCGCGCCCTGGTAGCGCGGGTGTTTGGCAAAAGCGCCAATCACGGCGATGTGTTGCTCCGCAGCCAAGGGCAGGGCGTCTCCGTCGTTCTTCAGGAGTACTGCGCTCTCGCAGGCTGCCCGGTGGGCCAGGGCGTGATGCGCCGTCAGGTCTGCGCTGTCCTCGGTGCGCTCGAGATCGGCGCCCAACAGTCCCAGGGCGATAGTCCTTTGAACGATACGGTCCAGGTCGGTCTCCGCAAGGTCCCCGTTTTGTACGGCGTGCAGCACGCGCTGGTCATTTCCGGGATCACCGCCGGGCATCTCCAGGTCCAGCCCGTGTCTGACGCCTGCTACGCGATCATTCATGGCACCCCAATCCGTCAGCACCAGTCCTTCAAAGCCCCATTCATCGCGCAGGACTTTGTTGAGTAGCCAGCCATGCTCGCTACAGAAAGTGCCATTGACGCGGTTGTACGCGCTCATAAGCGTCCAGGGCTGGCTTTCGCGGATGGCAATCTCGAAGCCGCGTAGATATATCTCCCGCAGCGTGCGTTCATCGACAATGGCGTCGATATACATGCGCCCGTATTCCTGATTGTTGGCGGCGAAATGCTTGAGGCTCGTGCCGACGTTTTTAGACTGCACGCCATTGATGAGCGCCGCGGCCAGCTTGCCTGTAAGCAGCGGATCTTCCGAGAAATACTCGAAATTCCGGCCACAGCAGGGATGACGTTTGATGTTGACGCCAGGACCCAGGAGCACGGTGACATTTTCCGCTCTGCACTCTTCACCCAGGGCCGCGCCGATTTCTTCGAGCAACGCGACATCCCAGGAGGAAGCCAGCGCACACGCGGTGGGGAAGCAGGTGGCGGGTGCGCTTTCATTCATACCCAGGTGGTCCGCGTGCCCTATCTGCTTGCGCAGACCATGGGGGCCATCGCACACCTGTGCGGCGGGTATGCCATGGCGCTCCAGGCTCTCTAGGTGCCAGAAGTCTTCGCCGGAGCAGAAGCGGGCTTTCTCTTCCAGGGTCATATCGGCAACGATGGCACTCGCTGCAGCTTGTTTGGATTTCAGTCCAGTCATGTAGTTAGCCCCATAGTTCTGTTGTGGATAATCTCACCTTACCCCTATCGGGCATGGGCCACTTAACGGGCCGGAATTTTAAAAATTGGCCCATAACAACCTATAAACCACACAAATTCTCGCCCGAGTTCATCGGTCTGGGCGAGTTAACTTATCGACACATCGATAAAGCTTCTCGAAAGAGACACCACCATATTCGGCAAGCGCTGATTCGACGCCGCACTGCCAGATCAGCCTCAAACAACGCTCAAACGTTCTAACAAAATCTGCCTGGCCGACAAGATCGCCATAGATGTGTTTTTGTTCTATCCATGCGCGGGGATTCTGGCGTGCCAATTCGGCTGTAGCGACCAGTGAGCCCCAGACTGGATCGTTAGACATCAATCGATGTGCCGTCTTCGCAAGTGCCCTAGCACATCCTCGCCCACAAGGCCTCAACGAGCGCCAGGCCCTCAATGGAAAAGCCGCTCTTCAGTGCATCACGGAGAATCGGTAGTACGAACCCCGGATGTCGGGAGGAACCGTCGAAGGCCACCCGACGTGTTGTATCGATAATGCCAGGGCGGACGAGAGACCGTTTCTGGAAGATCCGAAAGCGTCTTGTTACTCAATTTAACAAGACCTGAATTGCGCAAGTCTTCCATCAACTTATCTACTGTCCGCTATCGACGTTTTACATTGTGCAAATTCGGCTGTCCGCATTCTCGCTGACATTTAGAAATGTGGAAAAACGCAGCGCCCTGCCAATTCAGAGCTTCCATCTAGATTGCGGGCCAACACCGTTACCGGCCAGATCAGTTCAGTTCAGTACTGTTCTACCAATAAAAACAGAGAATCCTCAGAGACCGTTTGGGTACCGTACACCTTGATACCGCGAGGTTGTTGCGTCGCAGGGCCCAAGAGTTGCACCCACTCCCCGGGCTGGGCAAGTAAGGTCGAACTGTAGCTCTGCGCACGGTCGGCCGCCTTTCGCGACACGTCGACAAGCACTTCGATGCTGCCATCTTCTTTAACAGTAGGCGCCAAGGCCACAATATCCGCGTCCCTTGGAAGCTCCTGCACCTGGGTCCAGAAAAGTCCTCCGCTAGCCTGGAGCTGATAGTCCCGACCACTGGCTTTTGCAAAACTCACGCGGCTTCCGGACATCACCGTCAAACTCAGATTGCCCGCGTCCCGGGTGCTGATCTGGCCGCTGGTGGGCGGCTGGGCCGCAAGCGTCAGTCGCAAGTTCTGTGACCAGGCAAGCGCGGGCAAACATAGACACATCGCGAGCATCAGCGCGCCGACGCGACTACATTGGGATGCGACAAGAAACTGTGATCGGGCACGACTGTCAAACATGGGCTTGCACCTACTCCGGCATCATGGGTGGGTCATCTTCATCACGGGCAAGCTCACTCACTTCCGGCACGTCTTCAAGTATTAACTCCAAAGCCTGGGCGTGGGATTTTTCTTCTTCGGCAAACCCATTCGCCGTGCTAATAACCTCGGGGGCAGTGCTGTTATGCGCGTAATCACGATAAAACTGTTCTACAGCGCGCTCGTTCGCTAAAGCGAGAGCCATCGCATCGTGCAGACTCATGCGGTAATGCAGAGCCTCGTAGCTGGTAGTTTCCGGCGGCTCGGCATCGGGCCATTTAAATTCCCAGGCCTTAATTTGAGGAAGCTCTACCCCCTCACAAAGCAGACTGACCTCAGCCAGGTGACTCCCAGCCTCATCGGCCATGCGATGAAAGAACCTGACGACCTCCTCATTACCATGAGTCTCCATAGACTCGGCTATTTCCAGATAACGCTCCTGGGACTCCTGCTCCAACTCCGTGGAATAGGCAAGAAAGGTCACGAATTCGTCTGTCATCATCGCTGATATGCCGAAGCTAAATCATCAAGTACCAGCTTAGCATTCTCTGTCGGCGCTGCCTCGCTTGGCCAGATAGATCGCGGCTCATAATAGAGCAGTCCCGTCTTAAAGCCATCCTCGGACAAAAGCAGTGCCGCCGCCTCGTCCGCACGACTCAAGGGCTCCTGCTCAAAGTCAGTCACAATCGCCTTCCAGTCAGTCTGCTGCGGACAAAAAGTGATGCACTGGGACAAGACATGAAGAAAGCTGAAGCCTGGAAAAGCAAGCGCCTCTGCCAACAGTCTCGCGATTTGATTAGAGTTACCTGAGTAGCCTCGCGCTATCCAGGGTGCACCGGATGCCAGCGCCATAGCCGCCGGCTTAAACGGACGCGCTCCCGGTCCATGCGGTGTGAGCTTGCTGCCGGTCCAATCTCGCGGGCTTGTCGGAGAAGCCTGGCCTTTGGTCATGCCGTAGACCTCATTGTCCATGGCGATGTAAGTAATGTTTACGTTCCTTCGACAGGCATGCATAAAATGGTTACCACCAATGAAAAACCCATCGCCATCTCCTCCAATAGCAATCACCGTAAGATCTGGACGCGCCACCTTAAGGCCCTGGGCGACCGCCAGGCCCCGGCCATGCACACCATGAAAACCATAGCTGTCGATGTAAGCCGGAAGACGCGAAGAGCAACCGATGCCCGACACAAGCACAGTGTCATCTTTGGCAAGGCCACAGGCGGCAGCGGCCTTGGTGATTGCATTGAGCACCGAGAAATGGCCGCAGCCAGTACACCAGATAGGTTTAATATCGGATTTGTAGTCCCGGGGTTTAATCGTTAGCAATTCATTAATCATCGAGAACATTGTCGACGGCCGCGACAATCGTCGCCGGCGCGAGGGGCACAGGACCGGGGGTAGCGACACTGTGGAACGTACCCGAAAACTCCAAATGTCCTCGAAGATAGTGCAGCAGCTGGGCCCCGTGATTCTGCTCGATAACAATGATCCGAACACATCCATCCAATGCGTCTAAAAGCTGCTCAACCGGCAACGGTGCCAGCAGACGAAGCGCTATGACCCGACAAGCAATGCCTGCGGACAGTAGGTGATCGTAAGCGGTGACCACGGACGCAGCGGCGGAACCAAAACAAATGAGTGCCACACTACCCTTGCCATGAGTCTCCTCCCAGTCATCCCCGGGATCTAACGCCGTGAGCTTGCAAGCGCGCTTATCCAACTGTCGCTGGTGATTCAGGGCTCCGGCGCTGGGCGTGCCGCGCTCATTGTGCTCAAGACCATCGGCGGTAAAGCATTGATCCTTATCTCCCGGGACAGACTGAGGAGAGACTCCGTTATCGACAAGTGCATAACGCAGATAGTGGTCTGTCTGCGGGTCAGGCGGAAGCGGATCCCTTTCTTGCAGCCCTCGGGGCGGATCAACGATGGCGGTGGACTGGCCTAAAAACTGATCTGAAAGAACAATCGCTGCTGTCTGTAATCGCTGTGCAAGCTGTACGGACCAGGCACAAGTGAACACGCAGTCCGAAATGGACAAAGGCGCCAATACAAGGTGCGGCGCATCACCATGCAGTCCATAAAGCGCGATGTTCAAGTCGCTCTGCTCAGACTTTGTGGGAATCCCTTTAGAAGGGCCTCCGCACATGACGTCCAGAACCGTTACCGGCGTCTCACTGGCCACCGCCAGGCCGATACTCTCGCTCATCAAAGCCACACCGGGCCCCGAGGTCGCAGTAAAAGCTGGCACTCCGCCGTAGGCTTCGCCCAGAGCGCTATTAATAGCTGCCAACTCATCTTCGGCCTGAACCAGCGCACCGCCTAATCGTTCCAGGGGTATCGCCAAATATTCCAGCACATCAGACGCAGGGGTGTTGGGATAGGCCGCCACAAAACGCACGCCCCCGTGCAGCGCGCCGTAGGCCGCTGCCTGATTTCCACTAATGTACCAACCCTTTTCTACATTAGCCGCAGGGAGAGCCAGAGCAAGGTCCGGCGCAGCGAGAACACCCGCATCAATACAGGCCACCGCGGCATCTCGGTAATCCTCGGCTTTATCGGCAAGTTTATGTGTCGCCAGGGACTTGAGTGTCTCAACGGGAATACCCAGCAAGGCGCCCAAAATACCCAGTGCCAACATGTTCACTCGGCCTTCCGGATGCGCATTCCGGGCCAGCTCATTGAAGGGGAGCGAAATGATCTTCGGCTCCAGCGCGAGCAGCGACTCCGGCATATTGGCCGTGGTTTCACAGCGGACGATGCTGTCTGCCTCGAGACTAATCTCATCGCCAAAACGACTGACGTTTTTCCAATCGAATGCTAGAAGCAAGTTATGCGTCGAAGCCGCGGTATAGCGCTGATGCGAGGTCAGTTTGAGCAGCGCCACGGCCTCACCACCACGAATTTGCGGGCCAAATGCTTTGCGCAGCAGGCCCCGACCGCCCGCCTCTGCCCAGGCTTGCAACAGCAACTCGCCCACGGACATCACCCCGGCTCCGCCAGAGCCAGTTATCGCCAGAGAAAACTCGTCCTGGTGCATGGCCATATCCAAACATTGGAATACTTCAGCATACGCACTGACTACCGCGTGAACAGACGATCACAACGCTATGTGGGGTTTTCTTGAGCTAGCTCAAGAAACAATGCTTAAGCCTAGAAGACCCTATTTAGCTTTTGTCTTTGGTCGGGCTTTTGTCTTAGGCCTTGCTTTTGCCCGTGGCGATTTGACGGCTGTTTTAGTGGCAGCTTTTTTAGGCGATTTTGCCGGCTTTGCATCAAGCAGCCCCAGCAGTTCAGCGAGCGAAGCTTCAATGCAATCCATAAAAAATTCGATATCCGGCAGCAATTCCCGGGTCGAAATAACGTTGAAACTCATCTGTCCATCGTAGCTCGGCGTGCCTATAAACAGCCCCATGCCATCGGCGAGCGGCGCAAGGGCCACACTGCGAACCATTCTCGCGCCGTTCATATACATGGGGATCTGTGGTCCCGGCACATTCGAGATAAACAAGTTACACATTTTGGCAGCCACGCCGCTGCGTAAAAGCAGACGACTGGCTAATACCTGCGTGGCCGCAGGCACATGCCGGGTCACATCGGTCATGAGACGCGCCGAAATACCTGAGCGTGCTTCTTTACTGGCTCGCGTGGACTGCTGGATTCGCTGGAGCCGCTTAAGAGGATCCGTCTCATCGGTGAAGATCGGCGTGGTCATGGCCGAAATGTTGTTCCCGGGTAAATCATTGCCATCGCTACCGCGAGGTCGCGCATTGATGGGCACCCAGGCAATGATGGACTCATCAGGCAATTCGCCATGATGAGAAAGATAACGGCGCAAGGCTCCGGCGCAAATCGCCAGCACAACATCGTTAATCGTCACGCCTGGCTGCAGCTGGCGGATACGTTTGAGATCATCCAGGGCTACTACCCGGGCATCGAACATTTTGTGCGGGGATAGATCCACGTTAAAGCGCGTGGGTGGCACCGGATGTTTGTCTTCATCGCGTTTTGCAACGGAGTCTTGTGCGGCCTGCACTAGACTCGGCGCAGCCCGCATGACGGTCTCGGCAATGCGTAGCGGTGAACGAAAATTGTTCCTGAATGCGCGGGAAATCAGCGCGGGCATTGCGGGGATTTCGCCGGAGCCCACGACCACCTCCTCTAGCGGCACCAGTGGCGTACCCAGATTGTCACCGTCAGCCATACTCGAAAAGAACTTCATTAGAGACGCACCATCGACCGCGGCATGGTGGATTTTTGTCGCGATGGCGTAGCAACCTTTAGGCAGTCCGTCGACGTGATCCAAGCCTTCGACAACGAACATTTCCCAAGGTGGACGGTTCATATCAAGAGGTCGGCTGTGATAGCGAGCCATATGAATACAAAACTGCCGCCAATCGCCCGGCTCCGGCAAGCGACCATGCTGCATGTGGTATTCAAGGTCGAAGTACTCGTCCTCGACCCAATAGGGATAGTCGATCTCTAAAGGAAGCCGCAAGAGACGACGGGAAAACACCGGATTGTAGGCAAGTCGCTCTCTTGTATGAGCGATGATATCGGTGTAGCGCACTGTCTCTCCACCGGGAACCGTCGACGGGTCGTAGATCGCAACACTGGTCACATGGGTAAGGTTGTGCTCGGTCTCTGCATAGAGAAACTGTGCATCCTGTGGACTAAGCTGGTGCATACGTTTAGACCTTGGTTGTTTGTGCGATGATCAGGGCAGTGCAGCGGCTCGAACGCGCTCGATACGGCGCTGCAATTCACGGAAGTTCTGCGCCAATTGTAAACGACGCTCCGCAAGGTCGCCGCCTTCACCGTTGATCAGATCGAGGTTGTCCAAAAGCCGATAGGCGTTACCAAACAGTACCTTGCCAATAGATGCCTCAGAGCTAATCCGCCGCTGGAGGTAGGCCTGGCGGCCGTAAGCTAGCGACTTTTGCACGCAATCTTTCTCGCTCAGCGGATCATCCGAAGGCTGTCTTGCGACGACGTCGGCGACCACACGATAGGCCTCAACAAAAGGCAGCAACACAGCGTGTGCCATGCGCGGCTGAAGCCGTGCGAAAATCGCCAACGGTGCACCGGGCTCATCCAGCGCCGCCTCCCAGGCAGGCTGATATCGAGATAGTTCCTCACTAACATCGCGACGAAACTCTTCCTTGGGCGCGTAGAAAAACTCAAATTTAAAGTAGTCCCGGAGGCGCTCCGCCTCTTCCCAAAAGGCATCACTGCCAGTCTGCTCAAGCTGCGTCATATTCACCAGCACCAACTCAATAATGGACTTATTCAGGAAGTAATGAATCACCATATTGCGGTAGTAGCTGGCGACGCCATGCTGCTCAGCGGCAATGGTGTACACCTGCTCCGGGCCATCGTCATAACGCGTGAGCAACCCGCTAGCGATCATTTTGCCCGTAAGATCAGAAACCTGCGTAGGATCCTGCTCATCAAGGTCGCGGGTGAGAGTAATACCTCGCTTGCGTGCCCAGTCCGTTAGCGCCACAACCTCGGAACGCAACTCATCAGTGGTCAGCGCTCGAGGCGCTGAACCTAAAAGCACCATACTGATAACCGATGGCAGTGTGATGGGAGAGACTTTGTTAACCGCTACGCCGACAGCAAATGCCACGCGCTGCAATTCTCTGGGGTCGTCGGGGGACGGTGCCTCCGGGAGTACTACCGGCTCGCCAAAATTGAAGTAAATTTTACCCATGGGCTGACGCAAGCCGCGCAAATAGCCGATAAACCAACGCAGACTCTCGGGTCTTTTGGTTCCCCCGGACTCCATGGCGGCGTAATCCTTGACGTCTCCGATCATGTCATAGCTGATGGAGATTGGAATGAAATGCAAGTTCTCAGCACCCGTAGCATGCGCAGCATCCATAACGTACTTAAGCAGGCCATAGCGCGGCGGCATCAATTTTCCGACCCGGGAGCGGGTGCCTTCGAAAGCCCAGGACAAAGGAAAGCGCTTCTCCATCAGGTAACCGATGTACTGACGTAACACCGCTTTGTAGAGCAAGTCATCCTGAAAGCTGCGGCGAATAAAAATCGCCCCGGCACGCTTGGCAACAAATCCCAAGCCCGCGAAGGCCATATTTACCCCACCGAGAATATGGGGTGCCGGAAAGTCGTTATCGGCGCACATCGCGTTAACCGCAAAGCCATCTACGTGAGTCTTGTGCGTCCACAGCAACGCTGTGGGGTACTCTCGAGACCATTGGCGAACTCGCTCAAGACCCTCTTGGTCGATCACTACGTCGGCGTCGTAGCCAAGGCGCATAACCCAGTGATTCAGTTGCGCCATCACATCGAGCCAAAACGGCTGAGGTCGGGAGATAAGCTCGCGCATAATCTCCTCGGACTCGTGCATGAGGTCGTCCATACCACGACCGGTCTCTGCAGAAACCAGCTCTACCGCAGAGCGAAACTTCGTACTAGCCAACAGGATGTTTGCAACCCGGCGAGGCACTTTGTAGCGACTGCCTTGTAAACGGCGCTCCGCCACATCCAAGGCCAGCCCTGCCTGTCCCGCGACAAAAGACGCCAGAGCGCTGGTATCCACGTCGGTGCCCTGAAGTTGCTGTAAGCGATCTCGCAATTGATCGATGGTCGCCGGCTCCCCCGCGATACATACCACTCGCTCAGGATGCTGACGCAGTATGCGTCGTGCCCGGGATGGACCCGGTCGTCGAGGGTTACCAAAAAGCAGATCCCGGGGGCGAGGTCGGGCGCTTTTTTCTTGTAACGACGTTCGCCATACTACGCGCAAGGGAAGCACCAGCGTATCGCCGGGCAAATCGAGTAGCGGCAACAAGGCCGTGACCGCAGGATTCTCACGATCGCGCACAATGGGTAGCACGCACTCGAGAATCTCAGCGCCAATAGCATGCTCGACAACTGAGTTGCGCAAAAACTGTTCGAGCTCGTTCTGCTCGACACCATGGGCGACATCCAGTACCGCGATGACGCGCTCGCTCGTTTTCAAATTCTGCCAGAGCTGGCTTGTCATAGGGACGCCCTTTTTTTTCGCGGGATGCGCGGCTGGTTTTTATTATGCATCGTGTCGAACAGTTCGTGGCTGATCATACCAGCCGAAAGACAATTGCGGGACGGCAACTATGCGCGAGTACTCTGGTCTATGTTGTACTGGACACGTAACAATCCAAACACACTCAAGAGGTAGTAGGTCCCGGTGAATGATCAAAAGCATGAGAGTCGACGCATGGGTCGCACAATGCAGGTCTTTGCCTGGCTGGCAGTAATGGCGCTGCTAATGCTGTATTTCGGAGATGTACTGGATCGACAGCGCAACCCCAATCGCAGCGTTGATACGGCAGTGACCGCCGAGGGCGTGCGAGAGGTGGAGCTGCGCCGAAATCGCATGGGCCACTACGTTAGCGCAGGTACGATTAATGGCGAAGACGTCGTTTTTCTCCTCGACACCGGCGCTACCGGTGTTGCTATACCTGCAGCGCTTGCGGAACGCCTATCGCTTCCCCGCGGGCGAGCAATACTCACAAACACGGCCAATGGAAGTACCCGCAGCTATCTGACGAGACTTCAGGAAGTGGCTGTGGGAGATATCCGCCTACAAAACGTAGAAGCGTCGATTACGCCGGGTCTACAGATGCAAGAGGTGCTGCTGGGTATGAGCTTTCTCAAATACATTGAATTTACCCAGCGCGGCAGTACGCTGACTCTTCGCCAATACCCTCAGGACTAAGCGCGTGGGCGACCAGTCGCCTTGAGGCTCAGCAATGGCCTCAGTGCTGCCAGGCGGGCAGACTTTCAAATCCCGGTGCCAGTATGATTTCCATCGCATTGTCAGTGGGCGCGAAGGACTGACCCACCATCTCGTCGTAGGCGCTGCGCTGAATGAGCACCATCTCCACATTACGCAAACTGGACAACGCGGACTTCATATCCAAAAGGTTGCGCGTCTTTAGCGACTTGCCGTCGCCACCCACAATCAACCGCCGCTCTCCCTGTACATCCGCATGGGCGATGTACAGGCTGAGATCCACAGACTCGACAACAATACGATCAAGCTGCAGAGACCGCAGGTCTTTAAGCGTTGCCTTCATGGAATCCACCTATTACATGCCGCGTAAAACGACAGTGTGCCGCGATTAGACTCAAAATTTGTCTCTAAATCGGCAGGAAAAAGACTTCAATCTGCGACCATACTGACAAAATGTGGACGCAGGCGACTCGGCCTCTTCTCCGCCAGAGGAATTCCTGCATCATAAGGCCTTAAGAAAGAAAAGACCGTAAAAGTCATGCTCATCGATCGTCAGAAAACGCGATTTAGCTGCAACGGAGAGGCGTTAGATGCAGCCCCCCGCTGTCCCGGGGTGTATCGTTTCTACAGCGAAGCTAATGCTCTGCTGTACATCGGTAAAAGTGTCAACATCGGCACTCGTCTAAACAGTCACTTTGCCGATGCTCGGGAGCCCGGGCGTCAGCAACGCATGATGGCGGCAGTCGATCGTGTCGATTGCCAACTTACCGCTGGAGAGATTGGTGCTTTGCTCATCGAAAATGCAGCGATCAAAGCCGAGGCACCGCTGTACAACCGGCGGCAGCGCCGGAGCCGCAAGCTTTGGACGCAGCGCCTCCAGGAAAATGTCGATGGATTTTTACAGATCTTCCCCAGTGACTTTTGTCCCGCCGGCGAGCGCTTCGAGTCGGTGTTTGGCTTGTTTCGCTCCCGTCGTCATATAGACGATGCTCTGCGAAATCTTGCCCGGGAATATTCCCTGTGTTTACGCATTCTGGGGGCCGAGCGCGGACAAGGCGCTTGCTTTCAACATCAGATCGGACGCTGCAGCGGCGGCTGTGCGGGCAAAGAAAGCGCCACGGATCATAACTCTCGCCTGCTCGCTGCGCTTGAGCAACAACGTATCGCTGCCTGGCCCTTTGCAGGCCCTATTCTGCTGGCAGAAGAGCACGAGCGCTCGAGCAACTACAGCGGTCAAGGCAGTGCGATCCAGCCGCGACGGCAGTTTCACCTGCTGCATCACTGGTCGTATTTAGGGACCTATGAGCGTCGAGATCGCGCTCGTCAGGCAGCTAAACGAGGCAGCCCGCTAGTTTTTGATCGAGACACCTATCGCATCGCCATTCGATCATTGCGCAGCAGTGAGCGCGTGCTCCTGGACGGTTTTAGCGGCGAGAGTATTGCGAATCCTTTTGCCTCTTCGCCTACCACTACGTCTCCTGTCGTGCCACATTGAGAAGCGCTGCTGGGGCGCTACATAGCCGCCAACACTGCGACAGCGGGGGCCACCATGCCCATAAACAAGGCGATTCCGTAGCTCAGCAGCAGCAACAACGATTTGCCGATAGCACCACCCCAGCTACTGCCATAACAGCGGCGCGGTGCCAAAGGCGGATAAACAATCAGTAACAGTGAAAACAAGCCGTCTACGTCCCAGCTAATTTTCTCAACCGCCGTAGAAATCAAATAGAGAAGGTAAACAAAGGTGTGGTAATGCAGCGCAAAGACCAGATGCTGTAAGTAGTGGTAGGGCGAAAAGTAGTAGGCCAGCTTTAACAATAGAGCAAACAAGGGCAGCATGACGAACATAGCCTGCGGCAGATGCGCCCGGAGATCATCAAGGTAGCCTCTAGGGTCCTCTTTGACTTGTAACGCATTCGCTTTGATGCGCTTTTCAAGTTCCTACATCCAGGGTGGCCCACCGTCCAGCAGGCTAATGTTAAATCCATCAGCGTCTGCATCTGGATCTATGGCCGATTCCAGCTCCTGAATGACACGGACCGCTTCTTCATCGCCAGCGGCTTGTTTCGCTGCCAACTTTCTTTTCAAGGCATCCTGGACGACTGATCGAGCATCCGGAGCCTCTGTTGATTCGAGTGTCGTCGATGTACAGTCGAAATGGCGGCATGTAACGCATGCGCCCGCCCGCATTAAACTCTGCGCTCAAAAAACCAGGGCGGAACAATAGTGGGGACAGCGTACGCCGCACCCGGGAGTCCCGAGTAGCAACATCGCCGAGAATGTCTGTCGCTGCCTCAGTGAAGTGCAAATCACCACGACCTTCGCGCTGGCTACAACTTCTGCAGTATTGCCCATCCAGGGGCGTATCGCAGTCACGGCGATGTGTTGTGGATGCCGCCAGGCTGAAAGACTCTCCGGCTAACCCTCATTGGCCGCCCGCCTAGCAGTGGCGGGAGATCAAAGCTTAGTAAGCCCCTCGGGCCAACAGATCGGCAGGCACCGTCGCGAACAACAAGCGGATATCCAGCCATAAAGAACGTTTATGGATGTCACGAATATCGAGTTGAACCTGCTCATCAAAAGACATCTCACCTACCCACACATTCCATAACTGGGGTAATTCATCAATCGAGGCTTTGCGGATAAACCGGCCAATCCGCGTCTGGGAAAACAGCACGGGGCCAGAAGCTACGTGCCCGCTGTAATAGCTTAGCCAGATCGGGTAAGCACAGTTCGCAAGGCTGGAACAGCCGATGCGGGATAGTACCGCCGCCGCGACTGACGAAGACAGGTCGACATCAGATGATCGTCTGCGAACCGGCCTTTACGCTCTAGGCGAGTACAGAAAAGCATAACTAACGATCCGACTAGGTCTCTGCTAGGCTCAAGTTCACTGCATTTTTTAAGCTAAGGATCTAAGTCATGCGCGTCATTCTTTGGGTGCTAGGAATTCCTGTTGTTCTGCTGATTTTAGCGGCGGTGCTTGTACCACTGTTTTTGGACGAACAAGCACTGGTCGATATCGTAGCGGTGAAACTCAAAGCGGAGAGCGGGGTTGAATTGGAAGTTAATGGCGACGTATCTTTCTCGCTATTCCCCAAGTTGGCTCTCGCGGCCAGCGACGTTATTCTTGAGATTCCTGATAGTCAAACGCGGGTAGTTGCAGAATCCCTATCCGCAGGGGTGGCGCTGATGCCTTTGTTTCGTAGCAGCGTCGAAATAGACAGTATTAAGGTTGACGGTTTGACGCTCACCACCGAAGCCGCCGATGAGGAAGCCGCAAAAGTTGCCGCCATGGGCACCTCAAAGCTCAGTGAATCCGAGCTGGACCAGTTCTATACCCTGCGAGCTCAGGCCCGGGTCAAAGCTCAGGCAGAAGCTGCCGCTAGCGTGGTGGCGGCCCCCCTGGCACTGGAAGTCGGCGAAATTTCTTTGCGAAACATTCGCGTAATCACCGTAGATAGCGCCGGCACGCCCATTAGCGAACTACAGCTTCGACAGCTCACGGCAAGTGACCTGAATCTCGACGGTCGTGCCGTACCTTTAACTATAGACATCGTGATCCCCTCAAACACTGATGCCCCGCCTATAGAGATCGCTCTGGCAGGGGAGTTCAGAACAGATCTGGATGCGGAAACCCTCAGCCTCGATAGCCTGAATGTTCGGGTCACCGGCGCCACCGCCGCTCCCCTCACGCTGGGCTTGAGTGGCGAAGTCGCGCTGGATACCCAGATCGCCGATCTTAGTCTCGAATTGAAGACTGGCGAGCTAACAGGCAGCGGCACCGTCCGCTACGCGAGTTTTGAAAGCCCTCAGATTGATGCAAACCTGGCGCTCACCGAACTCAATCCTGCCCTGCTGGTGCTGGCCGGGCCCGAGGCGGGTGCGGAAATCGCCGATAGCACTGAAGAATCAGGGCCCGACATGCCTTTACCCTTGCATGCCATACGCATGATCGACACCCGAGCCAAACTGCAAATCGACAAGGTGGTGCTCGACGCACATGAACTCATCGACGTCAGCGCTTCTTTGCGTATCGTCGACGGCGTCGCCACCTTGAACCCGGTTTCGGCCCAGGTGCATGGTGGCGATATTGCTTTTAAGGCGGTGTTTAACGGTCGCTACAATCTCGCCACCCTTAGCACCCAAGGCGGTGTCACGGGACTGGACATTGCCCAAGCAGTGTCAGCTATGGAGCTTGGCATGCAGGCCCGAGGCGCCGCGAATCTGGAGTGGTCGCTCAATGGAGCCGGCAAGACTAGTAACACCCTAAGCCAGTCCCTCACAGGGCCGATTAGCTTTACCACTCAGGACATCACTCTGGAAGGAATCGCTATGGAGAAGATGTTCTGCCAGGGCGTTGCCTTGGTGAATCAAGACTCACTGAGCGCTGAGTTCCCGGTAGATACCCGCTTTGATGCACTGGAGGCCCAGGTCCAGCTAGCCAACGGCATAGCGACGCTAGACCCCTTAACTGCCCAGCTGGCCGCCGTGGGACTACAGGGCAACGGTACCTTGAGCATTGAGTCCCAGGATCTTCGCGCAAGTTTCCGAGCCCAGCTGTCATCCGCACTGGGCGAGCTCGATCCTGCCTGCAGAATCAACGAGCGCTACGCCGATTTACGCTGGCCGGTTGAGTGCAAGGGCAACCTAGCTGGCGACCCGGCGAGTTGGTGTGGCGTTAATACCAGTGAAATCATCAAAGATCTGGCCGAGGGCGAAATCAAACGTAAAGCCACAGACGAGGCAGGAAAACTGTTTAAAAAGCTCTTTGAACGCGACTAGTTAAGTACGCGATAGCCCCGCCCGCTGAGGCAGCGCTTTACCACGCGGACCTTGTCGCGCTCGCCTTGGGAAATACCCCGAGCGCCGCCCGTGACGGCGCCAACGCCAGCGCCTTGCAGCGCACCTTCGCTGCTATCTCTCACGATGGCCCCCACAGCGCCGCCAACGACCGCACCGGATGCAGCGCCCCGAGCGGCCTTTTCACCCGTACGTACTTCGTCGGCATACACTTCGCACTCTGCCTTGTCTGCTGCATAGCGCGCCATGTCTACACCTTTTCGGTCGATGATGACTTCATCGGTGGTTGTACAGGCGCCCAGAAACATCAAGGGCACCATCATCAGGGCGGCATGAACACGAGTCGAACACATAGCAAAACTCCGTAGTAAGCGGGATTTAAGCTTCTACGTAACAAAAGCCCTTATCTGTCGGACGACAAAAATCCGCTAGCGTCCACTTTTTTCTGCAGCGACCAACTCACGAACGTCCTCCAGGAGCATCTTGGCATCAAACACGATGCCGTCGCGCACGGTGTATCGAACACCTCCTACGCGCTCCACAGATCCTGTCTCAAGGTTTAGTCGCCTATGCCCCGTGCCATACAGTAACTTAAAGTTGGCTAAAGGATTCTCGTCCATGATCACAAGATCGGCCTTTTTGCCCACTTCGACGCTGCCAATCTCCTGATCCAAACCCAAAAGTTCTGCCCCATCCAGTGTCGCCGCCTTGATCACCTCAAGAGGATGAAAGCCAGCCTCTTGAAGCAGTTCAAACTCCCGGATATAAGCAAATCCATACACTTTGTAAATAAAGCCAGCATCCGAGCCCACCACCACACGCCCGCCCGCATTCTTGTAATCATTTACAAACTCCATCCAGCGACCAAAATTCTGTTTCCAATCGATTTCTCGCTGGGTCGTCCAATCGAAGAAGTAGGACCCATGAATGTCCGGGTTCGCATCAAAAGCCCGCGCCATATAGGACGGTACATAGTCGTCCATCCAATCAGCGTTACGCGCTCGCATCAGATCCCGATTAGCTTCATAGATGGTGAACGTCGGTGACAGCGTAAAGTCCAAATCCACAAGCTCTGAAATCGTTCTCTGCCATGTTTCAGAGCCCGGTGCTGCCGCCTGCATCCACAAACGCCCCGCCTCTCCAAAACGATCCTGCTCATTGCTGTAGTTGTAATCATGGGGGTAGCCCTGAATCACGCGATCTTCAAACATCGCCTCCGGGAGTCCGTACCAGTGCTCCATGCTGTCCAAGCCCAAACGCGCACTATCAAGTACGTTGGTCTGTACCACTGATAACTGCGCATGGTGATAAGAGGTTTTCATGCCCAGACGCTTGGCTTCTTCCATGGCAGCGGCAAAGGGTTCCGCGCGCGCGCCCCGAAACTTCACCCCGTCGGCACCGCGCTTGCGCACCGCCTTGACCCAGTCTCGAGCCTCGTCCGCCGTAGCGGTCGAGGGCGGAAACATCGCATGAACGCGCATCCTCGGCGCGCTGATTTCTCCTGCCGCGGCGAGCTCCCGGTGTTTGAGTGTCCAACCCAGGCCCATCACAGCGCCCACATCCCGAACGGTCGTCACGCCATGTGCCAGCCACAACTTCAGAACGTACTCTGAGTCCGTAAGTGCCCCGGCCTGCGCGTGCCCGGGGGTTCCAAGATGCGTATGCGCATCCACAAAGCCTGGCAGTACATAGCCACCTTTAACGTCGATGACCTCGGCGCCGGCAATCTCAGCATCGGTCGAATGTCCCCCGCCAATAGAGTAAATACGGTCCCCACGAACCTCGATGGTCACGGGTCCTCTCGGCGGCGCCCCGTCACCCACAACCAGCATCGCGTTTTGAATGATTAATCGATCAAAAGGGCCCTGAGCTTCATCACCTCGAAGCGGTGCCAGTTTGGGTGGTGCGAAGCCTGCCGCCAGCGCCGACGCAATCCCCTCTTCTCCAGGTTCCGGTCTGTCTTGAGCGGCAGTCGCAGTCGCTCCCGCCATGGCGGTGATCAACATCGCAAGCGCAAACGCTTTGGCCGCAGGTAATGGCACACTCTTGCCGTTCATTAGTCCACACATGGGAAACCCCTCTTATTTGGTATAGGCACTGTACAAGAATAGCTTAACTCTTTTTCCTGAAAAGGAGCCGCCGCTATACTGCTGCAATAGAAATCACCGTTACTGACTTTTATTAGCCGTGCTTTAAGTCGACTAAAACCTGGAGGGTATTTCGCTGAGATGGCGCTAAGACGACGTCAGTTCACTCACGCCAGCTTACTGCTGCCCCTATTAAGCGGATTCAGTTCGTCTGCGGGGTCTGTGGCCGTGGACAGCGGTCATCGTAAGATTCTTCTAGACACCGATATTGGCAGCGACATCGATGACGCGGTAGCGCTGGCTTATCTGCTGCGCCAGCCCCGCTGCGAACTGCTGGGCATTACTACGGTGACGGGAGATGCCCAGGGACGCGCTCAACTGGCTGCAGCGCTTTGTCGCACAGCCGGAATCGACGTGCCTATCTATGCCGGAATAGAGTCGCCTCTAGTTGTCGAGTCCATGCAGACCGAAGCGCCACAAACGCGGCGTCTCAAGGGTTCGCAGCCTCAGTTCGCCAATGACCAGGCCATAGACTTTCTGCGGGCAACAATTCGCGCGCACCCTCAGGAAATCACTCTATTGGCGATAGGACCCCTGACCAACATAGCAACGCTCTTTAGCCGTGATCCCGAGATTCCAGGGCTACTGGCAGAGCTGGTCATCATGGGTGGCAAGTACTCTGGTTATCCAACGCCCTGGGGTCCGACAGAGTGGAACATCATCGTGGATCCTCACGCCGCAGCGCAGGTGTTCTCGGCCGCAGTTCCAAAAATCAGCGCTATCGGCCTGGACATTACCTGGCAGGTCAGT
>NZ_JBLGBE010000013.1:0-55752 GCF_047617445.1 Congregibacter sp.
CGCCGAGATAGTTGCTCTGCATACGGACGTCCCAGGTACTACCTAGATACTCCCGATCCTCATCGCTGATAAAATCTTCCGTGATGTACGCAAGACCTGTTTCGGCCTCAAGCGCGAACACCGGATCGGTAAAGAACTTTCGACCGATATAAGGACCGATGGATGTTCTCAGGTCCAGGTCAGCAAACAGATCCTGCTCTGCCGATACGCCACCACCCCAGTACCAGTCACCTGTCTGAATGCGGTCGTAGCGTCCGCGAGCGGTCCAGTTCTCGGCATTCTTGATGCCATTCGCTTCATTGATCTCGCCGTAAGCTTCTGCGCGATAACGATCAACCAGACTCTCCCACCGGGTTTCAAAGCGATAGGTGAGCTCGTCCGTCTCAGTGTTTCCACTTTGGCTGTCATAGCCAAAGCTAGCCAAACCACCAAAGTTGTAGCCGTCACCCAACTCCCAGGGCTCTGGGTTGATGCGTGTTAGCTCGGCCAGAGCATAATTTTTGTTGGCCTGCTGCTCCAAGGTCAACTGTTCGTCGGCAACTTCCAGACCGGGTATTTCGAGAACGCTACCGTCTTCCATCTGCAGCACCAGGTCAGACTCGACCGTCATCGCCACAATCGCCGACTGATCAATTTCGAGCGTGCCTGCATAAGCCGTCTCAATTTTTACCTTGCCGCCGTCGGCGTCTTGAAAGGTTCCCATGACAATGCTGCCGTCCCGCAATTCAATGCGATCTACGGCAGCCGCGGTGCCAGAGAGTAATAGTGCGCAAACAAGGGTGGAGCAGGCCGTATAAAATCGGCTATTCAGTGCGTGCATGGTGATGCCTCGATATGTGTCGGATGTTCTTGGATAGGAAAAAAAAGCGGCCGCAGTGTACCAGCCTGCGCGCAGAAGTTAGATCGGTACAATTGCAGAAGTTTTTGTGGCTACTCTAGAACTTCGACGCTATCGCCGACCGCAAATCCCGCACCGACAGTCACTATGGCGTTCATACCAAAGTAGATAACGCCATCTCGACGTCGATAGCTGGCAAGCATGCGGTTGATCGCGGGATCTCGTTCGGCGGTTTGCTGATCAATAGAGGGAATCGCGCAGCGTGAACAGGGTTTAACAATCGCCAGAGTCGTTGAGCCAACCCTAAGCTTGCGCCAGCCATCCTCGGCATAGGGCACAGTGCCTCGGATCACCAAATTGGGACGAAAACGATCCATGGGTACCGGCACGGGCAAGCGAGTGTTCAAGTCATCCAAAGATGCCTGAGAAATGATCAACAACGGGAAACCGTCTGCAAAGCCCACATGCTGCTCAAGCTTGGAACTCGGCAGATAAGCTGGATCTACTGGGCGGCTCGCATCCGCTGGGCAAAACACCAAACGCAGGTCACCACCTAAATGCTCACTGAGCCAGGCGTTTACCGGGGCGTCTGCAATGTGGGCCGGCATGCTATGCCCCCACACTGTGGCTGGCACTTCGCGGTGCTGCTCACCTGGCGTCTCCAGCTCAATACTGTCTCCCGCGAAGCTCAGACGCAGACCGCTGTCGGTGCTTACAACGTCCAACAAAGCCATCTGAGGCGTACAGCGCTGACTGCAGAACTGGCCCGCACTATCGATGAACATCCAACGCCGATCGCCAGACACACCAAATCGATCAACTACCGCAGCGTCCAAGCTGTGGCCACGAGCGGACTTAATGGGATAGCGATAGATGGCAGAAAGGTCCATGCGAATCAGTGCGTCTGCGCGTGAAGCGATGCAAGGGTCTGCAGAAAGCTGTGCATCCCCGTATCCACACCAGGGTCGCTGAGTCCTAGTCGCACGACCACCATCTCCCATTCGGGAATCACTACGACGTACTGCCCAGCGTTACCCCCGGCATAGAAGAGATTGTCAGGCAGTCCATCAAAGGCCACACCATCAGTGTTTAGCCAGAATCCACGTCCGTACTGCCCCTGTGGATCTGAGGGCCGTGCAGCCACCGAGTCGCGCAACCAGGACTGGGGCACAAGCGTTGATCGTCCGTGCCAAGCATCCAGCCAGAGCTGTCCCGCCTTTAACCAATCCCGGGCTGTGAGGTACACATAACTGGATCCCACTTGCACACCGCTGACATCCGCCTCAGCCACCAGCGACTCAATACCCAGCTGCGAGCCGAACTCTCGGGCAATCCAATCTTCGTAGGGTTCGTCAACCGAGCGCTGCCAAAGGTAGCTGGCAAAAACCGTGTCACCGCTGGAATAGGCAAAGTGCTCTCCCGGTGCATAGGCTTGGCCCCGACTTGCTGGGATTTTCCACATCTCGGGTGCCGTATAGAGCATACGAGTCACATCACTACCGGGCCCGTAAACCTCCTCAAAATTTAAACCACTCTCCATCTGCAAGAGGTGTAAAAGAGTCAGTCGTGGATCGAGCGTCGGTAGATCGGACTCTCCAGCGAGCAAAGTCAGTAGCGGCTGCGATGGATCGATATTCCCACGTTGAGCCTGCATGCCCACCCAAGTAGCCATAAGACTCTTATTCATGGACCAACCCTGTAATCGAGTCTGTGCAGTGACTGGACTAGCGTATTGCTCTAGCTGTAACTCCCGGTTTGTGGCGACCAGCAGCGCCAGCGTATTTCTGGCACCCGCGTCCGACTCTGGCTCCTGAAACGCAGCATCAACGGCATCAGACTGGTCACTAGGTACGCCGGGGCCCACATCTGCGACCACAGCAGGGACTAATGGTAGTACCCCAGCTCCCGAGGCATGCAAGGTGCAGCCCCGTCCAGCAATATGTACTGCCCTTGCACTGACACCCAGCAGCGATGCAGATACAACGCCGTCAGACGTATCGGTATGCATTTTGAGAGACCCTAGCAGCGGGCCTAGAATGGCCATGCGCGGCATGATGTCCAGGTCCTTCGCAAAAGCCTCAGGCAAACCGGCAACAAACACAGCCGAACACAACTGCTTGGCGCTGTAACCCACGGCGACCTGTATGGCCCCTCGGGCGGTCCAGACACCCAAGACCAGAGCCAGTAATAGACCCAATGCCAACAGTTGGCCTAATCTCTTCATGCAACTACTCCGTGTCGCGGCTGTCCCAGTTCTAGGCAATTTATCGGTCGAGGCCTGTTAGAATGCCCACCCCCAAGAGGAACAGCAATGAGTGATCTTGATTTCGATCTGTTTGTCATCGGCGCAGGCTCCGGTGGCGTTCGCGCCGCCCGCATGGCCGCAGGCTTTGGCGCTCGGGTAGCCATAGCCGAAGACCTATACCTGGGTGGCACCTGTGTAAATGTCGGCTGCGTACCCAAAAAGTTGTATGTCTATGCCTCGGAGTTTGGCAAGGCGTTTGATGACGCTCGGGAGTTCGGCTGGGACAGCGGTGACCGACGCTTTAATTGGAGCACACTGCGCGACAACAAGAAAACAGAGATTTCGCGTCTCAATTCTATATATCGAAACATGCTTGATGGCGCCAATGCCACGTTGATCAATGGACGGGCGCGCATTATAGATGCCAACACTGTTGCCGTGGGTGAGACGCATTACACCGCCAAGAAGATTCTCATTGCCACGGGAGGCTGGCCCTATAAGCCTGAGTTTCCGGGCAATGACTTGGCCGTTACCAGCAATGAAATTTTTGATCTGGACAGCTTTCCTGAGCGCCTCCTGATTATCGGCGGCGGTTACATCGCCGTAGAATTTGCCGGAATTTTTAACGGTCTGGGCTCTCGGGTGACACAGCTGTATCGCGGCCCCTTGTTTCTGCGCGGTTTTGACAGCGATATCCGTGCCCACGCTGCCCAGGAAATTCGCAAAACCGGTGTGGACCTGCGCTTTGAGACCAATATAGTCAGTGCAAAGCATACAGCGAATGGACTAGAGGTCGAACTCACAGACGGTCGCAGCATCGAGGTGGATGCCATCCTCTGCGCTGCAGGTCGCCGGCCGCATCTTGCGGGGCTTGGTCTTGAAAATACGGATGTAAAACTCACCAGCCATGGCTTTGTCGAGGTCGACGAATACTTCCAAACCGCAGAATCAAGTATTTACGCCCTGGGCGATGTCATTGGCGGCATGGAACTGACTCCTGTGGCGCTTGCAGAAGGCATGTCCTTTGCTCGACGTCATTATGGCAACATCGAAAAAGACGTGGACTACGACTTCATACCCACGGCAGTATTCTGTCAGCCCAATATCGGTACGGTAGGTTTTACCGAGAGCGCCGCAGAGATAGAGTTCGGCGAGATCACGCTCTATAAGTCCACGTTCAAGCCTATGAAGCACACCATCAGCGGGCGCGACGAAAAGACCTTCATGAAACTGATTGTCGATGACGCCACGGACCGTGTGGTAGGCGTGCATATGATGGGCCCCGATGCGGGCGAAATCATTCAGGGCATTGGCATCGCCCTCAAAGCAGGAGCTACTAAGGCAACCTTCGATAGCACTATCGGTATTCACCCCACCGCCGCCGAAGAGTTTGTGACCATGCGCGAGCCCTGGGGCGAAGACTAAGGAGTCAACCCAGGGTACCGATTATCGGACAGCATAAATCGTGGACGTAGAACTGTGGCAACTGGCGCTGCTGATGGGAGCGGGCATCATTGCGGGCGCGCTGAATGTCATCGCCGGCGGCGGCTCACTCATGACCGTGCCGATTATGCTTTTTTTGGGCCTGTCCGGTCCCGAGGCCAACGGCACCAACCGCATTTCGATCATCGCGCAGAACATCGTGGCGGTGCGGACTTTCTTTCGCCGGGGCTTCTCGGAGTTTCGTCTTAGCCTAACGCTTTCCGCAGTGGCAATTCCCGGTGCGATTCTGGGTGCTATGTTCGGCGTGCAGCTCGACGGTGAGTGGTTTGATCGCGTGCTCGCTGCTGTGATGATCGGCGTGCTGGTATTGATGCAAATCCCCAGCAAGAAGCACGACACAGGCGACGTGCCGCTTACCCGAAAACGGCTAATCCTTGGACATGTTCTGATGTTCGGTGCGGGGTGCTGGGGCGGTTTTATTCAGGTCGGCGTGGGCTTTATTCTCATGCCAATACTGCATCGGGTAATGGGCCTCGATCTGGTGCGCACCAATATGCACAAAGTCTTTATTGCACTCGCCTACAACCTGTTTGCCATCGTCGTGTTCGCAGCGGCCGTGTCGATCCACTGGCAATTTGGCCTGGCCCTGGCTGCAGGCAATGCACTGGGCGGCTACTTCGGCGCTCGCTTCTCGGTACAGGGCGGAGAAGTCTGGATACGTCGTATCGTCACTGTCGTGTTGTTGATCTTTATTGCTAAACTCATACTCCCTTAGAGTTAAGCGCAGATCAGCTTTAATTAACCGTTAGCAATACACTGGAAGGCCATGATCGACGTAGATTTACTTACTCGGTATTACGGCAAGACCCCTGCGGTCCAACAAGTTTCATTCTCTATCGATCAGCGTCAGATCGTGGGCCTTCTCGGCCACAACGGTGCCGGCAAGACCACGGTCATGAAAATGCTCAGTGGCTACCTGGAGCCATCCTCCGGCAGTGTGATTATCGGCGGCAAAGACCTAAGCACCGACGCCCGGGAAATTCAGCGTCGACTGGGCTATCTCCCGGAGAACCTGCCCATCTACCCCGAAATGTCCATCGCTGACTACCTGGATTATGCGGCTCACCTGAAAGGTCTTCGCGGCGAAGAGAAACGTCGCGCTATTCGTTTCAGCATCGATGCGACAGAGCTGGGCGCACGCTACTTCGACCCTATCGGACAGCTCTCCCGAGGTTTTAAACAACGGGTCGGCGTGGCTCAGGCGATTCTCGGAGAGCCGGAGCTACTGATTCTGGACGAGCCCGGCAACGGGCTGGATCCTCAGCAAAACGAGCAAATGCGAGAATTAGTACGCGAACTATCGAGCCGTGCCACTGTCATCTTGTCCACACACATAATGCAAGAAGTGGATGCACTGTGTGAACGTGTCCTTGTGCTGTCTAACGGTCAGCTGGCACTGGATTCACCGCTTGCCGCACTGCGCGCGAGTCGTGAGCTACTGCTCACAGCCAGCGATGAGCATGCAGAGCTTGCTGGGCTCCTATCTCGCTTACCGCAGATCGCCAAGGTCAAAGCTCTCGATGCAACCAACAAGAAACTGACTCTGAGTCTGACCTTGCACGAGGGTGCTGTGATGGACACCGCCGCCGGCAACATCAGCCGAACGGTCGTCGAAAGTGGCGCAAAGCTCTACTCACTCCAAGCGCTGCAACGGGATTTGGAGCAGATTTTCCGTGAGGCCGTACAAGAAACGGGAGCCAGTCATGCAGCCTGATCGCGTGTTGTCTCGAGTCGCCCGTAAAGAGCTTCAACTATTCTTTGCCTCCCCCGTGGCCTGGTTGTTTCTGGCCAGCTTTATGGCGATCTGCCTGTTTGTGTTCTTTTGGGTGGAGGCTTTCTTTGCGCGCAATATTGCGGATGTGCGTCCGTTATTTGAGTGGATGCCGCTGTTGCTGATCTTTCTTAGCGCAGCGCTGACCATGCGCAGCTGGAGTGAAGAGCGTCGCAGCGGCACTTTGGAACACGTACTCACGCTGCCGGTACCCCTGTGGCAGTTCGTCATGGGTAAGTTCATCGCCTGTGCCATCGTTTTGATCCTCGCACTTGCGGCGACGCTGTTACTGCCCATTACCGTGAGCAGTATCGCGGCACTGGACTGGGGCCCGGTGTTTGCTGGATACCTCGCGGCATTCCTGCTGGGCTGCAGTTATCTTGCGGTGGGGCTGTTTATCTCTTCACGCACGGACAACGCCATCGTCAGCCTCATCGGTAGCGTTGCCGTCTGCGGTCTTTTGTATCTCATTGGCAGTGACCTCCTTCTGGGGTTCTTTGGCGGTAACACCGCCGAAGTATTGCGACTACTCGGATCAGGCTCGCGCTTTGAAAGCATTACCCGGGGCGTCATCGACCTTCGAGATTTGTATTACTACCTCGCCGTAACCGCGGCCTTCCTCGCCCTGAACATCTACGCACTTGAGCGTGGCCGTTGGTCGCAGCAGGCAAGTGCCAAACATCGTCGCTGGCGTCTGGGCATATCGCTGCTGGTACTCAACCTGATTCTGGGCGGGCTGTGGTTGCAGAAGTTTCCAGACCTGCGAAAAGATGTCACCGAGGGCAAGCTTTACTCTCTCTCTGAACCCAGCGAAACACTGCTATCCCAGCTAGAAGAGCCGCTGCTGATCCGGGGCTACTTTAGTGAGCGCTCACATCCACTGCTGGCACCGCTGGTGCCACAGCTTCGCGATCTGCTCCGAGAATACGCGGTCGTGGGCAAGGGTGACCTGCGGGTGGAATTTGTCGATCCGGCGCTGGACGGCGCCGCCGAAAAAGAAGCCAATGAGGAATACAACATTCAGGCAACGCCCTTTCAGGTGGCTGACCGTTACCAATCCGCCCTGGTGAATGCCTACTTCAATGTGCTGGTGCAGTACGGCGACGAAAACGAAGTGTTGGGTTTCTCGGATTTTATAGAAGTAAAAACTGCGATCGAAGGTCAACCCGAGGTACTGCTTCGTAATCCAGAGTTTGATATCACGCGGGCTATCCGTGACGTTCTTTACCGTTATCGCAGCGGCGGCGAGCTGTTTGATCAAATCACCCAGCCCGTAACGCTTCGCGCCTATGTATCTGATGACAGCCGACTTCCTGAGTTGCTGGTGGAGTATCGCGACGATATCCGCACCGAAGCGGAAGCACTGATACCCCAATCCCAGAACAAATTTGCTATCGACTTTATTGAGCCCGAAGCGAATGGTGGTGCCCAGGCAGATCGCATACTCGATGAATGGGGTTTTCAACCCATGGTCACTGCGCTGGGCGACGAGAATCAGTTTTACTTTTACCTGACCCTGGAAGATGACCATCAGGTCATTCAGCTCCCGACAGGGGGCTTCGATCCCTCAGACTTTGAGGACGCGCTCGAAGCGGGTTTGCGGCGTTTCGCCAGTGGCTTTACCCGCACCGTGGCGCTGGCGCTACCGGCCAGCAGTCAGGGTCAATACGGCAGAGCTCCTCAAGGACATAGCTTTGGCACGCTACAACGGGTCGTCAGCCAGGATCACAGTATTGTGATGGAAAATCTCGCCGACGGCGGCGTCGATGCCAGCGCAGACCTGCTCATCGTGATGGCCCCCGAAGCCATCGACAGCCAATCACTGTTTGCTATGGATCAATACCTCATGCGCGGGGGCACGGTGATCATCGCAAGCTCGCCTCGCTCCATCGAGACCATGGGCACCGAGCTTAGACTTCGAAAAGTCGATAGCGGCCTGACCGGCTGGCTTTCGCACCACGGCGTTAGCATTCAGGAGACCGTGATTCTTGATGAGCGCCAAGCTGCGTTTCCCTTGCCGGTAGTCAGGAAAGTTGGCGCCTATGAGTTTCGTGACATGCAGTTTGTGGATTATCCCTATCTGTTGGATGTTCGCGATGATGGACTCAACCCCGAACACCCCATCACTCAGGGGCTACCGAACCTGACCGTGGGCTGGGCATCGCCGATGAGCGTTGATGTCCGGCCAGGAATCACCAGCAAAACACTGCTTACCAGCTCTGGTAATGCGTGGCTCTCGGATGAGAGTGATGTCATGCCCAGTGTTGATGACAGCGGCCAAAGCAGCTTTAGTGGCGTGGGAAAGAGCAGACTGCGTGCCAGCATCGGCGTGACGCTTCAGGGTGAATTCACCAGCTACTTTGATGCGGTACCCGAGGCGCCCGTCGCGAGCGATCAAGTTGAGGACGCAGCGGTCGAGGCTCCAAGCTCGAGCTTGATCAGCAAGTCGCCCTCTTCAACACGACTGATCGTTGTGAGCTCCAATGACTTTGCCAGTGACCAGGTACTGAGCGGCATCATCGCAGCATCGGGGACGCAGTATTTTGGTCCCCTGGAATTTTTGATGAATGCGGTTGATTGGTCGCTGGAAGACAGCAGTCTGATGAACATCCGCTCCCGGGCGCATTTCAATCGCACCCTGCCTGCCCTGCCGCAGGACACGCAGGCGTCTATCGAATACGGTAACTACGCCGCCGCCTTGCTTTTTCTGCTCGTGATCTACGGCCTCTGGCGATTACTGCGACGAGGGCGAGAAGCACAGCTACGGGAGGTGCTAGCATGATTTTGCGTATCCTCACCGTCATCTTTCTAGCCCAAGTCGCATTAGTAACGGCGCTTTACTGGCCCCAGGAATCCGCGCCGGTAAGTCGAACTTCTTTGCTCACCACCATCGCGCCAGAGTCGGTCGATCGAATCCAGCTATCCAACAATGACGGCGCCAATCTTGTACTTGTGCGCGGCGCCCAGGGCTGGGCCCTGGATCTTGGCTTACCCGTGGACACTAACAAGGTCGACGCATTACTGGATGTACTCCTTGCCAAAAACCCCGGATTCCCTATCGCTGATAGCGATACTGCAGCCAAGCGCTTTGAAGTATCCGAAGCCAGCTTCCAGCGCAAAATCACCCTGAGCAGCGCCGATGAGCAAGCCACCGCTTATCTGGGCAGCACGCCAGCACTGCGCAAGATCCATGCGCGAGGCGAAGGCGAAAACGCTGTTTTTGTACTGCCCTTTAGTAGCTTCGATGCCCCGGTAGACATTGATAGTTGGCTGGACACTCGACTTCTATCTCGCCAAGCACTGTCAATGTTCTCGCTCTACGGCGTGGACTTTGTGCTTAGCGATGGCCGTTGGTCGCGCAGTGGCGATCAAAATTCCGACGAAGGCAAAATAACAGCAGTGGCTCAGGTTCTCGCTAATTTGCAAATCAGCGGCCTTGTTGATTCTGCCGATGACGATGCTGCCAGCGCAGGCGAAGCCCTCCGGGTCTCCCTGGGAAGCGGTGAGCAACGCAATCAACTTTCGGTACTTCACAATCCCGACTCAGATCGTTACTACCTGCAGAGCGAACGCTTTGGCGAAATATTTAGCACCAGTGCCTTTGATGCGGAACGGCTTATCGAGGCCGCATCGGCGCTGCTGGAAAGTGGCAGCTGAAACTGTCGCGGTGGTTAATTTAACGCGTTACCCTTGAGCCATACGCGCAACGGAGACAGCTGTGACACTCGATCCGCAGACCCTTTCCCCCACCTGGTTTCTCGATAGTGATAACGAATCCCTGCTCGCCTACGCGTCCCAGGCCGGCGGAAATAATAAGGATCCCCTGACGGTCGCCGAGCATCTGTTTTACGCCGTGCGTGATGGGATCCGCTACGACCCTTATCGGGTCTCCCGAGACCCCGCAGCCTACCGCGCCAGCACCATTGCTGCAGGCAGCAGTAACTGGTGTGTACCCAAGTCTATACTGCTGACTGCTTGCGCCCGCGCTCGCGGCATCCCCGCACGCCTAGGTTTTGCTGATGTGCTCAACCACCTGACCAGCGACAAGCTCAGCGAAAGCATGGGTACAGACCTCTTTGCCTGGCATGGTTATGCAGAACTTTGGCTAGGCGGTAACTGGGTAAAACTCTCCACCGCTTTTAACATCGAACTTTGCGAACGCTTCGGCGTAGCCTCTCTGGAATTCGACCCGGTGCACGGTGCACTTATGCACCCCTACGACACCAGCGGCCGTCGGCACATGGAGTATGTACGCGAGCGTGGCAGTTTCGACGACCTGCCTCTAGAGGCGATCTTCAAAACCTTCGACGAGGTTTACCCGACTATGGCAGCGCAGGAAGCGCGCCACGATACGGCCTTTCATGGGTAAGCCACTGATGCACGCCAATGCTAAATAGGCAGCGCCGTACTGTAGCGAATCTCCTCCATGACGAAACTCGCGCTGACATCCAGCAAATCAGCCTTTAGCAATTCCTGGTACAAGCGATCGTAATCCCCCATATCGGCAACCACGGCCTTGATCAGATAATCCACATCCCCGGCCATACGGTAAACCTCCAACACTCCGGGAATCGATTCCACCACCTCAGAAAATTTTGTTGCCCAAGCGGCGTTGTGTTGACTGGTGCGTACGGTGATAAACACGGTAAGCGGTAAACCTACGGCGGGGCCGTTGAGTAATGTGACGCGACCGCGCATAACGCCGGCCTGCTCAAGCTTTTGCAGGCGTCGACCACAGGCCGAGCGCGACAACGCCACGCGCTCGGCAAGATCGGCAAGCGACAAAGACGCATCACCTTGCAGAGCGCGCAGGATCCGTCGATCAATACTGTCCAATGCCACGTTCATAAGCAGTCACTTCACGAAGAATTTTCTAAAACGACAGTTTTAGCACTTTATTGATATTTTGTAGGTCATTTGTCGCGTATTTTAACAAAATATAGACCAATAAGTCGACAATGTCGCGCGCAATAGCGACTACATTATAGCTCTATTCACAGCGATACAAAGCCATGGCGCACGATCAGCTTATCCAACGCATTCGGGAATCCGTGATCGGCAGATACCTGCCGCTGCAAACGCCCTTTGGTAAAAAGCCGCTGGTCTACGCGGACTACACCGCATCGGGACGCTCCTTAAGTTTTGTAGAAGCGCAGCTGCAACGAACGGTGCTGCCGTTCTATGCCAACACCCACAGTGAGAGCTCACTCACCGGCGCTCAGTCCACCGCACTACGGGAGCAGGCGCGGCAGATCGTTGCGAATGCTTTGGGCTGCGAGGAGCAGGATCGCGTAATTTTTTGCGGTTCCGGCGCCACCGCTGCCATTGACCGGTTAATCCAGATACTTAATCTGCGCCTGCCGCGCGAACTTGACGACCGCTACGGACTCAGTAGCCACATACCAGCAGCCCAGCGACCGGTGATATTCATCGGCCCCTATGAACATCACTCCAACGAGTTGCCCTGGCGAGAAACCATCGCCGACGTCGTGCCCATCCCGCTCAACGAACAGGGCGGCATCGATCAAGAGGCCCTGCGCCGCGCACTGGAACAATATGCAGATCGACCCTTGCGCATCGGCAGCTTCTCGGCGGCATCCAACGTGACTGGCATTCGCAGCGACGTAACCGGTATTAGCCGTTTACTCAAGCGCGCAGGCGCATTGGCGTTCTGGGACTTCGCAGCAGCCGGCCCCTACGTCAGTATCGCTATGAACACTCCCGGCGCCGAGATCGACGCGGTGTTTTTGTCACCCCATAAGTTCATTGGCGGACCGGGGACGCCGGGCATTCTGGCGATCAAAGCGACGCTCGCGAGCAATGCGATTCCTGCGGTCGTCGGCGGCGGCACCGTTGGCTTCGTCTCGCCCAAAGATCATCGCTATCTAGCAGATATAGAGCGACGCGAAGAAGCCGGGACACCTGCCATCGTCGAATCCGTTCGTGCAGGCCTTGTCATAGGACTGCAACAGGCGGTCGGTGTGTCAAACATCGAAGCACTCGAGCAAGGCTACGTACATCGCGCAATGGAGCGGCTATCGGCGCATCCCAACATTGACGTTCTGGGTCCCAAAGACGCCGAGCGCCTGGCGATTTTCTCGCTGCGTATTACGCATGAGAGTCTGGAGCTTCACTACGGCTTTGTCGTCGCCCTACTCAATGACCTGTTTGGCATCCAAGCCCGCGGCGGCTGCTCCTGTGCTGGCCCCTACGGGCATCGACTGCTTAACTTGAGTGAACATCAGTCCGCGGCATTGGATCAGCAGATTGTCCAAGGACATGTCGCCCTGCGCCCAGGCTGGGTGCGCCTCAGCTTCAATTACTTTATTGGCGACGCGGAGTTTGACTACCTGTTGAGCGCGCTCGAACTGATTGCACAGCATGGACACAAGCTCCTGGCTAGCTACTGCCTGGACCAGCAGTCGGGCCTCTGGCGTCACCGTGATGAGATCCGCGTTCTGCCAGTGCAATTAGACCCTGCCAACACCGACGACAGTGCCTCACCGAGGCAAGTGTCTATACCGGACTTTGCTGCGCTGCTGCATGAAGCACAAAAAATACTGCAAGCGGGGGCTAGCGCAGAACAGCTGGCCGACGCCTCTTTGGAGTATGGGCAGCACCCCTGTGATGACTTGCGTTGGTTTCTTACTACGGACGATCTTGCAAACGGCAAAGCCGCGCAAGCTCTCCCTGAGGCTGTGGCTTGATGCAGGCCTAACTGTCGCTGCGATAACGCTCAAGCACGCTGGAAAAATCCCGACTACCGTTGCCGGCACTTTGATGCTCGCTGTATAGCGTCTGGGCAAGCTGCCCCATGCGATTGTCGATGCCGGCAGTTTTTGCGACATCCATCGCAAGACCCAGATCCTTGGCCATGAGATCCACCATGAAGCCGGGCTGATAGTCATTGCTCGCCGAACTCCCCTCCATCACCTCGGGCCAGGGGTTGTAGACTTCCAAAGACCAGTTGCGACCAGAGCTTGCGAGCATGATCTCGGACAGGCGCGCAGGATCCAGTCCGTGGCGCTCACCCATGGCCAAAGCCTCGCAGGTGCCCAGCATGTGGACTGCAAGCAGCATGTTGTTGCAGGCTTTGGCGACCTGTCCTGCGCCGGCAGGGCCCGCGTGAAAACTGGCCCGACCCATGACATCCAGCACCGTTTGAGCCTTCTCGAACACGCCCGCATCACCGCCACACATAAACGCCAGAGTTCCAGCCTGCGCCGCAGCCACGCCGCCGGATACCGGTGCATCCAAAAAGCCAATACCGCGTGCAGCCGCTGCTTCGCCAACCTCTCGGGCAGTCTCGGCATCGATAGTCGAACAATCCAGCACCGTGGTAGTCGCATCCAGTTTGGCCAAAAGACCTTCATCGCCAAGATACAAACCGGCCACGTGTTTACCCGCCGGCAACATGCTGATCAAAAAGTCCACGGACTGCAATGCTTCCGCTGCAGAAGCAGCGACCGTGGCGCCCTGCTTGGCCAGCGCCGCACAAGCCTCATCGGAAAGATCAAACACCGTCACCGAAAAATTAGCGGCTAGCAGGTTCGCTGCCATGGGCCCGCCCATATTCCCAAGTCCAATAAAAGCTACGCGTGCTTGCATCGTTGTATCCCTTAAAAGCGCTTAAAGATCAGCGAGTGGATTTTGGGGCCACGGCGCGGTAAAGAACTGCGCCAGTAAGTCGACCGGTACGGCGCGGGAATCCGCGTAGATCCAGGCAGGGCTTCGATCCTTGTCGATCAGTAGTGCGCGAACCCCTTCGGCAAACTCCGGATGCCGCATGATGTTAGTCCCGAGCTGCACCTCGCTCTGAAACACCTCTTTGAGTGAACTGTGCCGGGTCTCAAACAATTGACGGTCGATCCACAGCGCTGCCAACTTGGATCCGTAAATCAGTCCGTCTCGTGCCTTGGCCAACCAACGGTCCTCGGTGTCCAGACCTGTAATACGATCGATGACATCGTGAATATCATCGCCATCACACAAGGCGTTGATAGCAGGTAGATGGGCTTCCACCTGAGCGGCAGGCAACTCAGCCGTTGTGCTGTCGCTAAAGCCACGCAATACGTGACGCATGTGGCCGTGATTGGCCTTGATATCAGTCTCCCACTCCACCGCCTGCAAGGCAGACATCACGGCTTCTTTTTGGTCGGCACCGACAAATCGATCCGCCAAACCACAGAACAATGCGTCCGTGGCATTCACGGACGCCGCGGTCAGTGCCAAAAAGCGCCCACTGGCGCCGGGCATGTGATTCAAGAACCAGCTGCCGCCCACATCCGGGAATAACGCGATGCTCACTTCGGGCATGGCTATGCGGGTCGCCTCGGTGACCACTCGATGTGAACATCCGGCCATCACACCGAGTCCGCCGCCCATGACAATGCCATGTCCCCAGCAAAGAATAGGTTTGGAATAGGTATGCAGCGCGTAGTTCATGCGGTATTCCCGCGCAAAAAATGTTTCGGCGTAGTCGCAGGGACCGCCCGGCGTACCCGAGGATGAGGCGTGTAAGGCATGCACATCGCCGCCGGCGCAAAACGCTTTCTCACCGCCCCCGTCGATAACAATTGCGGCAACGTTGGGATCGTCTCTCCACTCATCGAGGGCGGCCTGAATAAGATCGACCATCTCACGAGTGAGCGAGTTAAGCGTTTCGGGACTATTAAGTGTCAGGCGACCCAGTTTGCCGGTGCCGGCAGACTCAACCCTAACCCATACTGAATCAGGCATTCTTCCACTCCGGCTCGCGCCTCTCGAGGAAGGCATTCACGCCCTCGCGCTGATCTTCGGTACTAAAGAGTTCGACGAACAGATCACGCTCTGCAGCCAGGCCATCGCCAATGGCCTTGTCGCGTGCGCTGTGGATCAGCTTCTTGCACCGCGCCACGGCGCTGGGACTTTGCTGCGCGGCCTGAGCGGCCAAAGCGAGTGCGCGCTCTAGGGCCGAGCCGGTTTCCACGACCTCTTCAACCAGACCAATGCGCTCTGCAGTAGCTGCATCAACACGCTCATTGCACAAAATCATGCGCTTGGCCCAACCCTCCCCGACTAGCTGAGCCAGACGCTGGGTACCGCCAGCGCAGGGCAGTAAGCCCACCCGGGCTTCAGGCAGAGCAAGCTTTGCCTGCTGCTCGCAAATACGGATGTCGCAAGCAAGGGCAACCTCCAGACCACCACCCATGGCAAAGCCATTGATGGCCGCTACGGACACGCCGCGAAAATCAGCCAGAACCTCAAAAGCCTCTCCAAACAAACGCGCCATCGCTCCCGCAGTTTCGGGGTCCCCGTCGGCAAACAGCTTTAGATCAGCGCCCGCAGAGAAAAACTTCTCGCCTGCGCCGGTAAGAACCAATGCGTAAATGTCGGACTGGGCATTCAGCTCGACCACTAAATCTCTTAACGCCGGGAGACTCTCGGTGTCCCAGGTATTGGCTGCTGGGTTGTCGATGGTCACCAGCGCCGTGTGATCCCGCTGCTCTACAATCAGTTTGGAAGAGTTGCTGCTAATCATCGAATAACCTCCAGTGCGCCGTCCATCATCAGCTTGCGAGCGATGATGACGCGCATGATTTCATTGGTGCCTTCGAGTATTTGGTGGACGCGGGTGTCACGCACATGCCGCTCCATGGGGTACTCACGAATATAGCCATAGCCGCCAAATAGCTGCAGCGCGTCGTTACACACGCGAAAACCAAGATCTGTAGCGAGGCGTTTTGCCATCGCGCAATAAGTAGTGGCCTGAGCGTCTTTACTATCGAGCTTGCTAGCCGCCAAGCGAACCATCTGCCGCGCGGCGACCACCTCGGTAAGCATGTCGGCAAGCTTGAATTGGGTGGCCTGAAACTCAGCAATCGCCTGACCGAACTGTTCCCGCTCGGCGACATAGGCCGCCGCTTCCTGCAGCGCTTGTTGCGCGGTGCCCACACTGCAGGTCGCGATATTGATGCGCCCGCCATCAAGCCCTTCCATGGCAATGGCAAAGCCCTGACCCTCCTGGCCCAGACGGTTTGCCTGGGGCACTCGGACATTATCGAAGGTGATCATGCGGGTGGGCTGTGCATTCCAACCCATTTTTTCTTCTTTCTTGCCGTAGATGACTCCGGGAGCGTCCGCGGGTACGAGCAATGCAGTAATCCCCTTAGGGCCGGTATCACCGGTGCGCAGCATGACCACGAGGACATCAGTTTCACCTGCACCGGAAATAAACACCTTGCTACCGTTAACAAGGTAATCATCACCGTCTTTGTCGGCACGCGTGCGCAGCGATGCTGCATCCGAGCCGGCACCGGGTTCTGTCAGGCAGTAGGACGCTAACGTCTTACCCATCACCAAATCGGGACACCACTGCTCGATAACCCCAGGACTGCAGTAGCGCCCGATCATGCTGGTCGCCATATTGTGAATCGTCAGAAAAGCCGCCGTAGTTGTGCAGCCACGAGACAGCTCCTCAACAATCAGACTCGCATCCAGACGTGAGAGTGCCAATCCACCGGCGTCCTCGGGGGTATACATCCCCATGAATCCAAGCTCTCCGGCTGCCGCAAGCGCGTCTTTAGGAAAGATCGATTCGGCATCCCAAAGGGCCGCATTCGGCGCGAGCACGCCATCAGAAAATGCCCGGGCACTGCCTACAAAGGCTTGCTGCTCATCACTCAGAGAAAAATCCATGGGGCTGCCCTAGCGCAGATTGATGCTCATATTAGGCTGCTTGCCTGTTTCTGGCTCAGCGTAACGCCAGCGCGCAGTAACGGTCTTGGTCTCCGTATAGAAGCGCACTGCATGCTTGCCGTAAGGGTGCAGGTCACCCCGGAACGAACCCCGCCAACCGGTGAAAGAAAAGAACGGCAGAGGCACCGGGATAGGAATATTGATACCCACCTGGCCCACCGCCACTTCATGCTGATACTTCCGGGCCGCGCCGCCCGAGGCGGTAAAGATAGAGGTGCCATTGCCCATGGGATTAGCATTGATGACCGCCAGAGCGTCATCAAGCGTCTCCAGTTCCATACAACACAGCACCGGACCAAAGATTTCTTCTTTGTAAATCGTCATCTCTGGTGTGACTCCGGTAAACATCGTGGGTCCCACCCAGTTGCCATCAGGTAAGCCTTCGATGCTGCAATCGGTGCCATCGAGTACACAAGTCGCTTCGGCTTTACCCTTGGCGATAAGATCGAGAACCCGGGCGTGAGCCGGCTTGGAGATTATCGGTCCATAAGCCGCGCCCGCATCATCCCAGGCCCCGGGACGCACTTTCTCAAGACGCTCTTTGAGCTCCGGAATCCAGTTAGCCGCCTCGCCCACAAAAACTGCCACCGAAATTGCCATACAACGCTGACCCGCGGCGCCAACAGAGGCTCCTACCAGTGCATTGAGGACGCCGTTTTTATCAGCATCAGGCATGATCACCATATGGTTCTTAGCACCCATCATGCACTGCACGCGCTTACCTGCAGCAGTGGCAGTGCTATACACGTGCTCGCCAACGCGCGACGAACCGACAAAAGACACAGCCCGAGTATCGGGGTGATTCAACAGCTGATCGACCTGCTCTGCGCCGCCGTGCACCATGTTGAGAATGCCTTTTGGCGCGCCGGCTTCGATAAACAATTCGATAAGACGCACCGGCGTCATCGGTACCTGCTCGGATGGCTTGAGCACGAAGGTGTTTCCGCAGGCAATCGCCAGAGGGAACATCCACAAAGGCAGCATGGCGGGAAAGTTGAATGGCGTAATGCCCACGCACACACCCAGAGGCTGCATGTAGCTGTAGGTGTCGATGCCGCCCGCAACATTCTCTGCGGTCTCGCCCATCATGGATGAGGCAATGTTTGCCGCCTGCTCTACGACTTCGATACCACGCCAAACATCGCCTTTCGCGTCCTCAAAAGTCTTGCCGGTGTCTTTGGCGAGAATTTCGCCGAGCTCATCGTGATGCTCCTTAAGCAGAGCCTGATAACGGAGCATCAGACGTGCCCGTTCGGAGATAGGCACTTCGCGCCAGGTCTCAAACGCTGCCTTGGCACTAGCCACCGCGAAGTCCACCTCTTTGGCGGTCGCGAAAGTCACCTCGGCGAGGAGCTCCTGAGTGGCAGGACTGGTTACCGGCAGAGTTTGATCACTGCTGCCGTGCATAAACTCGCCGTTGATATAAAGAGGGATCTTGAGGGTCATCGTGGGAACTCCTAAAAATTAAAAACTCACGGCCTTTAATGTAGCAGGGCGAAGCGCTTATAAGTAGCGACAAAATTTAAAAATACATGGATAATATTAAGATTATTGAAATTTGGAGCCAACCCCGTGAGCCGCCCCTCCAACTGGCCCTTGTCGGCCACCGCATCCCGCGTTCTGACGCCAAAATTTCTTCTGGAGGCCCTGGAGAAACATCCCCTGACTTTGGGCTGCTACCCCACCGCCATGGGACACTACCCCAATGCCCACGGGCACTTCATGCGCCGTAGGCAGCATGATGACAATCTACTGTTGTTTTGCACGGAGGGGCGAGGCTCGGTACAAACTCGTGACGGAAAATTTTCCGTGAGCAGTGGTGATACCGTAATTCTCCCCCGGGATCTGGAGCACAGTTACGCCGCAGATCACGCCGTCCCATGGACGTTATATTGGGTGCATTTCCAGGGCACAGATGCGCAGGACTTCGTTGCTCATTTGCTCAATGAAGACGAATACTGCATTCACAGCGGTGTCGAACCGTCGCTGCTCACGGGTTTTGAACAAATGTTAACGGTGAAGAGCACCGGCTACAGTCTGGATGCCTTTATCGGTGCTTCCAATCGGCTACGCCACCTCCTCGCGGAATTTGCGCTCTGCCGTGACAGGCAGCGAGGGCAAAACATGGGAACGATGCGTCTCCTGGAACTGCAATCCTTTATGCGCGAACGAGTCAGCAGCTCTTTATCCCTCAAAGAGCTTGCCGCCTTTAGCAGGCTCACGCCCCAGCATTTCGCTACCCGCTACAAAGCAGAAACGGGCTACTCGCCTATGCGCCACTTTCTCCATATGAAGATGGAAGCAGCCTGCCGCCTTCTGGACAGTACGCAACACAGCGTAAAAGTCATTGCCGCAAATTTGGGCTATCTGGATCCCTTATACTTTTCGCGTATGTTTCGGCAAACCGTGGGGCTCTCACCGTCGCAATACCGTGAATCCCAGCGCGGCTAGGGCCGTCGCATCGCAAAAAACGGGCACTGTTGCTACCATCGCAATGGTTCACACAGAACGCACAAGGAATAGCATGAGCAAAATTCTTCGGAGCTTTTTGATTCTCGTTTCGCTAGGCACACTAGGCGCCTGCAGTGGCATAGAAGCCATCCCCGGGGATCCGGCTCTTTTCGTGTCCAGTGGCTATACGACTTATGGCTGGCGAAACGCGGCACTCACACAGACGGCTTACTCCAAGGACAAGCTTTATCAGGCCGACCCGGCAATCCGAGCGGCCATCAAAGAACGCATGACAGAACTGGGCTACAAGCTCGTCGCTAAAAGTGAAGCGCAGTTTCTCATCGGCTATGTAGCGGCCGCCGGCATTAACGAGGGATTAATCGAAAGTACCTCCTCAAATGTCACCCCCTACCCGAGCGCAATGATCGGCCGACAAATAGATGGTGCGTCCATCGACAATGCCTACGCCTTAGGCGCTGACAAACAAACCGGCAATCTCATGGTGGTGTTTTTAGATAATAAAACGACTGATCTACTGTGGCAGGTTCGCGTAAGCTCGCTTATTCAAGACGCCAACAAAGTCGATACCGGAGCCGTGCGCCAGGCCATTCGTCAGGGCCTATCAACGCTCCCAGCTGCACCTTAAGCGTAGTCTTCAGGACGCCCGGGCTTACCTTTCGACGCGGCGCAGGGCCGTCAAAGCCTGCACCAGGTCTGTATCCTCTTTGTAGGCTGACTGAGCAAGGCGAAGTTTTAGCGTTTGGCTATCGGCAAGAGGCTCCTGTTGTAGAAACAGCAAGACGTTACCCAGTTCTGTCATCTGCAGGATGCCCACGCCGGCAAAGTGTTGCTGGGCTGCATTAACAACCTCAACCAGTGCGGCCGCCGAATCAGGCAAAGTATTAAGAGCAATCGCTCCACCTGCATTGAGACGCCTGGCAAGCGTTGCGAAAAACAGCTGATCCTGCAAAGCCTCCGGCGCACTGCGATCACTAAAAAGATCGCACAACACCAGATCATAATGAGCGCGGTCACGCCCGAGAAAATCGACGGCATCACCGACATGAATCAATTGCTGTGGAGGCAGCGCAAAGTGCTGCCGTGCAGCGTTCAGCATCTCACCACTCATCTCAACGCCCGACAGGCGCGGCGCGGGCGTCCACGCCCGAAGATGACGGAGAAAGCCACCACCACCGCTGCCCAGATCAAGCACCGCAGACACCCGCTCTGGGAGCAAGGCTCCCAACATCATGGCTCGATGATTAGGGAGCACCAACGCCGAAGGATTGCTGATACACAGGGCGGTTTGGATGGCACCGCTAGAACTGCATAACCAGCGATAACCCTGAGCCTCAAACAAGCGGCAGTCAGTCACATCGCTGGGCAACTCACACGCTGGCGAACTGAGCGCCAGCAAGTCGCTAAAGCTGATCACGTGACCGCCTTACAGCGACGCGGGCCCCTGGGATCAGGAGGAGTAAACCTCGGGATTGGTGCAATTTGGCATCGGCTCTCCTGCCAATGCAGCGAGCATGTTCACCGCCGCCATATCGGCCATTTTCTCCCGGGTCGCCAGCGTGGCACTGCCAATGTGCGGTGTTACCACGACATTGGGCAAGCTCAGTAGCGGGTGATCATCAGGAACCGGCTCTCGCTCAAAAACATCCAGGCCCGCTGCGGCGAGTCTGTCGTGACTCAATGCATCCGCCAGAGCTGCCTCATCAACAATGCCGCCTCGAGCGGTATTCACCAACACCGCGTCGCGTTTCATCAATCCCAAGCGTCGGGCATCGATAAGATTGCGAGTCTCCTCACCCAAAGCGACGTTAATACTGACGAAATCACTCTGGGCCATAAGCTCATCCAGCTCAACAGACTCGACTCCGGGGAAGTCTCTGGGGCTGCGATTCCAGGCAATCACCTTCATACCAAAGCCAGCGGCACGGCGAGCAACCGCTTGCCCCACTTCACCCAGACCTACGATACCCAGTGTGGCGCCGGCAACATCTTTGCCCGTAAAGAACTCCGGCGACCAGGCATTCTCGGTTCGCCAATGCCCGCCGCGCACGAACCGATCGGCCTCCACGAGGCGCCGAGCGGCCGCAAGCAACAGCGCAAAGCTGGCATCCGCGGTAGTCTCAACCAGTACTCCCGGCGTATTACCCACGGGAATGCCTCGCGCGGTAGCAGCTTTCACATCAATGTGGTCGACTCCTACCGACATGGAAGCGATAAAGCGCAAGCTCGGGTTGGCGTCAAGCAAGGCCTCATCAATGTGATCGGTGAGCAGGCAGAGCAAACCCTCGCAGCCGACAAGTTCATCACGCAGGCCAGAGGCCGGAAGCAGGCCAGGCCCCATCCAGACGTTCATGTCGCAATGGTCGGGAAGCTCGTGAATCCGCTCTCCGGGAAGTTGATGTGTTACGAGTATTTTAGGCATGGGATGATTTTATCGCAGCCGCGCAATAACCAAAAGGACCCTGTGAATCAGGGGGAACACTTTGACACGGATAACGTCCAAGTTAGATCAATTATTGAAGGTATCAACATGACAGCAAGCGCCCTTAACGGTGACCTCGATCATCGCGTCGCCGCAGACAGTAGTGCACAGGACTGGGAAGAGAGCCCCGGCGGCGAAGTATTACGCAAGCGCCTACACCGCGTAGGCCCCGCCGAAAGCGGACAAGTGACGTCGATTGTGCGCTACCAACCGGGTAGCCAGTTCCCTGCTCACGCGCATCCCGAGGGTGAGGAGATTCTTGTACTGGAGGGTGTATTTTCTGACGAACATGGTGACTGGCCGGCCGGCAGCTATTTGCTCAACCCCGAGGGCTTTAGTCACGGGCCTTTTTCCAAAGACGGCTGTCTGTTGTTCGTGAAGCTCCGGCAGTTCCCCGGCGACACCCGCAATCATATTGCGCTGGACACTAACGAAAGCGAATGGCGTTCTAGTGTGCGTCCAGGCGTGAGCTGGAAAAAGCTCTATGCCCAAAAGCCCTTTAACGATCATATGCGGCTGGAGCGCTGGAGTACGCCCGAAAATGTAGGAGTACTCAACTTTCCCCAAGGGGCTGAATTGTTTGTGCTTGATGGCGAGTTTGCTGACGATCACGGCACCTACCCAAGGCACTGCTGGCTGCGCCTACCTCCGGGAAGCTCGCTAAGCCCCCAGGGCAATAGCCCTTGCGAGCTCTATATCAAAGAGGGCGGCTTCTCCTATTTGCGAGAAGCCTAAAGAGTCAGCCCGCCGTCGACGACGATGCATTCGCCATTGGTATAGCTACTGGCATCAGATACGAGATACAGCACCGTGCCGGCCATTTCCTCGGGTTCAGCATGGCGTCCCATGGGAATTTTCGTCATCGCTTGTTTGTAAATGTCTTCGTGCTCAAACAGCGCACCGGCAAACTTGGTCTTGGTGAGTCCCGGAAGCAGCGCATTGCAACGAATCCCCAAGGGCGCACATTCCTTTGCAAAGGACTTGGTCATACTCACCACCGCCGCCTTGGTGATGGAGTAGATGCCCTGCATCGGTCCGGGCTGCAAAGCGTTGATTGACGCCGTATTCACGATCGCACCACCGCCATGCTCGCGCATCAGCTTCCCGGCCTCCACGGACATAAAGAAATAACCACGGATGTTCACTTCTACTGTTTTGTTAAAAGCACCCAAGTCGGTATCAAGGACATGTCCAAAATAGGGATTGGTTGCAGCATTATTAACGCAGATATCAAGGCGACCATGGCTGCCACGAATATGCTCAAAGATCGCGCTAATGTCCTCCATGCGACCCACGTGGCAAGGAAAAGCCTCCGCTTTGCCCCCGGCCTCGACGATAGAGTCTGCGATGGCCTGGCAGTCTTCCTGCTTGCGACTTGAAACAATCACCAGCGCGCCATGCTTCGCCAGTAATCGGGCAACGGCTTCGCCGATCCCGCGGCTCGCGCCGGAAACCAGAGCAATCTTGCCGCTCAAATCAAACATTGAATCTGCCATGCCATGCACCTCTTTAGCTTATTGAGTAAGAAACATCAGGGCGAGGAACCTTACGCAACTCAGCGTATTAATCAAAAGTCGGGACCGGGCGTTTTGGCCAGCGACTAAAAGCCCAAAGCCAATACATCGCCACCATCACCAGCGGCAGGGACCAAGCCAAACGAAAGCCGCCCACGGTAAGCAGCAGCCCGGCCAGTAGAGGACCGAGGACGCGCCCCCAGGCAGCCGCCGCGCTGGCAGCACCCATCATTCTTCCGCGCAATTTCGGTGCGCTGCGCTGACTGGCAAAGGAATTCAGCACGGGGAAACACAGGGTTGCCCCCGTCAGAGCCACAAGCACTGAACCCACCATACTCACGGCACCGGTGGCAAAAACAGCCATGAGCAGGCCCACAAAAAAACCGCTGACACACACTCGCAGCAGACGCAGCTCACCGAGTATTTTCACCAAAGGGCCCATGAGCAGGCCCTGAGTAAGAGCCATAATCGCCCCCTGCACGCCAAATACGATGCCGACTTCCCGCGCACTCCAGTCCAGCAATGCGTACACCCACAAGGGGAACAAATAGGTCGCTGCACTCACACTGCTGGTATGCCAAACATACTGCAACATGAGCAATCGACTTTGCGTCTTACGCAAGACGCTCCACAGAGACTGCTTGTTTGCAGCGTCATCTCGCGGCAGGGTTTTGTCACGATGATGTGATTCTGGAAGAAATAACCACGCCGCAATGACCGCCAGTACAGACATCACTGCGGCCAGCAAACAGGGCACAAAAAAGCTCCCCTCAGGGCCGGATAGCAGTCCACCCAGTACCGGCCCGAGCACGAGGCCCAATCCAAAGGACGCACCGATCAGACCCATACCCTTGGCACGCTCCGCCGGTGGCGTGATGTCGGCCATCATTGCCGAAGCGACACCAAAGTTACCCGCCATCAGTCCGGCAAAAGCACGCGCGACGTAAATCATGGCCAGACTCTCGGCAGAAGCCAGAATTAGATAAGCCACCGCCGCACCGCTGGTGCAAATCATCAGCACCGGCTTGCGTCCAATATGATCCGAGAGTTTCCCCCACCAAGGCCCTGCCACCCCAGCGCATACCGCATAGCTGGCAATAATCATGGCGATATCAAAGTCGCTCGCGCCGAGCCGGGGAGACAGAAAAGGCAAGATCGGGATTACGATCCCGAAGCCAATCATATCCAGAAGAACGACCGCGAAGAGTAAAAGCCCGTGGCGACGAAAGTCCGGCTTTATCGGTGGTGTGACAGCTGCGTTGATGCCTCAGCCCTGCCAGCGACTGATCGATGTATCGCTAATCCCAAACAGGTCGAGACTTCGGCCAACACTTTGGGTCACAAACTCGTCGAGGGTCTCCACTCCGGTGTAAAAGGCCGGAACCGGTGGTGCGATCACGGCACCCATCTCAGAAAGAGACGTCATGGTGCGCAGATGCCCTGTGTGCAACGGCGTTTCCCGCACCATGAGAACTAAACGGCGACGCTCCTTGAGAACAACATCAGCGGCGCGAGTAAGCAGTGTAGAGGTCACCCCGGTAGCGATCTCTGACATTGTTTTTACAGAACACGGAGCGATCAGCATACCGTCAGTGATAAACGAACCGCTGGCGATAGCCGCGCCCACATTTTTTACCGGATACACCACATCAGCGTGAGATTTGAGTTCCTCGGCGCTGATCGACAGCTCATGATGCAGCGTCAGCTCAGCAGCCTTGCTCATCACCAGATGTGATTCGACACCCGCCTCGCGAAGCATCTGCAGGGCCCGCAAACCCAGTACTATGCCCGAGGCACCACTAATTCCGACGATTATCTTGCGCATGTGAGCTCCTACTATATGGGGCTGCACTTTAGCAGGACCGCCGCTCAGGTCCCAGTGAGCGAACGGCTCCTAGGACATCGATCAGCCTGGATCTACAGCCGAGAAAAAACCATCAATGGCCTCAACAGCAAGAGGCTCATCGAGCATCGGCGCATGCCCGCGGTCGGGGATATTCACGACCTGCAGCCCCGGGGCGAGCTCCTGCATCTTTTGAACGCAATCCTTAGCGACTAAATCGCTAATGTCGCCTCGCACCAAAAGCATAGGAATAGCGGCCATGTTCTCAAACAGCGGCCATAGGTCCGGGGGGACCGCGCTGGCATCCGTATCCAAAATGGCCTGAGCGATATTTGCGTCATGTGCCAGCTGAGGTACGCCGTCCACCTCTCGATACAAGCCCTTGGTAAAACGCAGCCACTCCTCATCCGTATAGCGCGGAAATGCGACCTCGTTGATCTCCCGAGTCTGTGCAACCGCATCGTCCCAGCTGCGAATCTCTCGATGCTTGCCCACGTAATTCTTGATCCGCTCCAGACCCACAGGGTCCAGCTCAGGGCCAATATCGTTAAGCACCACCGCCGCAAAACGCTCGGGCTGCATATTGGCCATGAGCATCGACATAAGCCCGCCCATGGAGGTGCCGATAATCAGTATCTTGTCTATGGACAGTTCATCCAGCAGGGTGAACATATCGCCCACGTAGGTTACCGGTGTGTAATTGGCTGGCTCACTGTCATAGGCCGACAAACCACGGCCTCGCTGATCAACACTCACAACGCGGCGTGTCCTGGCAAGATGCGCGGCGATCCAGGCGAAGTCGCCAGAGTTGCGGGTAAGACCGTGCATGCAAAGCACAGGTAACAGCTCAGACGAGTCAGGACCCGGATAATCCCGAGCATAAAGCCGCAAGCCGTCTGCACTGTCGTACCAGACATCTTTGTAATATAGGCCAGAGCTCTCTCTGATCTCAGACATAGGTCTTTTCTCCATACTGTTTGCGCAGTTCACGCTTGAGTATCTTGCCATTGGGATTGCGCGGCAACTCTTCAGTTTGGATGCACTCCGCTAACCGCTGCTGCTTGCCCAGGCGCTGATTGGCCCAATCCAGAAGAGACGTCATAGTGATATCTGCATCACGCATCACCACCAAGGCGATAGGTGTCTCGCCCCAGCGTTTGCTGCTTGCACCGATGACAGCGACATCCTCGATTTGTGGGTGGCTTACCAGCACCGCTTCAATATCCTGAGGATAAATGTTTTGGCCGCCGGAAAGAATCATGTCCTTCTTGCGATCCACAATGTACAAAAACCCCTGGGCATCAAGATGGCCAATGTCTCCCGAACGCAGCCACAGCTGTCCTGTCGTATCGACATAACGCGCCGCTATGTTGGCATCATCGCGCTGCCAATAGCCGGGCATGGTGATACGACCACGAGATACGATCTCCCCGGCTTGACCCACGGCGCAGGGCTCATCGTCATCACCAACAATCAGGATGTCGGTCCCCAGCAGGGGCTTGCCCACGGATGACCAGCGACCCTCGGCATTCTCAGGATCCAGCGTAGTGATAATGCCCTCGGTGAGACCATAAAGTTCGATGATCCCACAGAGAAAAGTATCAAACAGTGCTCGCTTGAGCCCCTCGTGCAGCGGCGAGCCACAGCTCATCATTGCCTGCATGCTCGAAAGATCATGGGGCGACAGTAGCTGCGCCTCCAAAACTCGTTGGAACTGGATGGGCACCATTGCCGTGTGGGTAATGGATTGAGTTTCCACCGTTTTAAGAAATGCCGATGCTTCAAAGCGAGGATGCACCACAAGCGTGCCCCCTGCCAGCAAGGTACAGAGCATCGCCACCCAGGAAATATTCGAATACAGGCCAATGGTTAACAGCGTCCGTGCACCGCTGTGATAGCGCAGTGCGATCGTCAAGTCATAGGCCCAGTCTCGCCGACCGCCATGGGTATGCAAGATGCCCTTGGGTAGTCCGGTGGTCCCGGAGCTGTAGATGATATTCAGCGGCGCATCGTGACTTAGCAACACATCCGGGAGCGTATCAGGCTGACCCGAAGCCAGACGCCCCATGGACTGCCATCCGGGGACCTGGGTATTACTAATGCACAAGACGCCCTTAGGCAGTTGGGGCAATAAAGCATCAAAACGTCCACGGTACTCGTCGCTAACAATCAGCGCGCTTATGCCGGCATCACCCAACATGGCAATTATCGCTGCATCGGATACTGAGGTATTGAGGGGAACCGATACCGCTCCTGAAGCAAGCGTTCCAAACAGCGCCGTGAGCATGGGGTAGCCGTTCTCCATGAAGACGCCTACGCGATCTCCAGACTTTATACCCGCAGCAAGTAAGCCATGCGCAAAGCGATGGTTGTCGGCGACAAACTCTGACCAGGTTTTACGAGTGTCGTCCGTCGCCACCGCAAGCTTTTCGGACCGCCAACGCCCGTGTAAAGCGAGGATTTCAGGAAATAGGGGAGACAGCGCAGGAAATTCGCGCATCACAATATCCTCCAGAAAAAATCTTGCATCGGCTCTAAGGGAGGCGATGCAAGCAACTGTTTACTGGAAGCGATACTCGACGGTGACAAAGCCCGTGGTGGGCGGACCGAAGAAGACCGTTGTGTTGTTTTCCAGACCCAGTGACGAGGGACAGCCACTGGTGCCAAAGCAATACCCCGCAGTACGGTACTCTTCATCCGTGAGGTTCTTGCCGTACAGACCAACAAGCCACTGTTCATCACCACTGGTCCAGACAATGCTGGCGTTGAGCAAACCGTAAGCGTCCTGGTCAATATCCTCCGCGGCAATTTCAAACTGCTGCACATCGCCCTTGTAGGAGTAGTTGGTGTTGATCAGCAGTCTTCCGCCTGCTAAATCCGTGTTGTAGTTTAGGCCGATAAAGGCCATTTCTTCCGGGGTGTTTTGGACGTCACGATCATTAGAGACATCAACACCGCCTACGAGATACTCCTTGAACGAAGCATCCAGCAGGCTCGCAGAAAACTGCATGCTGAAATGCTCGGTAAATAGCAGGTTAGCTTCGATCTCAAGGCCGGAGATCTCAGATTGTCCCGCGTTGGTCACGGTGCCGACAAAGCTGTCGTTAATCCCATCACCATCGCTGTCCACAGCGACAGATCCCGGAATCTGCATGTCCTGATAATCACTGTAGAACAGCGCGACATTGGTAATAGCCCGCCCATCCCACCAGGTGGACTTCAGACCCATTTCCCAGGAGTCCAGCTCTTCAGGATCAAAGCCCTCCTCCACCGCAGGCGTTGCAAAGTTCGCACCCCGGGGATCGAAGCTTCCCGCCTTCCAGCCCTGGCTATAGCCACCATAAATCTTGACGTCGTCCGTCAATGAATAGCTCAGGTTGGCGCGAGGCGAGAAATCGTAATAGGTTCGCTGGGCTTCATAGTCGCTCGTCGCGGCCAGCAGGAAGGCGCTGTCGTTACCAAAGAAGGGCGAGCCGGTTCCCAGGTAGGTGCCCCGAAAAATATCGGCACTACGCTCATCTTCTGTATAACGCCCGCCTACCGACAGTGACAAACGATCGGTCAATTCGTAGCTCAAGTCACCAAACACCGACCAGGACTTGGTCTCAACAACGCCACCGGTGTAAGCGGTCAAACCGCCCGGTGCCAGAAGACCCAGCACCACGTCGAAATCATTGGCGGCCTCGGCATCGAGATAGTAGTAACCCAGTACAAGATTTACGCGATCAGTATTCCACAGCAACTGAAACTCTTGGCTGAACTGCTCGTTGTCATAGATAACCGGCGCATCGAAATCAGGCGTCGCGAGGCTGTCGAAATCGATAACCGATTCCGTCAAGTCTTCACGACCGGCGGTGATGGAGCGCAGCGTCATGGTGTCACTGACATTCCAGTCCACAGAGACCACCCAACCTTCGGACTCGACCTGGTTGTTGCCATTGATACCCGCAGTGGATGGCAAAACGCTGGCGCCGGCGTTGGTATCAAAGACGCTGCCGGGGGAAGGCGTGCCACTGAATGCACCTGGATACGGCCGCCAACCCGCGACCGCTGAGGACTGATCATCGGTGTTGTCATAGGCCACGCGAACAAGGATGTCCTCGCTGGGCTCCCACTCAGCGGACAGTCGATAGCCAAAGATGTCTTTGTCGTATTGCTCACCACCGGTAAACAGATTGTCACCGAAACCATCGCGATTGAAGGAGGCGACCGTTGCACCTACGCGGAAGTTATCGCTCACAGGCACAGACACCGTGCCGACGAGATCCGCCTGATTGTAAGTACCGTAGGATGCGCGAACGCTGGCCTCTACCTCGTCAGAAAGCCTGCGGGTGACATACTTGATGGCACCGCCCACCGCGTTACGTCCGTAAAGCGTGCCCTGGGGTCCACGCAGTACCTCAATACGCTCAACGTCATAGATATCCAGCAAAGCTCCCTGGGGCCGCGCCAAATACACGTCATCCAAATACAGGGCGACGCCCTGCTCAAACCCCGCCAATGGATCCTGCTGGCCTACGCCGCGAATAAAGGCCGTCAATGTGCTGTTGGTGGCTCGGGACGGCTCAAGCGTCACGCTGGGAATTGATTGTGCTAGCTCAGTTATGTCCTGAGAGCCCGCGAGCCGCAGTGCATCGCCGCTCAGTGCCGTCACGGCGATAGGTACATCTTGCAGGTTTTCTGACCGGCGTCTGGCTGTCACCAACACCTCTTCCAAGGCCAGCGACGGCTCCTGGGATTGCGCAAAAACAAGTGGCGATGCGGCAGCCGACAACAGCAGAGATGCAAAAGTCGTTGCAGCAATAAGAGGTTTACGAACGGGAGTTCTATACGACATGGCGGACACCTGTAACGTTATAAGTTATATGAGTGCCGTGTGTCGCGGCACCTTAGTTGTTTTAATTATTCAACAGTTGTTGAATATGAAATAGCGTATTCAACAGTTGTTGAACTGTCAAGCTGTGAATATCACAGATCGCCGCCGTGGCGGCTCGCGTCACCGCGCGTCACAAACAAACCCAGCAGACCGAAGGCCAGCGATGCAAAAATGCCGTAGCTCGCAGAAATTGCGGGATTAGCGATTCCCATGGCCAAATTGAAGAACAGATGGAGCCCGAGGCCCAGGGCCGCCGCACCGACAACCACCCACAAAGGAATGTGCCGGCGCAAAAGAACACCGAAGAGCACGGGCACCAAAGACGCGGCAGCGAGCCCATACACGCCTTTTTGAGCAAACAATCCGATGAGCGGCGGGGGATTCCAGGCCAGCAGCACGCCTACGATGCCTACAGCCACCAATACCCATCGCGCCAACACCAGGCCATTGCTGCTCTCGCCGGCAAGCGGCTTTACGATGTCATTAACTACCATCGCTGAGAGCGCAACGAGGATTCCATCAAGAGTGCTCATTCCTGCGGCTAGCAGCGTGAGGAATATAAACACCAGCACATACTCACCCCAGATCGAACTGCCAAACTCATGCAGCAGATACTCTCGGACAACCGTGTCCTGCGCATCGATTTCCAGTCCTGCCAGACGTGCGTAGAAACCAATCATCAGCATCAAGGTGAACAACGTGCCCACCACCGCGGTAGTAGCAATAAATTTGCCGATGTCCCGCTCGCTGCGCAGATACAAAACCTTGGTGAGAATATGCGGCTGTAACATCAGCGCGAAAGTCACCACAAAACCGCTGACAAACACCGAGAAGAAATCAAAATATAAGTTGCTACCCGCATTAAATGCTTGAGCATAGTTATCTCCGACGGCCCGGAGCGCGCCTAGAGGGTCCCCCGCAAAATACTTAAAGCCCTGAACAAACAAAACAAGGGTGACCACCAGCATCATGATCCCCTGCAGCGTATTCGTGTACGCATGGGCATAGGTACCGCCCATGAGCACATAAGAAAAAACGAACAGCAGCACGGCGACCAGCGCAGTTTTTTGGTCTATGGGAAACAGTCCAGTCATCAACAGGCTGCAACCCACAAGAATCAGCACTACAAAAGTTATCGACAACAGGTTGATGAACGCGAAGAACAAACTGAAGCCGCGGTGGTGGTAACGGTAGTAAATCCACTGCGGTATGGTGAGCGCATGACTGGCCTCTCCCAGACGCAGAAAGCCCCGGGTCAACACCAGAAACGCGCTGAGAATCCCCAGGGACCCCGCAACACCAAAATGTAGATAGGCGGCGAGTCCGTGCTGATAAACAAACCCGGGGTTAATCACAAAGGTCGCCGTGGATGAGATGGAGGCGGCAAGAGTAATTCCGACCAAGTAAGGACTCATGTCCTTGTTACCGATGGCAAAGCCTTCGACGCTGCTGGTACGACGCATTCCCACGTACGATAGCCAGTACACGAGAGCGACATAACCGAGGGTCAAGGCATACTTGAAGAACTCAGCAGACATTGTTGTTATTTCCCTGCGATTTCTGACAGACTATTCAACAAGCGTTGAATACGCAAGAGAAAGGCCATAAACCAAAGCCCCGCGAGATCGCGCAAGGTGGCAGGAGCCGCAATGAACAAGAAAGACAGGATTCCCAAGCGCGAACGCATTCTTGATGCGGCAGAAGAGTTGTTTGCAGAACACGGCTACGACGGCGTTACGCTGCGGCGCATTGCCACGACCGCGGGTGTCGATGTTGCTCTGGCAAATTATCACTTTGGTAAGAAGCTCGATTTGTTTCAGGCGGTGTTTAACCGCAGAGCCGAGTTGCTCAACGGCGCCCGCCGGAAAGCGCTAAATGCATGCCAGCAGGCGTCGGGAGCAAAGGGCCCTTCTGTTGAACAGATCATCGAGGCGTTTTTGCGGCCTTTGGAAATCGCGCAGGAAACCGGTGACGAGGGCTGGCGGCACTATCTTGCACTCATCGCCTACATCAACAATTCGCCGTACTGGGGCCCACGCATGATGTCGTCGCTATTTGATGGCCTGGTGCAGGAGTTCATAGAAGCTCTAAAGAAAGCGCTCCCAAAAGCGAGCGAAGCAGATATTTATTGGTGTTACCACAACCTTTCCGGTGCTCTGACTCTGACACTGGCAAACACTGGCCGCATCGACAAGCTATCCCGAGGACAGTGTCATAGTGCAGACTTTCAAGCCGCCTATGACCACATGATTCCTTTCACGGCAGCAGGTTTTCGCAAAATCTGCGGGAGCTAACCTTCAGCCAGTAAAGGGCCGGCAGCTGAGCTCGGCGCGGTTACCTATTACGGCCTGGGCGCGCCATTGATCGCCAGCTCGTGCTGGAAGTCTTTTTCTATCTGCTGCTGGAGCTCATAACGCCCGGTGCCCCGACGCTTGGACGAATCCTTTATGCGCTCGTGATACCGCTGTTTGCGATTCGCCGCCACCGCCGCAGTAAAGCGTTGGGTCTCCACCTCACCAGCAATCAGCGCCTCTACCAGGGCGATATCAATACCCAGGCGATAGGCAATTCGATTCGGTCGAATCTGGTGGGCATGAAACTTCGCCACCGCGACAATTTGCTCTTCCGGGCTCAGGCTGCAGACCCGAGAATATCCAAAAGGCGGGGACGGTGTTCGCGTATCAACTTCAGTACTGTTTGGCATCGGCGCTTTCTAGCATCGCAACACGCCCATGACAAGACAGCAATGCTCTAAGCCTCAATTTTTGTCCACGTTGAAGAAAGCTTTCGCAACAACAAACTGGTCAAAAAACACCCAATCACAGCTATACTGAGAGGCTAAGCTTAATAACTGCTATTGGAGAAGAATAATGAATGCGCCTCAAACTGCCACGAACGTCGCGGATGCCGAAACGCTCATGCAAAGCGTCCTTGAAGCACAGCGAAGTGACTACCTCGCCGAAGGCAGCGTCAGCGCCGCGACCCGCCGAGACCGCCTGAGCCGGGGTATCGATGCCTGCATCAAGTACCAGGACAAACTGGTTGATGCGCTAAACACCGATTTCAGCTGCCGCCCCCGCGAAGTATCGCTCCTCACCGACGTCGCCGCCTCCATTACGCCTCTTAAGCACTGCAAGAAGCATCTCGAAAAATGGATGCGCAGCGAGAAACGCCCCACCATGTTTCCTGTGAACCTGCTCGGTGGCCGCTCTACCATTGAGTTTCAACCCAAAGGCGTTGTGGGCATCATCTCTCCCTGGAACTTCCCAGTGAACCTGACCTTTGGTCCACTTGCAGGAGTTTTGGCGGCGGGCAACCGAGCTATGATCAAACCCTCGGAGTTCACTCCAGCAACCTCAGAAGTCATGGCCGAAATGGTCGCCGAGGCCTGGGACGAAAAAGAAGTCGCCATATTTACCGGCGGCCCCGAAGTAGGCCAGGCCTTTTCTGGACTGCCCTTTGATCACCTGGTCTTCACCGGTGCTACGAGCATTGCCCGACACATTATGGCCGCTGCTTCGCGCAATTTAGTGCCGGTTACTCTGGAGCTCGGCGGAAAATCACCGGTGATCATTTCTCGAGACGTCGACCTGAAGATGGCCGTCCAGCGGATCATGTTGGGCAAGACTCTCAATGCCGGACAAATCTGCCTGGCACCCGATTACCTCATGGTGCCCGAAGAGCGTCTTAGCGAAATCGTTGAGGCACTTAAGTCAGTCACCGAAGAGATGTACCCCAAGCTGCTGGACAACCCGGAGTACACCTCGGTAGTCAACGAGCGCCATTTCCAGCGCCTCAATGGTTATCTCGCTGATGCGGCTGAGCGCGGTGTAACAACAACGTCCATCAACCCCGCCAACGAAGACTTTGCCTCACAGCAAGGCACCTTCAAGATTCCACCCACGCTGGTCGTCAATCCTCCCGAGGACAGCAAGGTGATGGAAGAAGAGATCTTTGGACCCATTTTGCCGATTAAGACCTACAAGGAATTTTCGGAAACCATCGATTACGTCAACGCGCACCCACGTCCCCTGGGCGCTTACTACTTTGGCCGTAACAAAGATGAAGAAGAAGCTATTCTAAAGCGCACCACCTCTGGCGGTGTCACTATCAACGACGTGATCATGCACATCATGCAAGAAGAGCTTCCCTTTGGTGGTGTAGGCCCCAGCGGTATGGGCGCTTATCATGGTCATGACGGGTTCAAGACATTCAGTCATGCCAAAGCTATTTTCCGCCAATCGCGCTTTAACATCGGCAAGCTCGGCGGCATGTTGCCGCCCTACGGACCTGCCACCGAAAAAACCATCAAGATGCAGGTCAAAAAGTAGCTATCGACTTAAGCTGCTAAGTCACACCGTGCAACGGCCTGCAAAGACCCGCGCACGGTGCATTGCTACACTTAGGCGTATTAGCCTGCTCTGCGTCTTGGCTCAGGGGGGCTGCGCCATGACAACACAACAACCCATCGTCATCGCCCACCGGGGCGCCAGCGCTTATCTTCCCGAACACACACTGCCGGCCAAAGCTATGGCCCACGCCATGGGCGCGGATTTTATTGAGCAGGATGTGGTGCTGACCCGGGACGGCATGCCCATTGTTCTGCACGATATCCATCTGGACTCGACCACCGATGTTGCAAAGGTGTTTCCAGACAGGGCCCGGGCCGATGGCCGTTTCTACGCTATTGATTTCACTCTCGCCGAAATCCGCCGCCTTCGAGCACATGAGCGCCGAAATCCCAATGGAGAGGCCGTGTTTCCTGAGCGCTTTCCGGCCATTGCAGGCTTGTCTGCTGTGCCCACGCTGGCAGAAGAAATCGCGTTGATCGCCGGACTCAACCGCAGTCGCGATCATCAGGCGGGACTCTACGTAGAGATGAAGGCCAGCGCCTTTCATCACAGCGAGGGGCAGGACCTACCCGCAGCGGTGATGCAAGTACTCAAAGAAAGTGGCTGGGACCAGCGTAAGGATCTCGTATTTCTTCAGAGCTTTGAGCCCGAGGCCCTGCGACAACTCAAGTACAAGCTCAAGACCGTGCTACCCCTGGTCCAGTTGATTGCAGAGAACGCTTGGGATGAGAGCGGCAGTGTCGACTTCGATGCCCTGCGTACCGACGCGGGTCTGGATGCCGTTGCCGAGTATGCCGATGGCATTGGACCCTGGCTCATGCAGCTCTATCTGGGCACGGATGATCAGGGCAAATATCAAATCACTGACCTGGCGAAGCGCGCCCATGCGCGAGGCCTGGTGGTTCACCCTTACACCTTCCGAGCGGATCAATTGCCGCCGGGGATCAGCAGTTTCGAAGAACTACATCGGCTGTTTTTTGAAGACTTGCAGGTCGATGGCGTCTTTAGTGACTTCCCGGATCGCAGTCGGGCGCTCAGCGAAGCATTTGCCAACACAGCAAAGCCCTCGTCTTGAACGTCAAACAATCACAGTCTTGATGTTTTTAAAGTCCCTGCCTTGAACTACGATGACGCGCGTAATTACGTTTTAGGACGCCCGGAGGCCTGGGAGGACTACCCTTTTGGTCCGGGTGTGGCGGTATTGAAGGTGCAGAACAAAATGTTCGCAACGCTGGGAACCGAGGATGGCGTGGCGCGCATGAATCTCAAATGCGAGCCTAACGAAGCGCTGATGCTTCGCGATATCTTCGAGGCAGTAATGCCTGGCTATCACATGAACAAACGACACTGGAATACGGTGCTACTTGACGGCAGCATCCCAAAAGGTGAAATCGAGCGCATGATCGATAACTCCTACGCACTAGTGGTGCAGGGACTACCGAGTCGTCAGCGCAAGGCCTTACAACTAAGAACAGGGCAAAAAATCACGTGAGTACCAAAGTAAATCGACGTACCAAGATAGTCGCGACTATCGGTCCCGCCAGCGAAAGCGCGGAGTCTATCGGACAACTGCTGGAAGCCGGTGTGGACGTGTTTCGCCTGAACTTCAGCCACGGCAGTGTTGATCAGCATGCGGCGGTTGCTGACCGTATTCGCAAGCAATCGGTTGTGCACGGACGCTACGTCGGCATCCTCGCCGACCTTCAGGGTCCCAAGATTCGCATAAGCAGCTTTAGTGCCGGCAGTATCAAACTGAATGTCGGCGACCGCTTTAGACTGGACAGCCGCATCTCTGAGGGTGGCGGTGATCAGCGGGGAGTCAGCTTTAGCTATCTCCCCATGCTCGACAGCCTCCAAAGCGGCGACATCCTATTGCTGGATGATGGTCGGATTCGGCTGCGCGTGGATGATGTCGAGAAATCGGCCGTGGATTGCACGGTAACTGTGGGCGGCAAATTGGGCTCTCGCAAAGGTATCAATCGCTTAGGCGGAGGCATCGCGGCACCGGCACTCACTGAAAAAGACGTCGAGGACATTGCGAGCCTGGGGCGCATCGCACCGGACTACGTGGCGATCTCTTTTGTTTCCAGCCTTAAAGACATCGAACACGCCCAGTCCCTCCTGAAGGCGCAAGATCTATCGGTCGCAGTGATTGCCAAGATTGAGCGCGCCGAAGTTGTTGCGGACGACGACATACTCAATGGGATTATCAAAGCCTCGGACGGCATCATGGTCGCGCGAGGAGATCTGGGTGTGGAGGTCGGCGATGCGGAACTCATCGGCATACAAAAGGACCTCATTTCCCGGGCGCGGCGTATGGATCGTCTGGTCATCACAGCAACTCAGATGATGGAGTCGATGATTAGCAGCTCCATGCCTACTCGCGCCGAAGTCTTTGACGTTGCCAATGCGGTGCTTGATGGAACGGATGCAGTGATGCTGTCGGCAGAAACCGCTGTGGGTGAATACCCGGTAGAAGTGGTTAAAGCGATGGCGGATGCCGCGCTGGGCGCCGAACGTCACCCGGTGGCGCGTACATCACGTTATCGCCTGGAGAGGCAGTTTGCGAGCCCTCAGGAAACCATCGCTATGTCGGCGATCTACGCAGCTAACCACTACAGCAATGTGCGTGGTATTGCCTCATTGACCGAATCAGGAACAACGCCGCTGCTCATGTCGCGGCTAAGCTCGGGCCTGCCTATTTTTGCGCTCTCAAACAATCCTCGCACGCTTTCACGACTGAGCCTGTGCCGGGGTGTTATTCCGCTGTACTTTGACGCCGAATCCTTTGAACACGATGACATCGAGGTCAATGCCATTGAGTACCTGCGTGATAACGATCTTTTGTCTAAAGGTGACTCACTGTTACTGACTCGCGGTGAAGTTATGGGTACGCCAGGGGACACCAACATTATGAAGATTTTGCCGGTTAGCTGAGGCGGCTTTGGATTGCCAGTGCAGCGGCTACTAGCGGAGTCGGATCTAAACGTCTCCACTGAACAACTCGCCGAGTTATTCCAGCGAATTGAAGAGGACAAACATGGGATTGTTTGAGCGTTATCTGTCCGTCTGGGTGGGGCTGTGCATTGTCGCTGGGGTTTTGTTGGGCAATGTGTTGCCTGGCGTATTTCAGGGAATTGCGACCATTGAGTACGCTCATGTCAACTTGATCGTCGCTGTTCTCATCTGGGTGATGATTTACCCAATGATGGTGCAGATCGATTTTACAGCGATCAAAGACGTTGGCAGAAAGCCGAAGGGGCTATTACTGACACTAGTTGTGAATTGGCTGATCAAGCCGTTCACGATGGCGGCGTTGGGCTGGATTTTCTTCAAGGTGCTTTTTGTGGGTTGGGTTGATCCCCAGTCCGCAACGGAGTACATCGCCGGGATGATACTCCTGGGTGTTGCGCCTTGTACGGCCATGGTGTTCGTATGGAGCCAGCTCACCGACGGCGATCCGAATTACACACTGGTGCAGGTTTCAGTCAACGACATCATCATGGTCTTTGCTTTTGCACCGCTTGCGGCTCTGCTTTTGGGTGTAACCGATATTGCCGTGCCGTGGGAGACCTTGCTGCTTTCCGTGGTGTTGTATGTGCTGCTACCGCTGGTCGCAGGCGCACTCACTCGCCGCCGGCTTGAGGGGAACGGAGACAACGGGCAAGTTGATGCGTTTGTCAGCGGATTAAAACCGTGGTCAGTGATTGGCTTGCTGGCAACCGTTGTTCTGCTGTTCGGTTTTCAAGCCGAAAAAATCATTGATGAGCCTGTGGTGATCGTGCTGATCGCAATACCGTTGCTGATCCAGACCTACGGCATCTTTGCAATTGCTTACGGCGCGGCAAAAGCCATGAAATTGCCACACAACATCGCTGCACCCGCCTGCCTTATCGGCACCTCGAACTTCTTTGAGCTAGCTGTGGCGGTAGCCATCTCTCTCTTTGGTTTGAATTCAGGAGCCGCTTTAGCGACGGTCGTAGGTGTTCTTGTTGAGGTTCCGGTGATGTTGTCGCTTGTTGCCATGGTCAATCGTACGCGGCATTGGTTTGAGCATGAGCATCCTGATGCCTCGGTATAAGACCAATGGTGAATTGCTGGACAGCGTATGTAGTTCATACCCTGTATTAAAGGGCGATATAGAATCAGAATTGGCGCTAAAACCCTGAAGGCCACAAATTTGATGCAAGCAGCGCATTCCCACTGGGAGTGCTACACTTCAGGTGCTGTCTTGAACAGCAGGTTCATCCAGATAGAGACACAAGAACAAAAAGTACAGACGTTGTTGAATACGAAATCTTACGCCACGCCCGCGCAGATCCTGCGATCGCACATTTCCAACGCCTTATGCGGCAAGGGATAGTCTCCCCTGTCCGTACTCGGCTGCCTGGTCATGCTGCCTGTAGCTTTCTCGTTTGCGTGGAATCAAGAGAGTAGTAGAAGTCACTATCTGGTGTAAGCACTATATAAAACCGCTAGAGCCAACATCGCTATAAGGCTGCATTACGCAGTGTCAGCAATGAAGGCGGCGGAGTAAATTAAAGGTAAAAAAGTATGTCGACAGTAACCGGTACCGTAAAGTGGTTTAACGAATCCAAAGGCTTTGGCTTTATCGAACGCGAAGGCGGCCCAGACGTTTTCGTTCACTTCAGTGCGATCAAAGGTGACGGATTCAAAACGCTGACTGACGGTCAGAAAGTAGAATTCACGGTCACGGACGGCCAGAAAGGCCCCCAAGCAGAGGACGTGGTTCCTGTCTGACATCGTCTGACACACTACTACGAACACCCCGCTGAGCCCATTGAGACTCAGTCAGAAGCCCCGGAGACGGGGCTTTTTTGATGGTACATCACGCAAAACGTAAGGACTGATTATGTCAACATCTATGGGTCTACTTATCAGTCAGGGTGACTGGCCGGCATTAGAATCTCGCTTCAATGAAATGGAGTTTGTACAGCGCCTGGGCTTGGTCGTCGACCTTTCCGACCCGGATCGGCCCCGTGGCGATGTTTCAAAAATCGAGTCCTATCATCTGGGCGGCATTGGTCAGGACTTTGTAAACGGTGCCGTGACCTCAGGCGTTATCGATATCATTTTGGGGCTGACGGGATTGCGCTTTGCCGAAATGGGCTATTTCGCAACTCGAAACCTGCAGATAGACCTGACCCTGCCGGTAGAAAAACATGGGTTTTATGTGACCTCTCGTGCCACCCGCCGTATCGGAAAGAACCTCTTTGCAGAGGCTACTGTTTTCAACCCCGATGGCGAACCCCGGGTTCATGCAACCGGTCTGGTACGTATTGGCATTCGCAAGAGCTGAATTCAACAAGGCATGGCACACTAACAGCCGCCACTTTTAGGGGATTATCGATGAACAAGTTAGCCACGATCTCGCTCAAGGCTCTTCTTTGCCTAACACCCATGACCGTTGCAATGAGCCCCGCGTTTGCGCAGGACAATGACTTGGGGCTTAGCGAAGGAAGCGTAGAGCACGCGACAGCATTGCGCGACGCCGCAATGAAAGGCTCCATGGCTTATACCATCGTAGAATCACTAACGACCGAGGTTGGGCCCCGACTCGCCGGAACCGCAGCTGAAGCCCGAGGCAGAGACTGGGCCGTTGCAAAGCTTCAGGGCCTCGGGTTTAAGGATGTCCGGGTAGAACCGTTCACCATGCAGGCGTGGGAACGAGGCTCGGAGAGTGCCGAGCTACTGAGCCCTTACCCCCAACCTCTCTCACTGACGACCCTGGGTGGATCTGTGGCGACGCCTGAGACCGGCCTGAAAGCAGACATCGCTATGTTTTCGACGCTCACAGAACTTGAGGCGGCTGAACCAGATAGCCTTTTAGGAAAGATTGCCTTTGTGTCCCATGCCATGCAAAAAACGCAGAACGGCTCTTCTTATGGGTTCCATGGCCGCCTCCGCCGCAGCGGCGCCAGCATTGCCGCTAGCAAGGGCGCCATCGCGATTCTTATTCGATCCATTGGTACCGATTCCCATCGCATGCCGCACACGGGTTCTATGCGCTACGATCCGGCTATCAACAAAATCCCCGCCGCCGCACTTTCCAACCCCGATGCAGACCAGCTGGAACGTATTCATGCTCGCGGCGAAACCATGCGCGTTAGTCTTAATTTACAGCCCAAAGCTTTGGGCGAAGTAGAAAGCGGTAATGTCATTGTCGACATTCGCGGCAGCGAGTCACCCGATGAAGTCGTTATCATCGGCGGCCACCTGGACAGCTGGGATCTTGGCACCGGTGCGATTGATGACGGCGCCGGCGTTGCCATCGCCACCGCCGCGGCCAAACTGATTCTCGATAGTGGTAAGCGCCCAAAGCGCAGCATTCGACTAATTCTCTGGGGTGCCGAGGAGGCAGGGCTGCTGGGTGGCTTTGCCTACCTCGAGCGTCATAAGAAAGACTTGGACAAACAGATCATCGGCAGTGAGAGTGACTTTGGCGCCGGCCGCATTTGGCAACTCACATCACAAGTCAGTGCAGAAGCTCAGCCGCTGGTTAATAAGATCGCCGAGTTGCTGGTTCCCATTGGCGTCGCACCAGGTAGCAATGACGCCCCGGGCGCAGGCCCTGATTTAACACCTCTGGTGAAAGCCGGAATGCCGTCGCTGCGGCTTCATCAGGATGGCAATGACTACTTCGACCTTCACCACACGGCAGATGATACTCTGGACAAGATCAACCCCCATGATCTTGATCAGAACGTAGCAGCGTTTGCTGTTTTTGCCTGGTTGGCGGCAGACAGTGGGCTTAGTTTTAAGGCCCCATAAGCCGAGGATAAAACATGAGAGAAGAAGGTAATAACAACGAGTTTTACGGCTGGAAGCTCGTCGCCGTCGTTTTTACCATCTACCTTATTAATACGGCTTTTCCCTACTACGGCGGGTCCGTGCTCAATGCGATGATGGCCGAGGATTTAGGCTTGGGCCGCAGCGAGCTGGGCTTTGGCTTCTCGGCCTTTTTGCTGTTTGTCGGCCTATCATCACCGCTTGTAGGCGTACTCGTAAATAAACTTGGGGTACGACTGACCTTCACATTAGGTGGACTGATATTGGCAGTCGGTGCATTCGCTATGGCCACGATTACCAGTACCGAACTCCATTACTACCTGTTTTTTGGGGCGGTCTGTGGACTGGGTTTCAGCTTTGCGGGAATCATTCCCGTGCAGTCGGTCATCACCTATTGGTTCAAACACCGAAAGCCTTTGGCAATGTCTGTGGTCCTGTGCGCCTCGGGTGTCGGGTCCATGTTGGCCATACCCGCTTTAAGCGCTGCGGTGGAATTCTTCGGTAACGATTGGCGGGTCGGCTGGTACATTGTGTGCGCTTGCTGTCTCGTCTCCGCGGCTCTCGCTATGTTGTTTGTGCGAAACAGCCCAGAAGAACTGGGGCAGCTCCCTGACGGAGACGCGAGCATCGAAGCCGCAGCCCTGGCAGACAGTGCCGCAAATAAGGTTAAGGGCGCGATCCATCACACGGACCACTCCTGGACGGTAAGCCAGGCGCTTAGAACCCCTGCGTTTTGGCTCATCGTTTTTGGAACAAGTGCCTTCACCATGGTGTTCAACCTGTGCATAGCCCACGGCGTAGTACATATGCAGGACCGAGGAATCGACGACTCACTGGCAGCCACCTCTGTGGGCTTACTGGTAATGGCCAGCGTTATTGGCCGTCTGGGAAGCGGCACTATTGGCAGCAAAATCGAGCCCCGTTTTACCTGGTGTTTCGGCCTCGTTTTCATGGGCATCGGATTACAAACCCTCGCGATGATCGACAGTAACTGGCAGATCTACGTGTATGCTCTGGGCGTGGGCGTGGGTTTTGGCGCATGCTACGTCAGTCTTGCCACAATGCTCGGCAACTACTTCGGTATGGCAGCGTTTGCGCCCTTACTTGGCATCGTAACGACCGTTACCTGCATCGTCGGCGCACTCTCCCCGGCAATGGGCGGCATGATCTATGACCGTCTCGGAGACTACGACCTGGCGTTTACCCTCATGCTTTGTGTGGCAGGAGTCGGCGCCCTCCTAATCCCCTTCGCTCGACCACCGCAGGTGCAAACCGTTAACTTGGCTTAAGCCGAAAGGTCTCGATCGATCAACAAGGCACTCCCGGAACCCGCCGCCCCGGCGGTAGAAACAATGCCCCGGCGCAATCCACGCCGCTCGAGTTCATCCAATAGAGTCAGGGTCAAAATAGCACCCGTAGAACCCATGGGATGCCCTAGGGCAATCACGCCACCGTTAACGTTATGACGCTCGCCATCAATCCCAAACTCCCGCTCGGCAACAACGCTAGTCGCCGCAAAAGCCTCGTGAATTTCGAATAGATCGATGTCGTCAACGGACAATCCTGTCTTATCGAGTAGTGACCGCACCGCTTTTACACAACCGGTGAGCACCTCAAGAGGATCATCAGCTACCGTGATACTACTGGCTATGCGGGCCCGAGCCGCCACACCAAGCGTCGCCGCACTAGTGCGATCACCCAGCAGTAGCACGCAAGCCGCATCGGCCATGGCGGGAGAATTACCTGCGGTGTGAATATGCTCTATAGCATCAAGACCTGGGCTGCTCGCCAGTTGGAACGCATCTGCACCGGCGGCACCAATTTTTGCGAAAACCGGCTCCATGGCAGCCAAGCCTTCCATCGTTATAGCGGGGCGAATGCACTCGTCTTCCAGGGCGACCCCCGTGGGCGTCTGGATAGGCACAATGGACTTGGCGAAGTAACCCTCAGCCCGTGCATGTGCGGAGCGTTGCTGACTATTGAATGCCACTGTGTCAGCTTCCTTGCGCGACACGCCGGCGCGGGACGCGATCAAGTCGGCACCGCTACCCATGAGTAAAACTCGGCATTGCATGGCAAAGTCCGGATCCTTAAACACCCGCGCTTCGTCTGCCATCATCGGCACCCGGGACATCATTTCGATCCCCCCGGCCATCAGTTGGCTGGCCGCTCCCACGTTAATTTTCATTGCCGCTAAAGCGACGGCATCAAGACCAGAAGAACAGTAACGATTGACCGTGAGGCCTGCTATCTCAAAAGGCCAGCCAGCGTACAAGGTAGAGGCTTTGGCGATGTTTCCTGCTTGCTCACCATACTGAGTGACGCAGCCAAGAATCGCTTCGTCGATGTTTTGAGGATTCAGGTCCGTACGTTCCTGAAGTGCCCGATACAGCTGCGCGAGCAACTCATGCGGGGTCACACCATGTAGACCACCGTCCGCTTTTGCCCTAGCGCGCGGACTGCGCACACCGCCATAAATTAGCGCTTCATTCAAGCGCCAACTCCTACTATCAGGCTGGCGCAGGTCGTTGCGCTACCCCCCAGATTAAAGGTGATCATGTTTTTTGCGCCGCTAATCTGCATAGCACCTGCTCGTCCGGTAACCTGACGAGCGCAATCCAGAGCCATCCGCACACCGGTAGCACCCACAGGATGTCCCAATCCAATCAGGCCGCCGCTGGCATTGATGGGAAAACTCCCGTCCCGCTCAATGATGCCCTCTTCTATGGCCTTAAAAGCTTCTCCGGGTGCGGTCAGACCACTGTGATCAATGGCCATGTACTCGGTAATTGTGAAGCAATCATGGGTCTCCAGGCCATCAAGCTCCGTGACGGCGCCAAAGCCACCACGGCCGAGCGCATCATGCAAAGCACCGGCAGCATGCGGGAACAACAGTGGCTGACCCTCGCTCATAGCGAACTTTTGCTCCAACAGCAGTGGTGCCGTGCGATGGCCCCAGCCCTTGATGCAGGGAATGTCAGTCAGCGAAAGACCTTTTTTCTGCGCATAGGCGATGGCTGCCTTTTCGCTGGCCAGAATCACGCATGCCGCACCGTCGGTAATCTGGCCGCAGTCGAGTCTGCGCACGCGGCCCTCGACAACCGGATTGAGCTTATCGTCCTCGCTGAAGCAACCCTCCGGAAACTCCCATTCGCGGGTTTGGGCGCTGGGGTTACGGCGAGCATTGGAAAAGTTTATTTCAGCTATTCGAGCCAAGTGTTCGTGACGCAACCCATGCCGCTTGTCGTACTCAGCGCTGATACGGTCGAACATAAACGGCCAGGGAAACTCTGCCTCCTGCGCTTCGTGGCCTTGCCAAGCCGCAGCGCCGAGATACTCAGCTCCCGTTCGCCCGTCGACATTGCGCATAAACTCAAGGCCCAGCACGCATGCCGTCTCGTAGTGACCGGCTTCAATATCGCGCATAGCGCCCAGCATCGCCATGGAGCCCGAGGCGCAGGCTGCCTCATGCCGAGAAGTGGGCATACCTGCCATTTCTGGATACACCTGCGCGAAGAAACCGCCAATCAATCCCTGTCTGCAGAAGAGCTCGCCCACGAAGTTGCCGACGTGGCCAACATCGATCTGTGCGGGCTCTACACCGGCATCTGCGATAGCAGATTCGAGGGCCTCTCGAAACATTGCGTAAATATCCAGCCCCTCGCGGTGCCAGTTGCGCGCAAAATCAGTTTGCGCGCCGCCGAGAATGTAAACCTTGCTCATGGAGTTGCTCCTTCTTGTTCGCGTGCTTCTACCTGCTCGCGGAGTACATTGCGCATTACCTTACCCAAAGGGTTCCTCGGCAATGCATCAAACACTTCCAAACGCTCGGGCAGCTTGAAACGCGCTACACCCTTTTCGCCAAGATGCGCACAAAGTGCTTCTAGTGTAGGAATTTCGGTGCCCGCTAAAGGCACGACGCAGGCGCAGACCTTCTCACCGAGATCCTCATCTGCATACGCACAAACCGATGCCTCTGCCAGCCCCAAGGCCCCCTCCAGAAGCGTGTCGAGCTCACTCGGCGAAAGCTTGATGCCGCCGCGATTAATAATGTCTTTACAGCGACCAACGATACGATAATGACTGGGCTTCTCTGGACATATCTCGACCAGATCACCGCTTCGAAAGAATCCGTCGGTAGTGAAAACATCGCTTCCATCGTGGTTGAGATAGCCATCGAATACACCTGGGCCGGCGACCGTTAGCTCACCGGATACCCCGGGCTCAACCACAATCTCTCCCGTGTCAGGATCATTGATGCGAGTAATAATCGCACCCTCGGCGTAGGTTCCAAAGTTCAAACCAGAAGCACCTAAGCGCGGAAAGAGACTGGCACGATGTTCTGGCGAGGGGGAGTTCTCCGGTGTAGAGATCAGCGCAATCCCTTCGTTGGATCCATAAAAATTGATAATCGCCTTCTTAAAGCGCGACTCGAAAGTCTCAATCATCGCCGGAGACAATGGTACCGAACCCGATCCGATAGCACGCAGCGCCGTGTAGTCAAACTGCTCCCACATTTCTGGCTGCTGCGCGAGTCGATTGAGCAGCGGTGGTGGTGCTAGCGTGTAGTTAATGCGTTCGTCTTGCAGCTGTTTCAAATACAGAGGGATGTCCAGCGGATGATGCAGCACCAGCGTGCAGTTATGCAGGGCTGACGGAAACAAAAAGCCACCCAGTGCCGCCATATTGATCATGGGGAAAGGTGACAAGAAACGTTCACCCTCGGTGAACTCAGCCGCGTAGCTAGTCAACCTTCCCTGAGCCAACCACATATTATGTGACCGCGGCACACCCTTGGGCGTGCCCGTGGTTCCGGAAGTCCAGGCGATGGTAAGGGTCGCGTTCGCATCACTCGCCCATTCACCTCCGGCGTCCTCGCTCAGGCCCGAAAAGACGTCAAGATCGTCGGTCACATCCCAAACGGGCGTGTCGCCCATGATCTCACGAGCCTGATCCGCAAGCCTGGACCCACGCAAATCGCCCAAGGTAATCATCGCTGCGGGAGCCAGCTCTTGCTTAAAGTGCGAGAGCTCGTGCTTGCCGTACTGCACTGCTGTGGGAGAAATCACCACGCCGAGCTTGCTCAGCGCGTAATAGAGCACAATCAATTCACTGGTATTGGGAAGCTGCAAAACAATCCGATCACCGGCCTTAACACCCCGGCGCGCAAGCTCCCGGGCACAGGCGCTGCTGGCCCTATCTAATTCCAGAACCGATAAGCGCCGCATCGGCTGGCCCATGAGATCAGCTTTATTCTCTGGATCGACCACCGCTTCGCGATCTGGCGTGGATTTGGCATTTGTCTCCAGAAGACTATGGAGTGTTTGACGGCCCCACAGTCCTGCCTCGGTGAGCTGAGCAATGCGTTGATCACTACTGCGGATGTTCATAGATCACAGGCCTCTCGGTATTCGCGCTCCAAGCGTTCAACAATAGCAGCGATAGGTAGTATGTCGTTGACCGATCCCGCGCCCTGCCCTGCCGCCCAGACGTCACGCCAGCGCTTAACATCACCCGCGGATTTGATGATATCGATGTCGCCGGCGCTGGGCATATTGTTGGGGTCATAGCCGGCTCGTTCCAAACTGGTACGAAGCCAGTTTGCCTTCACACCCGTCAGCGCATCAGAACAAACGATGTCACTGCCAGTCGCTTCAACGACCATATTTTTATAATCGGCCTCCGCCATGCTTTCGCTCGAAGCGATGAACCGCGTACCCATATAAGCATAGTCTGCGCCTAATACTTCGGCAGCCCGAACTGCGCGTCCTGTACTAATACCGCCACCAAGCACAACAATACCCTCAAAGTGTTGACGCACTTCCTGCACAAAGGCAAAACCTGACAGCTGCCCGGTATGCCCACCGGCACCCGCGGCCACGAGGACTAGACCATCGACGCCGATTGCAATCGCTTTTGCGGCAAAACGCATGTCAATGACATCTGCCAAAATTTTGCCGCCGTAGGCATGTACGCGCTCTACGGCTTCTTGAGGGCTACCCAGAGCAGTAATAACCAGGGGCGCCTGGTAGCGCTCTGCAAGAGCCAGATCGTCCATGCGCCGACTATTACTCCGGTGCATCATGAGGTTGATGGCCCAGGGAGCATCGTTTTCATCGACTGCAGCGGTTATTTTGTCCAGCCACGCCTCAAGCTCTTCAGTCGTGCGCGCATTGATCGATGGAAAGCTGCCTACAATGCCGGCCTTGCAGGCAGCAATGACCATCTCTGGTCCCGATTGCAAAAACATCGGTGCCTGAAACACCGGCACGCGCAGGCGCTTAAGAGGGTCGATCATAGGTAGAATTCCTGCCAGTCACTTTTATTAACGAACCGATTCTAGGCGAGAGGGAAAACGGGTGCAAGCGCCGCCAAATAGCGACTTGCATAATCGTACTGTAAAGATATACTGTTCGTATATAGGGGTAGTTACGCAGAGGAAAAAACATGCTGGACGCTGCACGAGTAATGATGGAGTACCCGTCTGTGCAAGAGTGCATTGGTGAGGTGACTCATTTTGATGACACGCCGCAATGGATATACGGTCTCGACAACCCCTACCTCCACGGGCCCTATGCTCCTACAGTGCATGAAATTTCCAAAGCGGGGCTGGAAGTAGAGGGCGAGCTACCAACCGATCTGGCGGGCGCCTATTTTAGAAACGGTCCCAACCCCGTTTATCCGCCTAAGAATCGCTACCACCCTTTTGACGGTGACGGCATGGTGCACGGTGTGTACTTCAAGGACGGGCAGGCCAGCTACTCCAATCGCTGGATTCAAACCGATGCTCTGCTTAGCGAACGTCAAAACATTCGTTCGATTTCGCCCGGGATCATGGGCCCCTTCGACTACAGCGTGTCTCCATTTGGAATCAAAGATACCTCCAACACTGATGTCGCCTTTTATCGCAATCAGCTAGTGACAATGTGGTACAACGCCGGAAACCCACTTGCGCTGCACGGACAATCGCTCGATACCCTGGAAGCCTTCAACATTGAGGGGCGCAAGCATCCCAGAATGTCGGCGCACTCCAGCGTCGACTGGGCAACCGGTGAATTTCTGTTCTTCGATTATGGCGATGAGCCACCCTTCATGACCTATGGCGTTGCCGATGCCAACGGCAAATTGCTGCATGAAACCGAAGTAGAACTGCCGGGCCCGCGCCTACCCCACGACATGGGCTACACCGAGAACTATACGGTGCTGCATGATTTACCCTTTTTTCACGACATGAATATACTGCGGCAACATCGCCGACGCGTACTGACTTTTCATACAGACATACCGACACGCTTTGGTATCGCACCACGTAACCCTCAGCGGCACGGCAGTAGCGCCATTAAGTGGTTCGAGTGTGAGCCCTGTTACATTCTGCATACCAGCAACTGCTGGGAAGACGGCGACTGGATCATCATGGACGGCAGCAGATCCACTAACCCCATGCCTGATGCCACAGGTGATGGCGGCGAGCTGTCACACATGTTGGCTTACATGCGTCTGGAAGCTAATAACTACCGCTGGCGCTTTAATCTTCGAACCGGCGAAGTACGTGAAGGCGATCTGGATGATTTGAACACCGAGTTCAACAAGATCAACCTCATGTTCAAGGGCGTAAAGAGCCGCTATGCCTACCATCAGCGCATACCGCTGTTGCACGAAGGTGGTCATACCCTGCGCTTTAATGGGCTTGTTAAGTATGACAATGAGACAGGCAAGCGCTGGGAGTACGACTATGGTCTCGGCGTGTTTGGTAGCGAGGCAGCCTTCGCACCCAAAACCGGCGCGACGCGCGACGGCGCGGAGGACGATGGCTACATCATCACCTTGGTCACGGACAGCAAGGACTGGTCGTCCTGGTCTCTAGTGTTTGATGCCACTGACATTGAACAAGGACCCATCGCACGAGTACGTATACCTCAACGGATACCTTTTGGGTTCCATGCAACCTGGGCGCGGGGCGAAGATCTCTGGGCTACATCTTAAGGACCTACTCAAAAAATGACGGCTTCAGATCTGGCAAAAATTCTCGGCTTTTATGGTCGATTTACCCCTACTTACAGCCGCATTGGTTATTGGGGCCGTCGCACGCAGTGGACGAGGTCAAAGCGAGATTTTACGGGTCAGAACTGGCTGGTTACTGGCGCCTCCGGTGGCATTGGTGCCGCTATTGTTGCCGGCGCAGCAGAAGCTGGCGCCACCGTGATTGCGGTAGCGCGCAGCGAAGACAAACTAGCTCAGGCCCGCGCGTCGCTATCACCCGAAGCGGCGGCCCGCGTAGAAAGCAGAATTTGCGACCTATCCTCGGTGGCATCCATCGCGACCCTACTGGCCTCCTTGCGTGATGATGGTAGGCGCATTGATGTGTTGCAAAACAACGTGGGGGTGCTGTTTAACGAATTGGAAATGACCGGGGAAGGTTTTGAGACTACCTACGTCATCAATCTGCTGGGGCAGTATCAATTGACAGAAGGCCTGATAGACGCGGGCTTGCTTGGAGAAAAACCTCTAATCGTGAACATGGCCTCAGGCGGTCTTTATAACGTTCCCCAGAATACCAAGCTGCTGAACGTAACTGATGCAAAGCGCTACGGCGGCAAAGTGGCCTATGCTTCGCACAAACGCGGTCAAGTCGTACTGTCTGGACTTTGGAACGAGCGGCTGAAGCCCATGGGCGGTCACAGCTACGTGTTGCACCCGGGCTGGGCACGCACAGAGGGTGTTCAAAAGGCACTGCCGACATTTTACAAAATTCAGGGCGCGATTTTGCGAAGCCCAGCGGAAGGTGCCGATACCGCGTTATGGCTTGCGGCCGAGCGTCCCTCTGCTGCCGGACGCAGTATTTGGTTTGATCGGGCCGTACGTCCAGAACACGTCTTTCCTCATACACACTCAGCAAAGTGTACTGATGAGGATCTGGTCGCCTTTCTGAAGCAGGACCTAAGTAAAGCGATCGCTAGCGAATAGTTCGAGCACACAGTCTCTACGGATTGTTAATTGCGCGGCGATTTTGGCGGCCAAAGAAACATCCCACTGGTTCTCTCCATGTACTGCGCATAACCCGGTTTCTCGCGCGCGAGCTTTTTATCGAGGGTCGCCTGTCCTGTTACGTTAACGATGAGGTGGCTGTAAGCCAAGGGACCAATAATGGAGACGATCGCCCAGGGGTTTGCACAGGCCATAACAAACACCCCCCACCAAACACACAACTCACCAAAGTAGTTGGGGTGTCGGGAGTACCGCCAGAGCCCCGACTGCAACACGGTGCCCTGTTTATCTGGATCCGCGCGAAAAGCAGTCAGCTGAACATCTGCAACGGTTTCAACTAGCAAACCTAGGAGGGCAATGGTGGCGCCGATGTAGGTCATCAATGTCGGCCCAGACGGCTCAGGCAACAAAATGGCCATTTGGGCCGGCAGCGTCGCAAACCACAAAACCACGCCCTGCAAAAGAAACACTTTGCGCAGGCTCAGCCAATGGAATGCCCACTCGCCCTCTACCCAGGTTCGCAGCTTGCTGTATCGGGGATCTTCGCCATGCCCCCAGTTGCGCCGAACCAGATGGGCTGTGACGCGCACGGCCCAAAGCGCAACAACCCCAAGCATCACCTTATCAGCGGCCCCTAGCTGTGGCGTCATGAGCGCCGAGGCAAGGAGTATCAGACACATAATCACGGCGAAAATCATGTCGATAATCGACACATCTTTAATGGCAATACTGACCAACCAGAGTGCCACTACGGCGCCAATCGCCACGCCAAAGTTAAGGAGCAAAGGCATACTAAGAGCTAAAAGAGGTTCCAGCATCAGTTAAGTCCTCAAGACGTTGAATTGCGCATCAGTTGCCGCCAATAAACGACTGAAACATCGCGACAGCATCACGATGCTCCAAAGCTACTGGAGAGCTCACAAGGCTCCTTAGCGCCGCGTCAATGCTCGCGTCGGCGCCGCCAACAACACCAGGAACGCCACACAACATCTTGGCGCGGGCCGCACGACCCGCTGCGGCCACCACTACTTCACCACTGATTTCACAGTCCGACGCCAGCAAGCGCGCGACGATCGGTGCGACCTCATCCGGTGCAAGGCCCGTCACAGTGGCCGCTTCAAGCGAGGCCTCCGTCATCTGGGTTCGAGCAAAAGGTGCGATGGCATTAACAAACACGCGGTGAGGCGCGCCCTCCAACGCGAGGCTTTGCATGAGGCCTATAAGCCCGGCCTTGGAAGCTGAATAAGCAGGCAGTCCATGCCCGCCAAACAAACCGGCGGCCGAGGTGCTCAGCAACACATGACCGGCGCGCTGTTCGTACAAATGACGAAAGGTGGGAAGTAAAAGATAGGCAGTACCGAGCAAATTGATACTGATGTTCTGCTCAATGCTCTGGGGAGTCTGCTTACAGAAGGAGGTCCCTTCAGAAACTCCGGCATTTGCAATCACCGCATCCAGACGTCCAAAGCTTGTCAAAGCGAGTGCAAGCAAGGACTCCCCGGTCTGTGGATCCTCCGCGGCGCCGTAGTGTGCCACCGCCTCCCCGCCCGCGGCGCGAACCTCGCGCACCACCGCATCCGCGCTGGTCTCCTCGTCCGAAGCATGTCGACGATTATTCACAACAATCGAGAAACCACGCTCAGCAAGATAGTGCGCATAAGCTCGGCCCAGGCCCTTGCCCGCACCGCTGATAATGACGACGCGCTGCGGCGCGGACATATTCAGGAACGCACTCTGGGCGGGCGCGGGATGAACCCGCTGGTGCGGGCGATGTAGTCTTCGTAACCCGGGCGGGACCGCTTCATGCGTCGCTCAAGGAGAGCTGCACCGCTCCAACGAACAAGCGTCCAATTGAGCAGCGCTGGACCCACCACTACCCACCAGGGCGCACCAGCATCCAAGGCGATAAGGAACAAACCCCACCAAACGCAGGCATCACCAAAATAGTTGGGATGCCGGGTGTAACGCCACAAACCACGGTCCATGACTTGCCCTTTGTTGTCCGGATTGGCGCGAAAGGCCGTCATTTGATGGTCGCCGATGCTTTCGAACAAGATCCCAAGTGCAGCAAGCCCGATACCGGCAAAAGCCAGAGCTTCCAAAGAGAACCCTGAGTCATAAAAAATCCCCAGTTGTACGGGTAAGGACACCACCCAGAGCATGACGCCCTGAAGCAAAAACACAGACTTGAGGGTAAAAAAATGAGGACTGCCCGAAGCCTTCTCGACCATCCGTACGTAGCGAGGATCCGCGCCATCGCGCCGCCAACGTAAGAACAAAAACAGACCCAGACGTAGACCCCAAACAGCGGTGATTAACAACAACACATGACTATGCAATGTCTCTTGCATACCCAGGTACCCGAAGCTGGCGACAGCAACGATGACAAAACCAAAAGCCCAGAAGCTGTCGATAAACGACACATCACCCAAGACAATACTGAGTAGCCACAGCGCTGACATGCATCCAATCAGCAACAGAAAATTAAACAACATCAAATCAAACACGGGTGGAGTCCTCAATAGATCGGGGCTAACGCCCCGTATGCAGAGTTTGCAGCTTCAGTGCGGCAGCCATCTGCTGCTCCAGTTTGGCCGGGTCGCGCGCCTGGGCTGCACGCACACTGACGGCGAAGGCATCCGTATCAACTTCCGGGATGTTTCTGCGCACCACTTTGAGCCCCGACGTAGCCACCGTCGCTGACGATTCCTTGTTGCCCTCGACATGCGCAGACATACGCGTATCGATGGAGCGCGCAAAGACACGCTCATGGCTCTGGCTGCAAACTTAGACGGGCTGTAGCCGCCCATGTTGGGTATCGGCACTATGGCAGCCGCCGACAGCACGTTCATTATCGCACCCCCACCGTTAGCGTTGAGAATCGGCGCAAAGGTCCGGGACATCTGTAAGGGGCCAAAGTAGTTCACCTCTATCTCCTGTCGCGCCGCCGTGATATCTGGGGCAGTGAGTAAGGTGGTATCAGCAAACAGGCCGGCGTTATTGACCAACAGCTGTACGTCCTGACACAGCGCAGCCAGATCGGTAATCGACTTCGAGTCCGTGACATCCAAAACCACGGGGTGAATCCTGAGCGTCAAACTCCAGATCACCGGCCTCCGGGTTACGGCAAGCGGCGTAAACCTTTTGTGCACCGGCCTCCAAAAGCGCTGCAACAAAGGCCGCGCCGATTCCTCGATTGGCCCCGGTCACTAAAGCGGTACAGTTCGTCAGTTCCATGATTTGTTCCCGATGCTCAAGTCGACGCTACGATTACCTGCTTTCCCGGCGCGTCTTTGAAGAGATTGGCAATTTCATCGCTGCGATTATCTGCCGCGATGCGTTGATTAATGGTGCCCTTGTCGGATATCTCATGACGTTGCGGATCAGGAGGGCTTTGCATGAACGCCAGACGCCGCAATGCTGAGCTGCGGCCAGGGTTAGCTCCGTTGTAGTTGCGCAAACACTGCTCCAGCTTCGCTCTCACTGATGGGTGCGCAGCCAAAACCGTAGGATCTGTACTATCAAGGCCCGATAGGGTTTGCAGGCCCGCAATGTTGGGTACTACTAACGCGGCCAAAAAGGCTTCGTTGACACCGCAGAGAAGGAGGTCCGAGAACGCCGGCGAAAATGCGGCGAGAATCTCGGCGCGAACAGCACCGGCCCGCACCCAAGTGCCGGAACTCAGCTTGAACTCCTCTACCAAGCGTCCAGCGTAGGCAAGGCCCTGCTCGGGGTCACTCTCATCGTGAAATCTAGCAGCATCACCGGTTCTGAAGCAGCCGTCTTCATCAAAGGCGCCGGCTGTTGCCTGTGGGTTGTTGAGGTAGCCCTGCATAACATTGGGCCCCCGTAGACGAATTTCATAGCGGGCATCGCCAAGCGGTACAAGGCGCGTCTCCACACCCGGCATGGGCAGTCCAATACCGACCTTGTCTGTAGGGAAATAAATAGCCATGCAGCCAGACGCGCTTTCCGTCAATCCGTAGCCGGTGGTCATCATGATGCGACTGCCGGTCTCGGCCACAGCCATACCCTGTAAAGCGTCCATCACAGGCTGAGAAAGGCCCGCCCCCCCGTACAGCATCAGTCGAAGCTTCTCAAAAAACACCTGCCGCAGCTTGCTGTCATCCCGCAGAGCATCGACCAACATTCCGTAACCCAGAGGCACATTGCAGAAGTAGGTGAGAGGAGCCTCCCGTAAGTTGGCTATGGTTTCTGCGAAGAGCCCAAGCGCTGGTTTGCCATCATCGATGTAGAGAGAACCACCAAAGGTCGCTGCCGCATAGAGGTTAAAGGCACCCGATACATGGCTCCACGGCAACCAATCGAGCATGTACTCTGACCAACCGGCTGCTTGCCCAAGTATCTGCCGCGCCTGATGAAGATTCGACAGGATCATTCGCTGAGTCTGTATGACGGCCTTAGGTCGACCGGTCGAGCCGGAGGTAAGCATGTAGGCACACGGCGCATCGGGATCTCCATCACCGCTACCTTCCAGGGGCGAAGACTGCTCAAGGTGATGGAGGTCTATCGTACGTATCGGGAGCCCATCGGACCCTGCCAGATCACTGCTCAAGAGCGTGTAATCACCTTGCGCGAAAATGCTCGCGGCGCCCAGCACTGTGGCTGCGACATCGGCAAACAGATATCGCGGCTGCACAAGGTCCCGCACATAAGCCAGACGACCAAAATCACCCCCGGCTGTTAGATACGCCGCGCTGACCGGACAGACAACAACGCCTGCCGCGATGGCGCCGAGTCGTACCACCGCGTGATCAATAGAGTTACCTGTGAGCAGGAGCAGGACCTCGCCACGGGCATCTTGCTCCGTGAACCAACCCGCCACGCGCCGTACCCGAACTTCGAGTTCACCATAGCTCAGGCGATCCCAGGCTGCGCCGGCGGCAGCTCCTCCTGGTTCGCGGCGTGCATAGGCCGTTTTGTCGGGTTGCGCCAGCGCCTGCTGGCTAATGTGATGGATAAACAGCGCCGCAAAGGGCTCCAGCGGCATGCCGTGGGTTAGCCATATATGACCATCAGCTTCCCGGCGTACGCGCAGGTCCATAGGTGGCAAATCATTGGGGCGAACCGGCGCATGCCGCCAGTGCTGCTGAGAATCAGTCATTCCGTGGATTACGTCCAATCCGGCCTAACAGCTAAGCGGACTATGCTGCGCTCGTTGGTCGGCCGACTTTATTAGTCTTGTTATGAAAGATACTATCTTGGTAGTAGTGTGGCAAGAAAAGCCCGCCGACAAATCCAGATCAGCGCGAAGCCAACTTCGCGTAATACACCAGGAGAATCCCCTATGGCCCAAAGCTCCGGTC
>NZ_JBLGBE010000014.1:0-52507 GCF_047617445.1 Congregibacter sp.
GTCGTTGCGTTTCAATCAGGTACTACGCTTAGCGGCGAAGATGGAAGCTTCGAGCGGACGTTGCTGGTCGATTGCTACTATGCATTGAGTTTGTTTGTCATCGGTGGCATCGACATCGGCACACCACAATCTGGTCCTACCTGGGCGGTCGTGTCACTTTGGGTGGCCTACTTTGCAGCGCCAATTCTCGCCGTTTCGACCGTGCTGGATCTGTTTTTAAGGATGTTTACGCGGCAGCGCTGGCGATTAAAGCGACTGCGAAATCATGTCATCATTGATGGCGGCGACGAGCTTACGCGAAGCTATCTTAGACACCTTCGACAGATAGATCCCAGTCGTCAGGTGGTGGTTTTGCAAGGCGTCGGTTTTTCAGACACGTCACACGAGCAGCTTCGACGGAGCTTCGGTGCGTTGACCTGGGAAGGCGACTTGATCGACGATTTCACCTTTGATCAGCTGCGAGTTAAACATGCAGCTAAAGTTTTATTGTTCTCAAACTACAATCTCAAAAATTACGAAACAGCGAAAGCAATGCTTGATCGACGCCCGGAGCTGGCCGGAAAAATCATTATGAATGTGGATCGCTTACGATTCATGCGGTCGATGTCCTCGTCGCGTATTGCCGAGGCTGTTACCGTGTTTAACGGTTATCAAAGCGCCGCCGAAAGTCTTGTCACAACGCTAGCGGTGCCTCATGTGCGCCAAAATGGTTCAAAGGTGGGCGTTGTCATTGCCGGTTTCGGACGCTTTGGGCAATCTGTCCTTGAGTCGCTTCAGAATGCGCTACCCGATGAAATCGCTGCAGTTGCAGTGATCGAACACGATGCCGAGCGTCGCGTTATGGTGACGCGGGAACAGTTTTCTATATCTACAAATTTTGAGTTAAAAATCCTCCAGGGCGATATGACTCATCCTGGCGTGTGGGAGGACTTGGATGGATTCTGGGATAGGAATCGCCATGACACGCTATTTGTATTCGCCACTAATCGCGAAGAAGACAATCTAAGGTCGGCACTGTGGTTACGTCGACATAACCCTAAGGCCTGGATCTTTGCGCGCACAAGTCGCTATTCCAGCTTTGCACAGGAAGTCGCAGAAGATAACGACATCATCGTATTGGGAATTTCGCAACTGATCGAGCGCTCGTTTCCACAAAGTTGGATTGATTGTTCGATTGAGGATACTGCCGATTTGATCCCTAAAAATGGCTAGTGTCTGTGTGCGCAGTAACGCCCAGAAAACCCCAGCTCAGGCCTTGGCGAGGCAGACGACGCATCTCGGGTTCGCTGGAGCGAAACCCTGTTCTAGAGCGACAAGCGTCTGCAGTACCAATCTAAAACTAACGACACAGACCTGTGGCTGGGCTTGCGTTTTTAGTCGCGCTTCGACGAAAACTCCGGGGATATTCGCAGTCCCGATGATATTGACGCCGCTGCTGGCAGTGAGCTGGAAATGCGCCGGGCGAGGATCAAGGGTGGGCGATTCTTCAGGTGGTCGATGTCGTAGCCGAGCCGCTAAGTCTTCCGCTTTGGTTTCCGACGGTGATGATCGTGCTGATAGCGCTAGGTTTTGCGATCGCGTTTGTATTTGGTTGGATTATCTTTGCGGATATCATCGACAGCGTTGTGTCCCTTTCAATTAAGCGACATTAAGAGCGGTACGCGCGCCTTGGGTACCGGCTCGGGCTATCAATGGCCTTCATTGACGCTTTCGGGGTCCGATTGAAACCAGTCGCTCATTTTGCGTCGGGCGGCCTCTCTGACATCGTCGTCGATATACATCGCCACTGATGCAACCGCGGCGGCCAGCGCCCCTAGATCGTCAGTGAAACCCACCAGCGGAATCAGGTCAGGAATAGCGTCGACGGGGAGTACAAAATACGCAAGCGCGCCGTAGATGACAGACTTGGCCCATTTAGGCGTGTTGGGCGACTGCGCTGCGTAATACAGCCATAGCGACTTCTCGATCACTCCTCGGCCTGCAGTACGTGCATAGCCAGACACTTTGTTCCAGAAGCTCTGCTCGTCAAAGTCATCGTTCACCGTAATGCCCATCCTCTGTTCTTTGGCCTGTGTGCCTTGTGTGAGATCTAGTCGTCATGCAGAAATCGCTGCAATCGCTGCTTGAGTAACTGGTTCTCCTGGTCCAGTTGCTCGCGCTCGCGGAGCAGGTCGATGACCATGGCGATGGCCACCCAATCCAGATCGAGATCGCGGTGCAGATGAATGGCTTTGCGCAGCCATACAACGTGAGTCGCGTCGAAGACCCAGTCGCTCGCACCTTCGCCCTCTGCCGGGGCGACGATCTCATGTTCCACTGCGGCGACAAGTAAGGATTCCGAGATGTCTTCGCATTCGCAGAGTTCATGCACAGTTATCTGCAACGTAGTTATGGTCATACTCATTTCTCCCACTCAGCACGCGGATTGAATGCGGCGCTCTCGGCAAGTTTTTTCCAGATCTCATCGACGCCATCGGTGCCAGCAGGTGGCATCACCACTTTTAGCTGTGCGAAGAGGTCTCCACGTCCCCCTTTGAGAAGCAGGCCTTTGCCTTTGATGCGCAGTTTTTGTCCCGCCTGACTATCCGGCTGTATGGTCAAACTGATTTTCCCTTCGAGGGTTGGCACAGTGACTTTGGCACCGAGCGCTGCTTCCCAGGGCGCCAAAGGAACCGTCACCAGAAGATTATGGCCCTCAATGTCGAACACCGGGTGGGGCACCAGCCGTACGTGGAGATACAGGTCGCCCGCGGGCGCGTTGCCTACACCGGGTGCTCCTTGCCCCTTCACACGTACTCGCGCCCCGTCGGCTGTGCCGGCCGGGATCGTCACCTTGAGCGACTTGCGAACCGCCGTGTTCTGACCGCTCTCATCCCGGGCCGGTATCTGGTAAGCGACGGGCTTTTGAGTGTCTACAAGTGTCTCTTCCAGAAAGACGGGCATCTCAATTTCGAGATCCTGTCCCCGTATACCAAAACCCCGGGACCCAGCGCCCGCTTGCCCGCTGCTGCGAAAACCGCCCCCAAAAACAGAGTTGAAAAACTCCGAGAAGTCGGCCCCGTCCGCCCCAGCGCGCGACTCCCAGCCCGGCGGTGCCTGAAATCCACCGTCGGGTCGCTGACCGCCGTACTCACGCAGTTCATCGTATTCTGCCCGTCGCTCGGGATTCTTGAGGGCTTCGTAGGCTTCTGCAATCGCCTTGAATTTTTCTTCGGCTTCGGGCCCTGGATTCAGGTCCGGGTGCGTCTTCCGCGCGAGCTGGCGGTACGCCTTTTTGATGTCCTTGGCCTCAGCCTTGGGATCGACACCGAGAATCTTGTAGTAATCTTTGAATTCCATAATTTGGGCTTACTCCGGAAACAACCGCCTATCAACTATCAACTATCAACTATCAACTATCCGCTAAGCACTCTTTCCATAATGATACAACGCGGTCTTGGCGGAAAGCCCTGAAAAGCCCGTCCTGACTATGGCCTCCTGACTATGGTCTCCTGATTATGACCTCCTAAGTTTGGCGTGTGCCGGTGCTGTAGCTATGCAGTTATGCAGTTACCTGAGATGCTTACGCTGGTCTAAGGCGCCGAGCTTTGGCTCGCCAGCGACGCACTCATTCAGCGCGCTCAACCCGCAGACTTCGGTATCGCCATCCAAAAGATCCGTCCTTGGGTATTAGCTGGCTTGATTACTGCATAAATGTCCTGTGATAGCCCGACGGGCTCTGCCATGACCAACAATGGTGCAATTTCTATGGGCTTACACACCACACAGAGGAACGAAAATGAGTGCTAACTCAAGCCGGCAACAGGCCATCCAAAACATTGTTAATCGATCCCCGATGGATGTATCCCCGCCCGAAGCTCTCGGAGAAATCTGGGCCGTGGACGTTTTTAACCTAAGCAGGATGGAGTGGGCTCTGTCCAAAACGGCGTTCAAGGCGATCAAGAAGACGGTCCAGACGGGCGCGCCCCTGGATGCCGCGACAGCTGATGTCGTTGCCGCCGCAATGAAAGAGTGGGCGGTCTCACGGGGTGCGAAGTTCTTTTCACACATCTTTTACCCGATGACGAACATTACCGCGGAAAAACATGACGGTTTTATCGTCACCAATTCGGATGGTGGCGCGATCACGGAATTCACCGGGAGCCTACTTATTAAGGGTGAGCCCGACGGATCGTCATTCCCGAACGGTAGTTTGCGCATGACCAATGCGGCCCGCGGATACACCGCCTGGGATCCCACTAGTCCGGCCTACATCATGCAAACGGACAACGGCGCTACGCTGATGATTCCCAGCGTTTTTATGTCTTGGACCGGAGAAGCACTGGACAAGAAAATTCCCTTGCTGCGCTCTAATGCGGCGATGAATGAAGCGGGGCAGAAAGTATTGGCACTGATGGGCGAAACCGACATCGCAACGCTCAACTCCAGCTGCGGCGCCGAGCAGGAATACTTTCTGGTGGACGCGTACTTTGCCAACAGTCGTCCGGACTTGTTGCTGGCCGGGCGCACCTTGTTTGGTGCACCCTCGGCGAAAGGTCAGGAGTTCGACGACCACTATTTTGGTGCAATACCGGCTCGCGTGCAGGTGTTCATGCAGGACTATGAAGATCAGCTGTATAGATTGGGTATTCCCGCAAAAACGCACCACAATGAGGTCGCCCCGGGCCAGTTTGAGATTGCGCCCTATTTTGAGGCAGCGAATGTCGCTGCGGACCACCAGCAGTTGATGATGACTCTCATGAAGGCCACTGCAAAGAAGCATGGCTTTATGTGTCTGCTGCACGAAAAGCCCTTTGCAGGGATCAATGGCTCGGGCAAACACGTCAACTGGTCGGTGGGTAACTCAACGCAGGGTAATCTGCTGGATCCCGGCTCCACCCCTCATGAAAACCTGCTGTTTCTGTTGTTCTGTGGCGCCGTGATTCGCGGTGTACATCTGTACGGTCCGCTGCTGCGTGCAGTAATAGCCACCGCGTCCAATGATCATCGTCTGGGCGCGAACGAGGCTCCCCCGGCTATCCTGTCGGTCTATCTCGGAGATCAGCTCGAAAAAGTATTTACGGACATCAAAGAAGGCAATATTCACAGCGGAGAGCTGGGCGGTGAGATGGATCTGGGGCTGTCGCAAATTCTCAAGTTCGAGCGTGACCCCGGCGACCGCAACCGCACGTCTCCATTCGCGTTCACTGGCAACCGGTTTGAGTTTCGAGCGGTGGGCTCTTCACAGTCAGTATCCGGCCCGCTGGTGGCTATGAATACAATGCTCGCCGACTCGCTTAATTGGATTGCGGGGAAGCTTGAAACAGCACTGGATGGCGGTGCCAGTCAGGCTGATGCGGTAGTTGGCGTGCTCAAAGAGTTGATGAGCGAGCATAGCAACGTGGTGTTCGGCGGTGATGGTTATTCTGCAGAGTGGCATAGAGCGGCTGTGGAAGAGCGAGGTCTAAAAAACATCCCTACCACCGCGGACGCACTGCCTGCACTGCGCGAAGCGTCCGTTGTGGAGTTGTTTTCCAGTACCGGCGTTCTCAGTCCGGTAGAACTGGAGAGTCGCTTCGAGGTGTACGCAGAGCAATACGTACTCTCGATAGAGGTAGAAGCCAAGCTGGTTATCGATATGGCACAGACACTGATCTATCCCGCAGCAACCAGCTATCTTGAAATGCTGTCCAGCACGGCCCAGAACATGTCGATCATGGGCGTAGAGATGGATGACTCCATCGCCAAAATCGTTGCGGGCCACATCAATGCGATGACCGCCACGACAGCGAAATTGCGAGAGGCGCTTGCTACTGAAGACTTTTCTTCCACTGAGGAGCACATGCAATTCTGTGCGAAGAGCATCAGGCCCTTGATGGACGAAGTTCGCGTTGCCGCCGATGCTCTGGAGGGTTACGTCGCAGATGAGTTATGGCCATTGCCGAAGTATCAGGAAATGCTGTTCATTCGTTAAGCACTATATCCGGGCCACCAGCGCGGCTGGGGCCCGGCAGACAGCTATTGATCATTAGCGGGGAGCATCGACAGTCACTCAACGGATGTTGCCTTGAAATCACTGCTTTCAGCGACTTCATAGAATAGCGGCAGGATATCGGGGTCGAATATGCTGCCAGACTCCTGATCAATAATTTCCATGATCTGATGGTGTTGTTTGGTCCGATGATACGAGCGCGTCGTGCCCATGGCATCGTAAGCATCTACGATATTACCGATTTAATCTCAGTCACCGCGATATCGAAGATCTGCTAGCTGAGCGAGGTATCACTGTCAGCCGCGAACCAATCCGGCTCTGGAGCATCAAATTCGGAGCTTTGTGGTCTGGAGAAGTTAACGTGCCAGCGCCGTTTTGCAGACTGTTGTGTAGCGGTAACGTGGGTCTATACTTGGTCTATCCCAACACTGGGGTACAGGCGAACAAAAGAATGCAGGTAACGAATCATCAAGCTTTCGACGGTGCTGCGGGGGCGCAGGCAAGTTCAAAAGGCTTGCCCGCGCTTTGCCGTGTTGTTGCGCTGCTTATGCTGTTGGTCGCGGCTTACCCGTCATCTGCAGAACTGTTATTGGCACTGGGTACACAGTACGAGGACAGCGTCGCCGATGTTGTAGTTGAGCCCTGCGATGACGCTGACGCCAATTTCACCCAGATTGTTAATGTCGCATTCTCGGCCTCACTCTATGCACTGGGTGAACCAGTCGTCCTAAGTGGTAGCTCTGCGCACTATTCGCCTGCACAAGCTCGCGCTCCCCCATACCCCTTCTCCTGATCCGTCGTACCACCGAATTATTGGTTTGATTAAGCCTTGCGCAATCAGGCGAGCTGCGTGCGTGCCGTGCAGCGAGGCAATGGAGAAAACAATGTCTGAGTTTAAGCACCTTAAAACTGTGCCGCTCGCAACAATCTCGCGAATCCAAAGACCTCAGGTTAATGTGCCGGTTACGGTGAGCAGTCCGGCAACTGCGGTACTTACAGACTTCAGTCTGCAGCAGCCACTTGTACTGGAACATACCACTACGATTGACGAAGCCGAGGCGCTGATGAAAAAAACTCACGTGCGCCTGAAGCTCGTCGTTGATGCCCGCGATGCCTTCAAAGGCGTTGTGTCACTGGCAGATCTATTGTCGGTGAAAGTGATGCAGGCGGTGAAGCGCACCGGGGTAGAGCGTAGCGAACTCACGGTAGAGTCGGTGATGACGAAAAAAGACGCCATGCTCGCTGTCGACATCGCGTCTCTGAAGGCCGCAAAAATTGGCGACCTACTCCTAACGATGCAGTCTTTTGGTGACCAGCATGTGTTGGTGGTGGATGGAGTCGATGGCAGTATTCGTGGCCTCGTGTCGGCCAGTGATATAGCGCGACGCCTGAATATCCCCGTGACTATTAACGAGCGTGCTAACTCGCTTGCGCAAATTTACCAGGCCGTACGTCAGGCTTAGTGTGAGTGCTTTTTCTCTTGCTGCTCCTGCGCCTGGATCCAAGGTATCCAAGATTTCGCCCAGCGGAGACTGGCAGAAAATTTCCGCTGCCACGATCACCGGAAACGTGGCGTCCTACACCATAGTAGATAATGGAAGTCTTGATCTAAATGGGGCCTCAGGCACTATCGAGGACCGCTGTCACCGCAGCGGTACGCCAATAATCGGGCGGAGCAATCGCATGAGGCAACGAGGGTCAGGGAGCGGGGCATGCGCAAGTTCAAATCAAGCCCAAGCGCAGGCCTTCGTGACTGCCCATGCCGCTGTAACTAATCTATTTAACCTTGGCAGGCATCTGGTTCGGGCTCGGCATTACCGCAATCTTAGGACGAATGCGTTCAGTGAGTGGAGCAGGGCGGGTGCGTGAGAATCAAGGCCAGATTACGGTGGTTTTTAAAAGTTAACTTGCCGATACCTGCGCGGGGTTAGGGCGCATACCCCTGCGCTGTGCATCCACTTTTGATGCTCGTTGGGTACACTAGCCCTAAACTTGTGTGAGCAAATTAATGACTAATAACAATAATGGGTCTTCGGAATTTGACGTTGTGATCGTGGGCGCCGGCTTTGCCGGTATGTACCAGTTAAAACGGATGCGCGAAGCGAGTTTTAGTGCGGTCGTGCTTGAGACTGCTGATGACGTTGGCGGGACCTGGTACTGGAATCGCTATCCCGGTGCCCGCTGCGACATTCTCACCGTCGACTATTCGTATAGTTGGGACCGGGAACTCGAAAAAGAGTGGGTTTGGTCCGAGCGCTATGCCACCCAGCCCGAAATTTTGCGCTACGCGCAATTCGTGGCCGACAAGCACGACCTCCGTCGCGATATCCGCTTCAATACGCGTGTTAACGCCGCTCGCTGGGACGAGGAGCAACGCAGGTGGGTAATCACTACGAATGACGGTGGCCAGCTCAATGCGCGCTACTACGTGATGGCCACCGGCTGCCTGTCGATGCCCAAAGTACCTGACGTTGCCGGTAGCGAGCGTTTTACAGGTGAGGTGTATTTTACGAGCACCTGGCCTCACGACGGCGTGGACTTCAGCGGCAAGCGCGTAGGCGTGATTGGTACGGGCTCGTCGGCGGTGCAGTCTATTCCACTGATTGCTGAGCAATGCGAGCAACTCACGGTGTTTCAGCGCACGCCGAACTTTGCGATTCCTGCGCGCAACGGCGCGATCTCCGAAGAGCGTATTGCAGCGTACAAAAAAGACCCCGTGGCTTATCGTGAAGAAGCGCGCTGGTCCGAGATTGGAGTGCCCAGAGAGCGACCGCAGCTGAGTGCGCTCCAGGTCTCCGAAGAAGAGCGGAGTGCGCGTTACGAGGCAATGTGGGAAGAGGGCGAGCTTCGCGCGGTCGGTGCGGTGTACAACGACATTCTTACCAACGCTGACGCCAACGATACGATGCGGCGCTTTATCAACGATAAGATTCGCGCGAAAGTGGATGACCCGGCGATTGCGGAACTGCTCTGTCCTGATAATCATTATGTGGCGTCCAAGCGCCCCTGCCTCGACACGAATTACTTCGAGACCTATAACCTCCCACATGTGAAGTTGCTTGATCTGCGTGACGATCCTATTGCTACGATCACTGAGACCGGCATAGACACGGGTAAGGCTTCTTTTGAGTTTGATGCCATCGTCTTTGCCACGGGGTTTGATGCGATGACGGGTGCGCTGGTGGGCGTGGATATTATTGGCAGCGATGGTTTGACGCTGCGCGATGCCTGGGATCACGGGCCGCAGACCTACCTGGGTCTCATGAGCGTGGGTTTTCCTAACCTATTTATGATCACGGGTCCGGGTAGCCCGTCGGTACTGTCAAACATGATGGTGTCCATCGAGCAGCACGTCGATCTGATTACTGACACGCTCGTCAGCTTACGAGAAAAGGACTTTGACCGAATTGAGCCGACGGAACTCGCCCAGTCTCGCTGGGTTGAGCACAACAATGAGTTTGCGGACCTCACACTGATGCCTTCGGCAAATTCCTGGTACATGGGCGCGAACGTGCCCGGCAAGCCGCAAGTCTTTCTACCCTACATCGGGGGAGTAGATCGCTACCGGACCGCCTGTGATGAAGTGGTGGCACGGAACTACCTGGGATTCGCTCTGAACGGGCCCAGTGGTCAACAGGTCAACGACGGGATCATCCGTGAGCTCAAGCCGGACGTGCAGTTGCTTCTCGAAGCTATTGCGGAGCTCGACCTGCCACCCATGGAGACCATGGGTGTCGACGGAGCCCGGCAGTTTATGATCGAGTCCGGGGCGAGCATGCCGCCGGGGCCAGACGTTGGTGAGATCATGGACGGGACACTGTCCGGCGCTGACCGCAGTGCCCTGGAGTACCGTCTCTACCGTCCGCCCTCGGGTGGTCCTCACCCCATTACGGTCTACTTTCATGGTGGTGGCTGGGTGTTGGGGAATGCAATCACGGACGATCCGCTTTGCCGTTATCTCTGCCTGCATTCAGATTCTATTGTCATTTCGGTTAATTATCGTCACGCCCCCGAAGCCCGTTTTCCTGCGGCTGCCGATGATGGGCTCGCCGCTGTGACCTGGGTTTCAGAGCATGCGCAGGAGCTTGGAGGAGTACCCGGCCGTCTTGCCGTGGCTGGCTGGAGCGCCGGCGGTAACGTTGCTGCCGTCGCGGCGCAGCAGGCGAGGTTTGCCGGTGGCCCCGAGATATGCGGGCAGGTGTTGCTGTGCCCAGCGACCGATGGCACGGATCGACGGCCGTCGCATCATGAGAATGCGGAGAACCTAGGGCTGACTCTCTCGCTGATGGATTGGTTCTGGGATAACTATTGTGACGAGGGCAATCGATCGGATCCAAAGGCCTCGCCGCTACTTGCACGCGACCTCTCGGGGCTGCCACCCGCACTGGTGCTTACCTGTCAGTTTGACCCCCTGCGGGACGAGGGTGATGCCTACGCCGACGCGCTCAAAGGCGCGGGAGTTAAGGTGCGGCACTTGGAATGCGAAGGTCAGATTCACACGTCGATCCCGGCCGTAGATGTGGTGGTGACTGCCGAATATGCAAGGGAGGCAATGGCTACAGCCTTGCGTGAATTTTTCGGTGAGCCATCGCCGGTTTCAAGCGGGCTATAGACGCAATTTGGAGCGACAAAGAAGCGAAGAAAATAGCACGGATTACCCTGGCTACCTTGGTCGTAGCCTTGGGCATTGGCGGGTCTCTCGATGAATTCATCACGAGTATCAAGCTACAAAGAGAGCCCGGCACCCAAATCGTGCGTGAGGAATGGGTCAGTAGTGCAAGACACAGCACTAAGTCGCACTTGTTGCCCGGCTCACGCAGCTGGGCTCGAACCAGCGACCCAATCATTGACAGTAAGGCTGGGAGGCGATTTTGGGGGCTGCGCAATACGCCTCGATCTCTGTAAGCCGCTAACGCCTTGCTTTTTCTTCCCGCCGAGCCCTTTTGGTCAGCGGCGTACCATCTGCATCAACGGTACTTTCGGGCTTCTCGCCCTTTGCCGTCTTTGATGCGCGGCTACGAGTAACTAGCCGCAGGGTTTCCGCATCACGCAATTGGGTCGCGTTCTTTTCGAGGGTATCCAGCTCTTCAAAGCTGTATAGGTCCTTCTTCAACTTCTCTATTCTATTCACGTTGTGCTCTTATGAGGGGTGGCCAGAGTCGGATGCTCTGCGATCGACGAGTATTACACGGAGGCAATAAAAAAGGGCTGCATCGCTGCAACCCCTTTGATATCTATCGAAATATGGATCCGCCTGCTGGGCTCTAATCAGCGACCCAATGATTAACAGAAGCTCTGAGAGGGGCTTTCAGCCGCTGTAAGCACAAGATTTCTAAGCCTTTATCAGCTGCGAAGATCCGCTGCAATTCATATCCGAACCTCTTCCGAACCCGGTTTGGAGGGTAATGCCTCTAGAGCGTCAGTAAGCCCAAGAAAGCCAACGCAAAAGCCAAGCCGAAATCCGAACCAGTGCAGCTTTTTGCTGAGCGCCTCGCCTGCGCGAGAGAGCTCATCGGAGCGCTACTTGTATGTTGATAAGGCCCAGGGGGAGGGGGCCATGCCGACGAGCTGTTCGCAATCAGTCTCATCAAGCCTCGCTGATGAGTTGATTTCAACTTCCGCTTCCACCTCTTTCAGGACATTCGCCTAAGCCAAACCAACTGCCTGTATTGGCAGAAACACCACACAGCGGTCGTACCGTTCGCTAATAACCTATATAAGAAAGGGTTATAACGTGTCGGTTTTTTTTACACTTCCGATTACTTCTAATTTGGACGTTTCTGCCAGCCTTTGATTTCTATAGTTATAAAATAGTTGGTATGGTTCGTGCTTATGCAAACCCATATGCGTAGTTAAGTTCGAGTAATTCTCTGCGGAAGCAGTGGGTCCCTACCCGCTTCGAGACGCAAACTTGTTGACTTTAAATTGGTGACCAGCGTCATGAGCAAAATAGCTATCAAGTGTGCGTCTTTTGTCCTTCCGTTCTTTTGCTTTTCCGCGGCTAATGCGGGGCCAATAAATTTTTTTACGGAAGATTTTGAATCCTTTGCACAGGGTCCCACTGCTTGTTTCGGCACACAGACTTTGTCTAACGGGTGGCTGAACGACACGGGCGACAACCTGGACTTTGTTGCAGACAGTGGTAGGACTCCTTCAGGTTCAACTGGCCCAAATGGGGTGGATTCCAACCCAGGCAGCAGCACAGGGAAATATCTGTACATGGAAACTAGCTGCAATAGCAATGGCAATATCGCTAATTTGCTCTCTCCCATATTTGACTTGTCAGCGAGAAACGGCACGGGTGTATCGTTTGCTTACCATATGTATGGAGCGACCATCGGATCACTACACTTCGATACCAGCTTAAATGGGGGAACCTCTTTCACAAACGACTTTGAGGCGGCGATAGTTGGAAATCAGGGCAACCAGTGGCTCGTTAAAACCATTGATCTCTCACAATTTGACGGTGAAATCGCGTTCCGTCTTCGATTAAGAGGAATATCAGGAGCTAGCTTTACAGGCGATATAGCCTTGGACGACTTTCAGTTTTTTGCGGACTCGACAGTACCCGCACCTGCGACCCTCGCTCTCATGGGCCTCGGTCTCGCGGGGCTTGGTTGGAAGCGCCGCAGGAAAGCGTAAACAGAACTTCTGATGCACTAGCCCACTTCGGTGGGCTTTTTATTGCCTGAAACTTGAGAATGCTAATGTCTCAAAGTAGGCGAAAGCGGTAGTAGCGGCCAAAACCCGACAGGGTCACACGCGTACCCACCTCGGCCAATGCGCTGGAAAGATCACTCGATAGGTGTACCGATTAACTTCCACTTACCGCAGGAGGAAGTCGATATGTACCCAACAATCATTCAACAACCAGTTCATATTCCATGGAATAAAGGAAAGCTATCGGGACAAAAGCGTCCGCTGAAACTTCAAGAAATCTGGGCGATAAGGATTCGATTACAGCTTCAGGAGCGCAGTCGTGAGCTGGCATTGTTCAACCTGGCCATCGACAGCAAGCTGAGAGCCTGCGACCTCATGGCGCTGACGGTCACGGACATCGCTCAAGGAGGCCGAGTGCAGTCCAGAGCGCAGATCGTGCAACAGAAAACTGGCAGGCCTGTTCAGTTTGAGATCACGGAGCAGACGAGGCTGTCGCTCGACCGATGGATCACTGAGGCGGGCTTGCTGCCCCCTGACTACTTATTTCCTAGCAGGGTGAATAACTCACTGCACCTATCCAGGCGACAATATGCCCGTATTGTTGACCGATGGGTGACTGAAATTGGCTTGGACCCGTCTCTTTACGGAACACACTCGCTCAGGAGAACGAAGGTCTCATTGATCTATCGCCGGACGAAGAATCTTCGCGCAATCCAACTTCTGCTTGGGCATACCAAGCTGGAGAGTACTGTTCGTTATCTGGGGGTCGAAGTGGATGATGCGCTGGTATTGTCCGAGCAAACGGAAGTGTGAGTGATGGCAATGGGCGGCTCCCCCCTTGAGTCGCCCATTGCTGCTCCCGCAAACTCCACAGATAAGGCAGCAACCACCTCGAAGCGGCCGAAGTCAGGCAGCGAATTCAATCAATTTCATGTCCGCTTTCGGCCAACAGGCGACATATCCGCGCTCAATTTACAGGCACAAAAAAGCCCGCTCAAGGCAGGCTCTTTATCAAGCTTTCAGTCTACGCCTTCTTGCGGCGCCTCCACCCAAGGCCAGCAAGGCCAAGGCCGAATAGGGCGAGGGTGGCGGGCGTTGGCACATCAACAAACCGCAGTGTGATCGAATCCGCCGTCCCACCGCTGCCCCACGACCACGTGTAGTCGCCTGGTGTAACGCCGAGCGTCTGAAAAGTGGCTCCACTAAACACTGCGCCAGCCGATGGCAATACGGCGCCGCTGACATAGCCAACGGGGAGAAAAATGCTTGCCACGTTTGGGCCTGCATTGACGCCGAAAGCTCCACCTGAGGTCGCTGTTGCAAAAACAGTGTCGTCACTTGTTCCGTAGCCGTATCCACCAAGGCCAAGGCCGGTAAAGTTCCGTGTCACGGCTGATGCGGTGTACTGGTACACGGTGGTCACCCCGGTACCTAATGTAAAGTAGGCGTTGGCGGGCCTTATTCGGGCAGAAGGATACCGCGTACTCGGCCCACTAAGCCCCGCTAGGTTCAGCGTACTGTTGGCATCCAAAGATAACGAAACACCTCCATTTTCCTGCACCGCAGTCACAATAACTCCAGAATAAGATTGCGTGCTGATCGTCAGCAGCATGAGAGCAAATGTGCGTTGTATGCACCTGATCAAGGTGTCACTTCCAAAAAATGAGTTGTGCATTCGTTTATCGCCATCAGGATGTCTGCAATATCGACGCTAGAATCGTGCCAGTATTGGCATTTTTTAACTGTATTAATCTTTTAACTATTTTTTTTGCGGGCTCAGGAATGTGAGTGTAAAAAAACCTGACACTCCGCCACCAGTGAGAGTCCACAGTCGAAAGCGGTCATCGGCCCAAGATTCTCCCAACGACTCAAAGTTGGTTTTGCCCCTGCTCAGTGGACAGTTTCTAAAGATCCTGCGGACTGCTTCTCGAAGTCTACGGGACTGATGTTGCCAAGGTAACCATGCCGTCGTTTCCTGTTATAAAACACTTCGATGTAATCAAAGATATCAGCACGTGCCTCTTCGCGTGTCCTGTATCGCGTTCGATTTATCCGCTCTCGCTTGAGTAGTCCGCAGAAGCTTTCGGCAACAGCGTTGTCGTAGCAGCTGCCGGTGCTACTCATGCTGCACACGATATTGTGTTTTGCCAACTCATTGCGGAAGTCGTCACTCGTGTATTGACCGCCCCGATCCGAGTGATGGATCAGATCGCATTCAGGGTCTCTAGCGTCAATCGCCATTCGCAATGCATCAACTACGATGCGGCGGCTCATCCACTGGCTCATGGACCAACCGACCACTTTCCTTGAGTACAGATCGAGCACAACGGCCAAGTACAGCCAGCCTTGATTTGTAGCTACATAGGTAATGTCTGCGACCCATCCCTGATTGGGTTTGGCTGTTGCGAAGTTCTGCTTGAGGAGGTTTTTTGCAACACGGTGCCCGGGTTCTCGCTGTGTGGTCACTCGGTAGCGGCGCGTAGGACAACCGCGCAAGCCCTCTAAACGCATAAGCTGCGCGACTTTATGCGACCCACGGGGCGACCCTCATCTGCCAGCTCTGCTCGGATTCTTGGGCTACCGTAGACGCCCTTGCTTTGCGCGTGGATGCGTTTGATTTCGCCTAGTAACTCTCGGTTACGTATTGATCGATTGCTCTCTGGGCGACTCTTAGCCGCATAGAATCCGCTGCGAGACACGCCCAGCAATCGGCACATGAGTTGAACTGAATAACGGTCGCGACAGCGCTCGATGCAGGCGTACTTCACTTCGATTCCTTGGCGAAGTACGCCGCCGCTTCCTTTAGGAAGTCTCGTTCCTTTTTGACTTGGGCTAGCTCGCGCTTAAGAGCAGTTACTCCATCATCGCGACTCACGCCCTTGCCAGGGAAAGCGTCTTTCCCGAGTACTTCCAATTCATATCGCCAGCGTCTGAATTGCCGGGTGCTGATATCGAGTTCTTCGCAGACAGCTTTATCAGTCGTGCCTTCCTCTGCTGCTCTGCGTACAGCCTCTTGCTTAAACTCTGCGCTATAACGTTTGTACGGCTTTGGGTTCGTCATATGACACCTCCAACGGGCTTTCTGGCCCTATTCTAGGTGTCCACGGATTTAGGGCAAAACCAGTGCGTCGAAAGCGGTCATCGGCCCAAGATTCTCCCAACGACTCAGAATAGGCGAAAGCGGTCTCTGGCGATGTCGCAACACACCTCAAGGCGGTCGTTCGTTCGTGTGTGAATCAAATAGTTTGAGATTTTGACTCGCGCCGGTTTCATAGCAATGATAGCTTTCTGCATTATCGGGTTTTGAGGGAGGCTAGGACTCTATGAGTGAAACCTATGTCGACGCGACTGATGAATCAGCGTTGAGTTTGTTTGCCAGGAATATTAGTGGTGAGGTCGTTATGCTGAATCTGCTGAGATTCCGAGCGGTCGCCGATTACGCTGACTTTCCGGATCTGGCTCCGGAGCGGGCGATTTCAGGTCGAGAGGCGTATCAGCGATACATCGATCATACGCGGCCTTTTTTACTGCAGTCTGGCGGGGATATTGAGTTTCTGGGCGAAGGTGGGAAATTCTTTGTCGGTCCGCAGGACGAGCACTGGGATCTGCTAATGCTGATTCGTCAGGACTCACTGCAGAGCTTTGTTGCTTTTGCGACGAATGAAGCCTACGTCGCAGGTGTTGGTCATCGAACGGCTGCGCTGGAAGACTCGCGACTGCTGCCGTTGGAACGATATAAAGGCCATAACATTACCGGTCAGAGATAATAGGCTGTGGCTATCTCCTCCTCCTGAGGTCTGGATCATCCTCCAGCGCACCAAGAATATCTGCAATTGCACCTAGGGCACCCCAGTTCATCGCTGATTGTTCTTGGAGTAAAAGTCGGATCGGATGTGAGTATAGCTGCCACTTCTGCTTTTAGGTGCGACCTCAACCGATCGACGCAACACACGCGACAAATCGGTCTGCCGGTGTTGCGTAGTCTAGTGTTTTTCTTGGGCGTTCGTTTAAGCGTCTGGCTACGCGATTGAGCTCGGCCTGCGAATGCACCGATAGATCAGTGCCCTTCGGGAAGTACTGCCTCAAGAGTCGATTGGTGTTTTCGTTGGAGCCTCGCTGCCACGGACTCTTCGGGTCGCAGAAGTAAACCTGTATATCCGTCGCCAATGTAAACTTCTTGTGGGCCGATAGTTCTGATCCGCGATCCCAGGTCAGCGACTTGTACAACTCGGAGGGCAACTTGACCGCTTGTTTAATCAAGGCATTGATAACGGTATTGGTCGTCTTGTCGTCGACCTTCGCCAGCATGACATAACGAGTCTGACGTTCCACCAGCGTCGCTATGTGGCTGCCACGAGACCCGGCTATTAGATCGCCTTCCCAGTGACCCGGTACCGCTCAATCTTCCAATGATGCGGGTCTTTCGCTGATAGATGCCGCATCGGCTATCGAGCCCAGACCTTTTCCTTTGAGCGTCGTGCGTCTTGGCCGACGGATCGTCCGCTGCGTTCTCAAGTGGGCTAAAAGCTCTTTCTTTAAAGCACCGCGGGCCTGGATGAACAAACTCTTGTAGATCGTTTCGTGTGACACGTGATAACGCTCGTCGTCGGGATATCGTGTTTTTAACCAGCCCGCTATTTGCTCTGGCGACCCTTCGAGCTGGAGCTTTATAGTCACCTCCCTCGCAAGCTTTGGCCGTGCAGCCAGTTTGCACACTTTAGGACGAAGTCCTCGCTCCCAAGCAGCGCTCTCCGCTTTGCTGGCTCTGTAAGTAGTATGGCCGTCGTTACGATGAATTTCCCGACTTATCGTCGAGGGCGAGCGACTCAACTGACGCGCTATGGTTCGAAGCGATAGTTGCTGTGCTAGACCCCGCGAGATGACCTCGCGTTCAGCTAGCGTAAGCGCCAGAGGAGACCGCTTTCTTTCCCGAGGACGGATACCGCCATTCTCGGTGAGAATGCGTTGAACAGAGGAATGGTATCGATCAAAGAGCCTGGCGATGTGGTGCATCGAATCGCCTTGTTGCCAGCAATCCCGCATTAAGGCTTTCTGGGCGTCCGTATAGATAATTCGAGTTCGTCGTTTCATTTGCAGCACTCCTTCTCCGTATTGGAAGTTTAGAGTGTTGCGTCGACCGGTTGAGGTCGCCCCACATTGCGGCCTTAAAAGCCACGATAGGATTCTTTACACAATAAGATGAGGTTTTTGAATCATTTTTGGGATCGATGATCACGGAGTGGCTGAAAACACCACTCTAGAGACATTCACTGCTGGTTATATTCTGTACAGTTATTTTGTCAGCTTTCTTTACAAATGTGACTCATATCACAGCCATGGACCGCTGGAGGTCACGTGTTTGCTGGGTTGGCATGAAAAGTGCCTAAGAGATCTTAGAGAATTGAATGTGGCGATCAAGTCAAAGCTCAACGAGTTGGCCATGGCAATGCTGGTTTTAAATGATAAAAAAATAAGGAATATGTTATGCGCTCATCTCTGCTCTCTCTGCTAGCCGGTTTGGTCCTCTCCTGTTCCAATGCTTGGTCTGGCCCGATTTTCTATGATTTTAGCGGCACCTGCGCCTTTGAATGCGGTCCTGTCGGCGGGCCGGTCAATGGTTATCTTGAACTCAATGATGGATACGTACCCGGGGCAGCTATCTCTGCTGTAGATTTTGCTCGTATTAAATTCACGGGGCCGCGAGCGTTCGGAGAATATGTAAACCCCTCTTTCCTAACTGTGGTTCCTACCGGAGTCCCTCTTTCAGGCAGCGGTGTTATTCTTCAACTTCAGGATCTTCGAGACCCACAACCATTATTTGCCGGCCGCTATAGCCTCACCGCTGGCGCGAACGCTCAGTGGTTGGCGAGTTGGAGTAACGGCACGACGTTCAGCCAGATCGACAGTATGGGTTTGACGTTGCGACAAGCCAATGTGCCCATCCCAGCCACCCTCGCCCTATTCGGCATTGGACTCGCCGGCCTTGGATGGTCAAGGCGCAAGAAAGCTTAAAGAACTAAGTCCAGTGATTAGCCCGCTTCGGCGGGCTTTATTTTGCCTGAGATTTGAGAATGGCTACTGTCTCAAGATAGGACAAGCAAAGTCGTCAGGGGCTAATGGCCGCTTTCACCTGCGAAAGCGGACCTTAACGCTATGAGTTACATAGCAGGCGTCAGTTCGCTATCTGTGAGATTGCGGTATGTATCTAGAGTTAGCTGAAGGCGGGGTGTTCTTCACGTTCTTAGGTAAAAGACCAGAATACTGAATCTGAAGGTTTGGCTTGTATAGAGCTACTCATACGTTTGAAGAAAAAGGTTTTTAGGCGGTTCTGGTATTGAGAAAAAAAGATGTGCTCTACGATCTCGTTCCATCCAAACCATGACCCATCTTTCGGAGAAATTCGGGAGGTCGGATTAGGACTGAGTAGGCTCCAATCCTTCGAGTTGGCAGAGCGATCATAGGGTGCCTATCCCACAGTCAGCAACCTTTTCGATCTCAGTAGATATTTGGTCAGGGTGGGGGCACTATCGGAATCTCAGGGTGAATGCGGCCGAGTTAGAGGGCTAACATTGCTAGAGTCGTCCACTAAGCGCCTCAGGGGGCAGTGTGGTAGATGTTCTGCACATCCTCCAGGTAATCCAGCATGTCGATTAGATTGTCCAGGACTGCCCGGTCTTCATCGCCAAGGGGCGTAGATAATTGCGGCACGAACTGAATTTCATCAACCTCGAATTCGGTTTCACCGTATTCATCAATAATGGCCTGTCTGGCTTTGAAGTACTCGGTATGTGGTGTGAAAACGGTAACTTTCCCATCCTCGCTTTCTATATCGCTGACATCGACTTCAGCCATCATCAGCGCTTCAAGAACGGCCTCTTCGTCGTTATGAGAGAAGACGAAAATGGCGTTGTGGTCGAACATGTGGCTGACGCTACCGGTGTTGCCTAGTTTGCACTTGGTCTTGTTGAAACATAGACGCACATCGCCAAAGGTGCGGTTGGGGTTGTCGGTGAGGCAGTCCACGATAACCATAGAGCCGCTGGGGCCGAAGCCTTCGTAGCGTGCCAGAGCGAAATCTTCGCCACTGGTGCCCTTGGCCTTGTCGATAGCCTTATCGATAACATGGGTGGGCACCTGGTCTTTCTTGGCTCGCTCGATAATGCTGCGCAAGGACAGATTGCCGGCCGGATCCAGGCCGCCAGATTTCGCCGAAACATAGATTTCCCGGGCGTATTTGCTGTAAACCCGGGCTTTTTGGTCCGACGTTTTGGCCATGGACAATTTTCGGTTTTGGTAAGCTCTACCCATAATCTGTATTCATTTTTGCGCTGACTAGCAGCGCAAGATAAAGCTTTAGCTGCTTTGTATCCAGAGCGAGGGTATTGGCAACTCAACGCACTGAAATCTCGGGGCAAATGATACCCTCCGGTTTCCGCACGGTATCGCCAAGTTAAACGGCCGAAATGGGTAGAATTGGAACAGGACGGTGGCTTGAGCTTAGGCGCTCGCTTTTCCGATTCCACGGAAGTTAATTTGCCAGTATCGTCACGGTGATAAGCACGGCATTCGTCAACGCCGTGATTCTTTCAGACGGATAACTGATATCCTCATTTCGATATAAAGTAGGGCAAAAACAGCATGGAAAAATTTGCCGCAATCGGTCAGTGGCTAACTGAGAATGAGTCAATACTCAGTGGCGCGGCTGCTATGGCCGCCCTGGCCGGCATCTTATTCTCGGCATTTGCGCTTATCGGCAAACGCATGACCAAGTCTCGGCTGGAAGCATCGACTACCGCCAGTGCTGCGGCGGAAAAACCCATGAGCCTTAAAGAACTTACGGCACCGGCTCCCTATGCCATTCATTATGCGCAAAGCGATGGTTTGCGAATTGCCTACGCCAAGATGGGCAGTGGGCCGTACAACATCATGGTGGCGCCGGGCATTATCTCGCACCTCAACATCACGGCGAACATGCCGTCTATTCGCGATACCTTTAATGCTGTCGGTGAGTTCGGTAACGTCGTCACTTTTGATAAGCGGGGGCAAGGTCTGTCGGATCCCTGCGTTGATCCTCCGGATGTGGTGCAACGCGTTCATGATATCGAAGCGGTCCTGGATGCTGCTGGGCTAGACAAAGTTGTGCTTTTTGGAATCTCGGAAGGTGGTCCTATGTCCGTAAAGTTCGCGCATGAGCACCCGGAGCGCGTTCAAGGGCTTGTTCTGTTGGGCTCTACCGCGTGTTGGCTACAGGGAGCGAATTGTCCCGGCGGGATTGAAGAAAGCATGCTCGATAGATTGGCGGCTGTCTGGGGGACGGGCGTGCTTAGACGCGTTTTCTTTCCAAGCATTTCGCAAGCGCAAATGAGTGATGAAGTGTACAAAGCTTTTGAGCGTCTCATCGCCACTCGGAGTTCGGTAAGACAGATTGTTGAGTATATAAAACGCACAGACGTGCGCGATCTCTTGCCGCAGATTAGCTGTCCTACCTTGGTTATTCACTTTTCTGGTGATTTGGCCGTTCCGGTAAGAATGGGGCGTGCCATGGCCGATGCCATCCCCAACGCCGAGTTTGTCGAGTTGCCCGGCATTGATCACGCCGATCTTTCTTCTGCGCCAGAAGGCCTGGCGAAGGTGCGTCAGTTTGTCGAAATGGTGAATGCAACTGCTGAGGCTTAATTAGTCTTTTGAAAGCAGCTTGCGGTTCTGTAGCAAGACACACCACAACACCCCAGTTTTACTATCCTTTCTGACATCGGGGCACACGCTTCCAGTGCATCCTGAGATCTCGCACAGCCTCATCGGGGGTAGTGCGCACGGGCACAAGACACGTGGGTGGCTGTCGCGGCGGGGCTGTATGACCACTGCTTTCGGTCCATAGGTCGCTCCCGTTTCACGACTACTGGGTGACCCACTGATTCGCTACCGTTGCCCGGAGCTTTCCTAGAACCCAATAAAAAAGGGCTGCATCTCTGCAACCCTTTGATATCTAACTAAATATGGCTCCGCCTGCTGGGCTCGAACCAGCGACCCAATGATTAACAGTCATTTGCTCTACCAACTGAGCTAAGGCGGAGTAACACTCTCCTCTCGAAGAGGGACGCGATTCTAATCAGCCTCCGCTTCGGAATCAACACCAATTATACTAATAAGCTTTTGGTCAACAGTATCCATTATGAGCAAGCCGTTTAAAGTTCACTCGTCCTTCGAGCCCGCCGGAGATCAGCCGGCGGCGATTAAGGCTCTCGTTGAGGGTATTCATGCGGGGTTGGCGGCCCAGACGCTGTTAGGTGTAACGGGCTCGGGCAAGACCTTCACCATTGCGCACGTGATTGAACAATTACAGCGACCCACCATCGTCATGGCACACAACAAGACGCTGGCAGCGCAGTTGTACGGTGAATTTAAAGAATTCTTTCCGGACAACGCGGTGGAGTACTTTGTCTCCTACTACGATTACTTCCAGCCAGAAGCTTACGTGCCGTCCTCTGACACCTTTATCGAAAAAGACGCGTCTGTGAACGAACACATCGAGCAGATGCGTCTGTCGGCGACTAAGGCCTTGCTGGAGCGCAAGGACTGCATCGTGGTCGCAACCGTGTCAGCAATTTATGGCTTGGGCGATCCTAAGGCTTATTTCAAAATGGTCATGCACGTCTCTCGAGGCGAGATCATTGATCAACGGCAGTTGTTAAGGCAGTTGGCGGAGCTGCAATACAAGCGCAACGACGTCGATTTTTCTCGGGGGACGTATCGTGTGCGCGGAGACGTGATTGACGTGTTTCCCGCAGAGGCAGAAGCAGAGGCGGTGCGCATCGAACTCTTCGATGAAGAGGTCGAGAAAATCAGCCTGTTCGATCCTCTGACAGGAGTAGTCATTGCCAAAGTGCCCCGGGTAACTATTTACCCCAAGACTCACTACGTCACCTCCCGAGAGACCATGCTCAATGCCATCGAACACATTGAGGTGGAGCTCGAAGAGCGGGTAACCCAGCTCAAATCCGTCGAGAAGCTGGTAGAGGCCCAGCGCTTGTCCCAGCGAACGCGCTACGACATCGAAATGATTCGAGAACTGGGTTATTGCCAAGGCGTGGAGAATTACTCTCGCTACCTGTCGGGCCGTGGCCCCGGCGAACCGCCGCCGACCCTCTATGAGTACCTGCCCGATAATGCGCTGGTGATCGTCGATGAATCTCATGCCAGCATCCCGCAAATTGGCGCGATGTATAAGGGCGATCGGTCACGTAAAGAAACGCTCGTTGAGTACGGCTTTCGTTTGCCCTCTGCTTTAGACAACCGCCCCTTGCGCTTCGAAGAGTGGGAGAACCTTCGGCCTCAGGCCGTATTCGTATCAGCTACCCCGGGACCCTACGAAGCGGCGCACGCGGGTCAGGTAGTGGAGCAGGTAGTACGGCCGACGGGTTTAGTTGACCCTGAAATTGAGATCCGCCCTGCAACAACGCAGATTGATGACTTACTCGGAGAAATCCATAAAGAGGTAGCAATGGGTGATCGCGTGCTGGTCACGACGCTGACCAAGCGTATGTCGGAGGATTTGACCGAGTATCTCGCCGAGCACGATGTGCGGGTCCGGTATCTGCACTCGGATATTGATACTGTCGAGCGCGTGGAGATTATTCGCGATCTGCGTTTGGGCCATTTTGATGTGCTGGTTGGCATCAACCTGTTGCGGGAAGGTTTGGACATGCCCGAGGTTGCCCTGGTCGCTATCTTGGACGCCGACAAAGAAGGCTTCCTGCGTTCAGAGCGCTCCCTCATTCAGACCATCGGACGCGGAGCGCGGAACCTGCGGGGCAGGGCAATACTCTATGCGGACAGAGTGACGGGTTCCATGCAGCGTGCCATCGATGAGACCGACCGCCGTCGGGCCAAGCAGGTGGAGTTCAATGCCGCCAATAACATCACGCCGGTGGGGGTCATCAAGAGTGTTCAGGACATTATGGAAGGCGCTCGGCGCATGCCGACCAAGGCCAAAACCAAAGGTCAGAAGGTTGCAGAAGAAACCCTGGCTTACAGTCAGGAGCTACTCAAGCTCTCACCGACCGCGCTGGCTCGGCGTCTCGATAAAATGGAAGGGCAGATGCACGAGCATGCCAAGAACCTGGAGTTTGAACAGGCCGCTGCGCTCCGCGATCAACTCACGGAGATCAAGCAGCAGGCCTTTATGAGCTGACTCTTGCAAGCTTAGCTAGCGAATAACCAGCACTCGGTTCGTGACCGGATAAACCCACTCAACACCACGCTCGGTCACGACCGCGTCGTCTTCTAAGGGGACTCGCAGCTTTTTGCCGCCCCACTCAGGAATCGCGGTGTACGCAAATAGTTCGATGGAGAACAAATTGCTGGGGTGAATCATGTACTTCATGCGCTCAGGGTTAAACCAGGCGATGGAAGGGCCAATGCCATGGCCCAGGTTCCCCACACTGTGACAGCCTATGATGACGTCAACCACGTTGGGGTCGTCCGTAGGCTGATTGAATTTTTCCATGACCTTAAAGCCTGCTTCATTAATCTTGCCGTTCACTAGATCGTAGGTGTCTCCTGCGGTACGTCCGGCTTTGATATTGGCCTTGATGATGTCCCGCACTTTTCGCGCGTTTTCAAAAGCTTTTTGGATACTTGCGGGCACTTCTGTCTCGCCTTCCTCAAGCACATAGGCCTGTCGCTTCATGTCGGTGTAGAAATTGAGATAGCCAACGCCCCAGTCGATCGCCAAAAAGTCGCCGCGTTGAATAACGTGGTCGTCCGATAGTGCAACGAAGCCGTCCGGCCCGGTGATGTACACCGAGGGCATGCCAAAGGAGGTGCCCAAGTTGTTCGCAAATTGCTGTTCGCGCATCCACCAGGCTACGTCTGCCAGCGTTGTTACTCCGGGGGTGATGACTTCGTTAGAAAACGCGGTCTCGGCAATCTTGCGCGACATTTCTCCGGCGCGGGCGAATGCAGCAATTTCTGTAGCGACTCGCCGCGATCTAAAGTCTGAGGCGAGTTTTTCTGCGGACACAAATCGTTCGCTGTATTTGTCACCCAGGATTTTCTGTAAGTGCCGATACGCGGTGAGGGTGAGTCCGTCGGCGCCGCCAATGTGTTCGGCGTAGTTCAGCGCAATGCTTTTGGGATCGCGCTCTGCGACAAATGCGGCGAGATCGAACTCGCCGTCGGTGGTGTAATCGTAGGCACCGTTCTCTTCGATAAGATGTGTGCCGATGCCCAGTGCGACGCGCTCTACACGGCCTTTGTCATAGTCGTCTTCGCGGTAGGTAAATATGTAATAGCCCCAGCCGCCGACATAGCCCTCGCCAAAGTCTTCGGTGAGTGGGTCTTTGTAGCCTTCACGATTAACAGTGATCCACATTTCGACACCGTTCTCTCGCATGACTTCGGGCATTACTAAATCGAACTTTTCCTGGCGAATCTGATTCATGAGCTCCCAGCGCGTTTGTGCCTCTCCCTTGCCAAGGGCAGACATGCTGGAAAGCGTAACCAGCACGGTGAGTAGCAGTCTTGTGACCAGAGTCATGGGCGATATTCCTGTTTGGTTGGCTAGGCCGAAACTCTAGCAGCTGCTGCGCGGTACTTCTTCTCTTTAATCTTGGCTTGCACTGGGGCAGAATGCGCGCCCCGCGGTGGAGGTCTACCTTTACCGAAATCAAGTGGCCCATCGTGGGGGCCACCACTGAAGGAAACGCACTAGATGCCAACCATTACTTTGCCTGATGGCAGCCAACGAGAATTTGACAGCGCCGTTACCGTCGCTGAAGTCGCCGCGGATATCGGTCCAGGCCTTGCCAAAGCCGCATTGGCCGGCGTGGTCGATGGCCGTGAGGTCGACACCAGTTTTAGTATTCAAGCTGACGCCGCGCTTGCGATCATCACCGAGCGTGATGAAGCGGGCGTTGAGTTAATCCGTCATTCAACCGCACATCTGCTGGCTATGGCTGTGCAGGACTTGTTCCCGGGCACCCAGGTCACCATCGGTCCTGTCATCGAAGATGGCTTTTACTACGATTTTGCCGGTGAGCATCACTTCACGCCCGAAGACCTGCCCAAGATCGAAGAGCGCATGGCACAGATCGTTGCCGACGATCTGCCGGTAGAGCGCATCGTGATGGATCGAGATGACGCTGCGGCCGCGTTTGAGAAGATGGGTGAGAGCTACAAGGTTGAGATCATTCGTGACCTGCCCGAAGGAGAAGAGATCTCCTTGTATCGCCAGGGAGCCTGGATGGATCTCTGTCGTGGCCCCCATGTGCCCAGTACCGGTAAGCTTGGCGCCTTCAAGCTGACAAAGCTGGCAGGCGCCTACTGGCGGGGTGATTCAAACAACGACATGCTTCAGCGTGTGTATGGCACAGCCTGGGCCAACAAGAAGCAGCTCAAGCAGTACCTCCGCCGCATAGAAGAAGCCGAGAAGCGGGATCATCGCAAGATTGGCAAGAAGCTGGATTTGTTCCACACCCAGGAAGAAGCCCCCGGTATGGTGTTTTGGCATCCGCAGGGCTGGACGATTTATCAGGTTATCGAGCAGTACATGCGCGAGCAGCAGCGTTCGCAGGACTACCAGGAGATCAAGACTCCTCAGGTAGTCGACATGTCGCTGTGGGAGAAGTCCGGTCACGCAGACAAGTTTGGCGATGACATGTTCACCCTCAAGACAGATGAGCGCGAGTACGCCGTCAAACCTATGAACTGTCCCTGCCACGTTCAGGTCTTTAATCAGGGGCTGCGTTCTTATCGTGACCTGCCGCTGAGACTCGCAGAATTTGGTAGCTGCCACCGGAATGAACCCTCAGGGTCACTGCATGGCATCATGCGGGTTCGTGGGTTTACGCAGGACGACGGCCACATATTCTGTACTGAAGAGCAGATCCAGCCGGAAGTTTCGACGTTTATTGATTTTTTGCATGCGGTTTACGCCGATTTTGGCTTTGATGAGGTGATTTATCGTCTCTCAACACGGCCTGCACAGCGCGTGGGATCTGACGAAGACTGGGATCGAGCCGAGAAGGCGCTGGCCGATGCGCTGGATGCTCAGGGTCTGGATTGGCAGGAGCTTCCCGGTGAGGGGGCTTTTTATGGGCCGAAGATTGAGTTTTCGCTAAAAGATTGCATCGGCCGGGTTTGGCAAATGGGCACCATGCAGGTGGATTTTTCGATGCCTGGAAGATTGGATGCACAGTACGTCGCCGAAGACGGATCGCGTAAAACACCGGTCATGTTGCACCGTGCGATTTTGGGATCTTTCGAGCGATTTATCGGAATTCTCATCGAAAACTTCGAAGGCTCGTTCCCTGTTTGGTTGGCGCCAAAACAGGCGGTGGTCATAAATATCACCGAAAAGCAGGACGAATATGTACGATTTGTGGAAGATTCCTTGAAAAACAAGGGTTTTCGGGTTTTTTCGGACTTGAGAAACGAGAAAATCGGCTTTAAAATCCGCGAGCACACAATTCAGCGCGTTCCCTACCTTCTCGTGGTGGGGGAAAAAGAAGTCGAAGCGAAGACAGTGGCGGTGCGGTCGCGTAATGGTGAAGATCTCGGAACGATGTCGATAGAGGCATTTGTAGAGATTCTCGACCAAGACGTGGCACGACTCGGTCGTATGACTGTCGGCGACGCTCAGGACGTGTAGCCCTTAATAACGGCGAAGTGTTCAAGGCCCCAAAAGGCTGAGTAGCAACGAATTGAAAGAAGGCTCCCAATTGATGGAGCGCAGAAATGGAGAACAGCGATCAGCAAAGATAGCGGTAAGGGTAAGAAATCCCTTATCAATGACGAAATAGTCGCGGATAAGGTCCGTCTTGTAGGTGCCGAAGGAGAGCAGGTGGGCGTTGTCCCTCTTGCCGAGGCACGAGCTGCTGCTGAGGCGGCGAGCATGGACCTTGTATTGATTGCGGATCAGTCGGATCCCATGGTCTGTAAGGTCATGGATTACGGCAAGCACATCTTTGAGGCGAAGAAACAGAAAAACGCCCAGAAGAAGAAGCAAAAGCGTACGCAGCTTAAAGAAATGAAGTTTCGTCCAGGGACGGAGGAAGGGGACTACCAGGTAAAACTACGCAACCTGGTGCGTTTTCTTGAGAACGGGGATAAGGCCAAAGTCACGCTGCGTTTTCGCGGTCGTGAAATGGCTCACCAGGAGATAGGCATGGAGCTACTCAAACGAGTAGAAGCCGATCTTGCTGAACTTGGCGGTGTCGAGCAATTTCCGAAAATGGAAGGCCGGCAGATGACCATGGTTATTGCCCCGAAAAGGAAGAATGGCTAGCGGCCCGTGAATGCCCTAGACCGTTTGATTTTATGTGAGTTTCGACGATAAGCCTCCGGGCACAGTCGAACCCAATGCGGAGTAAAAGTAATGCCTAAAGCAAAAGTTCACAGCGGAGCGGCTAAACGCTTCAAGAAAACCGCAGGCGGCTACAAGCGCAAAAGTGCGCATAAGAGCCATATCCTGACCAAAATGACCACTAAGCGTAAGCGTCAGCTGCGTGGAACTTCAATGATCCATGACAATGACAAAGTGCTAATCGACCGTATGTTGCGGGCACGCTAAGCGGCTTTTTATTAAGGACAGGAGAAAACTATGCCTCGCGTAAAACGTGGAGTCGTCGCACACCGTCGACACAAGAAAATTCTAAAGCAAGCCAAAGGTTATTACGGAGCGCGCTCACGCGTCTTTCGCGTAGCCAAGCAGGCTGTCACTAAAGCAGGTCAGTACGCTTATCGTGACCGTCGTCAACGCAAGCGTCAGTTCCGTGCACTGTGGATTACGCGTATTAACGCCCAATCCCGTGCCAATGGTTTGACTTACAGCAGGCTGATCAATGGTCTTAAGAAGGCCAACATTGGTTTGGATCGTCGCGTACTTGCGGATCTCGCAGTACATGACAAGCCAGCCTTTGCAGCGGTCGTGGAGCAAGCGAAAGCAGCTATCGCTGCTTAAGCCACTGGCTGGATCAATCCCGCCGCGATAGCGGTACGGCTTGCAACACAGAAAAATCAAAGGGAGAGGGCGCAGCCTTTTCCCTTTTTTTATGGGTACTAATGGACCATGGAAAACCTCGAACAACTTGCCAGCGAAGCACGTCAGGCGATTAACGCCGCCCCTGATGTGCCGGCGCTGGAGACGGCCCGAGTCGACTATCTGGGTAAAAAAGGTGCGCTAACGGCTCTGCTTAAAGGCCTGTCGTCACTCTCCCCAGAAGACCGGCCGGCTGCGGGTGCGCAGATCAATGTAGTAAAGCAGGAGATGCAGGCGCTGATCGGCGGGCGCAAGGCCGCTCTGGAAGAAGCTGCCGTCAGTGCTCGCCTGGCGAACGAATCCATCGATGTGACGCTACCCGGCCGCGCTGCGGGCGGTGGTCGTGTGCATCCGATTAGCCGCACCATTGAACGCATTGAAGAGTTCTTTGGCGCCGCCGGATTCTCGGTGGCCGATGGTCCCGAGGTCGAAGACGACTATTACAACTTTGAGGCGCTGAACTTTCCTCCTCATCATCCGGCGCGCGCGGAACACGATACGTTTTTTGTCGATCCAAGAACCGTCCTGCGGACTCATACTTCACCTGTGCAGGTGCGGGTGATGGAAAGCAGCGAGCCGCCGCTTAGAGTGATTTGCCCCGGACGTGTGTATCGCTGTGATTCAGATTTGACGCATACACCTATGTTCCATCAGGTCGAAGGGCTGTTGGTGGACGAGCATTCGAGTCTTGCGGATCTGAAGGGGCTCATTGAGCAGTTCCTTCAGGTTTTCTTCGAAAAGGAATTCGCGGTGCGTTTTCGTCCTTCGTACTTTCCCTTCGTTGAGCCTGGTGCCGAGGTCGATATTCAGTGCGTGCACTGCGGTGGTGATGGCTGTCGTGTCTGTAGCCACACCGGTTGGCTTGAGGTGATGGGCTGCGGCATGGTTCATCCTCGCGTATTTGAAATGGCGGGTATTGATCCTGAGCGCTACTCTGGCTTCGCTTTTGGTATGGGAGTAGAGCGTCTCGCCATGCTGCGTTATGGCGTCAACGACCTGCGACTCTTCTTCGAAAACGACCTGCGTTTCCTTGCGCAATTTTGATTGCGCGGCAACTGTTGCGGCATAAAGGAGTTATCACGTGAAATTCAGTGAGCAATGGCTGCGCGAGTGGGTGAATCCCGCTATGGGCAGTGAGGCCCTGGGACATCAAATTACGATGGCAGGTCTCGAGGTGGATGCTATCGAGCCCGTGGCTGGTGCGTTTAGCGGCGTGATCGTCGCCGAGATTACCGAGGCTGTTCAGCACCCGGATGCGGACAAATTGCGCGTTTGCACCGTGGATGCGGGCAACGGCAATACCCTGAAGATCGTTTGTGGCGCTCCCAACGCGCGTGCAGGTTTGAAAACACCCTTGGCGGTTGTTGGGGCGCTGTTGCCGGGTGACTTTGCTATCAAGGCGGCAAAGCTTCGCGGTGTCGAGTCTCAGGGGATGCTTTGCGCGGCCTCGGAGCTGGGGCTGTCCGAAGAGAAGGACGGTATTTTGGAGCTGCCAGCGGATGCGCCCGTGGGCACGGATCTTCGCGACTATCTTAAGCTTGACGACGTGAGTATTGAGATCGGGCTGACGCCTAACCGTTCGGATTGTTTGGGTCTTGCGGGAATAGCACGAGAAGTTGGCCTGCTGAACGATCTGCCCGTGTGCGCACCCCCCGAGAATGTACAAACGGTCAGTACGAATGAGGCTGTCACAGTGGAGCTGCGTGCGAAAGAGCGTTGCCCGCGGTATCTGTGCCGTGTCATCGACGGGGTTGATCTGAGCCGGCCTACGCCCCTGTGGATGCAGGAGAGGCTTCGCCGTTGCGGCTTCCGCAGTATCGATGCGGCCGTGGACATTACTAATTACCTGCTTCTTGAACTCGGGCAGCCGATGCATGCCTTTGATCTCGACAAGATCAGTGGCGGGATCATCGTTCGTGAGGCGAGTGCAGAAGAGTCCTTCACCTTACTCAATGATCAGGAGATCACCTTGGGTGAGGGCAATCTGGTGATTGCTGATCATCAAGGACCTCTGGCATTTGCCGGCATCATGGGCGGGGCAGATTCTGCGATAGGCGAGGGCACATCGCGGCTGCTCCTTGAGGCGGCATTTTTTGCGCCCGAGCCTCTGAGCGGCCAGGCCCGGTCCTTTGGTCTGCATACGGATTCGTCACACCGTTTTGAGCGTGGTGTGGACTTTCGTCTACAGCGCCGGGCTATGGAGCGCGCTACCGAGTTGTTGCTGGACATAGTAGGGGGTGCTGCGGGCCCGATCACTGAAGCGGTGTCTGAAGACGACCTGCCGGCTCCGGCACCGATACATCTTCGCGCGGCACGTATTGAGCGGCTGCTGGGCGTGGTCATCGATGATGCGACAGTCGAGCGGATTCTTCGCGGTGTTGGTTTAGAGGTGACCTCTGTAGACGGAGCGTGGGAATGCGCAGTGCCAAGTTGGCGTTTTGATTTGCGTATCGAGGCCGACCTTCTCGAGGAACTGGCGCGAGTCTACGGCTATAACAATCTGCCGGTGACTCGTATCCGTGCCGACGTGGTGTTACCGGCGATACCGGAAGAAAAGGTTCGGCTCAAGCAGCTGCGCCGGGCTCTGGTGGCTAGAGATTACTACGAGGCGATTTGTTACAGCTTTGTTGATGCGGATATTCAGAAGCAGCTCGATCCCGATATTGCCCCCGTTGTGCTAAATAATCCGATCTCCCCGGAGCATGCGGTGATGCGCAGCAGTCTGCTCGCAGGTTTATTACGCTCGGCACAGCACAACGTAAAACGACAACAACCACGGGTTCGTTTGTTCGAGACGGGTTTGCGTTTCGTTCCCGGTCCTGAGGGACTCAGTCAGCGTCCTGGCCTTGCTATGCTAATCACGGGCTCTTTGGCTGCCGAGGGCTGGGCCGAGCCCAGTCGTAATGCCGATTTCTATGATCTCAAGGGGGATGTAGAGGCTTTGCTGGAATTGACCGGCGACGCCGCGTCTTTTCACTTTGAGGCCGGGGAGCGCAGTGCACTGCATCCCGGGCAAACAGCGTGGCTCAAGCGCGGTGATAGCACCGTAGGTTTTGTTGGCGCGCTGCATCCTACTTTGCAAAAGGACTTGGATTTTGATCTTCCGGTCATGGTGGCTGAGCTTGATCTTGAGATCCTCAGCGTTGCTGTCATCCCTGCGTTTGCTCCGGTGTCGCGATACCCAGCGCTGCGCCGCGATGTAGCGGTGGTGGTGGATAAGGCCGTGGCAGCTGGTGAACTCTTAGCCAATGTCCGCGCTAACGCAGGCATTTACCTTCAAGACTTAACGCTCTTTGACGTCTATGAGGGCAAAGGTATTGATCCTGCTCGCAAAAGTGTCGCACTGGGTTTGACTTTTCAGGATCATTCGCGCACCCTTGATGATAATGAAGTCAATAAATGCATTCAGCAAGTCATTGATTCGCTGAAAGAAAACTATCAAGCGGAGCTTCGCGGGTAAAACGGAAGTTCGCAGTTTAAGGTGTGACCGGGACGGTTGAGCATGAGTGCACTGACCAAATCCGAAATGGCAGAGCGATTATTTGAAGAGCTTGGGCTGAATAAGCGCGAGGCGAAAGAAATAGTCGAACTGTTTTTTGAAGAAATTCGAGGCTGCCTGGAGAACAACGAACAGGTAAAGCTTTCGGGTTTTGGCAATTTCGATTTGCGTGACAAGAACCAGCGTCCGGGACGTAACCCAAAGACGGGAGAGGAAATTCCGATTTCTGCTCGCAGAGTGGTAACCTTCAGGCCGGGGCAAAAGCTCAAGGCCAGAGTAGAGGAATATGCTGGAACCGAGTCACAATAACGAACTCCCTCCCATTCCAGGCAAGCGCTACTTCACCATCGGTGAGGTGAGCGAGTTGTGTGCGGTAAAGCCGCACGTATTGCGTTATTGGGAGCAGGAGTTTCCGCAGCTCAAGCCGGTGAAACGCCGTGGTAATCGTCGCTATTATCAGCGTGAGGATGTTCTGACTATTCGCCAGATTCGTACCTTGCTGTACGACGACGGGTACACCATCGGTGGCGCGCGTCAGCGTATGACCGATGAGAAGACCAAAGGTGTTCATCCAACGCATATCGATGCAGTGATTCAGGAAACTATTGATGATCTGGAAGAATTGCTCGAGTTGTTAAGGCCCGGCCGCTAGTTAACCCTTGCTGCGCTGGCATTAGTAGTCAGCGACAACCATTAGTAGCGTCAATCGTTGTCAGCAACAATTACTTGCGTATAATGCCGCCTCGATTGCTGAGGTGAGTTCTCACTAAGTGATCAAGTTCTACCGCTCGGGGCGTAGCGCAGCCTGGTAGCGCACCACACTGGGGGTGTGGTGGTCGCAGGTTCAAATCCTGCCGTCCCGACCATTTTTTCTTCCACAACGATTTTAATTGACTCTGCCAGTTCTGCCTAATAAGTAGAAGATCAGGGTATTGTTCACTCCGATTGTATGGCCTTCAAAACTGCCTTTGGATCGTTCCTGATCGCGCGAAACAGTATGCGTGCCGGGCCTGTAGGCTCACGCCGACCTTGCTCCCAGTTTCTTAGCGTGCCAACCGACACGTCAATCAAGGTGGCAAACTTTGTCTGAGACAGCTTGGTCATAGATCGAACTTGCTTCACTTGAACAGCGTCAATGTGCGTTTCTCTTGACGGTTTTTTCTCGCCCCTGCTTATCTCGCCCATTTCGTCTACGCTGGCCATCAAGTCGGCAAATAGTTTTTCATCCATTATTGGTTCCACCTCTGTATTGAATGTTGTAGTGCTGTCTTCTGTTGGGCGGTCAGGTCGTCTGCCACACTCTTTTTGTAAGCCAGTAAAAGCCGGATTTGACAATCGGCACTGACATGAAAATAAACCACCCGGAGACCGCCGCGCTTGCCCATGTTTTTACACGACCAGCGAATTTTACGAAGACCACCTGTGCCTTGAATGACATCGCCGGAGGTGGGGTTGTCCGCTAAGTATTGCTGAAACTCAGCATAGGCATCATCACTTAGAAGATTTGATATCTGTTGCGTAAAGATTGTTGTTCCAATAAAAATCACGAGGCCGGTAGTAAGTCAATGGCGTACGTACGTCAATGGCGTATATTGCTGCTGTGCGTTCCGCCTCCCAGGCACTTATGATGTTGTGATGGCACTTGGGGCCGATCTATGCAAATTTTTAAAAAACCTGCGGATACACTACGTTTACGGCGCCTTGCATTGTCGGCCCAGGGTTTGCTCCAGAACCAGTCCTTTGGGACGGGGCTTGCAGGAGCCGCCGAGGCTATCAGCCACATTGGTTACGTGCAGATTGACTCTATTTCGGTGGTGGAGCGAGCTCACCATCATGTACTTCATGTCAGAGTGCCTGGCTTTAAGCCGGCAATGATGAACAAGCTTTTACTCAATCGCGATATTTTTGAGTACTGGAGTCATGCGGCAGCCTTTCTTCCCATGGCCGAGTTCCGTTTTTCTTTGCCCTATAAGCAGGCGATCAAAAACGGTCAGATCCATTGGTACAAGTCCCCGGATAAACCACTTATGCGGGATTTGTTGGATCGTATTCGCCGCGATGGCCCACTGCGCTCCCGGGACATCAAAAGCAATCAGCCCAAGCGAGAAGGTTGGTGGGATTGGAAGCCGGCAAAAAAGGCACTAGAGCAGCTATATATGCAGGGCGACTTGATGGTCAGTGATCGTGAAGGGTTTCAAAAGGCCTATGACCTCGCTGAGCGCGTGCTTCCGAGTCATGTCGATACCCGAACCCCCAGCATCGAAGAGTTTGCACAGTACCTGCTCGATCAGCAACTGCGCAGTCACGGCTGTGTGTCGCGACCGGGTGTCACCTACTTACGCAAGAGTGCGCCATTGCGCGCCGCCGTAAAGACCCTCGTTGATAGAGGACTCGCACAGCAGACGCTAGAACAGGTTCAGACGCCCAATGGCGACGTATTGATTATCGAGGCCGGCGCTCTCGATCGATCCTTGCCCCGGGTTAGCAATTGGATGCACATACTGTCGCCGTTCGATAACAGCCTGATTCAGCGAGACCGACTCAAAGCGCTATTTGATTTTGACTACCAGCTGGAGTGCTACGTGCCCGAGGCTAAACGTCAGCACGGTTACTTTTCGTTGCCGCTGCTTTTTCGCGATGAGTTTGTTGGGCGCATGGACTGCAAGGCGCATCGAAAAATCCAACACCTGGAGATCAAAGCGCTGCATTGGGAGCTGAATCATCATGATGAGGGCCTGCTTGTGCAGGCGTTCGTCGAGGCCCTTAGACGCTTTCTGCCTTTTCAGGGTTGTGAGTCGGTGTCGCTGACCGAGGTTTATCCAAAGCGTTGGGCCGGGCGTCTGAGGCGCGAGCTTACCGCTTTGGGATGACCTGGGATGCCGGCCGGAGCACTCTTCCAGAATGTGTCCCCGTGGCCACTCCATCGTCCAGCACGAGTTGCCCATTGACCCACACATTGTGAACACCCGTCGATAGAACTTGTCCGTCCCGGATACCCGCATGGTCTTGAATGGTTTCGGGATCAAAGAGCACTAAATCGGCCTTCATGCCCGGCGCAATACGGCCTCTGTCCGTGAGGCCTATATGATCAGCCGCACGCGATGTCATTGCCGCTACCGCCGCCTCTAGCGAGAGTATTTTCTTATCGCGAACATAGTGTGCGAGCACTCGAGGAAATGTACCGTGTCCCCGGGGGTGTCCGTCAAAGCCGCCGTCGGAACAGATGTTGGTGTGCTCCCAGGCAATAAAGGTTTTGATGTCCGACTCGGTCATGGATTTTCCCATAATCGATTCAGCGGAAGCGCCGTCGTGAGCTGTTGACCAGACATCAGCTTCTTTTAAAAGGTCAGAAAACGTCTGCACCTCTGAACTACCCCTAAGCGCAGCGATCTCGGCTACGGATTGGTTCACATAGCTTGGGTTGGGTTCGAAGCGCGTAAAGATAACTCCCGACGCAGGCGTGAGCTGCTCCAGTACAAATGCGATTTCTTCCAGATCGTCTGCATTTCTGTCGGGTAGCAGTACCCACATGGTTGATTGCCAATATTCATAGGGGTAAACGTCGGCGGTTATGTCGATGCCTTCTGCGCGCGCCGCCTCCAACTTCTCCAGTAGTGTCGGCGCCTGCCCCCAGAGGTTTTTGGCAGCAAGCTTGATATGAGAAATCTGCACCGGCATACCCGTTTGCCTGCCGATCTCGATAATTTCGTCCATGGCATCCCACAGGAAGCGATCTTCAGATCTCACGTGGGAGATGTATCGGCCCCCTTGAGTCGCCGTGGCTTTGGCAAGAACCAGGACCTCGTCGGTCTGTGAGTAGATACCGGGCTCATACTCCAGCCCGGTGGATAGACCCAGAGCACCCGCGGCGAGCTCCTCCAGGAGCATTGCGCGCATAGCATCGACCTCGTCGTCTGTGGCTATCCGCTGGGCGTCATCGCCCATGACGCGCTCGCGCAGCGTGTTGTGACCCACATAAGAAGCGACATTGACGCTGGCGGGGCTTTGATCGAAGTCAGTGAGAAACTCACTCAGCGGATAGTTGTGGCCGCCATCTTGGCCAAACACGCTGGTGGTGATGCCCTGAGTGAGCAAGGGGAGTGCGTCTGGGTTCTCGCTTAGGGCGCCGTCATCGTCGTGGTGACTGTGCGTGTCGATAAAGCCCGGGGCTAAGACGAGACCGTTGGCATCGATAACACGCTCGCCTGGTTGGGGTGACAGTTCGCCGACGTTAACAATCACATCATCCATTATTCGGATCGCACCTCGCGATGCGGGCTCTCCAGAACCATCAACGATTTTGGCGTTGTGTATAAGGATCGAGCCCCGCATTGCCGCGACCTGAGTCTCGGCGATGCTATCGCTGGGAAGGAGGGTCCCCGCTGCAAGGCAACTTAAGGCGACGACAATTCCCGTTGTGATGCCAGTCGTCGAAAGGCGCGTGAGGCGATTTGATCTGTTTACTAACACGAGGGACTCCTTTTTCGTAAACTAAGGGTAACTCAATCTAATTACTCAGCATTTAAGGACTTTTCATGCGGCGATTTTTCATTTTACTGATTGCCACGTTTACGCTTTCTAACGCTCAGGCCGACGATCCACTCAACCCCACGGGCTTCCCTTATGTCTTTCATATGGTGCAGGCGACGCTTTGGGAACAGGTGCTTGCAGATGATACGACCTACTTTCCGCCTACCTATGAGGTAGACGGTTTTACCCACGGTACCTCTAACCCGGCAAAACTGATGAACGTGGCGAACCACTTTTATCCCCAAGTAAAGGGAGATTGGTACTGCTTGCGTATGACAGTAGAGAGTCTTGCCTCGACCGGGGTAAGGACGGTGTTCGAAGGGACCGCCCCTGTGGGCGACATACCGCCAAACTTTGAAGGCGCTACCGACGAGTTGTTCCCGCATATTCTCGGCGGTATCAAGGCCGGCGCCGTGCTTGAGGCACACACCATCGTGAGAGCCGAGGATGGGACGTTCCTGTCGATTGAAGGCGTGACTGACTGATTTTTCTCGCGGTACTTGGGTATGCCCAATTTCGACAACGATAATCACAACGATAATCACAGCGACAATCACAACGACAACGCGGAGAACGCTTGAATGCCTTTGAAGACCCCCACGATGCTCACAAAACGCGCTGCCTTTTCATCGGTGCTTTTGGCGTCGCTAATGCTCGCGAGCCTTAACACTAGCGCTGATGATGCGCAGGGCCCCCAATCAGCCTGGCAAACGATTTCTGAAGACGAACGTAGTGAAGTGTTCGCGTTTGCCGAAGACTACAAAGACTTTATGCGTCGCGCGAAGACAGAGCTGAGTTTTGTCACTGAGGCGGTGCGAATTGCCGAGAAAGCGGGCTTTAAAGCAATGCCGGAGAGCGGTAAGTTTCGCCCTGGTGATCGCTACTATGACGTGAATAGAGGGCGAACACTGACGCTCTTTGTCGTGGGTTCTGAGCCCATGACCGACGGCTTTCGTGTGGTAGGCGCACACGTTGACTCTCCCAGGCTGGAGCTTAAGGGGCGTCCGCTCTATGAGTCAGAGGGCTTTGCACTGTTTCAAACCTATCGTCACGGGGGCATCAAGAACTATCAGTGGGTGAATCTTCCGCTGGCATTGGTGGGGCATGTCGATAAGAAAAATGGTGACCGGGTAACGATCTCTGTGGGCCTGAGCGAAGACGATCCTGTTTTCATCATCCCGGATCTTTCGCCGCATGTTGATCAGGATTATCGTGAACGAACCAATCGTGACGTCATTATGGGCGAGGAGTTGGATCCGATTATTGCCTCCATCACTCCCTCGGACTCGTCGCTAAAGGACTCGGTCCTTGGCTATCTGAAAGCCGAGTACGATATTGACGAAGACGACCTGGTGTCCGCCGAGTTGGCGATCGTACCTGCAATGGCTCCCCGGGATGTGGGCTTTGATCGCGGCATGATGGCCATCTACGGACAGGACGACAAGCTTTCTTCATACACGGCACTGCGCGCCATTCTTGAACAGACTCAGCCAAACAGAACAGCGGTTGCATTCCTTGTGGACAATGAAGAGGTGGGGAACGTCAATAACACCGGGTCGAACTCTGACTACTTTGTTGATCTACTCGCGGAGCTTATATATCGAGAGCGAGGCGACGCTTATACCGATATTGATGTGCGGCGGGCACTGCGCAATACCAAAGTCGTTTCTTCTGATGTGAATCCCGGAGTACACCCTAGTCATCCCGGTGTATGGGAGGCGGGTAACGCACCGCGCTTAGGTTATGGCGTGAATCTCAAGCTCTACGGCGGGGGATTCAACGCAAACTCTGAGTTCATGGCATGGAATCGTGCTTATCTTGACGACGCTAGCGTGACCTGGCAGACAGCGACCTATAAGGGTCGCGCCTCCGGCGGGACGATTGGCAATTCACTATCCCGGCGTAACATGGAGGTCATCGACTACGGTGTACCGGTCCTGTCCATCCACTCAACCTATGCTGTGAGCTCCAAAGTTGATGTCCACATGTTGTATCGCGCGATGAACGCTTTTTACCGCTTCGCCGATTGATTAACTATTTCAACGACCTCGCCGCTCGGGGTCACAACCCTCGGTGCGGCGCGTATCGTCTAACTGAAGAATCTTCCACTGGCCCTCAGCTTTACGCAGGCTAAAAATATCCACACCGCAGTGATGGAACTCGCCATTCACAAATAAGTTGTAGGGCGTCCAGGCCATAGCCATGCCATCGTCGACAAGTACTGTTTCATCAAAGGTGACCTCGTCCAGATAGGCGTCTGAGTTGGATACCTGCGTGATCCATGCCTCCGTGCCGTCTGTGCCCAGTCGTCCTTCCGGCAGGAATGCCGAGCGCAGTGTGTCGGCATCCTTGGCGCGCATACCATCAAATAGTGAAGTGACTGCCTTGAGTACCTGCTGCTCCTGATCCTCCTGGGCATGCACAAGCGGCGTGCTACCTACGAGCGCGCATAGCATTGCTGTAGCGAGTCGAGTATGCGGGCGCTTTCGCGCTACAATCAATATTCGAGATCCCAAAGTGCTGAGCCCTTGGCTGGTGTGTTGCACCGTGTTCAGTGGTTGGCGCATAAGGGGATTCTCCCAATAGTTATTGCTGTAATGCTCTGAACAATGGCTGTACTTCTCCTGAAGGTCAACGAAGGTTTGTGCATAGGTTCGGTGCTTGCTGCTGCGAGAGCGCTGCGTTTCTATACGGCGCACAAACTAAAAAGACAGGGGTGCGATAGATGACGAGACTACAAACAGGAACACTCAAAACGACTGCTTATGCGGTCGTTGCCACCGCTGCACTGCTAAGCGGCGCGCTCCTATCGGTATCCGCGACAGCGGGCACCGCTTTAGTGGGCGGGCGCTTGATAGACGGTTATGGACACCAACCGATCGCCAACAGCGTGATATTGGTAGAAGACGGCGTGATTCAACAGGTTGGCACTGTGTCGACGTTGCCCGTACCTGAGGGATACGAGGTGGTCTCCACCGAGGGCATGGATGTACTGCCAGGGCTTTGGGAAAACCATGCGCACCTAATGCTCACCGGTCACGCTGACTATAGTCATTGGCATCCTACTTATGTGGACCGTTTTGCCAGCGAGATTATGCCTGCAAGCGCGGTGCAACTATTGCTTGCGGGAATAACTACCGCCCGGGATCTGGGGGCGCCGCTGGAAGCGTCTATTTCGGTCAAGAGTCGCATAGAGTCCGGGGAGATACCGGGCCCCAGACTGTTTGTATCGGGACCGTTTATTCAGCACGAGCCTTATCCGGGCACCGACTTTTATCGCTGGGGGGTTGATAGCCCTGCGGACGGACGACGCAAGGTCAAGAAACTCGCTGATGCGGGTGTAGACATTATTAAGTTGATTGACCAAGACAAAATGACTCTTGAGGAGTCTCAAGCGGTGGTTGATGAAGCCCACAAGCACGGCCTGAAAGTCGTGGCGCATTCGCATCGGCCAGACGAAGTTCGCCGGGGTATTGAGATTGGTGTGGATAACTTTGAGCACACCGGTCTGACGACGGCGCCAGAGTACCCGGCAGATGTTATTGAGCTGCTTCGCGAGCGTACCGCGACGGGACGTATTGCCGGCGGCCCGATGTTTTGGACGCCCACGGTCGAAGGTTTGTGGAACTACGATCTTACGGTAGCCAATCCCGAGAAATTGGATAACGAATGCTGGCACCGGGGTCTTGAGCCTTCGACCATTGCTGACATCAAGGCGTCTATTCAGGAGCCTGGTCAGCTGGCCTACACGCAGCTCACGCCGCTGCGAAAGCCCACGCTCAAGCGCAAGTTCCAGCAGTTACGCGATGCCGGTGTTGTGATGCTCGTGGGCACCGATAGCGGTATACCCATGAAGTTTCATTGCCAAAGCACCTGGAATGAGATGGACGTATGGGTCAACGTCATGAATGTGGACCCTATGAGTACCATTCGCGCCGCAACCTACTGGGGTGCCGTAATGATGGGCGTATCCGACAAGTGGGGTACCGTGTCTGCTGGCAAATACGCCGACATCATCGCTGTTAAGGGCGATGTGCTGCGACACATCAACCTGCTCTCTCGCGTGGACTTTGTGATGAAAAACGGTGTGGTCTACAAGCAAGACGGTCAAGCCGTCGAGTCGGCACTGTAAGGACAAAAAGCATGACGGATTTTCAAGCCTTCGCGGTTGAGCAGTATCTGTCCGAGACTGAGCACGGGGTTCACTTCAACTTCTCCGAAAGTGGTGTGCATCCCATGAGCTACGCCGAGCTCATTGAGCTGGCTGGCATCGACACTGAGGCACTGCTCGCCACGCTGGTGGACTATCCGCAGGTCAATGGCGACCAAGCGCTCCGTGAGCGCATTGCGGCACTGTATGCAAACGCTCACGCCGAAAACGTGTTGGTCACCGTTGGGGCCACAGAGGCCAACACGCTCGTGGCAGCGACCTTGCTTGAGCCTGGTGACAACCTCGTTCGCTTTAGTCCTACCTACGAGCAGCTTGCGGGGAATGCGCATAACTTGGGCTTTGAGGTTCGTACGGTGAACATGCTCGAAGCCCGAGGCTGGGCCATCGATGCACAAGCGTTGGCGGCAGCTGTGGATAACGACACCCGCATCATTCATATCGTTAACCCCAACAATCCCACAGGACGAATACTGAGCGCGGCGGACCGGGACTTGATCATTAATGCAGCAAAATCTGTCGGCGCGTGGATCGTGACTGATGAGGTCTACTGCGGAACCGAACGACACTCCGATGAACCCACGCCGTCGTTCTGGGGTGATTATGGTCGGGTGATTGCCATCAACTCTATGAGCAAGGCGTATGGCTTGCCGGGGCTACGACTGGGTTGGCTGCTTGCACCGGAGTCGCTGATTCCTGCTCTGTGGCGTCGTCACGAATATGCATCGATTACCGCAAGCATGATGTCTATGCAGTTGGCCTGTGCCGCACTGGCACCGGCTGCCCGGGACGCTATCACTGCGCGGGCGAGAGGGCTTATTCGCCGCGGTTTCGAAACCTTGCGCGAAGGACTCAAGGTGCATGGGGGTGTTTACTCCGTCGTGCCTCCGGAGGCATCGGCGATGTCCTTTGTAAAGTTTGAGCTTCCGCTGAGCTGTGATGAATTTGCCGCGCGACTCCTGGCGGAGGAAGGGGTGTTGGTGATTCCCGGCTCTCGATTTGGGGTAGAGCAGCACTTTCGATTTAGTTCGGCCCTGCCAGACGATCATCTCCGGGAGGGTCTTGCGCGAATCAATGATCTGACGGGGCGGATCCTGGCGGAGTTGTAGAGGTTTTTTCAACGACTGAGTTACCGGGGCCCAGGCTGACATGACGTTTTTGTCTTTTCTTAGAACTCAGCTAGTGATGGGCCTCCTGACCGGTGTGGCCCTGGGCGTGGTGATATTTGTTGCGCTGTTGTTTGCCGGTAGTGTCAGTGGTGGCTTTGACATTGATGTGGACCTCAGTTCGCTGGATGGACTCTGGGCGCTGCTTTTACTCCCCGCTTTGCTTGTAGCGTTGGTGCTTTTGGTCTCTCCGCTGTCTTATGGCTTGCTTTTGCTGATTCGCAAATGGCAATCATAGCGAGCCTCGGTTGATTAATCCGTGGACGGTTTTACGAGCGCGCGAAGCACCCGTGATGGCCTGAAGTTGGTCACCAGCATTGTTCCACTCAGTACCAGCCCCGCACCCAGAAGCGTGTGCAGCCCTACCGCTTCGTCCAAAAACAACCAGCCCCAGAGTACACCCCACAAGGGGATTAAGTACCCGACGGTCAGCGCCGAGGGTGCTCCTGCGGTGGCAATGAGATGGAAGTACAGAAGATAAGCAACGCCGGTGCATAGCACGCCGAGAATCAGGGCTGCGGCTACTGCGCCCGGGGGCCATACCGTGGGCATAGGCGCAAAGGGTACGAAGGGTAAAAGCAGCAGCGTGGCAGCCCACAGACTGCCGTGGGCATTGGCGTAGGTTTCTACCTTTTCGGCGTATTCTGCATAGCTGCTGGCGATACCGTAACAAACAGCGGCCGATGCGGTGAGTACGACGGCAAACAGGGCTTCGGGTTGCACCGCGAGCCCTCCGAGACCGACCAGGCTCGCTACGCCGGACATCCCTAGCAGCAATCCGAGGATAGCGCGGCGCGTGATGGGTTTACCTCGCCAGACAAAACCGATCAGTAAGCCCCAAAGTGGCGCCGTCGAGTTGAGTATCGCCAACATCGAGGCGGGGAGTGTTTGTGCGGCGTAGGCAAAAGCCCAAAAGGGTAGCGCCGTGTTGAATACGCCCAGAATCAAATAGTGCCGCCAGTGCTTGCGAATGTGAAGAGGGCGGCGCAGAGCACTGCTAATGACAAGCAGGATTAGAGACGCGGCGACCAAGCGCATTTCGAGCAGCCACACCGGACCAAGCTGCGGTACGGCGATGCGCATGAACATAAACGACGCACCCCAGATCGCCGCCAGAGTGACGAGCTGTGCGAGTTGCGCTGCACTCATTCGTTCTGTTCCCAAAGATGTAAGGCCATTTTTCGTTCCAGACCCCAGCGATAGTTACCCCAATCTCCGCCTTGTCGAATGACCCGATGACAGGGAATGAGATAGGCAATGCGATTGCGAGCCATCGCTGAACCTACCGCGCGATGAGCCTGCCCCGTCCCGGCGATTGCACCGAGTTGCTGATAGCTCACGAGTTGTCCCGGCGTGACCTGCATCAAGGCTTCCCAGACTTTGACTTGAAAGTTGGTGCCTCTAAGCAGTAAGTGCAGTTTTCCGCGCTCCAGAGGCTGTGCAAAAACGCGTTCCAGCAGATCCGCTGCAGCAGCATTGTTTTCCTGCCGTGTGGCACCACGCCACTCTTCGTTGAAGCTCTGGCTTACTGTCTCCACTCGACTGTTATGAATGCTCAGCTGACAGACGCCTCTAGAGCTCCAGGCGATAAAGGCCGGGCCAAATGGAGTATCTCCCCATCCATAGTCCAAACACAGTCCCTTGCCGTAGCTGGCAATCTCGCCGGGAGTCATGGCATCGCAGCTTAACGTCAGGTCGTGGAGACGACTGGGGCCTGAAAGCCCGGCGTCGAGGCTGGCATCCAGCACCGAGGTCTGCTCTCGCAGTGCTTCTACCGCGTACTGCCGCGTAATGATCTGCAAAAAGCGCTTGGGTGATACGCCGGCCCAACTACTGAACGTTCGTTGGAGATGCGATTGGCTGGTATCCAGCGCTTGAGCCAGCGCTTCCAGACCCGGCTGCTCGCGCTGGTGCTCGCGAAGGTAGTGGATCGCGTTGGCAACGAGCTGATAGTGATCAGAAGGGCTGTATGAGGAATCAGACATAGGGCGAATTGTCGCATCCGCAGACGCACTGTGGTGACGCATACACAAACTCTTTTTTACCGGGGCTTACAGTGTTTCTTTACTGCGTTTCGACCGCCACCCGATTCTTGCTTCAAGCATCCGATTGCTCGTCTAGGATCTGGGCGTCAAAGCCAGCTGTCGTGACTGGGCAACAAGGCGGCCGCTGCTGTCCCAGACTTCCCCGTCTTCTTCCATCATCCCGCCGCTAATGAAGCGCGTGCTGAAACGACAGCGCAGCCAGCCAGGTTCAGGTATTGCTCGGATGTGCGCCGTGAGCTCTACCGTCGGGGTCCATGCCACCGGAAGATTGGCATTGAATATCGTAGGGGGAAAGCCGTCCGTTGCCAAGAGCAGGCCAAAGGGGTCCATGGGCTGATTGTCGGGAAAACGCAGCCAGCCGCGAATCAAAGGATCGCCCGAGGGTTTGCCACGGAGAAATTCCGCGTCGTCCGGATGCAGCCGTAAATCCACGCGACCCATCATAGCCGGTGGGAAGCCCCGCTCAGGATTCGGTACCGAGCGTACGCATTGGTCCGGGGGAGGGAGATCCGGTGGGCTAGCGTCCACGCGAGCAGGTCCGGTAAAGCTCTCTAGATCGGCAAAGCTGCCCAGTAGTTCGATGAGGGGTTTATCGGGGCTTTGTAAGGTCGCTCGAACGGTGGTGAGGCGTTTGCCTGCTTTGATGACTTGCGGGTCGATGGTGACCGGGCCAGGTTTGCCGGGGGCCAGGTAATGAGCTGTGACGGTGATGGGGTGTGGTCGGCCTGCTGCGCGTGCCATAGCTCGTGCGCCTAGAGCGAGTAGGTAGCCGCCATTGGCGTTGCCCACAATATCCCAGCCTTCGGCGATCTCTGCGGTATAGGGTTGTTGCGTGCTGTCTATCGCGGTTGCCTTCTCGAAGCTCATTGCCCGATGACCTCTGTGATGAGTTTGGAATTGTGATGCTGCCAAGGTCGTTAATGTTGGCCAGTGTGACGCATATCTTGGACGCAGAAAGTACCCGCTCAGCGCGAACGAAGCTAGCCCTTGACGCACTCTGAGCAGGACAGGCTTTGGGCGTGCACGGTGGCGTTCCTGAAGCCTTGACCACACACGGATTTCCTGTGATTGTTTGCGCCATCAAAAATATTCGTAAGCGCGTACAGAAGGGTGCACTCATGACAGAAAAAGACAGCAGCAGACTCTTATTAGAGTTGGAAAAAATCCGGCGTGATGTCAATCGTGAAATCATGAATCCATCCATACCAGAGCTGAGCGTCGATTCCATACGACCGGTGATCACCATGGCGGCTCGAGCACGACTTTTCTATCTTCAGGAGTTAATTGAGATCGCAAAAATATCGCCCGACACGCCATCCCATGAGCAGATAGCCATGCTGGCGCGTCGGCGTGAGGCCTACGAAGAACTACGAGCGGCGGTTAACGCCTTGGAAACAGCAATCAACCGAGGCTATCTCGACGTCATTGGCGCCTGAGATGAGTGACACCATGCATCCACAATTTCCCCATCTCTTTGAGCCGCTGGATCTTGGTTTTACCCAACTTAAGAACCGCATCTTGATGGGGTCTATGCATACTGGCCTGGAGGAGATGGGCCCCGCAGGCTTTGAGCGGATGGCCGCTTACTACGCGGAGCGTGCATCCGGTGGCGTTGGCATGATTATTACAGGTGGGAATGCGCCTAACGACTCAGCGGCGCTCGCGCCCGGCGAGTACGGAGCCTTTAACAGTGATGCGCATGTGCCCATGCATCGACTTGTTACCGATGCGGTGCACGAAGCTGCGCCGGATTGCAAAATTTGCCTGCAAATACTGCACGCCGGCAATCTGGCTCACAGCGCTGATCCCGTAGCACCGTCGCCCATCACATCACCTATTAGTCGCCGCGAGCCTCGGGCGATGACGGTTGATGATATCGAGGCAACCATTCAGGACTTTGTGCTCTGCGCTCAGCGTGCAAAGAACGCGGGCTACGACGGCGTCGAGATCATTGGTTCTGCGGGTTACTTGTTGAGCACCTTCCTACTGGACAAGACCAATCACCGACAGGACGAGTGGGGCGGCGATTATGAAAACCGAATGCGTCTGCCTGTGGAGATTGTGCGGCGTACCCGGGAGGCTCTTGGTCCCAATTTTATCGTTATCTATCGTATTGCAGCTATGGAGCTTATGGCAGATGGCAGCAGCTGGGACGAGGTGGTGACCCTCGGCAAAGCTATCGAGGCCGTCGGCGCATCCATCATGAGTACGCACTTTGTGTGGCACCAGGCGCAGGTACCTACCATCAGTACTCGGGTGCCTCGTGCCGCATTTGCTAGCGTTACCGGGCGTCTGCGCAAAGAACTCTCCATACCGATGATCACGAGCAACCGTATCAACATGCCCGAAGTGGCCGAGCAGGTACTTGCCGACGGGTTTGCCGATATCACCTCTATGGGGCGCCCGATGTTGGCCGACTCGCAGTTTGCCAATAAGGCTTTTGAGGGTCGTGTGGACGAGATCAATACCTGCATTGCCTGCAACCAGGCCTGCCTTGATCACGCTTTTCGTGGGAAGACGGTGTCCTGTTTAGTGAATCCCAGGGCTTGTCACGAAACTGAACTGGATTACCGTCCGACGACTGCGCCCAAGCGTATTGCCGTGGTCGGTGCGGGTCCGGCGGGTTTGGCGTTTGCGACTACTGCCGCGTTGCGAGGTCACAAGGTGACACTGTTTGAGGCAAGCAATGAGTTAGGTGGACACTTTAATCTGGCCATGCGTATACCCGGCAAAGAGGAATTCGCCGAGACCATTCGTTACTTCAAACGCCAGCTGGAACTCACCGGCGTGACAGTACACATGGAACATCGGGTGAACCCCAATGAGCTGAGCGCTGATGATTGGGATGAGGTGGTGATTGCCACAGGCCTGGTCCCTCGCGATCCCGAAGTTCCGGGTATCGATCATCCGATGGTGATGAGCTATGACGAGGCTATCCGCGGCACGCGGTCTTTAGGTAAATCGGTAGCGATCATCGGGGCGGGTGGCATAGGCTTTGATGTTGCGGAGCTTGCGTCTCACGCGGGCGTTTCTGCCGCGCTGGACCGCGATGTTTTTGCCCGGGAGTGGGGGATCGACTTCGAGAATCATCCTCGCGGTGGTGTTGCCGGCGTGGAGCCCGTGGTGGAAATTGCGGATCGGGAGATCTTTCTTTTGCAGCGCAAGCCGACCTCCCCGGGTCGCGGCTTGGGTCCGACCACTGGCTGGACGCATAAGCTGGCCTTAAAGCGCCGGGGCGTGCATATGCTCAAGGGCGTACGCTACGACGGCATTGATGATCGTGGGCTGCATATCTCTATTGACGACGAGCCGCAGCTTTTGCCGGTGGATGCTATTGTGGTCTGTGCAGGGCAGGAGTCGGAGCGTAGCCTATTCGATGCGTTGGTGAGTGCGCGAAAGGGCGTTCATTTGATCGGTGGCGCCGATTTGGCCGTGGAGATTGATGCAAAACGCGCCATCGATCAGGCCTGTCGCTTGGCAGCCGAGCTATGAGTGAGTTTGGTCGCCGTTAAAAGCTAGTCATGTTTCAGCGCGCTCGCTTGGGTCGCTGTGCAAATCATTTGAACAAGGTGAATTAATCGTGCCCGTGCCCACCTATTTTGTGGCTGACTGGAGATGCTTGCTACTTAGCGACAATGAGGCCGTTGTCGGTGAGTGACTTACTGCCCTGGGAATACGGGGTCATCGCCTTACTGTTTGTCTGGGGGGGCTTTGTGCGCTCCGGCTTAGGCTTTGGTGGTGCGGTACTTACGCTGCCTTTTTTGCTGCTGATTCGCGATGAACCGCTGCTTTTTTTACCGATTATTTCGGTGCACCTGCTGTTTTTCTCGGGCTTAACGGTATGGCAGGCCCATCGGACGGATGCCAAGCAAGGGAAGGCGGTTAGCACGATCAACTGGGAATTTCTGCGCTACGCGCTGCCCCTAATGATCGTGCCCAAGCTCATTGGTGTGGCTGGAGTGATTACGCTGCCTGGTTCGCTGGTAACCGGATTCATCTTTTGCACGGTCACTCTATATGCAATTAGTTACATAGTGGGTCGGCCGTTTAAAAGTAACAGCAAGCGCGTGGATGCTTTCTTCCTCATGCTTGGGGGGTATGTGAGCGGTGTGTCCTTGATCGCGGCTCCTCTGGTGGTGCCGGTGGCGGCAAGCCGAGTCTCAAAGGAGCAGCTGCGCGATACTTTATTCGTGCTGTGGATAGTTCTGGTGGGTCTTAAGCTTCTGGCGTTTGTCCTTACAGACGTAGACCTGCAGTGGAGCGAGCATCTGTGGCTGCTTCCCTGTGCGGCCATTGGGCATGTGCTGGGCCTGAGGTTTCATGCCTATAGCCTGCGGGCGGATACGCAATTATTTTTTAGGTATCTGGGCATTGCACTGTTGATGGTCAGCGCAGCAGGTCTTGCCAGGTTTTGGCTCAGTTGGACTGCAGGCTGACGCGACCCAAAATACCCGCTACCCTTAGACCATAGACTAAACGAGTAACTGTCATGATTTTTCGAAGCGTTGTCGCACTGCTAGCCCTGTCTCCATTGATGGGGTTCGCCCAGTCTTTGGGTATGGAGAGCGACTGGTTAGAGCTGGTCAAAGGGCAGCGAGACGGTAAGTCCGGCGCACAGGTCATGGATGTCAAACAGGATCCGTCCACCGGCTTTCAGACTGTGATGATGAAGGTGCCTAAAGTCGTGATGGCTTCCGACTATGACATGGAAGAGGTGAGGGTGGTTGGCCAGGCTCCGGAAGAGACCGAAATGCCGGACTTGTTGCCCGAGTTAGAAACCGAATGGGTCGATGACTACGATAACGACCACTATGGCCTGCTCGTGAAATTTAGAAGTGATCAGAAAATACCTTTCCGTTTGTTCTTCTCTGCCGATGGGCAGGGCGGAAGCATTGATGGCGGTGTTCAGCCTTGACAGAAAACGTCTAGATATCTATAGTCCCGCCCGCTACGCGCCCGTAGCTCAGCTGGATAGAGTACCTGGCTACGAACCAGGGGGTCGCAGGTTCGAATCCTGCCGGGCGCACCATATAAATCAAAGGGTTACAGAGTTTCACGCTCGTAACCCTTTTTTTATTTCCGACGTTTTTCCGACAGCCTGTTTTTGACCCTGAATAATGGCCAAAGCAGGCGTCTGTGCAGTACCCCGATCCGTAATCCTCTGAGCAGCCGACAGCAGTTCTCCTGGCTCTGCTGCGTAGTAGTGGGTGGTGATATCGCCACTTGCGTGGCCCAGCAGTAGTTTCCTGGTTTCCAGCGGTACGCCGGCGGCGCGCAGTCTGCGGCCACAGGTGTGGCGCAGGTTGTGTACCCCCTTCATGACCATCGGATCCTCCGGGAGCCCCGCACGCGACCACGCGCGGCGCCAGGCAGAGGTGCGCAGCGTACCGAGGCGTTCGCCAAGCTTCGAGGGTGTTGCCCGGACGGCCAATGAGAGATGAGAGGAAAGGCATGCAAAACAAGTCGAGTTGTTCCCGGATACTGTTGTGTGGGCTGCTGCTACTGGTAGTGCCTCTGGGAACTGCACAGGCGCTAGCAGCGCAAACTTCGGCCTTGCCCGAGAGGGCTCAGGCGGTCTCGCTCGATGGGTGGCCGTTCTACGCCGCAGGGCCGAGCGAGCAAACGCTGGAGAATCTCCGCGCAGCCCAGCACGCTTACGACGTCGATCCCGGGGACGCCGAAGCCAATATCTAGCTGGGCAGGCGCATTGCCTACACCGGCGATTATCGTCGCGCGATCAAGGTGTTCAGCGACGGTATTTCGACGTTTCCTGGTGATCCGCGTTTCTATCGACACCGCGGGCATCGCTATCTCTCCGTCCGCAAGTTTGACGACGCCATTGGCGATTTTCTGCGTGCGGTCGTGCTGATGCAGGATTTGCCGTCGGCTATCGAGCCCGATGGTATGCCCAATGCATTGAACATCCCTCTGACCACCACGCAGGGCAACGTCTGGTACCACCTGGGTCTGGCGTACTATCTCAAGCAGGACTGGCCTCTGGCGTTGGCGGCGTTTCGCAGCGGGTATCGTCTGGGCGGCAACGATGACAACCTCGTGTCGAGCGGGCATTGGATTTATATGATTTTGCGTCGTATGGGTGAAGACGCCAACGCCGCGGAGGCTCTGGACGAGATTAGCGTCGATATGAATATCACCGAAAACATGAGCTATCACCAGCTCTGTCTTCTGTATAAAGGCGGTCTCCCCATGGAGGAAATGATGGATGCGAACGGTGACGATCCGAGCAATGCGGCCGTCGCTTACGGGCTTGCCAACTACTACTACAACGGTGACAGGGCGCGATCAGACGAACTGCTGCGAAGTATCGTGTCGGGATCCAGTTGGAGTTTCTTTGGTTACATTGCTGCCGAGGCTGATCTGGCCAATCCGGCGCGTTAGCGACTAACATCAAATGTTTGATGCCTCCCGCACAAGTGGGCGCAACAAAAACGGATTCGCACGATTACCACTGGTGCGGCATGATGAAAGTAATATCTGTCGACCGAGATACACAATTTATCAGAGCCGGTTATATTGCAGGCTTGAAATCACCATTTCACCAATTCAAAAACGTGAGGCACCACATGAAGAGAAATATTTTTGTCATCGCTATGGCGCTAGGTATCGCAGGATCGCCTGCTGTCGCCGCCGATTATGACGCCGTTAAATCCAAGCTGGAAAAAGCAATGGCTGCCCCGGTCAGATCAGAGGCCGAGACGAGTAGAGATCGCAACCGCAAGCCAGTCGAGACTCTTGAGTTCTTTGGCTTACGTGATGATATGAAAGTGGTCGAACTGTTTCCGGGAGGTGGCTGGTACACGAAGTTGCTGGCGCCTGTACTGGCCGAGGACGGTGAGTTCTATGTCGCTTTCGGCGCAGACCGCGTGCTGGAGTCCTTGGCGGGTAAGCCCGGTTTTGGCGAGATTCAGAAGACCGGCGAATTCGCCAATATTGACCTCGATATCGACGATGTCGACATGGTGCTAACGTTTCGTAACTATCATAATTTCGACGAAGACAAGCGGATGGCCTTGAACGAATCTGTTTTTGACTCGCTTAAGTCAGGAGGCATTTATGCGGTGGTGGATCATACGCGCCGACACATGCAGGGTGATAACGACGAGAACGGACGGCGCGTTGACCCGGTACACGCCATCAAGGAGATTCAGGCCGCCGGCTTCGAGCTTGTTGACTACTCCAACCTGCACTACCGAGCCGATGACGAATTGCGCTACGAAGTGGGTCGCAAGACCGTCACTGGCAATACGGACCGCTGGACCCTGATGTTTCGTAAGCCGTAGGCAGAAGATGAGAAGGCGTTTTATAGCTTGGGTGCACAATCATCGCGGCTAAAAACGCCTCAGAAAACTCAGTAAGTTCTCCCGCGTGCGCTGGCTGCGCTCGCGGGAGAACTTAATCACCCCATTTTACGGCGCTTATTGTGAATTGAGGTGCGATCCAGAGACTCTGCGGCCGGGCCAGCTGCGGCTCGGATTCGTTGTCGCTAGTTAGAAAAGCTGTCGAAGGTGAAGGTATCGACAGGGGTGTCCAGTTTGAGATCCAAACGATGCCAGCCAGGGCGCAAAGCCTCAACAGCAATCAACGTGGCCGAAACTGGCTGTGACAAGTAGCGTCCATTGATGCGGCCGCGGTTTTGTCACGAGGGCGGCCAATTGCGCAATGAAATCCACCGGATCGAAGGCGACCTGGGTTGCCCCGTCCCGATAAGGCGTCTGTAATCAACGATTACCAATCGAGTACCCCTATGAAGAACACATGCACCAACATCGACCAATTCATGGCTGGCTTGCGCAAGCGCAATCCAGGCCAGGAAGAGTTTCACGAAGCCGTCCAAGAGGTGGCCTCCGACGTGCTGCCATTCATCGCGAATCATAAAGACTACCAAGGCGAATGCCTGCTGGAGCGCCTAACCGAACCCGACCGCGTCATTTCATTCCGTGTGAGCTGGGTCGATGATGAAGGCAATGTACGCGCCAACCGTGCTTGGCGCGTACAGTTCTGCAACGCCATCGGTCCCTACAAGGGCGGCATGCGTTTCCACGAAACCGTCACCGAGAGCGTGCTTAAGTTCCTCGGCTTCGAACAGATCTTCAAGAACAGCCTTACCGGCCTGCCTATGGGCGGTGCCAAGGGTGGATCTAACTTTAATCCGAAAGGTAAGAGCGATGGCGAGGTAATGCGCTTCTGCCAGTCACTGATGACCGAACTGCACCGCTACATCGGCCCGGATAAGGACGTGCCCGCAGGAGACATCGGCGTCGGCGCGAGGGAGATCGGCTACCTGTTCGGCCAGTATCGTCGCCTGTCGCACACCTTCACCGGTGCAATGACCGGCAAGGGAATCTCGTTCGGCGGTAGTGTCGGCAGGAAAGAGGCGACCGGCTACGGTGTCGTCTACTTCATGCGCG